>CAMBDY010000039.1 GCA_945865525.1 Nitrospira lenta | reverse complement strand
TCACGAATTCTTGATCCACAAGTCATTGGTGAGGATCATTATAAAGTCGCGCGAGGCGTGCAATCCGTCTTGCAGCGATATAAAGACCTCCAAGACATCATCGCCATTCTCGGGATGGACGAATTGTCGGAAGACGACAAGATGGCGGTGGCCCGGGCGCGGAAAATTCAGCGCTTCCTGTCACAGCCCTTCCACGTCGCCGAAGCCTTTACCGGTTCACCAGGCAAGTACGTGAAGCTCAAGGACACGGTCCGAAGCTTTCAGGAGATTCTCGCCGGCAAATACGATCACCTCCCGGAACAGGCCTTCTACATGGTCGGCTCGATCGAGGAAGTCATTGCAAAGGCGGAGAAGATGGGCGTTAAGGTCTAACGAGCGGGTGAACCGCGCGGTCTCGAAAGACTTTTGTGGGCGGGCGCAGCGGAGGACGCATCGTTCCTCTCGTTTGCTCAGCGAACTAAGGAAATAGAAAGAAGATGGCCGGGAAGATTTTACTCGAAGTTGTGACGCCAGATAAGTTGCTCGTGAGCCAACAGGTGGATGAGGTCATCGCCCCAGGTTCAGAAGGTGAGTTCGGCGTCTTGCCAGGGCATTGCCATTTTCTTTCTACCCTGCGCATTGGGGAACTGCGCTATCGTATCGGGGATCAGACCAGCCATATGGCGGTCCTCTGGGGTTACGCAGAAGTCACACCGACTAAAGTGACCATCATGGCCGAGATCGCCGAGAAGGCTGAAGACATTGATGTGGAACGCGCGCAGGCGACATTCGTAAAGGCCGAGGAACGGCTCAAGGCTGGCGGCCTCCCCTCCGAAGTCAAAGAAGCGGAAATCAGTCTCGAAAAAGCCCGGCTTCGTAAAAAGATCGCTGAGCGCGCACGCACGACGGGCCTCTGACGCCCTTCTCAGATCGTCCAAGCAGCCCACCCTCAGCCCGCCCCTTCATACCTAAGGCTCTTTAGCCAGAAACCACTTCCTACCCAGACAGTCACAGGCAAGAAAGCACCCCTCGAGCAAGACTCTTCAGGAGACAGTCTACCCACCACATCGTTGCCCCTGCCTGCGCCGGACCACCCGTGTAAACGGTCGCTTCGCCCCAGCCAAAGACAAGGGGCCTGGATCGACAAGCTGCCGATTGCAATTGAGCCGCTCGCTACAGTAGCGTGGCCCCAGTGACCTAGTGGGGGCAATGCATCTATGGTGACAGAGTTTGTCGTGACGGCCGGTGAGCAGCCCAAACGGTTGGATGTCTTTCTGGTCAATCGTGAGCCAAAATTATCGCGGTCCGCCTTACAACGGCTGATCGAGCAAGGGCGCGTCCAAATCAATGGTCACGTCGTCAAGCCCAGCCAAAAGATCAAGCCCGGCGACAGTATTGCCTTCGACATTCCCAAGGCGGAGCCGCTCGACCTCAAAGGCGAGGCCATCCCCCTAGAGATCCTCTACGAGGACGAAGTATTACTGATCCTGAACAAACCCTCCGGCTTAGTCGTCCATCCCGCACCGGGCCATTGGGCCGGCACGCTGGTGAATGCCCTCCTCCACCATTTCCAAACTTCCGGTAGCACCGTATCAACGATCGGGGGGAAAGAACGGCCGGGGCTGGTCCACCGCCTGGACAAGGACACATCCGGCGTGATGGTAATCGCCAAAACCGATGAGGCCCACCGTGCCCTGTCAGCGCAATTCAAACAGCACACGATCACACGCGTCTACGAGGCGCTGATCACCGGCGTACCGAAAAAAGGCCATGGGCTGATCAACCTGGCGATCGGTCGCGATAAGAAAGAACGAAAAAAGTTTTCTGCCCACACGGCGCGGCCCAAGGAATCCGTGACGGAATACAAGATCGACCACCGCTTCGGTAAATTAGCCGCCCATGTGCTCTTGTATCCACAAACGGGCCGGACGCACCAGCTCCGCGTCCACCTGACCTCGCTGGGCCATCCGATTCTGGGAGACCAGACCTATGGAGGTAAGAAAGTCTGTGCCATCGAAGGGGTGGAGATGCCCCGCGTGATGTTGCATGCGAGAACCCTGGGCTTCAAACACCCCTCGACTGGTGAATTTCATGAATATACAAAAGCCCTCCCCTCCGATATGGAACAGGTGTATCACGCACTTAACGAGCTCACGCCTCCTCCTGGGGCGAAAAAGTCGTGACCGGTCCCTCAACTTGGCGGACGCAAAGCCGCCTTGAAGGATAACCCTATGCAAACTGCCGCTGTACTCGACACCCTCGGGGGTTTGATTGCCCACTTAAAAGTGTATGCGGCCAAGCTCCCGCCGATCGTGCACCTGTCGGCGGTGCCGACTGGGGTAAAGCCCAAGTTCGAAGCGGTTGAGGAGTACGAGGACATCGTCTCCCGATTCCGCAGCCAGAGCACCGGAACGGCCTATAAGAGTCTAAACGAATTATTTGTAGAATCGCTGGAGGCCTTCGAGGTCGGCCGGCTCCTGGGTTCCGTCCAGCCGCTCCTCACCGTACTCGACTATCTGGAGCGAATGCAGCGAGACAAAGAAATAGAAATCGGACGGATCGATGACAAACGCACCAGCGAATATCGCGCGACGCTAAATAAAATTCTGCCGGGTAATAAGCCGGAGTTAGACGGGGCCGGTCGGGGGCTGTGATTACACAGAGAAGATGTCCGCCATCAGTACAGGAACCGGAAGAGCGCTGCAGAGAATATCTAAAGACTGATCGCGGCATCTTGGCCGCAGTGAAATCAGTGGCCCATCTTCGGGCCGGCGGCGTTGTCCCCCTGCGAGACAAGTGCGAAGCGAACAACTGACCCGCAGTGGGGGCACGTAGCGCACACGGTCGCTTCGTCGACGAGTTCATACTGTTCCTCAGTTAACCACATGAGCTGAAAACACTTGGGGCAGCTACGGACTTGCGTTGTCATAATGTTCCTCGTACACTCCGCGTATTTTAAATTGCTATAACTAGGAGATACTCTAGTACAAGATGCCCTCAAGTCTCAAACTCGCTATCACCTTCGCCGAGAAAAAAGACCTTGATCCTGCCAAGCTCGCCCGTCTCTACCAGCAAGCGCCTTGGGCCAAAGGGCGGACCATTGAAGACGCGCGGGAAATGTTGCGTCACACCGATGTGGCCGTAACAGCCTGGGACGGTG
>CAMBDY010000038.1 GCA_945865525.1 Nitrospira lenta | reverse complement strand
TCCAGATTACCTCCAACGCATCGAAGGCCTGTGCTGGCAATCCCCACCTCCTGACAATAGGCCTCCCACAGTTTTTTCGTCTCCTGCAATGGCGCCGGTGAGGAGTCGGCTGCCAACACCGATAGAGACTTCGCCCGCTCCGAATCACGATGCCACAACCAATCCAACAGGGCCAAGCTTCCAGTCCCAGGGCCACAACCGAGGTCTAGCACCGCCATGGGGCGATCTGGCACTCCCTCGACATTGTCGCGAGGTAGCTCGTCCAACAGAACCTGAATCTTCGAAAGATTCACCGGCATGAAATAAGATCGATAGGCGGCAGCGTGGGCCGGATCGTCCAGATAGCCAGGCGCCAAAGTGGCCCGCGCAGTCGTAAACAAGCGTGACAGGTTCAGGACCGCCTCTGCCAAGGCCTCGGCCTGAAGATCCCGTTCAAGCGGTACCTTGGCTAAAATCTTCACCACCAGCGCGGACACACTCGACCGCTTCTGCTCGTTGAAGGGTTGCATGGGCATAGTGTAGACTGGCAGTGATTAGGAGGACAACCATGACAGACGCAATTTTATTGGCCTACAAAGAAGTCGAGCACTCGATGGAGCGGTTTACCTTACTCCTCCAGAGTCATGTGGAAACGATGGGCAAGGCCCCAGCCCACAGTCCTGAGCAAATCTTCCGTTTGTCGCAAGGCTCCAAGGCCATGAGAGACAGCGCGATGATCTATCTCTCCTACGCCAAATACGTGGCCTACGGGATGCCAGAAACTGAAGAGCTGGTGCAGGATGAACTGCAAGGCTAAATAAAGATGTGTTTTGTCGTTTAGTCTATACTTATCGATCACGTGAACTCGAGGAGCCAGATAGCCTCTAACAACAAAGAGCCCGACCCTAGATAGGATCGGGCTCTTTGTTGCTATCTGACGGCTGTCCTAGATGCTGCGCATGAAGTGCGCGACGTCATCCTCATTGACGGCTCCACCCATAATCGAAGACTGGGCGACGTTGGTCGACTTCTTCCCCGTCAACCCAGACTCAACTTCGTCTACAATCAACTCCACCGGCATCGACTGACCGCCATACACTCGCGGGCCACCGATGATCTTGGCAGTGGAGAATCCATAAATCGCGGTGGCCACTTCCTTCGCCAGCCAGCCGACATAGTTAAACTCTGGGACCACGATAAGTTTGACATTGCCGCAAAGCGCCCGCAATTCCTTCGTCGGAAAGGGACGGAGCGACCGGATCTTGATCAAACCGACCTTTATGCCCTTTTCCTTGCAAATGCGAATCGCTTCCCGTGACTGAGCTGCGGCGCTACCTGAGGCGATGATCACCGCCTCAGCACCTTCCACATTCTCGGCCGTAAGCAGTCCGCCCATATACTGATTGATATACTTACGGGACCGTTCAACCGCCGCCCAGACTTCCTGCTGCCATACTGCATGGATGTTGTAAGCCATGAAGTTCGACTTTTGCACTGGGGCGTCGCGGGACAAACGGGCGGGAGGATTCTCTGCATCGAGCACTGGGACGGCTCCACGCCAGGCTTCGCGAGGAGGCAACTTCATGCTGCGGTCCTGCATGCGGACATAGCCACGGGCGTGGGTCACGAAGAAACCGTCGCAGCAAACACCGACAGGCAGCGTCACATCGTTTTTTTCGCTGATTGTGAAGGCCGCCAAGGTGAAATCGTACATATCCTGTTGGTTCTCAGCATGGAGCACGATCATTCCGCAGTTCAACAGGTAGGACACTTCAATATTATCGGGCTGGATGGCCAACGGAGCGTTGACGACGCGACAAGTGAACATCGCGACCACCGGCAAGCGGTGGCCAGGCCAGGAGGCAATGCCTTCCAATCCGCGCAACGTCCCGGGACCGGCCGTCGCAGTATAGCAACGGACGCCGGCTCGTGATCCACCAGCAATCGCCGCCATCACGCCGACTTCTTCCTCACCGCGGTAATATTCCTTGACGTAGCCTTCGCCATAGAGCACACCCACGAGCTGCATCGTTTCGCTCTGGGGCGTGATCGGATAGGCGATCGCCAAATCGACGTTGGCCCGCCGAATGGCTTCCTTTGCCGCTTCGCTACCCGTAATAAACTCTTTCGTGCGCGGGGCTTCGTGGAACAAATACTCCGGCGTCACCACCCTCTGCCGCTTAGCGTCAGCATGGGGATCTTGCCGGACGGCTGGGCTGGGGGCAGCCACGGCTGGGGCGGCTGGTTGGCCTGTCGTTTCTGGGGCTTTGACTGCTTCGCTCATGATGACACCTCTTGGCTATATCGCCTGTGCTGCTCGACTGTCCTTAGCCTTCACGCTTCATCTGCTCGGCGGAATGGCCGAAAGCCTCCGCGCCAGCAACGCCCACCGTGACGGGGGCAAAAGTAAGGGGATTCGTGTGAGTTTTGCCCTCATGCACTCTCGATTGCGTACCAGTAAAGCGTACGTTCTCGCCGTTTTCTGGGAGCTTAATGCCCATCTCTTCACGCACTCGCTTGAAAATCTGCGCGGTTTTTCTCAGCTTGATAATATCCGAATCCCGAATCGTCAGCATCGCATCTTCATGACCCTGCTCCGCACAGATCGCCATTGTTAGGCAGTTCGTGCCTGCGCGAATCATTTTCAAGGTCAAGTTAGCGTAATGGCAATGCACGCCGATAAAAATACAGGCCTCAATCTTGTTACCCCAAATCGTGAGATTCGGATGGTTTGGGTTAATGACCTCTTCCGGATCGATCTTCGGATACTTCGGCCGATAGTCCGGCATAGGGATGATCATGACGTTGGGAACTTGAGCAGCGATCTCCAGCACGGCCTTGGCTTTTTCGACGGCATGCTCATTCCAGGCCCAGAGGACCAAGGGACCCGGGAAAATCGTAGCGTTAGGGCTGGTCAGCATCACACGGGCCATCTCTTCGATGACCTTGTCTTCATTGGGCTCCAGCAATCCGTAGTAGAGGCCTTCTCCTGGGTCAGGTAGCGCGACTCCCAACTGAGCCGCCGACGGCGGGTGGAATCCGGCTGGGCCAGGGACAATAATGCGTTCTCGTGTATCAGGCGTCGTTGCCACTCCCGTACCTCCCTAATTACCTATAACAACCATCGGATTAGACAGGACTGCAACCGTCGATTTCTCTTCATACCGGATGTTATCGGTAACAGTGGCCAACGGCAATTGATCAATCATGATCATCTTGATGGCATTGTTTTTTGCCATATTGTCGCAAATCCACACGCACTGCGCACAACCCTTGCAGCGGTCCACCGCTACATAGGCTGAGCCGTACTTAAATCCCTGGGACCTGCCCATTTCTTCGCTGTACTGGATAGTGTTCGCTTCAGGACAATATTGCGTGCA
>CAMBDY010000037.1 GCA_945865525.1 Nitrospira lenta | reverse complement strand
GGCGTCATGGAGCCGGCAATCACAAGAAAACCGCCATACCAAATAATCGCCGCGACTCCCACAACACCAATCACTTCCATATGCGAGGACCCGATAGAGGAAACCTGAATCGCCTTCATCGTCGTGTTGAAAAACGCGCGGTTGCTCTGTTGAAACCGTAGCTCCTCGGACTCCTCACGCTCATAGGCCTTCACCATGCGAATACCGGACAACGTTTCCTGAAGCGTGGAGGCCATATCCCCCATCCGCTCCTGGCCTGTTGTCCCTAAGTCCCGCAGCCGTTTTCCCATCCGTACCATTATGAACACAGATAAGGGAATGGCAATCACCGAAAGACCGGCCAGCCGCCAATTCTGATAAAATACCACGCCCATCATGGCCAGAAATGTCAGGCCCTGCTGAAATACATCCTTCAGCACCCCAGTTACCGCATTCGACATCATCGCGACGTCGCTCACCACCCGAGACACCAATCGCCCCGAGGTGTTCACATCGTGATAGGGAATGGGTAAGCGAATGAGTTTGCCGAATAACTCCTGCCGCACGTCGGTGATCACCTGATTCCCGACATAGTTCATCAGATAGTTTTGCCCGTAATTGAAGAGGCTCTTGCCCACCGATACCCCGAAGAGAACAAGCGGGAGAAGGGCCAGAAGGCTTTCATTCTTATTGATGAAAATTTCGTCGAGGACCGGCTTGATAAGCCAGGCATAGGCACCGGAAAAGGCCGCCACCATCCCGGAACACACAAAGGCCGCCCCCAGGCGCACCTGATAAGGCTTCAGGTAATGGACCAATCGTATCAAACGATCTAGCGTCGACATTCAGACAATGCCACCTGCGCAGCCCGGCAGGACGCACCGGGCTCTCCCAATGATTCCCGAACCTGTCGCAGCCTTTCTTTCATGCCATCATACACCAATGGATTGCGCAAGAGATGCAGCACCTCCTGAGACAACCGCTCGGCCGTCGCCTCATCTTGAATCAGTTCCGGCACGACTGACCGGCCCGCCACCAGATTAACGAGCCCGATCCATGGCACATTAATCAACCACCGCGCCAGCCGATAGGTCATCGGCGTGGTCTTGTATAGGAGGACCATGGGCGTCCCCACCAACGCTGCTTGAAGGCTCGCGGTCCCAGACGCGATCAACAACACATCGGAGAGGGCCATCACCTCGCTGGACTGCTCATGCGCCACGCACACCGATACACGGCTACGCCGCAACAAGGGCTGGAGCAGATTATCATCGATTGAGGAGGCCTGCGCCAGAATAAATTGCGTGCCAGGCTCCGCGGCAACCAGTTGTTCCGCCGCCTCAAGAAGCACCGGTAGGAGCATTTCGACTTCCCCCACGCGACTCCCCGGCAACAACCCGACGACCAGTCCAGACTCGTTCAAGCCAAACTGGCGGCGAAGCTTCGCGCGATCGTATTGCGGCGCAACGACATCAAGTAGGGGATGGCCAACGAAGGTGCACGGAACGCCAGCGCGACGATACAGCTCGAGCTCGAACGGCAGGATCACGACGACATGGTCAACCCGGCGCTGAATCCATTTCATCCGTCCTGGCCGCCAGGCCCACACTTGCGGGGCAATGTAGTAGAGCACTCGCCGGCCAGCCGCTTTGGCAACCCGAGCAAAATGAAAATTCAGCCCTGGGTTATCGATTAATACGACAAGATCCCAGGCTTCTGACTTCAAGACCCGCCTGATGGCCAGCACGCGCTGCACCATAGCGCGGATCGCGGACAACCCAATCAAGCCCATGATATCCAGCTGCGGAACCCCCGGCACAAGATTGACACCAGCAGCGCGCATCGCAGGCCCGCCGATCCCCACCAACTCAACCTGTGGGTCAAGCGCCATCATGGCTTTGGCCAAATTGGCCCCGTGAAGATCCCCCGAGGCTTCGCCCGTCACAATTACAATTCGCATAATGAGGAATAGGTACGGGAGTAGCGGAGCAAGAGAGTAGGAGACGAAACGGCGCCACCTCCTATCCCGGAACCCCGACTATCCCTTTATCCCGTTACCCCCTTCTTCCTGCCGGGCTGCAAACGCCGCAATAGCCTGTAAGACTTGATGCGCGACCTCCACAGCTGCCGCGCCATCCTCGCCCGATACGACCGGCCTCGTACCGGTGCGGGCTGCGTTAAGAAACGATGCCAGTTGCAGCTTCAGTGGTTCTTCATCTCCCCCTTGTAACTGCTCAGCTTCAACCGTCGGTTTCTCCCCTGCCTTGACTTGACGGCGCGCGATCATACCGTGGCGTGTCTGGAAATCGATCGAGACATAACTGTCCTTTTGGAAGAGACGGAACCGGCGCATCTTCGTCATGGACACACGGCTCGACGTCAGATTGGCCACGCAGCCGTTGGTGAACTGAATGCGAGCGGTGGCGATATCGATCGAGGAGGATAGAACGGTCACCCCCGCAGCCCGCACCTCTTCAACGGGACCGGGATGCAAGGAGAGCACGAGGTCCAAATCGTGGATCATTAAGTCCAAGACCACGTCTACATCCGTACCCCGTTCACTGAAGGTACTGAGACGGTGGCATTCCATGAAGACCGGTCTCCCGATATGGGGCCGCATCAGCGCCATAATTGGATTGAACCGCTCACTATGGCCGACTTGTAAGCAACAGCCCTTCTGCTTGGCCAGTTGGACCAACTCCTGCGCCTCGGATGGCGTGACGGCAAGCGGCTTTTCTACCAAAACATGTTTGCCGGCTAAGAGACAGGCCTTCGCGACGGCATAGTGGCCCGACGTGGGCACCGCCACACTAACCACATCGACCTGTGGCAACAATTCATCAACTGTAGAAAAAGCCCTTACCCCATGCCGGTCTGCGACGACCGCGGCCCGCTCGACCGACTGATCGGATACGCCAACTAACTGCGCTCCAGACAGAGAGGCATAGAGGCGCGCATGATGCTGCCCCAGATGTCCGACGCCGATGACGCCGGCACGCATCACGGCTCACCCATCACGCCTGACTTGATCCCGACAATGGCAATGCGGGCGCACTTGGCTTTTTCCAACATGATCTCGCGATCCAACAGAATGGTCCGCCCTGCTTCAATGGCCAACACAGAAGCCTTGACCGACTCCATCACCTCAATAGTCCGGGGACCCACGGCCGGGAGATCAAACCGCATGTCCTGCTGTGGCTTCGACCGCTTGACCACCGTCGCCCCATCCTTGGCCAAATTGCCGCCTCGCTTGATCGCTTCGTCTGTCCCTTCAACCGCCTCGACTGCCACCACCACGCGATCTTTGATGACGACACATTGCCCGATATCGAGACGCCCAATGGCTTCGGCCACGTCCCACCCGTACCGGATATCTTCCCACTCTTTCTCCGAGGGAGTGCGCGCCGTCAACGGTCCTTCTTCCACGAGAATCCCCTCAAGTCCGAAGGTCGATTCACAGATCACAATCCCTTCCTCCTCAAGCTCCCTCGCAAG
>CAMBDY010000036.1 GCA_945865525.1 Nitrospira lenta | reverse complement strand
CAGCCACGTGAGCAACCCCAGCTCAATCGAAACGAGGAGAGGCGAAGAGAGACGAAGAGACGCGAAGGTGATTTGTGCGGCCTGGTGTGGGAGAGAGAGACTCCCCCCAGTCTTTCGACCACTTAGGGAGCCCCTCCATTCTACACTCTTAATCAGCGGGCCGTAGGTTCAACCCCTACACGGCCCACCAAAACTCCTCTCTACGTCCTCTATTCCTACTTATCCTTCCCCGTGCAATCCTGGACGGGCAGACAGGCCAAGTCTATGCACGACTACATTACATCATAGCGGTCAAGCATCATCACCTTGTTCCATGCGGTCACAAAGTCTCGAACAAACTTCTGTGTGCCATCTTCGGCCGCGTACACTTCCGCAACAGCACGCAGTTCAGAGTGCGAACCGAAAATGAGGTCGACGGATGTCGCCGTCCATTTGACTGTATTCGTCTTCCGATCAACACCTTCGTAAATCCCTTCAGACAACAATGACTTCTGCCACTTGGTGGACATGTCGAGCAGGTTGACGAAAAAGTCATTGCTCAACGTCCCGGGCTTGTTCGTAAACACACCATGATTGGATTGCCCCACATTGGCGTTCAACACTCGCATGCCGCCGACGAGCACAGTCATTTCGGGGACGGTCAAGGTCAACAGGTTCGCCCGGTCCACGAGCATGGCGGTCGGCGACAGTGCGTTGCCATTACCGTAGTAGTTGCGGAACCCATCGGCTTTTGGCTCCAGCACCGCGAACGCTGGCACATCCGTTTGCGTCTGTGATGCGTCCATGCGTCCCGGTGTAAAGGGGACCTGCACACTGTATCCGGCTGCCTTCGCCGCCTGCTCAACCGCTGCCGCCCCACCCAGGACAACCAGATCCGCCAGTGACACGGCTTTTCCGTCGGTGCGTGCCTTATTAAAGTCTTTTTGAAGGCCCTCTACGCGGGCGAGGACCTTCGCCAGTTCCTCCGGGTTGTTGACCGGCCAGTCCTTTTGGGGCGCAAGGCGAACACGCGCCCCGTTGGCTCCGCCACGCTTATCCGTGCCGCGGAAGGACGCAGCGGACACCCAGGCCGTGCGAACGAGTTCCGGGACCGTCAATCCGGACGCAAGGATGGTCTTTTTCAAACTTGCAATGTCGCCCGCGCCGATCAGCTTGTGATTGACCTTAGGAATGGGATCTTGCCAGATCAAGTCCTCCTGGGGCACTTCGTTGCCAAGATAACGTGCGCGAGGCCCCATATCACGATGTATGAGCTTGAACCAGGCCTTGGCGAATGCGAGCTCAAACTCCTTGGGGTGTTCAAGGAAGCGTTTCGAGATCTTCTGATAACTGGGATCAACTTTCAGCGCGAGGTCCGTCGTAAACATCATCGGAGCATGCCGGACATTCTTGTCATGCGCATCGGGCACTAGCTTCGCCGCCTGGCCATCCTTAGGAACCCATTGGATGCCGCCGGCCGGGCTCTTGGTCATCACCCACTCGAAGGTGAAGAGGTTCGTAAAGTATTGGTTAGTCCACTGCGTCGGGTCGATCGACCAGGCTCCCTCCAGCCCGCTCGTAATCGTATCTGCTCCCTTGCCGGTGCGGCAGGTATTTTTCCAGCCAAACCCCTGTTCCTCTATCGCTGCTGCTGCGGGCTCTGGCCCGACACATTTTGATGGAAGGCCACGGCCATGGGCCTTACCAAAGGTGTGGCCGCCCGCGATCAGTGCGACGGTCTCTTCATCGTTCATCGCCATGCGACCGAACGTTTCCCGGATATCCTTTGCTGCCGCCAGTGGATCCGGATTGCCGTTTGGTCCCTCAGGATTCACGTAAATCAGGCCCATCTGCACCGCACCAAGGGGGCGGCTCAACTCTCTGTCGCCCTTGTATCGCTCATCCGCGAGCCATTTCTTCTCGGGTCCCCAATACACCAAATCACTTTCCCAGGTGTCCACACGTCCGCCGCCAAAACCGAAGGTCTTGAAGCCCATCGATTCCATCGCGACATTTCCCGTCAGGACCATCAAGTCGGCCCATGAAATTTTACTCCCGTATTTCTGTTTGATGGGCCACAGCAACCGGCGCGCCTTATCCAGGTTGGCGTTGTCAGGCCAGCTGTTCAAGGGCTCGAATCGCTGTTGACCGGCGCCGGCTCCGCCTCGACCGTCCGCCACGCGGTAGGTGCCGGCACTGTGCCAGGCCATCCGGATGAAAAACGGCCCATAGTGACCGTAATCTGCAGGCCACCAGTCCTGCGACGCGGTCATTAACTCCTTGAGGTCTTTCTTCACGGCCTTCAAGTCGAGCTTGTTGAACTCCTGAGCGTATTGAAAGTGTTGGCCCATGGGGTTGGATTCAGCTGCGTGTTGCCGCAGAGGCGCCAGATCAAGCCTGTCAGGCCACCAGAATTGGTTCGAGATGGTTTGCTGATAGGCAGCATCCCCCGATGGTTTACTGCTTTCTGCGGCATACCCAGTTCGCGAGATGGTTAGCGCCAATAGCACGACGGTCATAAGTTTTATTCTCGACATACGATTCCTCCTCGAAATCTTTTCTGTTATGTGGGATGTCAGCGCTAAGCCATTAGGATTCACCTGTTTTAAGGAATTTTTGGGAACTGAAAAGGAATCGACTCCCCGGTCAACGCCTTGAGAAATGCCACGAGATCCGCCTTCTCCTCCGACGTCAGATTGAGCGGCTTGACGAGCGGACTCAGATTCGGATTGGTACCGCCACCGGTATTATAAAAATCTACCACGTCTTCCGGAGTCTTGAACGCCCCGTCATGCATATAGGGCGCGGTCTCGCTCAGACTCCGCAGCGTCGGCGTTTTGAAGGCGCCCTTATCCTGCGCCGCCTTGGTGACATAGTAGCGACCCAGATCTTCCTTCAACGGCCCAACTTGCGGCACGCCAAGATTATGAAACTGGTTGTCGGTAAAGTTCGGGCCGTTATGGCAGAGGATACAGCGGGCCTTGCCCGTAAACAGGGCCATCCCTCGCACGGCAGCGTGATCCATGGCGCGAGTCTCCCCGGCCACGTACTGATCAAAGGGCGAATTCGTGGAGATGACCCTGCGCTCATAGGCGGCAATGGCCTCGGCGATCCCTTGCAGATTCACCTCGGTCCCGAAGACGGCTCGGAACTGCTGCTGGTACCCTTTGATCGTACGGAGCTTCTGGACCACATGCTCGTGGGTCTCGCCCATCTCAATCGGATTCTGGATCGGCCCGAGGACCTGCTCCTCGAGCGAGTGGGCACGTCCATCCCAGAACTGCAAATGATTGAAGGCCGTATTGTAGACTGTGGGGGACTGACGCCCACCGAGACCACCTTGGTGCCCGATGGACGTTTGGCGCGGGTCAGCAAAGCCGGTCGCAGGGTTATGACAGAAGGCACAGGAGATCGCGCCACTCTTCGACAAACGCCCGTCAAAGTACAGCTGCTTCCCCAGTTCGACTTTCGCTTTGTAGGACAAATTCGTGGGAGGCGTCGGAATCGATGTCGGCAGTGGACCGATATTCGGAACCGTTATCCCCTCGATCGTCACGGTGCCATGGGGGGCAGACCCGGACGATGAGGCCTGTACAGCAGGGAGAGCGTCGAACACACCCAGCCCGGTTGCAACGACCATCAATCCAGCCAGGCGAGCGAACCACCGACTCGTATTCGTCATGATCATTCTCCCTAGGACGCACAGGCATCATGCTGACGGTCACTCCGCCAGATTCAGCGTACCACAGAAGCATGCTTCGACGGCGCCGCGACCTACCAGGCCACCGGTGCTAATATCGGACGGCACGCGTGGTTCCTCTAACGACTCCGACCCCCCGCAAGCTTGAGCACCACAGCCCATGCCGCCGCCGTCACAGGCTGAACCGAGAGGCGAGACCCTTTTTGCAATAAGACCATCGCGTGCAACCGAGGCTCCTGCCTCAGCCAGTCGAGCGGCAGGCTGGTCGTAAAGGTCTGACGATACCGAATGTCCACCATCTCCCAGCGTGGGGCCGCACGCACACTCGCGGGATCATAGTGATGGTCCGTCGGATCGAACTGCGTCTCATCAGGGTAGGCCGTCCGCACGACCTCTGCACTGCCCACCACAGCCGGCGGCGCCGCATTGCTATGGTAAAATAGCACCTGATCCCCGACGGCCATCATGCGCATAAAGTTGCGCGCCTGATAGTTTCGCACCCCGTCCCACCCCGTCGTCTGTCCAGGCGCGTGCGCAAGATCCTCAATCGAAAACACGCGCGGCTCTGATTTCATCAGCCAATACTGGCGACCTTGTGCCATCACGTCCCCTCTTTCTGCTTGGTGATGCCGCGCATTCCCTGTATGCTGCGTCCGAGGTGTCGTCTCCTACTGAGGGCTCCCTATGGACCTGACCCCATTCTTCTTCGGGCTCGCTAAGTTCGTCAAGTACGGACTCTATCCCCTCACGTGGCTGGTCCTACTCCTCAGCGCCGCCACGGTCCTCGTCCTCCTCCC
>CAMBDY010000035.1 GCA_945865525.1 Nitrospira lenta | reverse complement strand
GGCCCATTATCTCACTATCCCGGGTGCCCCGCTATGATTTCTAATGCCCTCTGTTTCGGGAACGACTATCCAGCCAGCGGGGCGCCTTGTTGCGTGCAGGTTGGTGAGGCAGCGCTGACGATCACTTTGGAATCTACGGGAGCCGAAGGCGCACGAGAGGCCGTGTCGTTTGCGACGCTTCGCGTATCAGCAGGCGGACTCGATCATGACCATCTCGTCGTGCAATGGTCCGGCGCGCAGGGGGAGCGCACGTTGTATCTTAAAGACGCGGACGTGATTCGAGCCTTTCGCCAAGCAGCTCCCGACCATCTAAGCCTTCCCTTTGCCCAGGCTGCCGAGTTGGTACGTCAGGTGCGTCACCGTCGCCGACTTGCCTGGAGCCTGGCCGTGGGGGCGCTCCTTTCGACGGTGCTGGGCGTCTGGCTCTGGTCCGATCTGCTGGTTGAGCTTGCCGTAAGCCGGATTCCGGTCGAGTGGGAGCAAAAACTGGGGGAGGCGGCCTATCGGGACTTTCTTACTCAGCAGGAAGTGCTCAAAGAAGGGCTGGCCGTCACAGCCCTCGGAGAGATGACGCAACGGCTGACCGAACAGATTCTGCACAATCCCTACAAGTTTGACGTGACGGTGGTCAAGAGCGACGTCATCAATGCCTTCGCGCTACCAGGCGGGCATGTGGTCGTGTTCACGGGGCTCATGAAAAAAGCGGACAGTGGCGAAGAGGTGGCCGGCGTGATGAGTCATGAGCTGAACCACGTGCTGCAGCGACATGGGCTTGAACGGATTGTGAAAAGCCTCGGGCTGTTGACGGTGGTGACCATTGTGCTGGGCGATCAGCAGGGACTCGCCGGGATGATGAAACAGTTCAGCGTCGAACTGCTCACCCTCAAGTTTGGTCGGGAGCAGGAGACCGAGGCCGATGTGACTGGATTGCAACTGCTCCAGCGGGCGAAGATCGATCCCTCTGGCATGATCAAGTTTTTCGAGCGGCTCTCGGAGAAGGATGAGGGCCGGATGGAATGGCTCTCGACCCATCCGATGAGCACTGCTCGGGCCGAACGACTGAAAGCAAAGTTGGCCGCGCTACCGAAAAAATCCTCGGAGCCATTTACCTTCGACTGGAAACAGGTACAGGCATCACTCGGCTCCCAGCTGGTGGTTGCCCCGTAAGTGAGTGGCGAGCTATACAGAATTTGCAGGAAATTCACTTTCGGTTATAATCCGCCTATTGAGGCCTGGCTTGGTGCAATGGGGCACTAGCTACTCGCGCAAGGAGGAGAGCCTATGATGAAAAGAGTATTGGTGCTATCGGCCGCGGTGCTCTGTGGCGTGCAGGCAGGTCTCGCCATGGCGGCCAATCCCGATACTGGTCCTGGCTGCGGGTTGGGCAAGTTGGTCTGGAGCGATTATGCGCACCAGAAGAACATCGCACCCCAGGTGATGATGGCTACGACCAATGGCACCTTCGGCAGCGGCACCTTCGGGATCAGCAGCGGCACCTCCGGCTGCACGAACGACGGGAAGGTGATGGTCGAGCAGAAAACGACTCTGTTCGCCGAGCTCAATTTTGAGAACCTGTCGCAGGAAATGGCGCAGGGACAGGGGGAGCACCTCGCCTCACTCGCCACTCTGATGGGTGTGCCGGCTGAGCATCAGGCGGAGTTCTTTGCCATGATTCAGGAACAGTATATCTTGTTGGTCAAGACTGGTGACGCTTCACCGGTTGCGATGGTGAAAGCAATCAACAGTGCAATTGCCACGCATCCAGTCCTTGCCCAAGTTTCCACTCGTTAATCATCAGCGCAGAGCCTCGACCGCAGGGTCGAGGCTCTGTGTCTTTTTGACCTCCTATTTGTCCATCTTTTTTCTTCTGATTAGCCTGCTTTTTGTCTCTTCTTCATTAGCGCAAGCCGAGGAGGCCGAGGGCAATCCCTATTTAACGCAACTCATCGGTCAGGCTGTCCAGTCTCAGCTTGCCAACGAGCGAGAGTGGCATCTGCTGCTGCACTATCGAACAAATATCCTTGGCGGCTATCTCAGCGAGCAAGACGATCCTGGATTCTTTCTATCACCTGATGGAAAAACGGATCCACAGGCGGAGCTCAACGCGACGTTGACACAGTTTTTCTCCGACGAACTCGTTGGGCGTTCGAAGCAGCCAGCCCAATGTGCGTTTGTCGCTCGGTATGCCTGGTTGCGCGAGCGATTACGCTTTGACGGGACGCACCTCCCGACGATAGCCTGCGAACGGTTTGAGCGTTGGTTCGCCGATTTTGAGGCCCAATCGATCACGCTCATTTTCCCCTCTGCCTTCATGAACAATCCCGCGTCGATGTTCGGGCATACGCTGCTTCGAGTCGACCAGAAGGGCCAAACTGAACAGACCAGGATTCTGGCTTACACGATCAACTATGCGGCAGACGTGCCGCCCGATTCAGGCTTGGCCTACCCGATCCGCGGCATCTTCGGCGGCTACCGCGGCTACTTCTCGACGATCCCCTACTACCTCAAGGTGCAGGAGTATCGCGATATCGAAAATCGCGATATCTGGGAATACCGGCTGAACTTTACGGATCAGCAAGTCCGGCGCCTGCTCATGCATGCCTGGGAGCTGGGGAATGCGTACTTCGACTATTTCTTTTTCAAAGAAAACTGCGCTTATCATCTTTTGGCCTTGATCGAGTATGCCGATCCGACGTTGCATCTGACAGATCAGTTTTTCCTCTGGACCGTTCCCGTCGATACGGTACGTCTCCTCGTTGCGCAACCGGGGTTGGTCAGTAATATCGCCTATCGGCCCTCGCGCAGCACGCTGATTCGCCGGAAACGGGAACGATTGCCTCCGCAAGAAAATGCATTGCTCTCCCGAGTCATTGAGGAGGAGGCGACGACGACCTCTGATGCATGGGGTCTGCTTCCGGCGACGCGTCAGGCATTTGTGCTCGATGTGGCCTCGGATTATTTCCGGTATAAGAGTGAGACGAACGAGGCGGCCACTGCGTATAAAGAGCGTAATCGAACGTTGTTGATGGCGCGCAGCGAGTTGCGGATTCCCTCCGAGAACCTTCCCGTTGCACCCTATACCCAGCGGCCGGAACTGGGGCACAAGACCTCCCGCGCGCAGATGGGCGCAGGCTGGCGCAATCACGATAGCTATGAGGAATTCGTGGTTCGGGCGGCCTCTCAGGATCTGTTGGATCCAGAAATCGGGTATCCTCCGAACTCGCAACTGGAGCTGGCCTCGCTGTCAGTGCGGCATTACACCCGAGCGGATCAGTTTCGGTTGGAGCGGGCGACGCTTGCCAATCTATTGTCGTTGTCGCCGATCGACTCCCTTTTTGCGGCCCCGTCTTGGAAGATCAATGTTGGCATGCAGACGGTTCGTCACCATGACTGCCGCTTGTGCAGCAATGGCGTGATCAATGGCGGGATTGGCGCAGCGGTCGAAAGCCACTGGCTGAAGCGGGAAGTGTATTTTGCCTTTGCGGAAGGGGAGGCAAATTATAGTCGCGCGTATGAGGAGCGACATCGCATTGGCGGCGGCGGAACGGTTGGGCTATTAGCCGACCTCACCGACCACTGGAAAGTCATGGCCACCGGGACCTATTTGAAATATGCGCTGGGTGAGCAGTCTGACGACATTCGGTGGTTTGTCGGCTCGCGCTATGCCCTAGCCCAGAATTGGGCGCTGAGGCTGGAGTACAATCATCGCGACCACGACAATGATCTCGTACTATCGGTTCAGGCATTTTTCTGAGTTGAGCAGGAGAGTACGTGAGCTTCCTCGATCAAATTTTCGTCTTCCATCCAGACCCCTGGAAGGATCGGAACTGGAAATCCCTCAGCGGCGTACCCCTGGAGGAGGTCTGGTTCACCGCCGCCGATGGAGCGAAGCTGTTTGGCTGGTATGTGGAGAGTCGCGTGACGTCCGGTGTGATCCTGTGGTGCCATGGCAACGCAGGCAACATCATCAACCGGCTGGACAATTTAAAGCTTCTCTATCGGTCAGGTCTGTCGGTTTTTCTGTTCGACTATCGTGGCTATGGGCGAAGTCAGGGGAAGCCATCGGAAGCGGGCTTCTATCAGGATGCCCTGGGCGCCTACGATTATCTGACGCGAATTAGAATGATTCGCCCTGAACAGCTCGTGCTGTTCGGGCGCTCGCTTGGCGCGGCAGTAGCAGGCGAACTGGCTGTCCGGAAGCCTGCCGCAGGCTTGATTCTTGAATCGGCATTCCCGTCGATCGAAGCGGTGGCCAAGTTTTATTACGGTGGGTTGCCGGTTCATTGGCTGCTAGGGGGCAGATTTTTCATTGATCGATCGCTTGTCACAGCTGACTCTACCGAAACTGATGATCCACGGCGATCAAGATGACATCATTCCACTTGCCCTGGGCCGGCAGGTCTTCGAGGCGGCGCCACCGCCCAAGGCCTTTTACCTCATTGAGGGCGCCGGTCATAACAACACGTATCAGATTGGCGGCGTCGCCTATTTTCAACGATGGGCCGAGTTTGTGCATGCCGTGATCTGACCGTAGTCCGTGCTCAGCTGAGATGGCTGTAACGGGCGAGCGACGTGCGATTAGAAACTTGAAGTGTGCGAAATCGTGAGCTTTGGACGCGTTGCGCCTGTCGCAGGCCACTCCATCGTTCTAAAATAGGCAATTGGATAGGCAATTGGAAATGGTTTTAGTATGTGATAGGGTTCCCCCACTAAAAAGGTTGAGCGGTTGTTCGAAAGTGGGCTGATGATGGTGGACAGCGAAGTATAACTCGAGGGAGCGGCGGATGCGGTCCTTTCGTTTGCTGGCGATTGGTTTGTTGGGTTTCGTCACACTGCTTGCGCCAGGCTGTGCGGGGAGGGTTACCACAGTACAGCCACAAGCGTTGAGCGATGCAAGCCCGGTCGTGGAGCAGGCTTTTCCACCAACTCTCTCGGCACCGCAAAACATTGCTGCGGACAAACCGCTGTACAGTATCGTGACATCCAGTGATACCGATCCCCGGCTTGATCCGTTCGTGAGGGCCGTCGATCCTTTCGCCAGAGCCAATGAATACTATCCTCTGGAAGCAGAAGAGCAGACTCCTGTTGCGGCTTCCACGTTGATCCTTGTCTCGGATCCCTCTACATCGCCAGATGCCGCGTCGGACAAGCAGCCTGATACTCTTATTCGGGTTGACGATGTCGATCCGCGGGTTGATCCCTTCGCGACCGCTGACGAAGAAGCCAGAGAGGACTATGATCCCTGGGAGCCGATGAATGCCCGCATCTTCGCATTCAACCGTCAGCTCGATCGATTTGTGTTGAAGCCGGTTGCGACGGGCTATGATTTTCT
>CAMBDY010000034.1 GCA_945865525.1 Nitrospira lenta | reverse complement strand
GGCCGCACGAATATCTTTTAAATGATTCTGGAAATGTTCGACTAATTCCGCTTTGTTAGCCTGTCCCATAGTGAAACGTATGTAGCATGTATACTTGCTAATAGCAATAATACATCTTTACCTTTATTACGGTTGCATGCATTTAGCACTGCGATAAAAGGTTAATTATAAACTTGACAGTTTATTTCACGTCTGCTTTATATAATTATTAAATTCCGACCGGAATAACGTAGATTAAAATGATACCCCTACTTGCCTGGCCATTCGCCCTGAGAAAAATCATCCTGCGGTCACTCGCCATCTTCCTCCTGATAGCGAGTGCGGCCCCCTCGCCATCCTCAGCCTTGGATTGGGTCCCGACCGATGAGGAGATCAAGAAGTATCGCCAGAGCTGGAATCCGTTCTCGCATGGCCCGGTACTCTTACAGGCGGTGGACATCCAGCCGAAAGGCCAACTATCAATCAGGGAGTTTCTCTTTTCTCAGATCGGCGAGCATAGCTACGGCAATACACTCTCAACACCCAACGATCGCAAGAATGGATCCGTCCATCTCTACCAGGTCAACCCCTCGCTCAATGTCGCCTACGGCCTCTCCAATAACATTGAACTCGGCGCCGCGCTCCCCGTTAATGCGTTCTGGGCGAGACAGAACAGCACGCCGACACACGATGCAGGACTGGGCGACGTCTCCCTAATCCTGAAGTACCGCCCCATCGTGCAAGACCCTGACGGCTGGAGGCCGTCGTTCACCCACTTTTCGCAAGTCGTCCTCCCGACCAGCCGCTGGACCGGTACTGAACGACCGCCAGGAGGATTTTCTCCACTGGGCCGGCTTCCCAACACCAGATTCGGGGAGCTCGGCATCACTCAAGGATTCATGGCGAGAAAAAATCTCGAACCCTTCCGGATCAGCTCAGCAGTGTTCTACACCTATGCAGTCCCCGGCTCTGAAGGAAGCACCACCACCTATTCCCCCGACACCATCAACACCAGATTGGTTCTGGAGCATATTCTCAACGATAAAAATGGATTCGGCTACAACATCGAACTCAGTACCCTGCACGGACTCACCTGGCGAGCCGACGGCCACGCGCTCAACCGAGGCCAGCAGAGTGGCTTCACCATCGTGGGAGTCCAACCGGCCATCCAGTGGAAATTCGGCGACGCATGGGTTGCCGCAGCTGGCGTGCAATTCACCGTCGCAGGCCAAAACGCCATCGACGCGATTTACCCCAACATCTCGCTCTATTGGTATTGGAACCAGTCCGGTAAAATCATCATGCGGTAGCAGTCCGCCACCCCTAGCGGTGACTACGATCCTGTGGTACCGTTGGCAATGTTCCGTACCCCCCGCGGCTGGATTTCACGCCTCTCCATCGGCAAGAAGCTCGCGCTGTCGTTCAGCCTGATGCTCATCCTGCTCATCAGCAGTCTGAGCGCATCGCTCTTCTACCTCTCCCGTGTGAACAGCTATGTCGACCGCCATCAGCGGATTACGGTTCCCGGAGTCGTCACAGCGTCAGAAATGCTGCACAACCTTTCCAACATGCAAGCCAACATGCACCAGCTCCTCGAACATCAACGCCCGGTTGCTCAGGCTGCCAGCCTGAAGGCTTTCGCGGAAATCGAGCACCGAACGCTTGCGGCATTAGACACCTATCAAACTGCGCATGCGGCTAGAACGCATCTCATCCTGTACGGCATGCTGTTGCAGCACGGACGGGGTGACCTGGCCGATCAGGAAAATCAGACGATCGTCACCATCGCAACTGGCCTGAGCGCCTTGCGCGCGCAACGGGAAGACATCGAAGCGGCCGCTGGCCAACAGGTAAAATATCGATACCCCGTCGGGCCCTTGTACCAGCAAACTGCGGCCACGATCACCGAGGCGATCGCCTCGCTCATCGAACTACATCGTAAAATCGATGCGGAGATGAAGATCGAAGGTGATCGCCTCGTCGAGCAGGCGCGGCTCATCAGCCTCAGTATCGTTGGTCTGCTGGGGCTACTCATCGTGTTGGTCTCCCTCATGATGCAACGGCTCGTAGTAGGGCCACTGAAGCGGCTTGCCACCACGGCTGATCGCGTCGCTCACCATGACCTGACAGACCAGTTTGAACCTTGGCCCTCACAGGATGAGGTCGGTATTCTCGCGAGTTCTCTGGCGGCCATGCTGACAAATCTCCGCGAGCGAGGCGCCGCCCTCAGACGCAAAACCAAGGAGCTTGAAGCCTTCACCTATTCAGTTGCGCATGACCTCAAAGGGCCCCTTCGCGAAATCGAAGGCTTCTCCTCTCTCCTCAAAAAGCGGTTTATGGAAACCGGAGATCCCCAGGTCACACACCAACTGAATATCATTCAAACGTCGGCACTCCGGCTCACCGCAATGATCAATGCACTCCTGAAATATTCCAGACTGGAGCAACAAGATCTGCCACGCTCCCACTTCAATATACTGGAAATGATCAACAGCCTCATCGTCGAGCGGTTCAGCGGCATAGACGGCGCCCAGCTGAGAATTCATGTGGACCTGCCCTTCACCGATCTCTATGGTGAGCCAGTGGGCATCCGGCAGGCCATGGTGAACCTACTCGACAATGCGGCCAAGTTTTCCCGGCCCGCCACGACACCCGATATCTATGTCGGCGGCACCCGAACTGCAACGGAGCGGATCATCTGGGTCCGCGACAACGGAATTGGTTTCGGCCCTGATGACCACGAGAAAATCTTCGATATCTTCGCACGGCTACACCAACCAGCCGACTACGAAGGCACTGGCGTCGGACTGGCGATTGTGAAAATGGTAATGGAGAAACATGGCGGGCGGGCCTGGGCTGAATCTACGCCAGGCACAGGCAGTACGTTTTCCCTTGCATTCCCGGATAGCCGAAAAGCTGAAAGCGATTACTCTGAGCTAACTTATGCATATCCTAGTCATTGACGACGAAGAATATGTCCGGCTGGTGCTGGCGCAGGCAATCCGAGAGGAAGGCTGCGAGGTCACGACCGCCGCACAGGGACAAGAGGGCTTGGACCGGCTCGCCTCCGGCCCCTTCGATTGCGTGGTCAGCGATCTCCGCATGCCTGGGATCGATGGCCGCGCCGTGCTGCGCTGGGTCAAAGACCATCAACCGGACGTGGACGTCATGATCCTCACCGGCCATAGCGACGTGAAGGACGCAGTCGAGGCTATTAAGGAAGGCGCCTGGGACTTCCTCGTCAAAGATACCCCCTTCGACGGAACGGTCATCAAGGCTGCAATCACGAAGCTCCGCACGGTGCGCACTCTCCGACGCGAGAATATCGCGGCGAGGCTGGGAGGCTTCGCACATACCCGCGAGCAGATTGTGCAGGGACAGAGCCCCGCCTGGCAGAAGCTCATGGCACAGGCCGCCCAGGTTGCTCCTGCAAATGCGCCGGTCCTAATCCAGGGGGAAACTGGGTCGGGGAAAGAAGTCGTAGCCCGCACCCTTCATGCGCAAAGCCGGCGCGCAGCCGGTCCCTTTCTCGCTGTGAATTGTGGAGCCGTCAGCCGGGAACTACTGGAGAGCGAACTCTTCGGCCATGAAAAAGGCTCGTTTACCGGCGCCACAGCCGCAAAGCCAGGGCTCATTGCCGCAGCAGAAGGTGGCACCCTGTTTCTGGATGAAGTCGGAGAAATGCCGGGACCAATGCAGGTGAGCCTGCTGCGATTTCTTGACCGTAAAGAATACCGGCCGGTCGGCAGCACCCGCACGCTCCAGGCTGACGTCCGCGTCATCGGCGCCACCAATGGAAATCTCCAGGAACTCGTGCATCATGGTCGCTTCCGCGATGATCTGCTGTACCGCATCAACACCGTCACCCTCCGCGTTCCGTCCCTCCGCGAACGGCCAGAAGACATTCCTCGCTTGGCAGAATACTTTCTGGCTACGGTCAGGATTCCGGGAACTACCCCTCGGTCCTTCGCGCCAGAAGCCATCGCGCGGTTGGTAAGCTATGCCTGGCCCGGTAATATCCGCGAATTGCGAAACGTGATCGAACGAGTCATCCTGATGAATCCCTCTGTCCCCCATCAACCCCTATCACTGGAGGACATCACCCAGGTCTTACCGCAGCCAACCGCCGGCACCGATGCCTCACACCAAACCAGCCTGTCGATGGCAGAGATGGAACAAGTCCATATTCTGCGAGTCCTCGAGGCACACCACGGGAATAAAACCCATGCGGCCAAGGCGCTCCAGCTCGACTACAAAACGCTGCTGACGAAACTTAAGAAATACGAGCTTGCCCCCTAAAGAGAGGAAATAGTGCAGCTAGGCAGCACCTCATGTACAATGAATACGGTGCTTCGCGTGGCAGCACCCAAGAACTACCTCGACGAAAACGGAGGAGCGTCGCCATGAAACGGTCAGTCTCAACCGCAGAGCAGCAGGCACAAAAACGATTCGGTACCAGCACGCGCGCTACGTCGTTTTACGCCAAGCAGATGCTGGATCACCTGAATCCCACGATGCAGGAATTTATTGCGCGGCAGGAAATGGCCTTCATCGCCACGGCCGATGCCAACGGCTCATGCGATTGTTCCTTCCGAGCGGGGGCGCCTGGATTCGTGCAGATCCTTGATAAAAAAACACTTGCCTACCCGGAATATCGTGGTAACGGCGTCTTGGCTAGTGTGGGCAATATACTCGAGAACCCACAGATCGGTATGATCTTTCTGGATTACTTCCAGAGTACGGTTGGCTTACACGTCAATGGAAAGGCGCGCGTGCTCTCGCCCAACGAGACCACCAACCTCCCCCATCTATCGGCAAGCATGCTCGCCGCAACCAAGCTGAAAAAAGGCCTCCGCCCGGACGCTTGGATCGTGGTCGACGTCGAAGAAGCTTATATTCACTGCTCTAAACATGTCCCCCTCCTCAAGCGACTGGAGAAACAAATCGATTGGGGGAGCGACGACGAGAGCAGCAAAGGTGGGAACTATTTTAAAACTAAGCCAGATCCCACGCTCTAGCATCTTCTACTCAGCTTCCCACTCCCACCTTCACGGCCTTGCTTTTCCCGCCGTGACTCTTGCACACTGGGCAGTCTTGATGGCCTCATCACGACTGTAATACACGACACCCAACAAGGAATCCCCATGGCCGAGGAATTACACCCGCGACGCATCGATGTCTTGGCAATTGGATTATTCGGACTGGCGGTTGGTGCCCTGACTCTGGGTACGGCGCAGCTGGATCTAATTCCAGCGCAAGATCACATTGGCACACTAGTCATCGCCCTCATCTTCGGCGGCTTCGTACAAATCCTAGCTGGCATGACCGACATTCGCTACCACGAGCAGCTCGGTGGTACCGCACTCACCATGTACGGATTCTTCTGGACCACCGTCTGCACCACCAAGCTGGTCAGTGCAACCGCCAACCTCCAGCTGGACATGGTGCTGTTCGCGCCAATCAATTTAGTCTATTTCTTTTTTTCCTCCGTTATGGTCTATCTCACCGCCTACAGAAATACGACACTCTGCGCCCTACACTTCATCATTGCCGCGACCTTCATGTTTACGTTCCTCGCGCGCCTAGGTCAAATAGGCGAATTACTGCCAGGCATCTGCCACCTCCTT
>CAMBDY010000033.1 GCA_945865525.1 Nitrospira lenta | reverse complement strand
CTCGTACCCCCAGAACATGCGCCGGCAATCCCGGCCCAGCGAGACGAGGAACCGCAGGCCGCCCAAGACGAGGGCGACTGGCACGCCGACGGTGAGTGCTGTTGTCACGAGATCAAATGCCATGGTGTCCATCCCCTTTCGTGAAAGGCCTCGCGAACCACGCGTGCGGCATCCTTACAACTCATCAATCGCGACGGGGTGCAAGAGGTCGCGCACCGACACCACCCCCACAATCGCGTGCGCGCTAGAGACGGCCAAATGCCGGATTTTATGCCGCTCCATGAGATCGGCGGCGTCCGTCACTAGCTGACGGCTGTCAATGCCGATGACGGGGCTGCTCATGATGTTCTCTACTAGGAGGGCTGCAGGCGCCTGATCGGCTCCGACGACTTTCCGGACAATATCCGACTCCGTCACGATGCCGACGATCCGACTGTGCTGCGTGATGAAGACACTGCCGATGGTGCGGGTCTTCATTAGGGTCGCCGCCTCAAGGGCGGAGCGGCCCGTTTCGAGCGTCACCAGGTGGCGGGTCATGAGTCGGTCAACCGTGATCATCGGGCCTCCTGTGGGTAGGTGAATGTGGCTCCGCTAAACTCGCTGGTGTGAGTGATTGCGGCGGTGCAGTGCAGGCAGCTGCGAGCCTCACTTCTTCGGGCGGAGGTGATCAGACTGGTGGTCTGCTCCCCGGTCTGTACCCGAAGCAGCGGGATTAGGACGCGTGGCTGCATGGCTAACAATGTGTAACCCATCAGCACGATCGGCACGGCGAGTACGAGCGTGACGGCTAGGACGAAGAGGTAAACACCAGGATGGTGCATCGGGTCCTCCAGAGTTAAACGTGGGTGCCACCTAAACATTTACGACAACAGTACCTCGGTCACGTTCCAGACACGTCAACGTCCTGTAAATTTCCTGTAACATCTGCAGCGGCGGGGTGCGGGTCTCCCTGTCGCAGACATGGCTGACCACTCGGGCGTATGCCGGAGTGATCAGAACTTATCAGTGATGTCGATGCGTGGGGGCGACAGGGCGCAGCGGTGCGGAGGACAGGCGAGACTAGTCCTTCTTTTGGACCAGCCGCCAGCCTTGTTTCAGCATACAGCGTTCCGCGGCGTTGATCATGAGGAGCTGACTCCCTTGCTGGAGTTTTGGGTCCCGCGCCGCATCCTGCTGGCACTTGACGTAATCGCGCGTGTATTCATCCTCAGATTTACTGGGGTGAACCCATTGTGTTGTGTTACAGGCTGCCAGAAAGCATCCCAGTACAACCAGAGACGTCGTTGAGACTTTGCGCATCAGCTCCTCCTCAATGGATAAGGTGTCGCGGCACGATACCCCTGTTATCGACGTACCGTCAAGCGAAAGTGCCGCTGCGCTTCGGCGCGAACAAGGCCACCACGGTAATCATTTACATGAAATCTGTATGTCAAAATATACAATAAATTGAGTATGTTGTGCTTGTAAATTCAACTATTTAATGATATCTTGCCTCTGCGATCTCCTCGAGGGGTACGACGGAACATCGTGAGACCTTGCAGACGCGAGCGGAGGCTCTAGTGTGGGAGAAGCGTCAGCACATTGATGCTCCCGTCAGCTGCCCGGTCGAGGTACCGAAGGAGTGGCATCGAATCCGCGACGCATTGCTCGCGCCTCAGGAGCCATCCGCGAGAGACGCCGGCCCCCTCCCGCATCGATGCACCACGCGGGTCTCGGCGCCCGGCCTGGTAAGAATAGGCGCTGCGAACGGCTGCGGTCGTACTGTGCCGGCTTGACAGGTCGAGAGACTGTTGTTAGGTTTTCGGATCCGTGGGGCGTGCCCGCGCACCGCTCATACTCAGGCTGGCGTAGCTCAATGGCAGAGCAGCGGTTTTGTAAACCGCAGGTTGGGGGTTCGATTCCTCTCGCCAGCTCCACCCTCATCTGTTGATGTTTCAACGAGTTTGGTCCATAGAGGACCACTCACCTGCTTTGCTAATTCCTTAAGTGTAGCTAAAAGTGTAACCTTTTCCTGTTCAAAGTACTCTGTTAACCGAGTTGCGGCCGCTTTCAGATCAGCCTCGTTGACGATGTTGTAGCGTGCCCCCACTCCGCGTCGATGATCAAGGCCCTTCGCATTAGGAAAAGCCAGCCGGTCATCTTTGTGGAATAGACCTACCCAGGCAAGGGGAAGCTCCAACGCCGCGACTCCAAGTGGCGGTTCATCCGCACTCGCGCGGGGAACGCTGCTGCCTCAGCGTGATGCCCGCTGCCAGCATCGGGCTCAATTGACTTTGCTGCGAGGCGCTTAGCAGGCCCCTGACAGAATCTAATTGTATTACATGGCTGTAACAAGGCCGTAACCGTGCCACAACACACGGGGTATAGATTAACGAATAGGAAAACACTTGAAACGGGCCAAGGCGTTTTGTTATAAGTCTGCCGGTGAAAAGGACACGGTACATCATGGTGACACAGCTTATAGGTTGTATGGCGATGGCTGGGTTGTTGGGCATCATCGGCTCAGGAACCCACGTGGCGACGGCTGGTCAAACGGCGATCATCAAAGTCGATGGCTCCAGTTCGGTCTACCCGCTCTCAGAAGCCGTGGCGGAAGAATTTCAAAACGCAAATCATGGGCGTATCAGAGTGACCGTGGGCATTGCCGGTACAGGCGGGGGATTCAAGAAATTCTGTCGAGGCGAGACGGACATCGCCGATGCGTCCCGACCGATCCTCAGGGAAGAAATGGACCTTTGTCAGAAGAACGGCATTGCCTATTATGAGTTACCCGTTGCATTTGATGCTTTGACCGTGGTGGTCAGTCCGAAAAATACCTGGCTCACCTCGATCACGGTTGAAGAGCTAAAGCGTACCTGGGAACCGGCGGCCCAAAAGAAAGTCACCAACTGGAAACACATCCGTTATGACTGGCCGGATGCCCCGCTTGTGCTTTTTGGTGCTGGATCCGATTCTGGCACGTTCGATTACTTCACCCAGGCAATTGTGGGAACGGCCAAGGCGAGCCGTGGTGATTACACGGCCAGCGAAGACGACAACGTGCTGGTCCAGGGCATCGCAAACAATAAAAATGCATTGGGCTACATCCCCTTTGTCTATTACGCCGCGCACAAGAAAAAGCTCAAAGTGGTCTCCATTGCCGGAAAACATGGACCGGTGTTTCCCAATGTGGAAAATGTCGTCAATGGCAGGTACCAGCCGCTTTCACGGCCCCTCTTCATCTATGTCAGCGAGACGGCCGCCAAGCGGACAGAGGTGCAAGACTTTGTCAACTACTATCTGACGGCAGGCCCCAAGCTGATTGCAGAGATTGGGTATGTGCCGTTGTCGGAACAAGCATATGACATGGCGGGTGAGCGGTTCAAAAAAGGCCTCCTCGGTACCGGATTCGGGGGGACGCCTGAGACCGGTCTGGGCGAGAAGGAAATTATGAATCGTCCTCCCAAGCGAGAGAAGGCTGTAGGCTCAGGGGATGGGTCTCGTTCTGGAGAGATGGAGAGAAGGCGAGGCTAGTAATGAGTCCCTCCATAGTGGCAGCGAAGAACACGAGTCCGCTCAGAAGCCTTGGCGGGGGAGACATTATGGCTATGCACCGTCGCACTCAGCAGCGACGAGAACGGGTGATCGAGGGCGGATTATTTATCGCTGCGTTGACCTCCGTGGCCGCGACCGTGACGATCATTGCCGTGCTTCTTTCTGAGTCGATTGGATTTTTCAAGACAGTACCGCTCACAAATTTCTTCACGGATACCCTCTGGACTCCACTTTTTGCGGATCCGCACTATGGCATCCTCCCCCTGCTAGCCGGAACGCTGGTCACTAGTGGAGTTGGACTCCTCGTGGCGATCCCACTCGGAACGGTATCAGCGATTTACCTCTCGGAATTCGCGTCGTCACGGGTGCGGGAAGTCATCAAGCCGACCTTGGAACTCTTGGGCGCAGTCCCGACCGTGGTCTACGGATATTTTGCGCTATTGGTTGTCACTCCAGGGCTCCAGCAAATCTGGTCGGATCTGCCAGGGTTCAATATGCTCGGTCCCGGCATCGTGATCGGGATTATGATCATGCCCTTCGTCATCTCACTGAGCGAGGATGCGATGCGCGCCGTGCCCATGGTGTTACGGGAAGGGTCCTATGCAATAGGAGCCACCCGGCTGCAGACAGCGTGGCGCGTAGTGGTGCCTGCTGCCACGTCAGGCATAGTTGCCGCGTATGTACTCGGAGTCTCGCGTGCCGTCGGTGAAACAATGGTAGTGGCAATCGCAGCAGGACAAAACACGAATCTGAGCTGGAACCCTCTGGAGCCGGCGGCCACCATTACCGCTTACATTGTCCAAGTGGCGCTCGGCGATTTACCTCATGGCAGCATCGGCTATCAGAGCATTTTCGCTGCAGGGCTCGTGTTGGCCATGCTGACCTTTACTTGCAATATCCTTGGTCATCTGCTGCGGAAGCGGTTTCGGGAGGTCTACTGATGGCGGCTCAATCCCCTCTACGGCAACCGCCTTCGATCGCACGACGGAAGACCGCTGAGGCAATGTTTAAGGTCTTGGGGATCGGTTCACTCGCCATCGCAGTCGGAACACTGGTGTTATTATTTGGGACACTCCTGTTCCAAGGTGCCATGCGCATCGACTGGCAATTTCTGATGTCCTATCCTTCTCGTCATGCTGCACAAGCTGGCATCCTGCCCGCCTGGGTTGGTTCAACCTTGATCATGCTTGTCACGACGGTCGTGGGTGTGCCGCTCGGTGTTGCGGCGGCGATCTATCTCGAAGAGTATGCGCGGAGAAACTGGATGACCGAGTTGATCGAGGTCGCAGTCACCAATCTGGCTAGCGTGCCATCGATTATCTTTGGTTTGCTGGCGCTCGGACTGTTCGTCCATATTCTGGGACTCGGCGAGAGCATTCTTGTTGCGGGCCTCACGTTGGCCTTGCTGGTTCTTCCTGTGATGATCGTCACGACGCGTGAAGCACTTCGTACAATCCCAGTGGAGATCCGAGAAGCGGCCTCTGCGCTGGGCGCCAGCAAGTGGCAAACGATCGCGCATCACGTCCTGCCTTATTCTGGGGCTGGGATCCTCACGGGTATTATCCTCGCTCTGAGCCGAGCCATCGGCGAGACGGCCCCCATCATTACCATTGGCGCACTTACTTTTATTGCTTTTTTGCCGCCCACACCGTTTAGCACGCAGCCACCGTATCTCTCGTTTGACTGGCTCCTGTCTCCCTTTACGGTCTTGCCGATTCAGATGTTCGGATGGGTCTCGAGGCCGGGCGAGGACTTCGCCAGCAACGCAGCCGCGACCGGCATCCTCTTGGTTGGAATGACCCTTACGATGAACGGCCTGGCTATCTATCTGCGCTATCGCATGAGAAAGCAGGTGAGTTGGTAACATGAATCACGCAGACGCACTTCACGCGTACGAGGCCCCCACGTCACTCGGGGCGGAAGCCCGCGCTTTGAGTTTTTCCTACGGCAGTCAGCTGGCGCTGAAAAACCTATCGATTCCTATTGGTAAAAATCAAATTACGGCCTTGATCGGGCCCTCCGGTTGCGGAAAATCCACGTTCCTCCGTTGTTTTAATCGGATGCACGATCTCTATCCGGGGAATCACTACGAAGGGGAAATTCTCCTCTACCCCGATCGCTGCAATATTCTGTCAGCCGAGATCGATCCCATCGAGGTCCGGATGCGGATCGCTATGGTGTTTCAAAAACCGAACCCTTTTCCCAAGTCCATTTATGAAAATGTGGCCTACGGCTTAAGAGTGCGAGGGGCCATCGCGCGCGCGCTCCTCGATGAAAAAGTCGAGCAGGCCTTACGGGGCGCCGCCTTGTGGGATGAAGTCAAGGATCGGTTACGTACACAGGCAACGTCCCTCTCAGGCGGCCAGCAGCAACGACTGTGCATTGCCCGCGCCTTAGCGACTGACCCGGAGTTGCTCTTGCTGGATGAGCCAACGTCGGCACTTGACCCGATCGCCACGGGCAGTATCGAGGAGCTATTGCTCGACCTGAAACAGTGCGTAACGATTTTGATCGTCACGCACAATATGCAGCAGGCGGCGCGGGTGTCCGATTGGACCGCCTTCATGTACCTGGGCGAACTGGTGGAGTTTGGCCCCACAGGGCGGCTCTTTACCACGCCGTCCAAGAAACAGACCGAAGACTACATCACCGGACGATTTGGGTAAACATATGGCACAACGATACTTTGACGAAGAACTCGACTACTTGAAGAGCAAGCTCTTGCGCATGGCTGGTCTGGCAGAGGAGCAGATCGATAGGGCCCTCGACGCACTGGTGACTCGCGACTCAGCCCTGGCCCGCGACGTGATCAAGCGGGACCAACAAGTCGATGTAATGGATGTGGAGATCGACGAAGACTGCATTCGGCTGCTGGCGCTCCATCAGCCAGCAGCTCGAGACTTGCGCTTAGTGACGACAGCGATGAAGCTGGCTAGCGAGCTCGAGCGCATTAGCGATCTGGCGGAGAGCGTCTGCAAACGGGCGATTGAGTTGAACGAAGAGCCACAGCTCAAGCCGTATATCGATATTCCACGTATGGGGAAGTGGGCCCGGATGATGGTAAAGGAAAGCATCGACGCCTTCGTCAAGAATGACGCAACCCTTGCGCGCAAGGTGCTTGTGGACGATGCCGTCGTCAATGATTTAATGGTGCAAGTGTTTCGTGAGCTGTTGTCGTTCATGCTCGAAGACCCACAGACCACCACACGTGCGATTCGTCTCATCTTTATCGCCAAAACCCTTGAGCGGATAGGCGACCATGCGACTAACATCGCCGAGCTGGTTGTTTACCTTGTGGAGGGGAAAATCATTCGCCACGTCGCTCCGACAGAACCGCCCAAGTAGGCGTTCTCACCACCGGACGTCGTGCTGGTGACTGGCGTTGGAATAAGTTGCTAGCAGCGAGCTATTGTGAGGGAGGATTCTCGTGCGGTCAATCGAGGGCGATCTGCATAGGCCGATGCTCTGGTCGAACCACCATTTGCCAGTTTCAAGATATTTAAATCTGTGCAGGGACACGGAATGGGCAGGACTCGATTAAGACTGCTGGCGTGCAGCTACAAGGTTTCCCGTGAGGGGCGAACGCTGGCGGCATGAGGGCTGATCACGTCCCCACAAATGGCGTTCACTTGTAACAGCCATATCTTGGCAGCGCGACCACCGACTAACTAGTCTTGTACGATTATGTTGTACTACGGCATCTGACAGTTCCCCTTATGCCAAAACTTGCCGTCATTGATATCGGAACTAACTCCATTCATATGGTATTAGCCGATATTCTTCCTGATTCCAGTTATAAGATTCTGGATCGATTCAAAGACATGACCCGATTAGGCAACGGCGCATTTACCGCTAGACGGTTGTCTGACGAGGCCATGGGACGTGCGGTAGGCGTATTAAAGACCCTGGTCACTTTGGCTAGGAACAAAGGATATGAGCGAATTGTGGCGGTGGCCACCAGTGCTGTCCGCGAGGCGAACAATGGGGGCGATTTCGTCGATCTAGTCAAGGCGCAGACCGGCGTTAGGATACGTGTGATTAGCGGCCTCGAGGAGGCCAGGCTGATTTTTCTTGGTGTACGCCACAGCATGTCGCTGCCCGATAAGCACACATTGGTGGTTGACGTCGGTGGTGGATCAGTCGAACTCATCGTCGGAACTCGCGACGGCTCGCAACAGGCCAAGAGTTTAAAGCTCGGTGCGATCCGATTGTCCGATCAATATCTACCCAAAATGCCGCCCACCAAGGCTATGCGTAAGCAGCTAGACGAAATTGTCAGGCTGACGCTGCAGGAAGCCCTCAATCTGTTTCAAGTAAAACAATTTAAAGCCGTGGTGGCCACCTCCGGAATGGCCGGCAATCTTGCTGAGATTATCCATCTGCAACAGACTGGCCGACCTTTGCCGCAGTTGAATCTCGCCCAGGTGAAGCTAAAAGATCTCCGCGCCGTCGAGGCTCAACTTAGTCGGTCGTCCGTGAAAGTACGATTAAGTATTCCGGGATTAGATCCAAAGCGGGTCGACACGTTGCTGCCAGCGGTGGTCGTCCTGCGTCGTCTCTTGGAGCTCTCGAGTGTCGATGAGATGATTGTATGCGATAAAGCCATTCGCGAAGGAATTATCTACGATTTCATTGAGCGGCATCGGGATGGGCTGAAAGCGGAACGCGAAATTCCTGACGTTCGGCGGCGCAATGTGATAGGGCTGGCCCGACGTTGTCGTGTTCCGGAAGTACACTCCTTGCATGTGGCAGATCTCGCATTGCGCTTGTTTGATCAAACAAAACGCTTGCATCGCCTCAGAGAAACGGAACGGAACTGGTTGGAATTTGCCGCGATCCTGCACGATATCGGCTACCTCATCAATCCACGGCAGCATCATAAACATGCCTACTATCTGATCAAGAACAGTGACATCGGCGGACTGACGGCGGAAGAAATTGAGATGATAGCAAATATTGCCCGCTACCATCGTGGAGCCATACCAACAGCGAAGCATGAGGGATATGCTGCGCTGTCATTAAAAATGAAGAGGACTGTTCGCATTCTATCCGCCATTTTGCGGCTAGCCGATGCGTTGGATCGCACGCATTTCTCTGTCGTGCAGACAGTGCATGTGAAGATCGGTCAGGTGTTGACGGTCACGGCCAGAGTTAGCGGTGATGCGGGGATGGAGATTTGGTCGGCCTCCCAGCGAGCAGACTTACTTGAGCAGGTCTTGCAGCGTCAAGTTCGATTTATTGAAGTGGCAACAGAGGAGAAGAAGTCATGAATGCGCCAGCCGAACCCGTGCTTCCCCCTCACCCGTACCCCGGGAAACTCATCACTGTTGAAGGCATTGATGGCTCAGGCAAGAGCACGCAACTGTTGCTTTTGCAGAAATGGCTGGAGTCAAAGGGGCATAAGGTCTTTTTTACGGAGTGGAACTCATCGGACTTAGTACGAGAAACGACGAAGCGTGGGAAAAAAACTAAAAGCCTGACTCCAACCACATTTAGCTTACTGCACGCGACGGATTTTTCCAGCCGCCACTACCATCAAATTATCCCGCCATTAAAGGCTGGCATGATCGTTTTAGCTGATCGTTATATATATACGGCGTTTGCGCGTGACGTGGCGCGAGGAGTTTCACCAGATTGGGTGCGCAAGCTCTACGCCTTCGCGACTAAGCCTGATTTAGCTTTCTACTTCAACGTACCGCTTGACGTGGCGATTCCTCGGTTGCTCGGTGGCACTCGAGGAGGTTTCAAGTATTACGAGGCTGGAATGGACTTGGACTTGAGCCAAGATATGACGGAAAGCTTCGCAATTTTTCAAGGCAGGATTTTAAACCAGTACGAGAAGATCACGGATGAGTTTGGCCTACTCACGATGGATGCCACCAAGAGCATCAAAGCGCAACAGGAAGAAATGCGTCGATCGGTCGAAACGCAACTACAACATTATAAACCAAGACGAGGCACGTATGGACGAGACACGCTATTTTGGCGACGGTTTGACATACCAAAGTCCGAGTAACCTCTCGGGAAAACTCATCGTCATCGAAGGCGCCGATGGGGTCGGCCGCTCCACGCATGTTGAAATGTTACAGGAGTGGCTAGAGGTCCAGGGGTACGGTGTGATCACTACCGGCTGGACCAGATCAAATCTCATGTCGAAAACTATTGAAGCGGCAAAGGCTGGAAACATTCTGGATCGCTGGTCGTTAAGTCTATTATACGCTACGGATTTCGCCGATCGATTGGAACATCAAATCATCCCAGCATTACGTTCAGGTTTTATCGTCTTGGCCGACCGGTACATCTATACGGCGTTAGCACGCGACTTGGTGCGAGGCAATGATCGTCAGTGGATTCGCGATGTTTTCGGGTTTGCATTAGTTCCGGACTTGGTCTGCTATATGCGTATTGATGTTGAAACACTCGCGATGCGCGTGATTGAAACCACCGGCATGAACTATTGGGAATCCGGCATGGATCTTCGGCTTGGCGCCGATCTCTACGAGAGCTTTAAGAAATACCAGACGTTGCTCATCAAAGAGTTTGACGCAATGGCCGAGGAGTTCCACTTTGAAGTGGTGGACGCCAGAAAGTCTCCGGAGGAGCTTCAAGAAGACTTGCGACGCAAGATCTTGCCAGTGTTGCAATCCCACCGCCAGTCCAGTGCGGCAGCTTCATTACGCCGGTAGCTTTCGCGGGTCCTTCTCATTGCCAGCCAGATACAAGGCGTGGTCATTCATGATGCCTCGGGGATCGACCTAGCGCTATAAGTTGCGTTGGGGTGCACCACCAGCGAAGGAGCCCTCCCGCCGCGCATGCGGTTGAAGGCAAGTGAATAAGTCCGACCCCGGCCTTTTTCATGGGGTAGCGCTGTGATGCTCGACCATTTAGCCAATAGCCAGCCGTGGCTCCGAGCAATGGTTCGTGGCCAATGCAGAGCACCACGGAATGGTCCGAGACAGCCTGGAGAAAGGTTGACAGCAATTGAGGAGAGGATCCTGGTTCCAAGCTCTCACAGAAAGTTATGGGGAGGGAGGGACAGAGAATGGTTTGGATGAGATTAGCAGTCTCCTCTGCCCTCGTGAGGGGACTGGTGAAGAGATGCGTGGGCGCGACTCCTATTGCGGCAAGTCCCTTCGCGACCCGGCGAACCTTTTTTCGTCCCTGAGCGGTCAATGGACGAGTCTCGTCCAAACCGGACCACTTTCCCGTTTTGACAGCGACACCATGGCGTATCAATAGACAATCCACTTGGGCAATTCTCCATATGTAACCCATTGCCTCACAACACCCCACACCGTACAGTAGCAGGTTTACGCTTATCAAGGGCTGGGCCTACTGTTTGTTCGTCCGGTGCGCCTCCCAATGCCATTTTGGATGCCAACTGGGGCATGCCCTACTTGGAGTTGATAAAGAGGGGTCTCAACAGGGAACCAGACGATTAGCCACACGCAACCCATCACAACACCTTTTATCGGACTCGCTTTTCCCCTCTGAACCATCCCGCGCCACAATAATCCATCATACCCAGGTTAGTTCCCCTCCAGACGCCACCCGCTGTCAGAGGGAGTGCTGGTCGAATCAAGGGCAAGAGGGAATCTACGCAGTCTGCTCCGAGAGTTGCCCTACTCACCATAGCGCAGTGTCGCATCGATCGCATTGGAGGTGGTCGCCGATTAATTGCCCACCGCACGCGCCATTCCCTTCATTTGTTACAGGAAATTTACAGGACGTTGACGTGTTCGACGCCTTCGCTGAATTACACAAGGAGCGACGCCTAGACACTCCGCGTGTGTTCCTGTATAATGGGAAGCCGTGGAAGAACCCTCGGACCGCGTTTGCAGCGGCTTGCCGAAGGGCGGGGATTACGGGTCTTCGGTTGC
>CAMBDY010000032.1 GCA_945865525.1 Nitrospira lenta | reverse complement strand
GGTGTCGGCAAACTAGCCGGCACAATCGTAGCGGCATTAGGTATCGGCAGCCTGAATAAATTTCTTGAGCCAAGTTTTGGCGCGGTCTATGGCAAAGTCCTCATCCTAGGGCTGGTTCTCTTGTTCCTACAACTCCGTCCGTCCGGGCTCTTTGCCGTCAAGGGGCGCCATGCGGATTAGCTGGAGCAATACGAGCCACCCAGCTAGCGACGGGCAGCCGATCGGAGAACGCCCGAACGGTGTCTTCTGGCTGATCGGACTGTTCCTCCTCGTCATCCTCCCAACGTTGAACGTTCTGCCTGGTGAGGACTCGTGGCTGTATGTTTCGGACTTCACGCTAAACCGGTTCGGGAAGTTTCTCGCCTTTGCCATTCTGGCTCTTGGGCTCGACCTCATCTGGGGCTACACCGGCATTCTGAGCCTCGGGCAGGGCGTTTTTTTCGGCATCGGTGCCTACTGCATCGGAATGCATCTGATGTTGACGATTGGCTCGGAAAGCGTTTATGGCAGCGCGTTGCCCGATTTCATGGTGTGGAATCAGGTCAAGGAACTCCCCGTCTTCTGGGCGCCCTTCCACAGCTTTCTTGCGGCGGTGGGGTTAGGCATTCTCCTGCCGATGCTGAGCGCCTGGATCTTTGGCCTGCTGGCGTTTCGGAGTCGGATCAAGGGCGTGTATTTCGCCATTATCACGCAGGCCGTGGCCTTATCCGCCTGGCTGGTTTTCAACCGCAACGAAACGAACTTGGGTGGGACCAACGGACTGACCGATTTCAAGCAGCTGCTAGGATTTCGTCTGAGCGAGCCAGGGACGCAGCGGATGCTTTATGTAGTGACCGTGCTGGCGTTAGGTGGGGCATATTTTCTCTGCCGGTGGATCATTCAGTCGCGAACGGGCAAGGTGCTACTCGCTATCCGCGACAGCGAGCAGCGCGTCCTGTTCTCCGGATACTCGCCAGCGAACTATAAAGTCTTCGTGTTCGTGGTATCGGCAGGGCTCGCGGGACTCGCCGGGTTGTTGTATGTGCCGCAAGTGGGGATTATCACTCCGGGGCAGATCGGCGTGCTCCCTTCACTCGAAATGGTAATCTGGGTGGCCGTGGGTGGACGAGGCACCTTGGTTGGCGCCATCATTGGCGCAATCAGTGTCAATTTTGGTCGCAGTCTTTTGACGAATTATTTCCCTGAACTCTGGCCCTTCTTTCTGGGAGGGCTCTTCATCGCAGTCGTGCTGCTATTTCCTGATGGCTTAGTTGGGCTGATGCGGTACATGAAGCCCGATGCGATCCGGAGCTTGCTTGTGAAGGCCCCCCGCGCGCAGGACGAGGCACGGCCATGAGCGACAAGGGCTCGATCATCTACCTGGAAGGCGTCGTCGTCGATTACGACGGGTTTAAGGCGCTGAACCATTTGAACTTCATCGTCAACTACAATGAATTGCGCGTCGTCATCGGACCAAACGGAGCGGGCAAGACGACGCTCCTCGATGTGATTTGCGGCAAGACGAAGCCCTCACGCGGCCGTGTCATCTTCAGCAAGGATGTCGATCTAATCGGGAAGCCGGAAGATGAGATTGCGAAGTTGGGGATCGGCCGCAAGTTTCAGGCTCCCTCGATCTACGGCAACCTGACGGTCTGGGAAAATCTCGATTTGTCGTTGAAGCGGGACAGTAAAGGGGTCTTCCCCACGCTTCTCAGCCGATCCACTCCTACCGAGCGCGAAAGGATTGCAACGACGTTGGAAACGATTGGACTGCGGGACCATCCATACCGGCGGGCGGGATCGCTCTCGCATGGACAGAAACAGTGGCTGGAGATTGGCATGGTGATTCTGCAGGATCCTGCGCTGTTACTCGTCGACGAACCGGTCGCCGGCATGACGGACAAAGAAACGGAGCAGACGGGTGTCTTGCTCCAAGCCCTGGCGGAGAAGCACGCAGTGATTGTCATTGAACATGATATGGAATTTGTTAGGCAGATTGCCCGCACGGTTACGGTGTTGCATGAGGGGACTGTGATCTGTGAGGGCTCGGTCGATGTCGTGCAAGCGGACAGTCGGGTTCAGGAAATTTATCTAGGACGTCAGAAGGTTGGCCACTAGCCATGCTGCAGCTGCACCGCATCAACGTCTACTATGGCGAGAGCCATATTCTGCGCGACGTCTCGTTCACGATTGAGGCGGGACAGGTCGCTTGTCTGATGGGGCGCAACGGGGTGGGCAAGACCACTACCTTGAAGGCCATTATGGGCCTGTTACCGGTGCGATCCGGGGCGATTGTGATGGACGGGGCGGATATCACCACAGGAGCGACGGACCGTCGGGCGAGAAAAGGACTGGTTTATGTCCCCCAAGGACGTGAGATTATTCCGCATCTGACCGTACGGGAAAACCTCCAGCTCGGATTCTGGGCGCAAGGCACGAAGAGCGATCGAACTGCCGAGAAAGCCGCCTTCGATGAGGTGTATCAGTTGTTCCCGAAGCTCACCCAAATTCTTGAGCGGCCCGGCGGGGTCTTGAGTGGTGGAGAGCAACAACAATTAGCGATTGGCCGTGCGATCCTCTCCGCCCCTAAAGTCCTCTTGCTCGATGAGCCGACAGAAGGTATTCAGCCCTCCGTCGTCGATCAGATTGAAGACGTCATTATCGGCTTTAAAAAAACTAGGCGTTTCGCTATCCTCCTCGTGGAGCAGGGCCTGCACTTTGCCGCTCGGCTGGCCGATGCCTACGTCATCATGGCCAAGGGAGCGGTGGTAGCCGCGGGCAGGACGAATGAATTGAGCGCCGACGAGGTCAAGCGGCATTTGGTAGTGTGAGCGATCAGGCTGCAGGTGTTTTCTCTTTCCTTGCTGCTTGCGCACACAGAATCCATTAGAGCGCCCGAGGGTGGGCTGTGCTCGCTCAACGCGCGCAGGAGAGAATACCCCCGCAGCCTTAGAGGGTCACGGGCGAGGATGGGAGTGAGGGGATTATGCATTTGACGCCGAGAGAGCAGGAAAAGCTCCTAATTTATGTTGCGGCCAATCTGGCCAAGGAACGCAAGGCACGCGGGTTAAAATTGAATTATCCGGAGACGATGGCGTTTCTCGCTGCGGCAATTCTAGAAGGGATTCGCGACGGACGCTCCGTATCGGATTTAATGAGCTATGGCGCGACGTTATTGAAAAAAAGTGATGTGATGCCCGGCGTGGGAGAGATGATTCCCGAGATTCAAATAGAAGGCACGTTCCCCGACGGAACAAAACTTGTGACGGTTCACGAGCCGATTCGATAGGTGGTGCCACATGAAGAAGAAGACGTCGTCAAAAGCCCAGAAAAAGCCGGTGAAGCGGAAAATTGCTGCGAAGCCGGCGAAGAAGGTCTCGCTTCAGCCCGCCCCTGTGACCCCTGGTGAAGTGATTCTCGGGGAAGGCGACATCATCGCATTGAATGGTCGGGAGTGCGCTGAACTGACGGTCTCAAACGTTGGTGACCGACCGATCCAGGTGGGGTCACACTGTCACTTTTTTGAAGTGAATCGGGCGCTACGGTTTGACCGTGAAAGAGCCTATGGCTTCCGCCTAGAAGTGCCAGCTGGAGCGGCCGTGCGATTCGAGCCGGGAGAGGAGAAGCGTGTGACATTAGTGGCGCTCGGTGGCAATCGGGTGGTTTATGGGATCAATGGCCTCGTGAATGGCCGGCTTGACGATCCAACGGTGAAAGTGAAAGCTCTTGCGCTAGCGTATGAGCAAGGATTTATTGTAACTAAAGGTTAATCGATCGGAGCTCCAGCGAAAGGAGAAAGGCTGGTAAAACGGTTTCCGGCAAGACCGTAGAAAATGTCAAAACCAGAGATGTATCTTCTGAGATACGTTATGGGCTTTGACTAGCTGAGAAGAAAACTGGAAACTAGTTTCAACAGTCGTTACCCCATGAAGCTTACCCGGCGGCAATACAACGACCTCTACGGACCGACGGCCAACGATCGCATTCGCTTGGCCGACACCGATCTTCTCATTGAAATTACCCGCGATCTGACAGTACCTGGCGAGGAAGCGAAGTTTGGCGGGGGCAAAGTGATCCGTGACGGGATGGGGCAGTCGCCGGCCGCCACGCGTGCAAAGGGGGCCCTTGATCTCGTCATTACCAACGCCATCATCATCGACTGGTGGGGCATCGTGAAAGCCGACATTGGAATCCGTGACGGCCGCATTGTTGGTATCGGCAAGGCCGGGAATCCAGATTTGATGAGTGGCGTTACGAAAGGAATGGAGATTGGAGCTTGCACTGAGGTGCTCTCAGCAGAAGGCAAGATTATTACCGCGGGCGGCATTGATACACATATCCATTTCATCTGTCCGCAAATTATTACGGAAGCGATTGCGAATGGACTGACCACTTTGATCGGCGGAGGAACCGGCCCCGCGACGGGGACGAATGCGACAACTTGTACGCCGGGTGCGTGGAACCTGCACCGTATGCTGGAAGCGGCCGATGGGTTCCCGATCAACCTCGGATTTCTGGGGAAAGGGAATTCATCGCTGCACGATGGATTGCGGGAGCAAGTCGAGGCGGGTGCAATCGGGCTCAAACTGCATGAAGATTGGGGGACAACTCCGGCAGCGATTTCGACCTGCCTCGATGTGGCGGAGGAGTATGACGTGCAGGTGGCGATCCACACCGACACGTTGAACGAAGCTGGGTTCGTCGAAGACACCATCAAAGCGTTCAAGGGACGCACCATTCACTCCTTTCACACGGAAGGAGCGGGCGGTGGGCATGCACCAGACATCATTAAAGTGTGTGGTGAGCCCAACGTCCTGCCTTCGTCCACAAATCCGACAATGCCGTTTACCGTCAACACGATGGACGAACATCTCGACATGCTCATGGTCTGCCATCATTTGAATCCACGTGTGCCGGAGGATATTGCCTTTGCCGAGTCGCGGATTCGGCGCGAAACGATCGCCGCCGAAGACATTCTGCATGACATGGGTGCCATCAGCATCATGTCCTCTGATTCACAAGCGATGGGGCGTGTGGGCGAGGTAATCATTCGCACCTGGCAGACGGCACATAAGATGAAAGTGCAACGCGGGCATCTGTCGCAAACGGCGGCGGAGAGGCTGCTCGGTAGTAATGATAATTTCCGCGTACGGCGCTATATCGCCAAGTACACGATCAATCCAGCGATTGCGCATGGGATTGCGCACGAAGTGGGATCGGTCGAAGTCGGCAAGCTGGCAGATCTGGTCCTGTGGAAGCCGGCGTTCTTCGGGGTGAAGCCTGACATTGTGCTGAAGGGTGGGTTTCCGATGTCGGCGGCAATGGGCGATCCCAATGCTTCTATTCCCACGCCGCAGCCGGTGCTGACGCGATCAATGTTCGGAAGTTTTGGTCGTGCACCCTTTGCCACAAGCCTGACGTTTCTCTCGAAGTCAGCCATGGACCAAGAGGTCCATAAAAAGCTCGGCTTACAGAAGCGTGTGGCAGCGGTGAAGAAGTGCCGCGGGATTGGCAAGCGGGACATGAAGCTCAACGATGCGCTACCGCACATGGAAGTCGATCCCGAAACTTATATTGTCAAAGCCGACGGTCAAATTCTGACATGCGATCCGGTGGCGGTGTTACCCATGGCGCAACGTTACTTCCTGTTCTAATACGCGGATGGCGCGGGAGGTCATTTTGATAAGCCTTCTGGAAAAATCTGAGTAGGCAATGGATACACGGGCGTTTCTCAAAGGCTTTCGCTTCGTCGATAGTTTTTTCCCTTCTGGAAGCTATGCCTACTCGTCTGGATTGGAGGCGGCGGTGCAGGGGGGCGCCGTCAAGAACTCGGAGGAGTTCTCGCACTTTGTACTAGAAGTACTGACGACTGGGCTGGGGAAGCGGGAAGCGGTTGCGGCAGGATTCGCCCATGACGCCATTGTGTTCGGGGCTCTTGAAATCGCCGTGAAGACCGACTGGGAGCTAGAGGCGATGAAGCTGGGGCGGGAATTGCGGATGGCGAGCCGCCAGATGGGGCGGCAGGTAGTTCGCTCGGCAGCGGAACAGAGCGACCGACACCCATTGATCCAGGATTACTTGGTGGCGGTCGAGGCGGGGCAGTCACCGGGGCATATGGCTGTTGCCATGGGTCTCACGTTAGCGGCCGCTGGCTGGTCGAAAGCGGACTTGATCGCCGTCTTTCTGTATCAGGCCGCTACGGGGTATGTCGCCGCGGCTATGAAGTTACTTCCAATCGGTCAGCGTGAAGGCCAACAGCTACTGGATGGCTGGCTCGATATTATCGAGCGGATAGGTCAGGACGCAGCGCCACAACGGGCCTTGTCCTCCTGGTCGCCGGTTCAGGATATCTACGCCATGCGACATCGCCAGTTGGAGTCACGGTTGTTCCGGTCGTAGAGAAGAAAGCACACGCTATGCATCGTGACGATGAACATTTCTGCGGCACAGGGCGTGTGACGGTGGCACGGGTGCGCCAGATACCGGTCATTGGCGTCGGTGGGCCAGTGGGGTCAGGGAAGACGATGCTGGTGGAAGCGCTCTGCCTGCAGCTGCGCGATCGCTACAGTCTCGCGGTAGTTACGAACGATATTTTCACGAAAGAAGACGCGGAGTTTCTCGCTAAACGAGGCGCACTCCCGCACGACCGAATTCTCGGCGTCGAAACCGGAGGCTGCCCGCACACAGCGATTCGCGAAGATGCATCGCACAATCAGGAAGCACTGGATGATTTGCTCAAGCGCCATCCAGACGTTGAACTGATGTTTGTCGAAAGTGGAGGGGACAATTTAGCCGCCACCTTCAGCCCGGAGCTAGCCGACAAAGTTATCTACGTCATTGATGTGGCCGCTGGTGACAAAATTCCGCGTAAAGGCGGGCCTGGTATCACGCGCTCTGATCTGCTCGTAATCAATAAGATTGACCTTGCGCCACATGTAGGTGCCGAGTTGTCCGTGATGGATCGGGACAGCCGGAAGATGCGTGGCGAGCTGCCGTTTCTCTTCACCAATCTCAAGACTGGGCAGGGCCTCGCTCATGTCGTCGCTTGGATTGAGCAATTTATTCCGCGCCACGCCCACCGTCACTGACAAAAGGCTTACTGTGATCCATCCGGCTGTGCACGATTCGGCTCTGGATACTGTCGGTCGGCACGGGTCGCTGAGCTATACCTTTAAACGCGAGGGGGCGCGTACGGTTCTCACCCACTCTGCCTGTTCGAGCCCCTGGCATTATTTTCCTCCCACTTTTCTCGACGACAGCGGCTGTGCCTATACCTGGCTGGTGAATCCGTCAGGCGGTCTAGTCGGCGGTGATTATCTCACGGTTACCGCGCAACTGCAGGCACACACGCATGTGATGATGACGAGTCCTTCGGCGAACCGTATCTACCGGAGTGAGGGTAAGTCGGCCGAACAGGAGATCCGTCTGACCGTTGGGGCTGGTGCCCGAATGGAATGGCTACCGGAGGTCACGATCCCATTCGCTGGCTCCCAATTTCGTCAGTCGATTCACATCGATCTCGCGCCGGGTGCGACGGTGGTACTGTGGGACGCCATGGCGTCTGGGCGTGTGGCAAGCGGTGAGCGATGGATGTTTGCGAGCTATGAGAACGAGATCGTGATCCGAACGACAGCGGGCGCGGCAGCAGTGGAACGCTTCTTGGTGACACCCGATTCGGTCGGGACTATGGTGAAAAGCTGGGACTATGTCGGGTCGCTCTTTGTGGTCGGGGACTCGGTCGACCTGGATCGGCTGGCTATCTTGGAAAGCAAGCTGGATGAGTTATGCGGTCAACAGCCCCGTGAGTTGCTTGGTGGCGTCTCTAGACCTGCCGTCCCTGGACTGGTGGTGAAAGTGGTGGCGCGATCGGCTCCGGCACTGGCCGACTTCCTTGAAGCGGCATGGCAGAACATACGTGAAATTCTGTGGGCATTACCAGTCGCAGCACTGAGACGGTATTAGCGTCCCGTTGAGATGGAGATATCGTCTATGATGCGCCAGACGCGCCTTAGAGGTTCAGCATTGGGAAACGCGGGAGCGCCGTATCGTGGATACCCGAGAGCCTCAGAACAACATCGTACAGCTGTTGCGCGCGCTCTGATTTGACGGGCTCGAACCCGTGGCCGAGGATGGCCTTGTTGGCTGCGTCGAGTAGCGGTTTCATCGTTGGCCACTCACGCAGAAAGGCTTGGCCCATCTGGTCGCCTAACCCAGCCAGCGCGCGGAACTGCGCCTGCATAGGCAGCTTGTACTTACCGTCGAGGTCTTCTAGCCAACACGATCGACAGGTTTCTTGCAGCGCCTGGGGTAACTGCTCCGGCTGTACATCCCAGATTTTGATCGTGTAGTGTTTGAACAGTTGCCGTTGGGCGAACGCTTCAAGGGCACGAATCAATAAAACCATGGCGGTTTCTGAATCATGCGTGCCATGCAGCCGCCGGTCGGCATGAGCCAGCAAGTCCAGCGCCTGCAGGTCTTTGACGGGAGCAGGATCGAGGACGAGCCTTTCTAGAAATCCCGCATTCGCTTTGACTAAGGGCAACACCACCTTGAGCCCTTGAGGTCCACCCCAGATCAACGCCAGATCGAAAGCCTTGACAGCGTTCTTCAACTTCTCCCAGGCCTGCCGATAATGGAACCGCTCCCACAGATCGTAGCCATCGGCCAGATCGGCAAAGGCCCGATATAGAGGCTTTTGCCCGCCGCTTACCCGGGCTTCGATCTCGCGGAACAGCTTTGCAGCGGCGGCAAACATTCCTTGATTAAACAGGTTGCACCCCTCGCGGCGCGAACCAGAGGCCGCTTCGTCCCAGGGGTTCCCCTGCGTCCAAAGGAACGGCTTACCGGCAATATCGATTCGATCGTCATCCTGTCCCTCTCGTGCCGACACGAGCGAGACGATCCGCGAACTATGAGACAGAGTGGCCAAGGTCAGAGCGCTGGCCATGGCCGGCGTGGCCCCCGTCATATCGACGACCAGCTCGCCCGGCTGCACGTCCCAGGTTCGCAACATCTCCGGAAGCGCTTGTGCGAGCACTCGATAACAGTGGAGGAATTCGTCAGGCTCCTCCAGCATTACCCAATCCCACCGTCGAGGCATCTGCTCAATCTTCGGCTGAACCTCCGACTCCACCAACCCCTTCGCCCCTGTTGGCAACACAAAACAGAGCGAATCCGGGTGCAGGCGGTTAATGGAATAGATCGCCGCCGCCGCATGATCAGTCAGCGCGATCACGAGAGCTTTGACTGGTTGGTCTTGTGCCATTGCGCGCGGACTATACCACAGGGCCACGTAAAAGCCTTTGGCCGGTCTAGTTTGACAGGCGGCAGCTGGTTGCCTAAAATCGCCCCATGAAAGAATTGGTTCTCAGCGCCTTTGCCGAAAGCGCGTCCGTCAAGCAACAGTTTGCGCGCGACCATGCGGATCGTATCGTGCAGGTCGCAACACTCATGGTTAAGGCCTTTCGTGAGGGGCACAAAGTGTTATTGTTCGGCAACGGAGGCAGCGCCACGGATGCAGCCCATCTCGCGGCTGAATTCGTCGGCCGCTATAAACGGGAGCGGACACCGCTCCCGGCCATCGCTCTGGCCACCGACATCGCCGCTATCACCTGCATCGCCAACGATTACGGCTATGATGAACTCTTTGCCCGTCAGGTCCGCGCCCATGGCCAAAAGGGCGACGTCGCCATCGCCATCAGCACCAGCGGGAACTCCCCAAACGTATTGAAGGGCGTGGAAGCGGCAACCGCTTGTGGCCTCATCACCATCGGCTGGACCGGCGGAGCCGGCGGAAAACTGGCAAGCCTAGTCAATCATCCCTTTGTCGTCCCTTCCGTGGTCACGGCCCGTATTCAGGAAAGTCACATCACGCTCGGCCACGTTCTCTGCGAACTCATCGAGGAGCAACTCCTTGGCAAAACCTCCTGACCGACAGCGGCCCCCCGTCACGCCCCCGCGCCTGATCGCCCCGATCAACGTGACGAATCTCACGACCTATCCACTCAGGAAGCGGCATAGCAAGGTCCGCGTCTCTGACTTTGCCAAACCCTGGAAGCGAGAAGGCAGCTTCAGTCAATTCTATCGTTCCCTACCAGACATCCTCGGTGTCAAAACCTTGCGCGCCGTCGCCAAGGCCATCGCAAAAGCACATCGCAGAAACAAGCCCATCATTCTCGGCATTGGCGCCCACGTCATTAAAGTCGGATTGAGCCCGATCCTCGTAGACCTCATGCAACAAGGAATCGTCTCGGCTGTGGCCATGAACGGTGCCGGGATCATTCACGATTTCGAGCTGGCCCTCATGGGCCATACGTCCGAAGAGGTCGATGCGGAAATCGACGAGGGCCGCTTCGGGATGGCTGAAGAAACCGGCCGCATGCTGAACGAAGCGATTGTCCGCGGGGCACACGATCGCGAGGGACTCGGCGAGTCCGTCGGCCACTACATCAATCGGCGCCAGGGGCAGTTTCCCCATCGTGAGACGAGCATCCTCGCGACCGGCGTGAAGCTCGGCATTCCCGTAACCGTGCATGTCGCCATCGGCACCGACATCATCCATATGCATCCTGCCGCCGACGGAGCCTCCATCGGCGCAACTTCGCTGCTGGACTTTCGGCGATTGGCCGCCGTCGTGTCTGGGATGGAGGGGGGCGTCTATCTCAACCTCGGCTCTGCCGTCATTTTGCCGGAGGTCTTCCTCAAAGCCGTGTCACTGGGGCGAAACCTCGGCCATGAGCTAACCAACATTACGACCGTGAATATGGACTTCATGACCCACTACCGCCCCCTCACCAATGTGGTGCGGCGGCCCACCCAGAAGGGTGGAAAGGGCTACTCCCTGATCGGCCACCATGAAATCATGGTGCCCTTGCTGGCCGCGGCAATCCACGAAGAATTGGGGTAACCCCCTCCTATGGCTCCACGCCAACTCCCTCCCGTCACCGTTGAGTATCTGACCCAGATGTGGAGTGAGTTAAACGACCGCCACTTCACAGGCCTGCTACCACCAATCAATCTCGTCTGGAGCCGCCGGCTCACTTCCTCCGTCGGCCTGTTCACCAGTCCTCGAGGGCCAAGACCTCGGTTGGATCAAAAAGGTCTTCGCCCTCCAGCCACACGCGAGATTCGCCTTTCTCTTCCCTTGCTCCACCAAACCTCCCACGCGAGCGAATATGGCCGACAGGAAATTGTGAATACCCTCGCGCACGAAATGATTCATCAATGGCAATACGACTGTCTGAAGCGGCGGCCGAATCACGGGCCCGACTTTCTCCGTAAGATGACTGAGATGAATCGGGACAAACCCCTCGCGATCACCAGCTACCACTCGCTGCAGAAGGAAGTTCTCGCGCTCACGCGATTCGCTTAGCACTGCGGGCAATGTGGTCAACTGTACCGTCGTCAGCGACGAACGATTCAGCCGCGTCGCCACCATTGTGGCCGCTGCCGGGGTCCGCTGCAGGAGTTGCCGTCAGTCAGTCAGAGCCAGCACGAACCGTCGCCGACCGTCTTGCTGCTGGGGCAATTGTCCTTTACGCTCT
>CAMBDY010000031.1 GCA_945865525.1 Nitrospira lenta | reverse complement strand
GTGCTCGTGAGCAACATCATCGGTGGAGGCATCTTCACCATGACGGGTTTCATGGCGCGGGATCTGGGCGATCCAACACTGATTCTCTTCGTGTGGTTCGTTGGAGCGCTCTTTGCGCTCGGTGGTGCCATGATTTACGGAGAGCTGGGGGCTTCGCTCCCTCGTGCAGGAGGAGAGTACGTCTACCTGCGGGAAGCCTACGGACCCCTAGTCGCCTTTCTCAGCGGTTGGACCTCCTTCACGATCGGATTTGGTGCAGCGCTGGCCGCATCGGCCGTGAGCTTCGCCTCCTACGCCCTGCGTATCGTTCCCCTCACTGACGAGAGCGGTTGGCTGGGAAAATGGTTTGCCCTCAGCCTCCTCTGGGTGGTCACGCTGGTCCATTGCAGAGGAGTGGGAACAGGCGGACGCCTGCAGCGATTACTCACGACAACCAAAGTCCTCGCCATCTGTTGCTTCATTCTCGGCGGTCTATTGTACGGATCAGGACAATGGGCGCATCTCACAACTCCAGCCCCTACATCGCACCCCTCGCTCGGAGCCACGACCATCTCCCTCCTGTTCGTAATGTACAGCTACCTGGGCTGGAACGTCGCAAGCTATATCGCTGGAGAAATTGCCGACCCGCAACGATCGTTGCCCAAGATTATGGTCGGGGGAACCCTCTCGGTGGCTGGGCTCTATCTACTGCTGAATGTTGTCTATCTGTATGCCCTGCCGATCACGAGCTTAGCGCAAGAACCGCTCCTGCCGGTTGCAGAAAAGGCGGCGGCGGCCCTGTGGGGGGCTGGAAGCGCGCGGTTCGTGGCAGGGCTGCTCTGCCTCGCCATCGCCGGGGCCGTCAGCGCGATGGTCTGGGCCGGGCCTCGTGTCTACTGGGCGATGGCCCATGACGGGATCATCAGTCCCTGGCTGGCCCAACTCCACAGAAAGAGCGGCGTACCGGTTCGCGCGATCCTTCTCCAAAGTACCTGGGCCTCCCTTCTCATCCTGAGCGGAACCTTTGAGCAATTGATCGTCTATAGCAGCCTCGTACTATCCCTCTTCATGGCCCTGACTCTCTCAACCGTTTTTTACTTTCACCGTAACCACGCAAACACTACGCGCCGCTACCAAGCCCCGCTCTATCCCTTTCTGCCAGCTGTCTTGATTGTGGGATCCCTCGCTATCGTGATCTATAGCCTACTCCAACGGCCAACTGAATCATTCTTTGGCGCGGCAACCGTTGTGAGTGGTATCCCTTTCTATATTCTCTGGCGTCGATCCCGCACACCGGGGCCATAGAAGATCCTACTGACAGAAGAACTGCTTTTCCTGAAATAATGCGCGCAGCATAAAATATATCCGCTGGCCTTAGGGCAGCAAGACCGTCCCTTCATCACGCAACTACAAGAAAAATAGGAGAAGAAAGCTACCGAATCTTGGGAATGTCTTTGACGCAGCGAAATCCAACATTGGGATCATGCTCCGTCGGATCGTCTTTTGTCCGAAAGGAGGATCGAAGCCGATAGGCATTATTCATATAGGAGCCGCCCCGTTGTACCTTCGCAGTACCCTGAAGCGGTCCGCGCGGATTGGTGGCAGGATTTTTCGTATAGAACTGCTCGTCGTACCAGTCCGTCACCCATTCATACAGGTTGCCAGCCAGATCATGAACGCCATACGGGCTTTTCCCTTTATCGCGGTTGCCGATAGACGCAACCGTATCGGCCCCTTCCTTTAAGCCAAAAACTGTATAAGCCGGGGTCGGCTGCTCGTTTCCCCATGGATAGATCCTTCCATCAGCGCCCCGCGCGGCTTTCTCCCATTCCGCTTCTGTCGGCAATCGCTTTCCGATCCATAGGCAATAGCCGAGCGCCTCCATCCAGTTCACCCAGCGAACTGGACGATCCGCATGGACAACCGGCGTCTCCTTATCTACAAAGCCCCACGGCGGTTCACTCTGAATCGCCTCGACAAATTTCGCAAACCGACCATTCGTGACTTCAAACTTGTCCATGTAAAAGCTGTTAAGAAACACCCGATGAATCGGCTGTTCATCGTCATCGCCCTTGTCGCTCCCCATCGTAAACTCACCAGCGGGAACTAGCATCATGGGGGCCCCATCTTTCTCGACGATCTCGACAGCAGGTTGCAGAGCAGTGACTGGCTTCAGCGCTGCGCTAGGGCTGGAGGGAGGATGCGCCTTCTCTAGGGGCTTCGTCTCAGGCTCTGAGGCATGTGGTTTTGGTGAAGCTGGAGCCGGCGCCGATTCGGGCTTAACAGGAAGAGGCTCATTTGCCAGAGAGAGCGCACCGGCGAGCCCTATCAATGACAATAAGACGATCACCCGCCCACACATCGTCGTCCAAACATGGATCCATCGTTTCATATGATGAGAGTACCGAAAATGACGGGGACAATCCAGAGGAACGGCAACGCTGTGAACGGCGGGCACTGGGCTGACACTATCTGGGGTATCGACGCGCACGCGCCCAGGAACACGGCCAGTAGGCAAAAAAATACCAACCGGAGAATTGGTTGGTATTTTTAAGTGGTGGAGGCGCCGGGAGTTGAACCCGGGTCCGAAGACCTTCAGCGCAACGAATCTACATGTGTAGCCGATCGTTTTAATTTCGCAGCCAGCCACGCCCATCGGCTAGCTTAGACTGGCCACTAGCCCAGTATTGTCTCGTCCTCAGCCGCTGAGCACCAACTTTGGACCAGCCCGCTGTATCGCGCTCCGACCACCCCCGCGGGCCTCAGGTGGAGGAACGTCGCAGTTATTTAAGCTGCGAGTGCCAGTTCTTGATTGGCAGTTACATTTTCCCGGAGGATTTACGAGACCCCGAGAGCTCGACATGCATCGCTGACCTTAGTATCCCCGTCGATTCCGGTCGCCCCCTTTCATGCAGTCAGATGTTCAAAAGCCCACCAAACCTAACATCATTCAGAGGTAACCATCATACAGCACCAATCAAGGGGACGCCAGAACCCATTGCGAGTGGCCAATTGTACGGCCATCGACTATGCGCTTTTGAAGCGGCTCAGCCGCGCAAACAAGATGGCGGCAACGGGGAGGCTAAATCCCAATATGAGCTGAACAATGAGCAGATCGCCCAGCTGGCCATAATCGGCTGGCACTTGTAGGGTGCCCGTCTGGTCGCGGACCTCTCGCGTGATCACGTAGACTTGATTCAGATATTTGGTGCCAAGCTGGCTCAAGGAGAGCGCTAGATTCGTAAACGAGGCCATGACGGCAAAATACGTCGCCTTGAGATGGGCCGGCGCTGAATTGGCAATCCAGGCTAGCATTGGGATCATCGCAATCTGTCCAAGCGGCGACTCCAACGCCGTGTTGACCAGCGCGATGACGCGGGCATCAACCATGCCACCCGTCATCGCAGCGGTCCACTGGTGTAGTCCGTAGTACATGCTGACGATGGGCGCCGTGAGCAGAACACCGGTGACCGTCAGAAAGCCCACCACATAGGCGATTGATCGTTCCGCCATGAATCGGCGAAAAAGGAACATGCCGGCCAAGGTGAGGGTACTACCCATCAGCGACAGCACCGACAGGAAGTGCTGATCGAACTTGAGCTCGTCGATCATCCACCAGGTGACGCCTTCTCCCGGGCCTGGAACGGCGCGAAAGACGAAAATTACCATGGCGGTCCCGAGCAACACATGACGGGCATCGGCAGTAAGCTCTCTCGTCAGGCGCAGGACCAAAAATACTACGATGCCCAGCGACCCAGCAAACACGATTTCCTCATTGTAGGGCATACCGCTAAGGCCGACGGTGAGAGTAAAAAAAACGAACAGAAGGCTCCCTCCAAGAATCCACCAGCTCGGTTTGGTTGGCTCACCACGCTCGTCGAATAACGACCAAATCTGTTCCCGGCTCATCCCTTGACGAAGGAGCCGACGTTTGTCACGGAGCACGATCAATGCCGCGGTCAGAACGCCCAACACCGAGACTACCGGAATGGCCAGGGCCATGAGATACACGTTGCGATAGATCTGCGCGATCGATTCCTGAGGTAAGCCCTCTACGCCAGCAAAAAGGTAGAGGTTGATCAGCGCTACAAAAATGCCGCCTCCGACCACCGCCACCCGTCCCAGCGTTTGCATCGTGGTATGCATAAATTTGCGCGCGGTCTCGTCAAATGGGCGGCCCTGCTCGTCCACGCGTGGTACCGCCTCGACCGTCATCGCATCCGCGACCGTGTCTTGAATGACGTAGCCGATCGGGGCAAGCAAGGCACTAATCACATACCAGACCTCAGCCGGCAAGATGGCCGTCATCGACTCGCGGCTCCCGATCAGTCCGACCATGATTAAGAGACTCGTCGCAATCAGGCCTGCCCCAAAGGAGACCAGCCAACCCTTCCAACGCCAGATCAGGTCCACCAGATGTCCAATCGGCATCTTGAGCGCCCAAGGAATTCCGGCCCAGAAGGCCAGCGCAGCGAGAAAGGAGGCGGAGAGCCCGAGGTAATCCTTGACAAAAAACGTGCCGACGATCCCAGTCAAACCAGAGATCCCGGCCGCGACATAGACCATGAGAGGCGGCAGATAGGACAGCCGCACCTCCCGGCCCAACTCCAGCACATTGCGATCAATCCAACTGGCGAGGCGCATCAACATGCTAGGGTGATACTCTGGTGGGGTGGTGGCGCTCAATTAACGTCTGCACGTGCGACTGCATCGACTCAGCCGACAATCGTACCCGATCCCCATGTCCGGCCAAGACCCATTCAAACCGGTAACCCAAAAGCTTCTGCAAGGAGTCTAGCAGCACACGCTTTCTCCAAACCCGCTGGCTCGGAGCCCGTAGCACCTGCTGCTTTGAATCCCACCAAAGATGATCGCCGGTGAACAAAAATTTATTCTTATACAGCAGGGCCATGCAGCCGGCCGTGTGGCCTGGCACGGGAATGATCTCAAATTGTGGAAAGATCTGGCTACTAGTCACGTCTTCGATAATCCACTCTGCGCCAGGAGCCGCCTCTAGATCCGCACGATGAATAATCCGCTTCGCACCGAAATGCGTCGCATACTTTTCCGCTTCGGCTACATCGTCTTTATGCGTTAGAAAAATATAGGACAGGCCGCCCTTCCGCTCGAACGCCTCGACCAGATGTTTGAGGTAGCGGGGTGAATCGATGAGCCAGTTACCGTCGGGATGTTCGAGGAAAAAACTATTCGCCCCCAAAGACTTCTTGGAATTAAATCCGCAGTAATAGACCCCGTCTTCCAGGTGAAGCGGAAAGCTGGCCATGGCCTCCTGCATCTGCACCGGCTCGCTTTGCTCGATGCCAATCGAGCCGACCGGACAGGCCAGGAGCGCTTGATAGGCCCGATGAAGATGTTCCTCGTCAGTCGGCTGGCTCGTAACTGCGGAAAAACTACCAACTTCCTCGAAGCTCGCGGGCGCTAACTGCCGGCAGGTATCACAGTTGATGCACGTCGCATCGACATAAAAATTCCCCGTGACATTAGAATCGAGTCGCTTCTTCTGATCGGCCATACACAACCTCTATGCCGCGTACTAGTTTTACCCCTGACTCATGATTGCGTCCGCCTCGATCTCGACTAACATGTCCGGATCGATTAAACGCTTCACCTCGACCATCGTCGTCGCAGGCTTGATCGCAACGAAAACTTCGCCATGCGCCCGGCCGACCTCCTGCCATTGATCGATATTCGTCATATAGATTCTAGTCCGCACTACATCGGAGAGCGACGCACCGGCTTGCTGCAAGGCGGCTTCGATCGTCTTGAATGTCTGAATTGTCTGGGCGTAAGGATCGCCCTTGCCTACCAAGCCGGATCCTGTCATCGCCGTGGAACCGGACACGGAAACATGCACTCCGATTCGCACTGCACGTGAATAGCCGATCTTGCCTTCCCACGGACCACCCGCCGAAACATTCTGCCTCCCCATCTGTCCCTCCTACATCACAATCCCGCCACCGGCATGAATATTCTGGCCCATCAACCGCCGCGCTGCTTCACTCACAACGAACACCAGCACCCATAACTCCTATGGAATTACACTGAATTCTAACTACGATGAGGAGCGGGATTTGCACTCACGCATTCCCCCGCTCTGGCTCACCGTCTATCCTTCATCGCGCGCTCTACTTCGCGGCTGGCTTCACGCGACTTGTCAGATTCCCGATGATCATGCCGCTTCTTCCCTTTAGCCAGCCCGAGTTCGACCTTAGCCAGACCCCGATTGGAAAAATAGATGCGGAGCGGGATAATCGTAAGCCCTTGCTGCTGCGTCTTGACGAGGAGCTTGTTGATCTCCTTTCGATGGAGAAGCAGTTTCCTGGTGCGCAGCGGCTCGTGATTCGAGAGGTTCCCATGGCTGTAGGGACTGATGTGGCAATGGTGAAGAAAAATCTGGCTTTCTTTCACGCTGGCATAGCTATCTGACAAGTTCACGCGCCCCTCGCGTAGCGACTTGACCTCCGTGCCCTGGAGCATGATGCCCGCCTCGAACTTCTCTTCAATGAAATAGTCGTGGTACGCCTTGCGGTTCGTGGCTACCGCTTTCTCGAAGCTGGCGCTCTCTTTCCCCATCAGGCGTCAGGCTTTCATAGCTAAAAGATCGGTCGCGGACCACTCGCTGCTCAGGCGCCAGGAAACGACCGTCCTGGCATAATGGAGCACGGCTACTGATTGCCATAGCAATTTTTGCTATGATGCCACCATGCGAAGACTTGGCCCCATCGATTCAATCTCCAGCATCCTTGAAGGGCTGGCGCGCCGCCTAGGACTCGAATCCAAGCTGCTGGAAAGCCGCTTGCGCCGGAACTGGGTCTCCATCGTCGGAGAGCCTATCGCGTCCAATACGTGGCCGGACCAGATTCGCTACAAGACGCTCTATCTTCTGGTCCATAACAGCGTCTGGCTGCACCAGCTCACGTTCCTCAAGCCGACACTCATCCAGAAAATCAACCAAGTCACTGGCTCGGAGGTCGTCACCAATATCATATTAAAGATAGGGGAACTGCCGAAAACCGATCAGGCACCCGCGCCAACCGAGGCCCTTCATGAGTCCACTCCGCCTACGAGCGACGAATTACTCATGGAAATCTCAGAGCATGTGGCCGCGATCCAAGATTCGAATCTCCGCAATCACCTGGCACAACTCATGGCGCAGTCGCTGGCTCAGCCGCGCGCACCGAAGGCAGGCTGAGGGGTACCTTGAAGAGCTGACGGGCATAGCTCTGGGTCGCCGCCGTCTCTGGACCATCCAACAGGGGGCCAATCCGCCCCTCTTCTTCTGACTCCGTGAGCCGGTACAGTCCCCGCAAGGCTTTCCGAAATCCCTCCTGCACATCCCGTTCTTCCCCGATCAAGTACCGGTGCAGCATCCCCGGCTCCGCCCAGTCATCAAGAGAAAAGATATAAATGACAAGGAGGCGATAGCGTTCGGTCGGATCGTCTGGTGTCGTGGGCCGGACCTTCATCAGTCCGAAGTTTCTCGTCTCATGGGCGACTTTGCGAAAACGCTCGATGAGCGTTTCAATTTCACCATCGCTCGTCCAAGGCGGGACACAAATCGCGACGGAAATCCCTTCTTGCGATCCGATGCTATAAGGAGGGATCGACCGGTCAGGACGGCTGAGATACATCCCGCCCCAGATCAAAGCGAAGGATCCGACCAAAACACCGATGGCCAGCTTAACGACGGTATCTAGAGGCTTTTTCGCCTTGGATCCGGAAGGACACGCTGGAGAAGAATCTTGCCCCTGCATGAAAGGCTCAACGAACAAGGCATAGGATACCGCGCATATCCGTTAAGCCTCGCCTTCCTCTGGAATAGCCTCAACCGCTTCCGCCAACCGTGCGACGGCTACGACCCGGTCCCCCTCCTCGTCGAGATCCAGAATCCGAACCCCCTGGGTATTCCGGCCGATCTCGCGAAATTGGTCCACCTTACACCGCAACACCTTGCCGTGCGCGGCCATGAGCATGATCTCGTCGCCATCGCGGACTTGCAGAAACCCAACGGCCAGTCCATTCCGCTCATTGGTCTTCACGCTGATAATGCCCTTGCCGCCACGTCCCTGGACGCGGTACTCGTTCACTGGCGTGCGCTTTCCGTAGCCGCCCTCCGTGACCGTAAGAATTTGAGTGGTCGAGTCCGGCGTGATGGTTTCCATCCCGATAACTTCATTGCCTTCCTCAAGCGAAATACCGCGCACCCCGTGGGCCGTGCGGCCCATTGGCCGAGCTTCGTCTTCCTTGAAGCGGATCGTGATGCCCTTCTTCGTACCCAGCAGAATTTGCCGTTCGCCGTCCGTCACATGCACGCTGATAAGGCGGTCCCCCTTGTCCAAGGACAGCGCAATAATCCCGCCCTGGCGGGGGTTGCCGTAAGCAGAAAGTTCCGTCTTCTTGATGATGCCCTGCTTGGTCGCCATCACCACAAACCGGTCGTCGCGGAACTCTTTGACCGGCACAGTCGCCGTAACCTTTTCATCATCCGATAAGGCCAGCAAGTTCACGAGGGCCTTGCCCTTGGCAGCTCGGCCCGCGTCAGGAATCTCATAGACTTTCAGCCAATAAACTTTCCCCGCGTCCGTAAAGAATAGGAGGGACTCGTGCGTGGAAGCGGTGAAGAGGGTCACAACGAAATCCTCCTCCTTGACCCCCATCCCAATTTTTCCTTTACCGCCGCGCTTCTGCGCCCGATAGAGCGTCACGGGGTTACGCTTAATGTAGCCGGCATGCGAGATCGTGACGACTACTTCTTCGTTCGCGATCATGTCTTCCAGGGTGATTTCCGCTTCTTCTTTGACGATCTGCGTGCGACGCTCGTCTTTGTAGGCCTCGCGCACCTCGATCAGCTCGCCCTTGATGATCGTACGCACCAGCGCTTCGCTGGCCAGGATCGACTTGAGCCGCTCGATCTGTTTCAAGACCTCTTTGTATTCTTCGATGAGCTTATTACGTTCCAACTGCGTGAGCCGCTGGAGCCGCATCTCTAAAATTGCGTTCGACTGGATTTCGCTCAGCGTAAACTGCCGTATCAGACCCATACGAGCCACATCGGGCGATTGCGCCTTCCGAATCAAGGCAATGACGGCATCCAGATTGTCGAGTGCGATCTTGAGGCCTTCGAGGACATGGGCCCGCTCTTCCGCCTTGCGCAGTTCGAAGGCGGTCCGACGAACTACCACCTCGCGCCGGTGCTCGATGAAATGGTGCAAAATCTGCTTGAGGCTCAACACCTCCGGTCGCTTGTTCACCAGCGCCAGCATGATAACCCCGAAGGTGGTCTGAAGCTGCGTGAGCTTGTACAGATTGTTCAGGGTGATGAGCGGGATTTCGCCGCGCTTGAGCTCGATGACGACGCGGATGCCGTCCCGGTCGGACTCATCGCGGAGATCGGAAATGCCCTTGATCCGTTCGTCTCGAATCAGCTCCGCAATTTTTTCGATCAACTTGGACTTATTGACCTGATAGGGCAGCTCCGTGACGATCAGCCGCTCGCGATCCGTCCGTTCGTCCGTCTCGATCTTCACTTTCGCGCGCAAGGTCAAAAGGCCGCGGCCGCTCTCGTAGGCGGACTTAATGCCGGCCGTGCCATAGATAAATCCCGCGGTTGGGAAGTCCGGGCCTGGAATCTTCTTCATCAACTGAGGAATCGTGATGTCGGGATTTTCCAGAAACTGGAGAAGTCCCTCAATCACTTCTCCGACATTGTGGGTCGGGATGTTGGTGGCATAACCCACCGCGATACCACCGGCGCCGTTAACGAGTAGATTCGGAATTTTTGAAGGGAGCACCAGCGGTTCGACCAGCGACTCATCGTAGTTCGGCCCGAAATCAACCGTATCCTTGTCGATATCGGCGAGCATGTCCTCGGCGACCTTGGTCAGGCGGGCCTCGGTATAGCGCATGGCCGCCGGCGGATCGCCATCGACCGATCCGAAATTGCCCTGCCCGTCCACGAGCATATAGCGCATATTAAAGGGCTGCGCCATCCGGACGAGAGTATCGTAGATCGCGCTGTCGCCATGAGGATGGTAGTTACCCATGATCTCACCGACGATCTTGGCGGACTTACGGTAAGCCCGGTTCGATGCCAGGCCCATTTCGTTCATGCCGTGAAGGATCCGGCGATGGACCGGCTTGAGGCCGTCGCGCACGTCGGGAAGCGCCCGGCCCACGATGACACTCATCGCGTAACTCAGGTACGACGAGTGCATCTCGTCTTCGATGGTAATATGTCCTAACCGTTCATCAGGGGGCATCTCAACTCCGTTGTAAGGCAAGAGGCATGTGGTGCAAGGCGAGCGAGCCGATTCCTCTTTCTCGCCATTTCCCGCTGGCCCCTAGCTAATTTCTATACGTCTAAATTTCTAACTTCCAGCGCATGGGTTTGAATGAAGTTTCGCCGGGGTTCGACCTCATCGCCCATCAGAATCGTAACGAGCTCGTCGACGCCTGGTACGTCTTCCAATTGCACTTTCAGCAGAGTCCGGGCTTCCGGGTTCATCGTCGTTTCCCAGAGCTGACCTGGGTTCATCTCGCCCAGACCTTTGTACCGCTGGATAGCGAGCCCCTGCTTGCCCTTGTCGAGAATCGCCTTGACTAATTCAGCCGTCGCGGGGACGAGCTGCTCTTGGTCATCAGACTTAACCTTATACGGAACTCGGCCGAACCCGATCGCCGACGGGGCTAGCTTCTGCAATTCACGGAATTCGGCGGAGCCAACTAACTCGTGCGTCAAGTCAAAACCATGGGTCGCCCCGTTGACATGCAGCCGGCAGGTGACCTTGTTGGATTGATGCTCTTCGTCCTCAACGATCTCCAGCGTCGGCGTGAGCTTCGGATAGACCACCGCAAGCGTTTTCTTGACGCTCGCCACCACCTTCGTGAGACTCGCACGATTTTTGAGCAATTCGCGATCCAACCCCGGCTCATCCACAAAGGCCCGCACCATGCTAGCCTCATGTGGTTTCTTGTTCAGCCGACCCAACAGGGCCTCGAAACCGATCAGCTTCTTGAGGATAGGTAGGAGTCGCCGTCCCGTGACATAGCCCTGGGTCCCCTCCATATATACTTCCACATCCTCGACAGCGATATCAGCCAAGTGCTCATTTAGTGCCAGCTCATCTTTGAGATACCGTTCTGTTTTGCCCTTCTTCACTTTGAAAAGCGGCGGTTGCGCAATGTAGATGTAGCCTTGCTCCAACAGCTGCGGCATCTGCCGGAAGAAAAACGTAAGGAGTAGGGTTCGGATATGACTCCCGTCCACGTCGGCGTCGGTCATGAGGATAATCTTGTGATACCGAGCCTTGCCGATATCGAACGAGTCCTTATCGGGCTTTTCACTGTCGTCGCGCGGGCGGCCGATGCCGGTGCCGAGCGCCATGATCAACGTCCTGATCTCGTCGCTCGACAATATTTTGTCGAACCGCGCTTTCTCGACGTTGAGGATCTTGCCCTTGAGCGGCAAAATGGCCTGAAACTTGCGGTCGCGCCCCTGCTTGGCGGAGCCGCCGGCTGAGTCGCCTTCGACGATATACAGCTCGCTCAAGGCCGGGTCTTTCTCCGAACAATCGGCCAGCTTACCGGGCAACGAGCCCCCGTCCAATGCACTCTTGCGCCGAATCAGTTCCTTTGCCTTACGCGCCGCTTCGCGGGCGCGCGCGGCATCAATCGCTTTGCCGATGACTTTGCGCGCCACCGTCGGGTTCTCTTCGAAATAACTCCCGAGCGCGTCATTGACTGCCGCCTCGACGATCCCCTTCACCTCGCTGTTGCCCAGCTTAGACTTCGTCTGTCCCTCGAACTGCGGATTCCGCACCTTGACGCTGACCACGGCGGTGAGTCCTTCGCGGACATCGTCGCCGGTGAGCGATTCGGTATCTTTCTTCAGCAGTTCGTTGGCGTTCGCGTAGCTATTGATCGTGCGGGTAAG
>CAMBDY010000030.1 GCA_945865525.1 Nitrospira lenta | reverse complement strand
CGCTATCACCTTCGCCGAGAAAAAAGACCTTGATCCTGCCAAGCTCGCCCGTCTCTACCAGCAAGCGCCTTGGGCCAAAGGGCGGACCATTGAAGACGCGCGGGAAATGTTGCGTCACACCGATGTGGCCGTAACAGCCTGGGACGGTGACGTGCTAATCGGATTTGGACGGGTCTTAACGGACTATGTCTACCGAGCGACCATCTGGGATGTGATCGTCGACAAGGCCTACCAGCGAAAGGGTATTGGCGCCGATATCGTCCAACGGATCCTAAACCACCCCCGCCTCAAGAAAGTCAAACTCTTCTGGCTCTGCACCCGCATGCCGAGTTTTTACGAAAAGCTCGGCTTCAGTTCCAAGGAGCAGACCGGGATGGTCTGGGCCAGATCCAAATCGGTCCGCGAGGTATAGCACTCGCTCTTTCAGGCGCCCTTGCGTCTCCCCGTGAATCTATCGCGCAAACCGTCCCGAGGAATCTTTAGTTCCCGGCAAGGGCACGACGCTGCCTCTTGGGGGACAACAGCACCGCTATAAAAAATAACAGCGTGGCCAGCAACACAATGGCGGGACCGGAGGGGATATCCCAATAGGAAGAGATCAGGACACCCCCGACCGAGGAGGTAATACCAATGAGCACCGAATACCAGGTCAGCGTCAAAAGACTATGTGTTAGCTGATAGGCGGTGGAAGCAGGGATCAAGATCATCGCAAAGACAAGGATTGCGCCGACGGTTTTCAGCGAAAGCACCACCGTGAGGGCGACCAGCGTCAGCAAAAGAAAAAATATCCGCCGGGCCGGGACTCCGGACGCCTCGGCCATTTCCTGGTCGAAGGCGATGAAATAAAGCTCCTTCGAAAAAAGAACGATCGCCCCGATGACGACAATACTCAATCCGGCAATCGTGCGAAGCTCCTCGTTAGTCACAGCCAGCACATTTCCAAAAAGATAGCCGTAAACCTCGGCGTTATAGGTCTTCATCAGACTGATAAAGAGAATCGCCAAGGCCATGGTTGCGGTATAGAGAATACCGATGGAGACATCCAGCTTCATCCGGCCTTTTTCTTCAACCCATCCCGTGATCCAGACCGTGGCGAGACCGAAGAAAATGGCCATGAGCAGAGGTGGCCAATTCATCAGATACCCCAGCGCTACTCCCGCAAAAGCTGCATGGGCCGTGCCGGCTCCCATAAAAGCCAGCCCGCGCAGTACGACGAACACCCCGATCGTCGAGCAGAGGGCGCCGACAAGCGCGGCCGCCAGGAGAGATCGTTGAATAAAGTCGTAGGTGAGGAGGTCTAGCATGGTCAGTGATGATGGTGATGGTAATCTTGAACGATAATGTTGTCCCGCTCGGTGGTCACCAGATTTTTTCCGTAAACCTGGCTAAGGATCTCCGGCTTCAAAACATCAGCAGGAGGCCCAACGGCGTAAAGACGGGTCTTGAGAAGTGCGAGCCGGTCCACATGCGAGCGGATCATATTGATGTCATGCGTGATGAGCAGGACGGTGAGGCCTAACTCTTTATGGAGAGACCGCACCAATTCCACGACATTGTGCTGCGTAGTCATATCCAGCCCCGTCGTGGGTTCGTCGAGCAATAAGACCTTGGGCTGCTGAGCCAAGGCGCGCGCGATAAAGACCCGCTGCTGTTGACCTCCAGAGAGGTGACCAAGCGCGCTATCTCGATGCTCCTCCATCTCCACATGCGCTAACGCTTCCAGCGCGATCGTGCGATCCTTCCCCGATGGCCGCGTGAACAGGCCAAGGGCACCATAGCGCCCCATCGTGACAGTTTCCAAAACTGTGACAGGAAAGTTACGATCGACGACACCCTTTTGAGGGAGGTAGCCGATCTTGGCCCGGTGATGGCAGTGCAGTTCGTCGCAGGCGCAATCGAAAATTCTCAGGTGGCCCTTGAGTGGGGTTATCAAGCCGAGAACGGCGCGGCAAAGGGTTGTCTTTCCAGACCCGTTGGGCCCGATCACCCCCACGAACTCGCCAGATTGCACCTCGAGGGAAATATCCTCTAGCGCAATAACACCAGGAAACCCAAAGGTTGCATGATCGAAATGTATGATAGGAGTCGACATGGTGAAAGACCTGGAGATCGTCCTGTGCGAGAGTCTTTACGTCTCCTAATACGTTACGCTGCGGCTAGATGAGGGGGGATGTTGCGACGTCGACTAGGGTCCTTCCAGCGCGTGGGCCAATTGGAGCACATTATAGCGAAGCATGTCGAGGTAGGTCTCCGTATGCGGAAGACCTCCTGGAAGCGTGGTAAGTACCACGACTTGAACGCCGGTCTCTTTCGCCAAGAGCCCGGGAAACCTTTGACTCAACTGCACTTCAGACACCACGACCTTAATCCGATCTTTCTTGATAGCGGCGATCAAGCCGTGCAGCTGAAGGGCTGATGGCTCACCGCCTGATTGGGGCTGGATCGTCCCGATGATCTGCAAGCCAAATCGTCTCGCGAGGTACGGCCAGGCCGGATGATGCGCAATAAAGCGCCGGTCGGCCAGGCGGGCAACCCGCTCAGTCAGCTCCCCTCGCAGCTGGGCCAGCTTCCGTAGATACGCAGCCTGATTGGCCCGATACTCCGTCGCATGGGCCGGATCAACCGCAATGAGCGCGTCGGTGATATGCTGCAGCATCACCATGGCATTCTCGGGGTCCATCCAGATGTGCGGGTTGCCTCGTTCTCCCTCTTCACCGCCATGCGCCGCATCGTCATGCGCTACGTCCTGGAGCAGCGCAACGCCTTTGGAGGTCGTCACAACGAGAAGCGATAGATTCCCCGCATTCTTGACCAGCGAAACGGCCCAGACTTCAAGGCCAATCCCGACCTTGAACAACAGCCGGGCTTTCCGAACCGCCACCAAATCACTCGGTTTAGGCGAATAGGTATGTTCGTTTTCATACCCGCTCAGCAGGGACGTGACATGGACATACGGGCCACCGACCTGTTCGGTCAAGTCCTTTAAAACAGGAATCGTCACCACGATATTGAGGGGCTCAGCTGGCGAAGCGGCAAAGATCAGCGGCGCCGTCAGCAAACCATAGCTAAGAGCGACCGCCCAGCACACGCACACACATCTGAGGTTCAGCATGGGCGGCGACGGTACCATTGGGGTCCTCGACCTGTCAACGCAATGACCGACACGAGTAGGACAAACCGGCAGAGGCGGCGCACTAGCACTCACAGCTGACTCCGCCGAGTACACGCGCTTCAGGAACCCGTCGTTATCGCTCAAAGTGAAGGCCCCGCCTTCACGAATTGACTTTTTTACTCCCCCCCCAGTATGCTCACTTTCTTTCCAATAAAAGGAGTTATGGGCATGAAAGTTATTCTACAAGAGACGATGGAAGGGGTCGGCCATCTCGGCGATCTCATCGATGTCAAAAACGGCTATGCACGCAATTTCCTACTTCCGCGCAAAAAAGCTGTTCTCGCCGACAGTCGCAGCATCAAGGCGTTTGAGCATATCAAGCGCGTCGCCGGCGAACGGGCAAAGAAGGAAAAGTCAGAGATCGAAACCCACGCCAAGAGTATCTCAGCCGTATCCATCACCATCCAGGCCCAAGTCGGCAAAGACGACAAGATGTTCGGGTCCGTCACGGTCAAGGACATTGCGGAGGCACTCGCGGAAAAAGGCTTTACGGTTGATCGGCGGAAGATCCAGCTAGACCAGCCGATCAAAGAACTCGGCACTGTCACCGTCCCAATCAAGCTGCCCCGAGACGTGACGGCAACCGTGGCAATCCATGTCGTGAAGAAGCACGAAGCCGAAGCGGGCCCCACCAAGGACTAAGAGGGAACGAGCTGTGATGAAAGACGCGGTCGGTTCTTTAGATGCACTCAAAGCCACAGACCTAGATGTCTATACCGCAATCGCCGCAGAGGAAGAGCGGCAGCGGGACAAGCTGCTACTGATCGCCTCGGAGAACTTCGCCAGTCCCGCCGTTCTAGCCGCGCAAGGCTCTCTCATGACCAATAAGTACGCGGAGGGGTACCCTGGGAAGCGGTACTACGGCGGCTGTCAGCATGTGGACACCGTCGAGGATCTGGCCATCCAGAGGTGTAAGGAAATTTTTGGCGCCGAGCATGTCAATGTGCAGCCACACTCGGGCTCGCAAGCCAATATGGCAGCCTACTTCTCCGTGCTCAAGCCCGGCGATACCATCTTAGGCATGGACCTCGCTCAAGGGGGCCATCTCACGCACGGCAGCAAGGTTAACTTTTCAGGGATCCTGTTTCGCGCCTTCTCGTACGGCGTGGACCGCGAGACCGAAACCATCGACTATGACGCCGTGCAAAAACTGGCGGAAGAGTGCCGACCCCGTATGCTCATCGCGGGCGCTAGCGCCTATGCCCGCACCCTGGACTTCCCGCGGTTCCAGCAGATCGCCAAATCAGTCGGCGCCTATCTCATGGTTGATATCGCCCATATCTCCGGCCTAGTGGCTGCAGGCCTCCATCCCAATCCTGTTCCCTATGCCGACTTTGTCACCACGACCACGCATAAAACTCTGCGCGGTCCGCGCGGTGGCGTCGTCATGTGCAAAGCAGAGCATGCCAAAGCCGTCAACAAGTTCATCTTCCCGGGCATGCAAGGCGGCCCCTTGATGCACGTGATCGCGGCCAAGGCAGTAGCCTTTAAGGAAGCCCTCTCACCGTCTTTCCTGCGGTACCAACAACAGGTCATTGCCAATGCGAAGGCGCTGGCCCAGGGCCTCCTCGACCGTGGCTACAAGATTGTATCAGGCGGTACGGACACGCATCTCATGCTAGTGAACCTGACAAACAAAGGCATCACAGGCAAAGAAGCGGACGCAGCCTTGGATGCCGCAGGCATTATCGTCAATAAAAATGCCGTGCCCTTCGACGAGAAACCGCCGGCCGTGGCCAGCGGCATCAGGCTGGGCACGCCCAGCGTTTCAACCCGTGGCATGCGCGAAGCCGAAATGAAAGAGATCGTGGACTTGCTCGACCAGACGCTCCGGCATCGGGAAGATCCGGCGATGCTTGAAAAGGTCCGCGCACAAGCCAAAGCTCTTTGCAACCGCTTCCCAATGTTTCATACCTACTAACCCGCGTCAGATGGGACAGGGTCACCGCCTGTGAAATGTCCGTTCTGCGATGAACTCGAAGACAAGGTCGTCGACTCGCGTATGGCGAAGGAGGGCGAGCTCATTCGCCGTCGCCGCGAATGTCTCGGCTGCAAACGTCGCTACACCACCTACGAACGTGTCGAGGGCATTGTCCTCATGGTGGTGAAAAAGGATGGCCGCCGTGAATCCTTCGACCGCTCCAAAATTCTCGCTGGTCTGAAAAAAGCCTGCGAAAAACGCCCCATCAGCACCGCCACCATCGAAACCGTAACGGATCATATCGAGAAGCGCATTCAGGAAATGGGCGAAACGGAAATCGAAAGCCGGATCGTGGGCGAAGAGCTGATGAAAGAGCTGCATCAGCTCGATCAGGTCGCCTACGTGCGCTTTGCGTCGGTCTACCGCGAATTCAAAGACATTGACCAGTTCATGGATGAGCTGAGAACGTTGACGCAGCAACGCCGAGACCGATGAGTTCTGTAGAAGCTAGCCCTCCCCTCGTCTTCCCTCGCTCCTCCCATGCGCAGTCTGTCAGCGGGACGGTACAATCTTTTAGCCAGTAGGCGCCGCGATGCCAACAGCCAAGACCAAGTCTTCCAGACGATCCCGTAAAGCTCACACGCCCAGCCGCACGCATGTGGCGATCATCGGGGCAGGTCGAGGCGGTACCGCGCTAATGGAAATCTTTGCATCGGACCCACTCGTGCAAATCGTGGGAGTGGCTGAAGTCCAAAAAAATGCTTCTGGTATCACCTTGGCCAAGCGGCTCGGTATCCCCGTGACCCGCGACTACCGGAAGCTTCTGGATCTCGAGCGCGTCGATCTCATCATCGACGTATCTGGCGATACCAAGGTCTGGCAACTGCTCCAAGACTTCCACCGTATGGGCGTCACGGTCATCGGTGGGGCCAGCGCCAAATTCATGTGGGAACTCATTGAGGCCCGCATCCGCGCGACGGCGGAGATCGAAAAAACTCTGAACAAATACCAATCTCTTTATCGACTCTATGTCAAGGAAACCAGTGTGGCGGTCACGGAAGAACGGACCCGCATCGCCTGCGAAATGCACGACGGCCTCGTACAAAGCTTGGCCGGTGTGAATTTCAAGTTAGATCTGAGCCAGCAACTCATTCGGAAAAACCCGAAAGCCAGCCTCGCCACTTTGCGCGAAAGCAAAGCCCAACTCAAACTGGCCATCCAGGAAGCGCGGCAAGTCATTTTCAATCTCCGTCCTCTCCACTATGACAAGATGGAGTTACTCCCGGCCCTCACCAACTATCTCACCTCCTACGAGACGCAATATCACATCAAAACGCAGTTCCGTGTGTCCGGCAACGAGCAGATTCTGTTCCCCCGCACCAAGATCTTTCTGTTTCGCATTGTGCAAGAAGCCCTCAGCAACGTAGAGCGGCACGCGAGGGCGACTCGAGTCACCGTGGGCCTGGATATCGACCCGGAACGCCTCCGGGTCACCATCGAGGACAACGGCGTGGGGTTCCACATGGACACCGTCTTGCGCGATCCGGACAAATGGGACCACTTTGGGATTCGCGGCATTCTCGAACGGGCTCGGCTCGTCGGCGGTGAAGGTAAGATCGAATCGAAAAAAGGGCATGGCACGACTATCGTCGTTGACGTCCCGCTCGTAAAAAAGGAGATGATACTCAATGGAGAAGATTAAGGTGCTCATCGCAGACGATCATCGGGTGGTCCGCGAAGGACTCGCGGCGATCCTCAAAGCGAAAGACGACATCCTCATCGTAGGGGAAGCTCAGGACGGCATGGAAGCGGTCGAAAAAGTGAAGACGCTGGTCCCTGATGTGGTGCTGATGGATGTGAGCATGCCCCGAATGGGCGGGGTCGAAGCGACCAGACAAATCAAGCGCGAGTTCCCTCACATCGGAATTGTTGCTCTGACCATGTATGACGAACAGCAATATATTTTTGATTTGGTCCGGGCCGGTGCTACGGGCTATCTCTTAAAGGATTCAGAATCCTCACAGATTGTGGCGGCCATTCGAGCAATCTATAAGGGCGAGTCGCTGATCCATCCCTCTGTGGCGAGCAAGATCCTGGCAGAGTTCTCCTTGATGTCTCAGAAGAAGGGGAAAAAGCCGGGGTGGGTTGAACACGATCTAACGGAGCGGGAGATCACCGTTCTCCGCTTAGTCGCGGACGGCAAAACAAACAAAGAAATTGCCAATAACTTGGATCTGAGCGAAAAGACCGTCAAGAACCATGTACGGAACATCTTTCATAAGCTCCAAGTCTACGATCGCACGCAGGCCGCTATTCTGGCTATCAGGAAAGGACTCATCGAGCTGGATCCCAAACCGTAGTTGGGTACGGCGCCTTGGAACGTTCCGGTGGGACAAGCGGCACAGAGCTTTTCCCGGACCACCAACGCGCCGTCTCTTCCAGCCACCCCCCGCGGTTGCCTACGCCGTAAATCGATGGCTCAACCCGACTGTCTATCACTATCGTGATAACGCACCATAAGTAGCGAGTTGCTATCAGCCTGAAAAACACATATGTGTGTATTTTGCAACGCTTGGTTGTCACGCTGGTCAAGACAAATGATTGCTTATAATCAATGTGTTATGCTTATTTTTTAATCTAATATGTTTTGGCACATGAATTGCTTATTAGTACTGTGTAAACTATTGAGGTGATTCTGTGCGGCTTCAGCAAACGTTGGCAAATCCGGTGAGTTGTACGGGAACTGGGCTCCATTCTGGAAAGCCGGTTACCCTCACGCTCAGGCCTGCCCCGGTCAATACCGGCATAGTCTTCGTCAACACAAACAGTGCCAAGGGGGCCTTCCTCGCGGCCTCTATTGAGCACCTTGTGGCGACTGAACTCTGCACCGCCATCAGTGGCAATGGATTTCAAGTTAAGACCATTGAGCATATCCTCGCGGCCTTGGCGGGACTCGGTATCGACAACGTCTATGTGGACGTTAATGCCGATGAAGCCCCCGCCATGGACGGCAGCTCGGCGCATTTCGTTCAGTTGATTCAATCAGCAGGCATTCTTGCACAAAACCGCCGACAGCCCTATCTGAAAATTACTCGACCTCTTGAAGTCGTCGATGGAAACCGTCGCGTCCGCATTGAGCCTTCGGCGACAACGAAAATTACCTATTCGATTAGTTACGATCACCCGTTGATCCAGACTCAGACCTACACCTACGAACACTCGGCTCAAGCGTTTGAGCGTGAAATTGCAGAGGCCAGAACCTTCGGCTTCCTGCAGGAAGTGGAAGCGCTGTGGGCACGCGGGCTCGGCCAAGGCGGCAACCTAGACAACACCATCGTCCTTTCTCAAGACGGAATTCTCAACGAGTCAGGCCTTCGCTTCTCTAATGAATTCGTCCGTCACAAGATTCTGGATCTGATCGGAGACTTTTCGCTGCTCGGCCTGCCCTTTATCGGACACATCATCGCGGAGCGTTCCGGCCATGCGATCCATACGCGCCTCGCGCAACAGATTCTCAACCGCCCCGATAGCTGGGTAGTACTCAACGCCAGCGAACCCGTTGCCACCTCTGAGCCCTGCTCAGCCATGACTGCACCTCGATCCGTATCGATGGTGGCTCTCCAAGCCTCGTAATATAACCGCTGATATTGGAATCTACCGAGGATCTTGCCTGAGAGGCGAGATGCTTATAGCGTGCGGGTAACCGTGAGATATGATTTAACGTCGGGAGCAAGTGACCTTGCTCCCGACGCTAGAATTCAGGCGGGGACTACTTCTTCTTTTTCTTCGCTGCTTTCTTCTTTGCTGCTTTCTTCGCCAAGACTCTCACCCCCCTTCAAGTCTTTTGAGGTTATGCTGGACTCAGACACACTACACTGCGTGAATCAGAGCGTCGTCTAAGGCCTCGAACGTATTCGGACCCACTTTCTTGAACCGCTTATCTCGCTTCAAAGAGGTGGCTACTGATGTCAGCGGCGTCTTCCCTTTGATCTGGAGGCCCCCCTCGACCAATCGCTGCACAAGCTCTTTTGCGTGCATCGGGCGATTAGCCTGGCGGAGCATTTCGTATGCGGCTTCCGACACGCTTTTCCCTGAATACTTGCTCCGACCCATGAGGATTTCCCTCGACTGGTCGGTGACATCCGTATTCGGTCGCTGGCGAGCACCTTTTTCATCGGAATAGAATTGACTGGAAAGACTGGCGAGCTTGGCTTTATCGGCTTCGACGCGATAGAGCGTTTCTGCCAACTCCAAATATTTTTTGATCGTAGCGATTTCGTCGTCCAAGCGACGCCGCTTTTTCTCGAGCTCTTGCAGCCGATTCTTATAAGCGCTGATGCGCTGCTCAAGACCGACCAATATGTCAGTAAGTTCTTCCACGGAATTGCCCCCAAGTGAAGCATGCTTGCTTTATAGCATTACTTGCAAAGCAAGTCAATAGGCAAAGTCATAATTGTTGCTTGCATAAAATTAAAACATAAATGCATATCGATGCTTATATATGATGCTCTAATCTTGACCTCAAAAGTGAAAAGAACGTCTGTTCGATTTTGGCGATAGCCCACGCCAAAGGCTCTTCTTGGCTGAGCATGAAAACATTTTCACACAATAAGAGGAAATACGACCTCGTGCTATGATGGCCTCGCATGCCCCAACCCTACGATCAGGAGATCCCCATGGAGACCGTGCTCGCGGTTGCCATGGACGCGGCCCGCTAGGCCGGAGCTGTGTTTGCTGCCCTGAACCGACCGAGTACCCAACCGTCTCGACCAGCCACAAGAGCCTCCTGGCAAATATACGGACAGCGTGAGGATGCGGTATAATTTCCCCCTAAGATAAAGGAGACTCGCGATATGGCACGTTCAACGCCCCCCTCGGGACAATCAAATGAGAATCCCCCCACCACCGCAGGGGCCGAATCAGACAATAGGGAGGTAGAACTGCTGCGAGTCCTCGTAAGCCGGAAGGGCACACAAGTTGATGCCCAATGGGCAATTCATCCCCAACTGAAACAAGATCTCCGCCCGCAAGAATGGCAAGAAGTCACAGACCTCATGGCCAAGGTGACCGCGATCGTCGGCACCAAATTTTCTCAGGCCCTCACGCAAGCCGACTCGGACCCGCCTGGCAACGCATAGAGATAAAAGCGAAAGTAAGGAGCTGTCTATGGAGAGCTACTATCATCCCCACGATCTGGGCAAGTTCGCAGAGCTCAGCAAGGGCAACAAAGATCTCTGGGATAAATTCATGGCCTACTACAACGCCGTCTTTGCCAAGGGGGCGCTAACAGAGCGAGAAAAATCCCTCATCGCCCTCGCCGTCGCCCATGCAGTCCAATGCCCGTACTGCATTGATGCCTACACCCAAGCCTCTCTTGAGAAGGGGTCGAATATTGAGGAAATGACAGAAGCCGCCCATGTTGCCTGCGCCATCCGAGGCGGCGCCTCACTCGCGCATGGCGTTCAGATGCGGAACGTCGTAGATAAATTGTCGATGTAATAGCCTTGGCCAGCGGGCGGTTCAAAAGACCCGCGCCCAAAGCTGCGGTAAGCGAAGAGTCGCGGCGTACTCATACTTAGGTTGAGGCCCTCCGCAACCCAAGAACGAAGTGGGTGGGTTTTTTCAAGACCCTACTATAGGTAGGTGTTTTCGGGAATAGCCAAAGTAAAATACTTGCCGCGCTCTTCGTAGAGAATTCGTGCGGCCGTCAAAGCAATGAGCGCCCGATTGATTTCTTCATCGCTGCTTACGCTCTTAGCCGGTCGATGGGCTAACAGAGCGCGTATCTGATCCGTGCTCTTGGCTGCCTCGCTACAAATCTCAATAATCTCTGCCGCAGGCCAATCATAGCGCGTCCTGCTCGGCGCTTTGGGATTCCGGCCATCATAGACCGTGACATAGGTGATCGCCTTCGAGTAGTAGAGAAACGGCCGATCGCTTGATCCCGCCAATCTCTGCCATTCCTGCACCAAGTCAACTAATTCCTGATAGACCTCTTGATCCACGTTCCAATTATCCAGCTCATATTCGAAATCATAGGCGATTTTTTTTAGATCCACCTGCCGCGCATCATAGACATATTCGTACGCGGTGCCAGGGCCGGTAATGCGAACGCCATATTCATGGGGCTTGGTATGATAGGGGCTGAACCGCTCCAACCAGAACTTCCCGGTCGACTCGGGCGGCTGGAGATGGAATAACGACGGAAGTAGGTCAATCTGTCGGCGGTAGTCCTCATTTGTTTCACCGGGAAATCCGAGCAGGATATTCCAGGACACCGTGACATGGTAGTAGAAGCTCCACTTGAGGCAGAGAATATTCTGCATCGGGGTGACACCCTTGTCCATCGCCTGTAGCTGATTGGTACTCAAACTCTCCAACCCTGGCTGCATGCACTTCACGCCCCCACCCGCGAGCGTGCGGATCTGGCTCTTCTGTAAGTTGCTCTTGGTTTCGATGAACAAGTCGAGATCGCAATGGTCGGCCGCAAATCGGCCGAAGAGGTTCTCCACATATTTCATGTCAATAATATTATCCACAAGGCGAAAGCGCGCCGTATCGTACCGGCTGGACAGGTAGGCCATCTCACGGGCCACTTGCTCAGATGACTTGGCCCGAAACTTCATGCTCTGGGCATTTAAGCCGCAAAACGTACAATGATGTTTTTCTCCCCACCAGCAGCCCCGCGAACCTTCGTAGAGGAGGATCCGATCAAGTCCCTGCGCCGCCTCACCCAGTTCGGCCAATAGCTGATAATAATCGTCATAATCCGGCGGACCGGTCTGCGCAAAGTCTGAGAAAAGCGCATGATTCGGGGTGAAGGCGGGTATCGCCCCCTCTCGATAGGCCACGCCGTTAGGCACAGGCTCAGACTTTCCCGCAAGAAGAGAGCGAACCAATTTCGGAAAGACTTCTTCGCCTTCTCCCACCACCACATGATCGATGAAAGGGAAGGCCCGGAAATATTCGAGCCCCATCTCGCCATCGTAATTCGCCCCGCCGAACACGATCATTACTTCTGGATACAGATCCTTGATGAGTTTCGCCATCGTCAGGCTCGCCACGTTTTGGTCGAAAGTAGACGTGAACCCGACGATTTTATACTGGCCCCAATCGATCGAGGTCAGAGATTCGGTCAAAAACTGCGGCGCAGTCTTCGTCGCCATGTCCTCGAAGAATGAAACCGACTGACCGCTGGCCTTCGCCACTTGCTCAAAGACCGGCTTAAATAGACGGGGATACTCCGCACGCTTAGGATTGTCGCGAAACAAGAGGTAGGAGAAAATCCATTCGCCGAACAGCGCCCGCTTCTCGCAGATCATTTCGTAAAGGGGCACGCCAATCTTGTGGGCAAAGCGCACGTTCAGATGGTGGCAATCGACGGGGATTCCCTGCGCCTTCAGCAGGGCCGAAAGTGTGCCCAACTGAATCGAGGGATACTTCGAATAGCTGAACGGCATATTGACGAGCGCCACTGCCGGTCTATCATCTTGCATATACACGCCTACGAGAAAACGATTTCCTCAGAATACTGAGCAATAAAGAGCGAGAACGATCTTTGGATAATCATTCTGCACTCATCGTTCACGGCTCACCGCTTAAATACCTCAAACGCCCGGTCGGCTTTAGCTGCCAAGTAAAAGTCGCTTTCTGTCAGGCCCTTGATCTTATGTGTCCAGATTTCGACCCTACACTGCCCCCAGGCCAAATAGAGATCCGGATGATGGCCTTCCGATTCTGCCACAGCGCCAATCGTATTTACGTAGGCCAGTGCCTCGGAAAAATCCTTGAACGTATATGAACGCTCAAGATGGCCCGCCTGGTTCAGCGACCATCCTTGCCCTAATTCCTTCAACAGAGTCTGCGCGCGATCAACCTCGAGTGGTGGCACACCGCCGCGGCAGGGAATACATGCATTGTCAGCAAGGCTCATGACACCACCTCCAGATAGGAAAATTACTATTGCGGGCCGATCAATATGATACCGTATTCTAAAGGGGCTTCGAGAGGAAGGGCAAGGTGGGGGGGGCCGGGGCCCCACGAAGCCATTGGGCTCGATTCCTAGACATCGCTCAGTATGATCGGGAAGGACGGAGCACGATGCCATAAGCGCACCATGACAGACGAACCGGAACAAAAATTTTCCATACAAAAAATCGGCTGGTTCACCGCCTCCTGTGTGCTCGTGAGCAACATCATCGGTGGAGGCATCTTCACCATGACGGGTTTCATGGCGCGGGATCTGGGCGATCCAACACTGATTCTCTTCGTGTGGTTCGTTGGAGCGCTCTTTGCGCTCGGTGGTGCCATGATTTACGGAGAGCTGGG
>CAMBDY010000029.1 GCA_945865525.1 Nitrospira lenta | reverse complement strand
TACGCCAGAATTTCGGTGACCACGCCGGAGCCCACGGTCTTGCCACCCTCACGCACCGCGAACCGCAACCCTTGATCCATCGCGATCGGGCTGATCAGCTCACCCGTCACACTCACATTATCCCCCGGCATGACCATCTCCACGCCCGGATTCAACGACATCACGCCCGTGACATCAGTCGTCCGGAAGTAGAACTGCGGCCGATAGCCGTTAAAGAACGGCGTGTGCCGTCCGCCCTCTTCCTTGGCCAGTACATAGATTTCCGCTTTGAACTTCGTATGGGGCGTGATGCTCTTCGGCTTCGATAGCACCATCCCGCGCTCCACATCTTCCTTCTTCGTACCGCGCAGCAAGACGCCCACGTTGTCGCCCGCCTGCCCTTCGTCCAGCACCTTGCGGAACATTTCCACGCCCGTCACGATCGTGGCTTGATTCGGCCGCAACCCGACGACTTCGATTTCATCGCCCACCTTCACGATACCCCGCTCGACACGGCCCGTCACCACGGTTCCACGCCCGCTGATCGTAAACACGTCTTCGATCGGCATCAGGAACGGCTTATCGATCGGCCGCTCTGGCGTCGGAATGTAGGTATCGACCGCTTCTAGCAACGCTAGGATCGACGGCACGCCCAGCGGGCCCTGATCCCCTTCCATCGCCTTCAAGGCCGAGCCATGAATGATGGGGGTCTTCTCGCCTGGAAAGCCGTACTTAGTCAGCAGCTCACGCACTTCGAGCTCGACGAGCTCCAAGAGCTCCTTGTCATCGATTTTGTCCGCCTTGTTTAAGAATACGACGATATAGGGCACTCCGACCTGGCGCGCCAACAGAATGTGCTCCCGCGTCTGGGGCATCGGGCCGTCGGCCGCACTCACCACCAGGATGGCGCCGTCCATCTGCGCGGCGCCGGTGATCATGTTCTTGACATAGTCGGCGTGGCCCGGACAGTCCACGTGGGCATAGTGCCGGTTGGCCGTCTCGTACTCCACGTGACTGATCGCAATCGTCATAATCTTGGTGGCATCGCGACGGCCCTGGCTCTCGCTGGCCTTGGCCACTTCATCGTAGCTAATGAACTTGGCCATGCCCTTGTCTGCGCTGACCTTAGTCAACGCCGCCGTCAACGTCGTCTTGCCATGGTCCACGTGCCCGATTGTCCCGATATTCACATGCGGCTTCCGCCGCTCATATTTCGCCTTCGCCATAACCGCTCCTTCCCGTCCTCACTCAAGAATCAACCAGACTACTCGCCCCGATACTTCGCAATGATCGCCTCGGAAATCTGCCGAGGCACTGGATCATACCTGTCGAATTCCATACTATACGTTGCGCGTCCCTGCGTGCGCGACCGGAGGTCCGTCGCATACCCAAACATTTCGCTGAGTGGCACCGAGGCGTCAATAACCTGCGCAGCTGCCCGCGCCTTCATGCCCTGGATCTTGCCACGGCGGCCATTCAGGTTTCCGATCACGTCGCCCATGAAGTCCTGAGGCACCACCACTTCCACCTTCATGATCGGCTCAAGCAACACCGGATCGGCGCGCTTACAGGCATCGATGAACGCCATCGAGCCAGCGATCTTAAAGGCCATTTCATTAGAGTCCACGTCATGGAACGAGCCATCGATCACCATCACCTTGACATCGCGAAGCGGGTACCCCGCGATCACGCCTGAATCAAGCCGCTCCTTTACACCTTTTTCGATTGCCGGGATAAACTCTCTGGGGATCGATCCACCGACGGTCTTATTGATAAACTCTAAGCCCTTGCCAGACTCAGCCGGCTCGACCGTCAAGACGACATGGCCATACTGGCCGCGGCCGCCAGTCTGCTTGACATACTTCGCCTCAGCCTCGGCTTTTCTGCGAATCGTCTCCCGGAAGGCCACTTCAGGCTTTCCGACATTGGCCTCAACTTTAAACTCGCGCAGCATGCGGTCAACGATGATTTCGAGGTGTAGCTCACCCATACCAGCAATGATGGTCTGCGCCGTCTCTTCGTCCGTTTTCACTCGGAAGGAGGGATCTTCCTGCGCTAACTTCTGGAGCGCAAAGCCCATCTTCTCTTGGTCCTGCTTGGTCTTCGGCTCGATCGCCATGGCAATGACCGGTTCAGGAAACTTCATCACCTCGAGCAGGACCGGCTGTTTCTCATCAGCCAAGGTATCCCCGGTCGTCGCACCCTTCAGCCCGACGGCCGCGACAATGTCACCGGCATAAGCTACATCAATGTCTTCCCGCTTGTTGGCATGCATCTTCAGCAAGCGCCCGACGCGATCCCGCGTCCCCTTCGTCACATTCGCGACGGACGTTCCCGTCTTCAAAGTACCGGAATAGACACGAAGGAACGTGAGCTGGCCTGCGAAGGGATCCGTCATGATCTTAAAGGCCAAGGCGGCAAACGGCTCAGCATCAGAGGGGAGCCGCTTGATTTCCTTATCGGTGTTCGGATCGATTCCCGTCACAGACTCGACATCAAGGGGCGACGGAAGAAAATCCACAACTCCGTCCAGCAACTGCTGTACACCTTTATTCTTGAACGCCGTGCCACAAAGCACCGGCGTCATCTTCATCGACAACACGCCAGCGCGAATGGCCCGGCGAATCTCTTCTTCAGTTAACGGCTGACCATTCAGATACTTGTCCATGGTCTGCTCATCAAACTCAGCAATTGCATCGACCATCTTTGCACGGTATTCAGTGGCGCGACCGAGCAGGTCGGCGGGAATCTCATCGATCTTATATTTCGCACCAAGCGTCTCGTCGTCGTACACATACGCCTTCATCGTCACAAGATCGATCGACCCGCGATACTCGGACTCTTTGCCGATAGGAATCTGAATCGGAATCGGGTTCGCGCCCAAGCGGTCGATCATCGTCTGGACGCTGGTGTAGAAATCAGCGCCGACGCGATCCATTTTATTCATGAACGCAATTCGCGGCACACTATACTTATCCGCCTGCCGCCAGACCGTTTCCGACTGAGGCTCGACGCCCTGCACAGAATCGAATACCGCGACAGCCCCGTCAAGAACCCGAAGTGACCGCTCGACTTCAATGGTAAAATCGACGTGCCCGGGAGTATCAATAATATTGATCCGATGATCCCGCCAGAAACAGGTCGTTGCCGCCGCCGTAATCGTAATGCCGCGTTCCCGCTCCTGCTCCATCCAATCCATCGTCGCGGCGCCTTCATGCACTTCGCCGATCTTATGCGAAATCCCAGTGTAATAGAGAATACGCTCAGTCGTCGTCGTCTTGCCGGCATCAATATGGGCCATGATGCCGATGTTTCGAGTTTTTTCTAATGGTGATTGACGTCCCACGGACTTCCTTTAAAAATACATATGCCGCAAACTGAGCCAACAAAGCGCTGCGATCGACCAACACCACCCACACAAATCGCAGCACGGCCCAGCTGCGGCACAGAACAACGCTACCAGCGATAGTGCGCGAATGCCTTATTAGCCTCCGCCATCCGATGTACGTCTTCCCGTTTCTTCACCGCAGCTCCGGTATTATTCGATGCGTCCATCAGCTCTGCCGCAAGCTTCTCGCGCATACTTTTCCCACCGCGCGTACGCGAATACTCAGCCAGCCAGCGGAGCGCGAGTGACATCCGGCGAGCCGGACGAATTTCCACCGGCACCTGATACGAGGCACCACCGACCCGGCGCGACTTCACCTCGACGACCGGCTTCACATTATCAATCGCTGTCCGGAATACCTTCAGCGGATCGTTACCGGTCTTCTCCTGAATAACGTCAAAGGCGCCGTAGCAAATACGCTCCGCCGTGCTCTTCTTCCCGCCAGACATCAAAATGTTCAAAAACTTCCCAACAAGCTTGTCGCGATACCGCACATCGGGGAGCGTCACGCGCTGATCTAAAAATCTAGTTCTTGGCATGTGTCATTCACTCTCTCGTTACCAAACAAAGAAAATCTTTTTACTTAGGACGCTTCGCCCCATACTTAGACCGGCTCTGCTTTCGATCCGCCACACCGACTGCGTCAAGCGCACCTCTAACGATGTGATAGCGTACACCCGGCAAGTCCTTCACGCGCCCGCCACGCACGAGCACAATGGAGTGCTCCTGGAGGTTGTGGCCCACACCGGGGATGTACGTCGTGACCTCCATCCCGTTCGTCAGCCGAACACGTGCCACCTTACGCAACGCGGAGTTAGGTTTCTTCGGCGTCGAGGTATAGACACGCAGACAGACGCCGCGCTTCTGAGGACAAGACTTGAGCGCAGGGCTTTTTGTCTTTGCGTGCGCCAGCTTGCGACCTTTTCTGACTAATTGATTAATTGTTGGCATTAGTACGTCACTCTCATCTTCAACACAGTTTGACTGATCTGCCCAAACCTTCACGTCTAGAGCCGGCCGAGTATAATGATCCGCTAGCTCACTGTCAAGTCACACCCACGACTACAGGCGTTATGGACGTGTTGATCCTTCTGACCCCGCAGCCGCACCCTCATACGTAAGCGCAGCAGCATCCCCTTCAACCGCAATCACAGGCTCCGGCTTCGGACTCACAACAAACGTGTCGCGATATTCGCTGAAGCCCGTTCCTGCCGGAATTAACCGGCCAACGATGACGTTCTCCTTCAGTCCCCGCAGCGGGTCCTTACGCCCATTGATGGCGGCTTCCGTCAAGACGCGCGTCGTTTCCTGGAACGAGGCCGCAGAGATGAAACTATCCGTAGTCAATGCCGCCTTAGTAATACCTAGTAAAACTGGCTTCCCAAGTGCCGGCTGGCCTTCCTTGGCCACTACACGCTCATTCTCTTCATCAAACAACATCTTACTCACCTGACTGCCCAGCAAGAATTCCGTGTCGCCAGGATCCTCGATACGAACCTTTCGCAGCATCTGGCGCACAATAATCTCGATATGCTTGTCGTTGATCGTCACGCCCTGCAATCGATACACGTCCTGCACTTCATTGACAAGGTACTTCTGCAACTCGTTCGGGCCGAGTACGTCCAGGATGTCGTGCGGATTCGCCGACCCGTCCATCAACGGCTCACCGGCCCGTACCCAGTCACCCTCATGCACGTTGATATGTTTCCCCTTAGGGATAAAGTATTCCTTCACATCGCCCATCTTGTTGTTGACGAGGACTTTGCGCATGCCCTTCACGAAGCCATCGTAGGAAATTTCACCGTCAATCTCGCTGATCACGGCTGTTTCCTTTGGCTTTCTGGCCTCGAACAACTCCGCCACACGCGGCAGACCACCGGTGATATCCTTCGTCTTGGTCGTCTCTCGCGGAATCTTAGCCAACACATCGCCAGGGGTGACTATGGCGCCTTTTTCGACGAAGATATTTGCCCCAACCGGGAGTAAATAACGGGCCACGTTCGCTGCGGCTGCCACTTTGGCCGTTTTTCCGCTCTCGTCCTTGACTGACATACGCGGACGCAAGGTCGCGCCGCTATGCTCCACGATAACCTTACGGGAGAGGCCGGTGACTTCATCGAACTCTTCCTTCATCGTGACACCTTCCACGATGTCTCCGTAGGCCACTTTACCGCCAACTTCAGTGAGAATGGTCAGCGAATAGGGATCCCACTCCACCAGCTTCTGGCCAATTTCGATACGCCCGCCGTCCTTGACCTTGATCTTGGCGCCATAAATGATTGAATATTTTTCGCGTTCACGCCCCGCCTCATCGACAACGGCGATTTTCGCATTCCGGTTCATGACGACCCATTCACCCTCTTTATTCTTGACTGCGATGCCGGCGTTATGCACATCGACATTCTTCTTCGCGTCGAAACTCATGAACTTGATCGTGCCAGTGTGTTTCGATTCAGTCACTGTCTGCTCGACCACCTTGCTCGCCGTTCCTCCGATGTGGAACGTCCGCATAGTCAGCTGCGTGCCCGGCTCACCAATCGACTGCGCTGCAATGACGCCGACCGGCTCGCCTTTTTCAACCAATCGTCCGCGGGCCAAGTCGCGTCCGTAGCAGGAGCGACAGACGCCACGACGCGATTGACAGGTCAACACCGACCGAATTTTCACACCATCGACCGCCGCCTCTACAATTGCCTTAGCCCGATCTTCATCAATCTCTTGATTGGCTGACACGATAATCTCACCCGTGACCGGATCACGGATATCTTCAGCCGCCAGTCGTCCCAACACTCGCTCTTCGATCTGCTGAATGATTTCGCCCCCCTCGACCAAGGCGTTCACAGTGATGCCGTCGGTGGTACCGCAATCGATTTCGTTGATAATCACATCCTGCGCGATGTCCACCAGACGACGCGTGAGATAACCAGAATTTGCGGTCTTCAACGCCGTGTCGGCCAAACCCTTACGGGCACCGTGCGTCGAGATGAAGTACTGCAGGACCGTTAGTCCCTCGCGAAAGTTGGCGGTAATCGGCGTCTCGATGATTTCACCGGACGGCTTGGCCATCAATCCACGCATACCACCCAACTGACGGATCTGCTGCGAGCTGCCACGCGCGCCGGAGTCCGCCATCATGAAAATCGGATTGAAGGACTCGGCTTTATTCGGATCTCCCCCCGCACCCAACTCCTTCATCATTTCACTGGCAATCTGTTCCGTCACGTGAGCCCAGATATCGATGACTTTATTATAACGTTCGCCATTGGTGATCAAGCCTTCGCCATACTGCTTCTCAATCTCGCCCACTTCTTTCTGCGCCTTCCCCAACAACTCCTGCTTCGTAGTCGGGATATGCATATTGTCGATGCAAATTGAAATGCCCGCACGCGTGGCATAGTGAAAGCCTGTATCCTTGACCTTATCGAGGAACGTAACCGTCTCCCGGTGTCCAGCCTGCCGGTAGACCGTGTCGATAAGCTTCGTCATTTCCTTCTTGGTCATGAGCTTATTCGCATTGGCAAAAGGCATGCCTGGAGGTAGCACTTCCGACATGATCACGCGGCCGACCGTCGTCTGCACGAGCGCACCTTCGACCCGCACCTTAATCCGTGCATGAACTTCCACCGCTTCCGAGTCAAACGCAGTCCGCACTTCCTCCGGGGAACCGAATATTTTCCCCTCGCCCTTGCAGCCTCCACGCTCTTTGGTGAGCCAATAACAGCCGAGGACCATGTCCTGCGACGGTACCGCGATCGGCTTGCCGCTAGCAGGCGAGAGAATATTATTGATCGACATCATCAACACGCGTGCCTCAACCTGCGCTTCGACCGACAGCGGCACGTGGACCGCCATCTGGTCTCCGTCGAAATCGGCGTTGAACGCAGCGCAAACCAGCGGATGCAACCGAATGGCCTTGCCTTCCACTAACACGGGATCGAACGCCTGTATGCCCAACCGATGCAACGTTGGCGCGCGATTCAGCAGCACGGGATGCTCGCGGATCACCTCATCAAGCGCGTCCCAAACTTCCGGCCGTTCCTTCTCAACCAAACGCTTGGCACTCTTGATGGTGGTCGCCGCACCACGCTCTTCCAGCTTGTGAAAAATAAACGGCTTGAACAGTTCAAGCGCCATCTTTTTGGGCAATCCGCATTGGTGTAATCGGAGCTCCGGGCCCACGACAATGACGGTTCGTCCTGAATAATCCACTCGCTTTCCAAGCAAGTTCTGACGAAAACGCCCTTGCTTACCCTTCAACATATCGCTCAAGGACTTGAGTGGACGCTTATTGGGACCACGGATAGCACGGCCGCGACGGCCGTTGTCGAAGAGGGCATCGACCGCTTCCTGCAACATCCGCATTTCATTTCGAATAATCACGCCCGGCGCCTTCAATTCAATCAGGCGCTTCAAGCGATTGTTCCGATTGATGACGCGGCGGTACAGATCGTTCAGATCTGACGTCGCAAACCGTCCACCGTCAAGCGGCACGAGTGGGCGCAATTCTGGCGGCAGCACCGGGATGACATCCAGGATCATCCACTCGGGCATATTGCCGGACTTACGGAACGCCTCGAGGACTTTCAGTTGCTTAGCGTACTTCTTCTTCAACGTGGCGGAGGCCGACGTCTTCGCCTTGGCCTTGATCTCATCCCATTTCGCCGCGATATCGATCTTACGAAGCAACTCCCGAATCGCCTCGGCGCCGATACCGACCTTGTACGATCCGGGGCTGTACTCAGATTGCAGCGAGCGGACCTTTTCTTCCGAGACCAGCTCCTTCTCCGTCAAATCGGTCGCTCCCGGATCGACGCAGACATAGCTCTCAAAATAAAGAATACGCTCCAGTCCCTTCAGGCTCATGTCCAGCAACGTGCCGATCCGACTCGGGACGCCCTTAAGGAACCAGATGTGCGCAACCGGGGCCGCGAGCTCAATGTGGCCCATGCGCTCACGGCGAACCTTCGACTGAATGACTTCGACACCGCACTTGTCGCAGACGATTCCGCGGTGCTTCATGCGCTTATACTTACCGCAATTGCACTCCCAATCCTTAGTCGGGCCGAAAATCTTCGCACAAAAAAGTCCATCTTTCTCAGGCTTAAACGATCGATAATTGATGGTCTCCGGCTTCTTCACTTCGCCATACGACCACGATCGGATTTTGTCCGGTGACGCGATCTTGATCCTTATCGAATCGAATGACACCGCATCGCGCGGCTTCTCGAAAGTTTTATAAACGCCTTCCAAAATAGTGACCTCCTCTGATACCGGCAGACAAATGGTTAGTCTTGCGACTTGACCAATTCGACGTCGAGCCCCAAACTCTGCAGTTCTTTGACCAAGACATTAAACGACTCGGGCAATCCAGGTTCTAGGAATGGCTCGCCTTTGACGATCGCCTCGTACATCCGAGACCGACCCGGTACGTCGTCTGATTTCACTGTCAGAAACTCTTGTAACGTGGATGCAGCCCCATAAGCCTGCAATGCCCACACTTCCATCTCTCCCAACCGCTGACCGCCAAACTGCGCCTTACCACCGAGCGGCTGCTGCGTAACGAGGGAGTACGGACCGATCGACCGTGCGTGAATCTTGTCGTCGACCAAGTGGTGCAACTTCAGAACGTACATGTACCCGACCGTAACGGGGCTACCAAACATTTCGCCGGTCCGCCCGTCCATCAGCATCGTCTGCCCGCTGGACGGTAAGTTGGCCTTCTTAAGCAACGCCTTAACTTCTGTTTCCGATGCGCCGTCAAATACTGGACTCGCCACCTTGATGCCCAGAGTCTTCGCCGCCCAACCCAGGTGTGTTTCCAGAATCTGCCCAACATTCATACGTGACGGTACGCCGAGCGGATTGAGCACAATTTCCACTGGCGTTCCGTCCGGCAAACAGGGCATGTCTTCCTCGGGCAAGACCCGAGAGACCACGCCCTTATTCCCGTGCCGTCCGGCCATCTTGTCGCCAACTTGAATCTTGCGCTTCATCGAGACATAAACCTTGACGAGCTTGATCACGCCAGGCGGAAGCTCATCGCCTCGCTTCAGACGGCCAACCTTGTCGTCGAACAGTGCCTGCAAGATTTCAACCTGCTCCTTCGCCCGCAGATCGAGATCTTCCAGCTCTTTCTGCTCGTCAGGGTCGCTCAGGACGATGTACCGAACGGCTTCGCCCGACAACCGCTTGAGAATCTCGGCCGTCACCTTGCCCTTCTTCTTCAGAATGACATCGCCACCTTCCGGATCCATTAAGTCGCGCCCGACCATCTTGCCGAGCAACAACTTCCTAACTTTCTTGACTTTTTCCCCATCAATGATGCGGAGCTCCTCATGGTGATCATGCTGGAGCCTCATCAGATCTTCGCTTTCAATACTCCTAGAGCGTTCGTCCTTGTCGAGACCCTTGCGCGAGAAGATCTTCACATCGACGACAATTCCCTCGACGCCCGGCGGCACCGTCAGCGATGTATCCTTCACATCGCCAGCTTTTTCACCAAAAATGGCCCGTAGCAGCTTTTCTTCTGGCGTCAGCTGGGTTTCTCCCTTCGGCGTCACCTTCCCGACCAGAATATTACCTGGCTTCACTTCAGCGCCGATGCGGATGATTCCACTCTCATCGAGGTCGCGCAACGCTTCCTCGCCGACGTTCGGAATGTCGCGTGTGATATCTTCCTTGCCCAATTTGGTATCACGCGCCTCGACCTCAAACTCTTCGATATGAATCGAGGTAAACGCATCCTCTCGCACGAGCTTCTCGCTCAACAGAATAGCGTCTTCGAAGTTGTATCCGCCCCACGGCATGAAGGCAACGAGGATGTTCTTCCCCAAAGCCAATTCGCCGTGATCGATCGCAGGACCGTCAGCCAAGACCTGCCCGACTTTCACGGGCTGCCCAAGCCGCACTACCGGTGTCTGCGTAATGGTCGTATTCTGATTCGACCGCTGGAACTTAATCAGGTCGTACACGTCCAACCCAACATCATTCCGCTTCTTACTGTCCATCGAATCAGCGCGCACCACCACTCGCGTGGCATCCACACTTTCGACCACGCCAGCTCGCTTCGCCTGGACCACATAACCAGAGTCACGCGCCACCACCGCTTCCATGCCAGTCCCGACGAGCGGAGACTCGGACACGAGCAGCGGCACCGCCTGACGTTGCATGTTCGATCCCATTAAGGCACGGTTGGCGTCGTCATGCTCTAGGAATGGCACCAAGGCCGTGGCCACACTGACCACCTGCTTCGGCGACACATCCATGTACTCGATCTTATCGGACGTAGCCGTCACGAAGTCTCCAGCGGATCGTGCTGAGATAGTTTCAGACAGGAGGCGACCGTTCGCATCAATCGGCGAGTTCGACTGCGCGATAATATGCTTGTCCCCTTCGATAGCCGAGAGGAACTCAATCTCGTCAGTAACTCGTCCCTTCACGACTTTGCGATAGGGGGCTTCGATAAATCCAAACTTGTTGATACGCGCATACGTCGCTAGCGACGTGATCAACCCGATGTTTGGGCCTTCCGGCGTTTCAATGGGACAAATACGGCTGTAGTGGGACGGATGGACGTCACGCACTTCGAACCCAGCCCGTTCACGAGTTAACCCGCCGGGACCGAGAGCGGACAACCGGCGCTTGTGCGTGATTTCCGCGAGTGGATTCGTCTGGTCCATAAACTGAGACAACTGGCTGCCGCTGAAGAACTCTTTGACCGCAGCGACGACGGGCTTCGCATTGATCAAATCGTGCGGCAACACCGTTTCCATATCCAGCAGGTTCATCCGCTCCTTGATACTCCGCTCCATGCGGACCAACCCGAGCCGGAACTGGTTCTCTAACAACTCGCCGACTGAACGGACACGACGATTACCCAGGTGGTCGATGTCGTCGATTTCGCCCTTGCCCAGCTTCAAATTCACGAGATATCGAACCACCTCGACCATATCCTGCGCAGTCAGCGTTCGCTGCTCCAACGGCAGATCCAGGCCCAGTTTCTTGTTCAACTTCAAACGCCCAACTGGCGAAAGATCATACCGCTTGGCATTCGAGAAGAGATTGCTGAAGAGGGCCCGCGCCGTCTCGACGGAGGGCGTTTCTCCTGGCCGCAGGCGGCGATAGATCTCAACCATCGCCTCCTCTTTCGAGGTGACCTTATCCACCTCCAGCGTATCCATGATCACTGGTGTCGATGTGACCGTGTCAAAGTAGATCGCCTGGAACTTCTCGATGTCGCTCTCAAGCAACGCTTCGACGATCTCAGCCGTAAGCCGCTGATTTTTCGCGGCGATCTGGTTCTTCTTAGAATCCACCAGTTCTGTCAGCACCGCACGGCCGATCAACTCGTTCGGGGCAAGCGGAATTTCTTTCACGCCTGCCGCCTTCAGCTTCGCAATGACCCCCTTCGTGAGCCTGGCGCCTTCCTTAACCAGCGACTCCTTGCCGCTCTTGTCAAATACCTCAGCCGAACAACGCACTCCCTGATGGATCTCGGGATCAAGCTTGCGTAGCATCTTGCCCTTAAATACCCGGATTTCCTCCACCGGATAATACATCTTGAGCAAATCGTCGCCGGAGAAGCCGAACGCCTTCAGCAAAATGGTCGTCGGCATTTTTCGCCGGCGGTCAATCCGTACATAGAGGATGTCGCGGGCATCGAACTCGAAGTCCAGCCACGATCCACGGTAGGGAATAATTCTGGCGGAGTACAACACTTTACCGCTCGAGTGCGTGCGGCCCTTGTCGTGCGTGAACGAGGCGCCGGGCGACCGGTGCAACTGACTCACCACCACACGTTCCGTGCCGTTAACAATGAAGGTCCCGCGTTCCGTCATCAGCGGCAGCTCGCAGACATAGACTTCCTGCTCGCGGACATCAAGCACCTTTTTCTTGGAGCCCTTGTCTTCCTTATCGAACACGATCAAGCGTACCCGAAGCTTCAGAGGAACGGCATAGGTCATCCCCTGCTCGAGGCATTCCCGCTCATCGTACTTTGGGGTGCCGAGCGTGTAGCTTGTGAACTCCAAAGCGGCCGTATTGTTGTAATCAGGAATTGGAAAAACACTCGCGAGGGCCGCCTGAAGCCCATAATCCTTGCGACGTTCCGGCTCAACTTCTCGCTGCAGAAACTCTTCATAGGAACGTTTCTGGATCTCGATGAGATCCGGAATTTCGATGTTGCTATGAATACGCGAGTAATCTTTCCGTTGGACGAACTCCTGAAGAGTCGTTTCGGACATTTCCTAGCCCTCCACTACAATTGATTAAGCGTGGATGCCCGCACACAGCGGCCACCCAGAGATGCTGCGACTGGTCAAATCGAGACTACTTGATCTCGACCTTGGCGCCGCTCTCTTCGAGCTTCTTCTTCATGCTGTCACATTCTTCCTTCGTGACACCGGTTTTGACGGGCTTCGGCGCGCCTTCAACCAAATCTTTAGCTTCCTTCAGCCCGAGACTGGTGAGCTCACGGACGACCTTAATGACCTGGATTTTTTTGTCCGCCGGAGCAGACACAAGCACCACGTCAAATGCCGTCTTCTCTTCGGCTGCAGCAGCAGCACCACCACCAGCAGGAGCAGCGGCCGCGACAGGCGCGGCGGCCGTAACACCAAAGCGGGTCTCCAGCCCCTTCACGAGATCCGCCAAATCAAGCACACTCATCGTCTCGATGGCCTTGATCAATTCTTCCTGTGATAATTTCGTCGTTGTCGTTGACATGTCCCCATCTCCTTTTCGTTTATCCTGAATGGCCGCAATGACTCTCACAAATTTCGACAAAACTGCACTGAGCGTATACACCAACCCACGCGCCGGACCCTGCATGGCCGACAATAACATCGCAATAAGGATTTCCTTCTTCGGCAAGTTCGCCACAGCCGCTAACTCGGCCGGTTGCACTACCTTCCCCTCCAGAACACCGATAGTGATCTTGATCTTCTCTTCGCGCTTCTCCGCCATGATAAAGTCCCGAAGGATCTTCGCGGGAAGCACCGGATCGTCATAGCCGATCACTAACCCCGTCGGCCCCTTCAAGTAGCCCGTCACTCCTGAGAAGATCGTCCCTTCGGAAGCACGGACCGCCAACGTATTCTTGACGACCCTGTATTCGGCCTTAGCGCCTCGCAATTGCTTACGAAGCTCCGTCACCTGGTTCGCGGAGAGCCGCGCGCTCTCGGTGACAATCGCGAGCCGTGCACGGCCAAATCGCTCTGTCAACTCCGCAACCGCTGTCGCTTTCTCGTCCTTTTTCATAATCCAACCCTTCCCCTTCCGCGCTGCAATACCCGAACTAACTCCATTCCTTCGCCAACGCCATCGCATCAAGCGGTATGCCAGGCCCCATCGTGCTCGAGATCGTCGCGCTCATCAGATAGCGCCCCTTGCACGACGCCGGCTTCGACTTAATCACGGCCTCAAGAACCGCCGACGCATTCTCATGCAGCTGCTCAGGCTTAAAGGAGACCTTCCCGACCGGCACCTGAATGATCCCCGCCTTTTCGACTTTATATTCCACACGACCTTTTCGGATTTCCGTCACGGCCTTGCCGACATCAAACGTGACCGTTCCAGTTTTCGGATTTGGCATGAGTCCGCGTGGCCCTAGCACCTTTCCAAGTTTGCCGACCGCCGCCATAAGATCCGGCGTGGAGATGGCGCAATCGAACTCCAGCCATCCACCCTTAACCTTCTCCATTAACTCATCGGATCCAACGAAGTCAGCACCGGCCTGCCGCGCCTCCTGCTCCTTCTCGCCTTTAGCAAATACCAGAACACGAATGGTCTTCCCCGTGCCATGCGGCAAGGAGGTCGTGCCACGCACCATCTGGTCCGCCCGCTTCGGATCCACGCCCAGACGAAGCGCCAGATCGACCGATTCATCAAACTTGGCGAACGCCGACTGCTTCACCGCCTCGACTGCCTCGCGCAGGCTATACGCCCGCGGCTTCAGCTTTTCTACCGCCGCCTTCATCTTCTTTCCCATTACGATTTCCCCCTTACACCCTCACACACAATTTCCCGCCCAGGCTGAGGCGCGCGCCGCGAAGACACCCCGAGCCGCCCGCATGAACAGAAGACTACCCTTGGACGACGACGCCCATACTCCGTGCCGACCCCTCGATGATCTTGATCGCACCCTCGAGATCAGCAGCATTGAGATCCGTCATTTTGCGTTGCGCGATCTCCCGCAACTGCGCCTTCGTAATCTTTCCAACCTTGTCTTTCTGCGGAACGCCAGACCCCTTAATGATTCCTGCCGCTTTCTTCAACAGATCGGACGCCGGTGGAGTCTTCATCACAAAAGTAAACGATCGGTCCTTGTAGACCGTGATGACCACCGGAATGATGCTATCTCCCTCTTTTTGGGTTTTTGCGTTGAACTGCTTGCAAAACTCCATGATATTAACGCCGTGCTGTCCCAGCGACGGTCCAACGGGAGGAGCGGGATTCGCTTTCCCTGCCGGAATCTGCAACTTGATCTGCGCCGATACTTCTTTCGCCATATCTACACTCCTACGCTATGCGCGGTTGACCATCTCAGAGTTAAATCCGCTCCACTTGCATGAACCCAAGCTCCACCGGTGTCGAGCGCCCGAAAATACTGACCAAGACCTTCAGCCGGCTATGGTCCTGATCCACCTCGTCCACCACACCGTTAAATCCGAGAAATGGACCATCGATGAT
>CAMBDY010000028.1 GCA_945865525.1 Nitrospira lenta | reverse complement strand
TGAATATGCACCACCAGCGGTTCCGATTTGTTCGACAGCACAAAGTTCTTGGTTTCCGTATTCAAGACTCCGTCATCGCCCGTCACCGTCAACTCTTTCCCTTTCCGGCCAAACAGCGTCACCGCCACGACCTTCAGGACCGTCTTTTTTTCTTGCTCAAAAAGCCGAGCCTCATGCGCCTCAACCTGCCATTGCACCACGTCACCCTTTGCTTGCGTGAAGGTAAACTGTGAAATCGTCACATCGGAGCTATCCATGGAGCCAGGGGCTGTCGCCGTTGGAGGGGGAAGAGCGGTTGAATTAGTCATGAGAAGATAGGCCAGAGAGCAGGCCAACACTACACTAAGGGCTAATAAGCCACGCCTGACTAAACGTTGCCACACGCTCTGCGTGATTCCTTTACGTCGGGGAAGCAAGTCTGGCACGATAGTAGCATGGGCCTAAAACCAAGTAAACTCACCGCGGAACACCCGGGAGAGTCGGCTCGATCAAGAAAACGATAAAAGACTTGCAGGAAATTGCTGAAATGAAAGCACGCTGTCGCACACGCGACTAGATCTCCGCGATAGGAGACCTAGTCGGCAGTAGGAGTCACGGGAACGGCTTCAGTAGAGACTGGTTTCTTCGCCGGGACCGCATCAGGGCGAGTCACGAGTTCGATTGCGACCATCGTTGCCGCATCGCCAATGCGACGGCGCGTCTTGACGGCCCTCGTATAGCCGCCAGTACGGTCCTTAAACCTGGCTGCAACATCGCTAAATAACTTCGAGACGACATCCTTGCTCCGAATAAATGCAAGCGCCTGCCGCCGAGCCGGCAAGGACCCTTCTTTACCGAGCGTGATCATCCGATCCGTGAACCCACGGATTTCCTTCGCCTTCGCCTCAGTCGTCTCAATCCGCTCAGGTTCAAGCAGGGATGTCACGAGACTCCGAAAGAGGGCCCATCGGTGCTTCGTCTTTCGTCCAAGCTGTCTACCATTTTTCTTGTGACGCACGGTTAGCCTCTTGTTTCGTTACTTGCTCTTCAGATTACCGCTCGTGGATTCTACTGCGTCCAACTTGACACCGAGCCCTAGGCCCATTTCCGATAGGATCTCTTTAATTTCGGTCAGCGACTTCTTGCCGAAATTCTTCGTCCTCAACATCTCGCCCTCGGTCTTCTGCACCAAATCAGCAATAGTTTTGATGTTCGCGTTCTTCAAACAGTTTGCAGCGCGGACCGACAACTCCAACTCATTCACACTGGAGGACAGATGCTTATTGACCTCACGCTGCACCGCATCGCTCACTCGATCGTCGCCCTTCTCGACTCGCTCGTCGGGCTTGATAAAGATATCCACATGGTCGCGCATGATGCTGGCGGCCGTCGACAGGGCATCCGACGGTGAGATGGTGCCATCAGTCCAGATTTCCAAAGTCAACTTATCATAGTCCGTCATGCGTCCGACACGGGCATTTTCCACATGGAAATTCACGCGCTTGATCGGCGAGAATACCGAATCGATGGCGATGACACCAATAGGCAAACCTTCTTCCTTGTTTCGCTCAGCGGACACATAGCCCCGCCCATGCTTCACCGTCATTTCCATATCCAGCAACGAATCCTTGTCTAGAGTTGCAATATGGAGATTCGGGGTCAAGATGGTCACGTCCGCATCATGAATAATGTCGGACCCCTTGGCGTTGCCAGGGCCCTTCTTCTTTAGACGGAGCGTCTTCGGCTTATCGGTATGGACCGCGAGTCGCAGCCCTTTGACGTTCAAAATAATGGAGGTTACATCCTCTGTAATACCAGGAATCGTGGAGAACTCATGCAGCACCCCTTCGATCTTCACGGTGGTCACGGCCGCACCGGTCAGCGACGACAACAACACACGTCGCAAGGCATTGCCAACAGTCGTCCCGAACCCGCGCTCATAGGCCTCCGTCGTAAACCGGCCGAACGTTTCAGTCTGGGTATCCTTATCGACTTCCACCCGCATCGGGATCTGAAAGTCCTTCATCGCTTTAATCATGAATCCCCCTTCATCTCATCGAGTACACAGTCGCTGCACGAAGCCCGCGCACCGCAGTGAACAACCCCTATGCCTAAATCCGTATCGATTACCTCGAATACAACTCCACGACCATCTGCTCATTCACCGGCAGCGAAATCTGATCTTTCGTCGGCAACGCACGGACCACTCCTTTAAAGGCTGTCCTGTCCAGCTCCAGCCACTCCGGAATGCCTCGCCCATCCACGGCCTCTAGCGCTGCCTGGATTGAGATCACGGTGCGGCTTCGCTCGCGAATGCTGACGGTATCGCCTACCTTGATCTGTGCACCCGGCACATTAATTTTCCTGCCGTTCACGGTCAAATGCCCATGGCTCACTAGCTGCCTGGCTTCCTTCCGTGAGGCGCCGAATCCTAACCGGTAGGCCACATTGTCCAGCCGGCATTCCAATAACCGCAAGAGCACTTCTCCAGTGATGCCAGTTTGGCTTTCTGCGCGCTCGAATAAGCCGCGGAACTGGCACTCCATCAAACCGTAGATTCGACGAAGTTTCTGCTTCTCTCTCAGCTGCGTGCTGTACTCGGAGTTTCTCGGGCGCTTTTGCCCATGCTGTCCAGGAGGATAGCTTCGCCGCTCGATAGCGCACTTCGCCGTCATACAGCGCGAGCCTTTCAGGAATAACTTTTCACCCTCTCGTCGACACAACCGACAGACGGGACCGCGATACTTTGCCACTGCTCTACCTCCGGTTACCGGACGTCACCCTAAGGTGCGCCCAACAATTCTCGTACATTCGACTCTCCTGACGTGCGTCCCTAAACGCGCCGCCGCTTAGGAGAACGGCATCCGTTGTGCGGAATCGGGGTTACATCACGAATCATATTGATCCGCATGCCAGCGGCCTGGATAGACCGAATCGCCGACTCACGGCCGGACCCCGGCCCGTTCACATAGACATCCACTTGGCGCATCCCGCTCTCCATCGCCTTGCGCGCGGCAGCCTCGCCCGCCCGCTGCGCCGCAAAAGGCGTGCTCTTGCGCGACCCCTTAAACCCTTGATTCCCTGAGCTGGCCCACACGATCGTGTTACCGCTCATATCGGTGATGGTAACGATCGTGTTATTGAAGGAGGCCTGAACATGGGCCACCCCGCTTTGCACGATCCGGCGCTCTTTCTTCTTCCCCTTTTTGACGCTCATACAGGCTCCCTACTCAAGTAACGGTGACGCATACGCTTAACGTGTAGGCGGTTTCGGTTTGCTTCCCACCCCGGAACGGCGGCCTTTTCTCGTCCGCGCATTCGTTTTGGTCCGCTGGCCACGAACCGGTAACCCTTTCCGATGGCGCAGACCGCGATAGGTGCCGCTGTCAATCAATCGCTTAATGTTCATCGAGGAGGTTTTTCTTAGATCGCCTTCGACCTGATAGCTCTCCTGAATGATTTCTCTGATCTTGACGATATGATCTTCGGTTAAATCCTTAACGCGAATCGCCCCATCGATCCTCGCCTTGCCCAGGATCTTGAGGGCGGCGGCACGCCCAATACCATAGACATAGGTCAAGCCGATATCCACCCGCTTGTCCTTCGGTAAGTCCACTCCAGAAATACGAGCCATAGTTCCTCCTACCCTCTCCCTCTACGTTCTCACAGGCCGTGGCGTGACGAGCCACAACTACGCGCATCAAACGAGCGCCCTTTAATCACGTGCGTTCGGCAAGCATGGAGGCCACATACCCCCCGGGCGCGCCTCTATCCTTGGCGCTGCTTGTGACGTGGATTCTCGCAGAGAATTCGGACCACGCCCTTGCGACGAACCACTTTACATTTGGCACAGATCGGCTTGACGGATGATTTCACTTTCATGCCTGCTTCGCGCTCCTACTTAAACCGATAGGTGATACGCCCGCGAGTCAAATCGTACGGCGAGAGCTCGACGGTCACCTTATCGCCAGGAAGAATACGGATAAAATGCATACGCATTTTTCCTGAAATGTGTGCAAGGATCTTATGGCCATTGTCCAACGACACTCGGAACATTGCATTCGGTAACGTTTCGTTTACCGTGCCTTGTATTTCAATGACATCTTCTTTCGGCACCTACCTCTATCCTTTCTGCGCCCAACCCCACGATCACTTACAGCTGACTCAAAATACGCGGAGGCCCACTCGGCTGAATCGCAATAGTATGCTCAAAATGCGCCGAGAGACTTCCATCGACCGTCACAGCAGTCCACCGATCATCCAGAACCTTGACGGCCGACTTCCCCGCATTAACCATCGGCTCGATCGCCAGGACCATCCCCGCCTGCAAACGAGGGCCCTGTCCGGGCTTTCCGTAGTTTGGCACCTGCGGCTCTTCATGCAACTGACGACCGATACCGTGACCGACGAATTCTGTCACGACCGAGTAGCCAGCCAATTCCACATGCTGCTGAACCGCATGCGAAATATCTGAAAGCCGATGCCCCACCACCGCCTGCTTAATCCCGAGGTACATCGCCTCTTCGGTCACGCGAACTAGGTGGGCAATGCGTTCGCTCCCCTGTCCCACCATCACCGTGACCGCCGAGTCTCCGTAAAACCCCTCCACGATCGCGCCAAGGTCGAGTCCGATAATATCTCCCTCCTTCAGCACTCGCTTGGAGGGAATTCCATGCACGACCTGCTCATTCACCGACGCGCAGAGGGTCTTGGGGTAATTGCGATACCCCTTAAAGGCCGGCCGCGCCCCACGAGCCCGAATCTCTTGCTCCGCCAAACGGTCCAGCTCATCGGTCGTAATCCCTGGCTGGACAGCTTTCTTCAGCACTTCTAATGTCTCGGCGACCACCCGTGACGCCTGAGCCATCACCGCAATCTCATCCACCGTCTTGAGAATGATCATCTCATCTGATACGGCGTCAACACTCGAGAGAGATGTTGAAAAACCTCATCCACTGAGCCAGAAGCATCGAGCGACGACAATAACTGCCGCTCGTCATAATAGCGCACCAACGAGGCCGTTTGTTCGTCGTACACTTTCAACCGCGTCTCAATCGCTTCACGCTGGTCATCGCTGCGCTGCACGAGCAATTCGCCGCAACGATCGCAAATCCCGTCGGCTTTGGGCTTGGCAAAACCCACATGGAACGTCGCTTGACACTTTAGGCAGCTCCTCCGACCACTCAAGCGCCGCACCACGTCTTCCCGCGGCACCTGAAAGTTCACGACCCGATCAAGAGCCATGGCCTTCGACATGAGCACCGTCCCCAAATCTTCTGCCTGCGGAGCGGTCCTCGGAAATCCATCCAGAACGAATCCGGCAGCGCAACTGGGATCAGCTAACTTCTCCCGCACTAGCCCGATCACTACGGCATCAGGAACGAGCTTCCCCTGATCCATGTAGCTCTTCGCTTCAAGCCCCAACAGCGTCCGCGCACGAACCGCTTCACGGAGAAGGTCACCAGTCGAAATCTTCGCCAGCCGATATTGCGCCGCAATCCTGTCAGCCTGGGTGCCTTTACCGACACCTGGCGCACCCAGAAATACGACGCGCATGAATACTCCTACCCGTTCCGCCCACGGAGGGGAGCCATGCCTTTACCAAGAAACCCTTCGTAGTTTCGCATCAACATATGCGACTCAATCTGTTGCGCCGTGTCCAGACCGACCCCGATCACGATGAGCAACGAGGTGCCGCCAAAATAAAAAGGCACGTTCAGCTTATAAATCAAAAACTCTGGAATCACGCAGACGATCGCGAGGTAAATTGCCCCCGCAAACGTAATACGAGTGAGTACGTTATAAATATAATCAGACGTCCTCGCTCCAGGCCGAATCCCGGGGATAAACCCCCCGTACTTCTTCATGTTGTCTGCCATGTCGACCGGGTTCAAGACCACGGCCGTATAAAAAAAGCAGAAAAACAGAATCAAGCCGACATACATTACGGTGTACAACAGCGAGCCAGGGGCGAGCTGTGCGCCAAAGGCTTTCACCCACGGCGTTTCAAAAAATCCGGCGATTGTCGCCGGGAACGCAATAATCGACGACGCGAAAATCGGCGGAATCACTCCGGCCGTATTGATTTTTAATGGGATATAGGTACTCTGCCCCCCAAAAACACGTCGCCCGGTGACCCGCTTCGCATACTGTACCGGCACTTTCCTGCGTCCACTCTCCAGAAAAACAATGGCCGCTACGACGACGACCATGAGCAGCGCTAGGGCCACCAGCAGGACGAAGCTTAATTGTCCAACCTTGTACAAATCAAATGTCTGGGCAACTGCGGCGGGCAATCGCGCCACGATTCCAGCGAAAATGATCAACGAAATGCCGTTCCCGATACCTCGCTCGGTGATCTGCTCGCCCAGCCACATCAAGAAGCCCGTACCGGCGGTCAAAGTGATGACCGTCATCAGACGGAACCCCCACCCTGCGCTCATCACGAAAGCGCCTTGATTCATCTGCTCGAGACCTACGGCAATTCCAAAACCCTGAATCACCGCAATCCCAATCGTCCCAAACCGAGTATATTGAATAATCTTTTTTCGACCGCGCTCACCCTCTTTGGCCAGCTTCGAGAGATGCGGAACGACCACAGTCAGAAGCTGAAGAATAATTGACGCGCTGATGTAGGGCATAATGCCCAAAGCTAAGATCGTCAGCCGCGAAAGTGACCCGCCTGAGAAAATATCCAAAAATCCAAGCAGCGCGCCGCCCTGTTTTTGGAGGAAGTCAGAGAGGGCCTCGCCGTTAATTCCAGGCGTCGGAATATGTGCCCCGATCCGATACACCACCAGCATCCCCATGGTGAAGAGGATGCGCGTACGCAGCTCAGGAATTTTAAAAATATTCTGAAAGCTGGTCAGGAGCCTCTCAAACACCGGAGATGACCTCGACTCTCCCTCCAGCTGCTTGAATCTTTGTCTCTGCAGACTTACTGAACTTGTGCGCCTGCACCACGATGGCCTTGGTAAGATCTCCGTTTCCAAGGATTTTGATGGGCAATGTCTTGCGCTTGACTAAGCCTGCATCGACCAGCACCTGCGGCGTAATAGTTCCGGAAACCGTCATTTCGCTCAAGCTGCTCAAGTTGACGATCGAGTATTCTGTGCGGAAGATGTTCGTGAAGCCATGTTTCGGCACGCGACGGATCAGCGACATCTGGCCGCCTTCGAATCCACCTGCCTGCCGGCTGCGACCACCGGATCTGGCTAACAGACCCTTATGCCCCTTACCCGCTGTTTTACCATGGCCTGACCCAGGCCCACGGCCGATACGCTTACGCTTTTTCCTGGATCCTTTCGCAGGACCGAGCTCATGTAAGTTCATTGTGGCTGCACTTCCAATAGATATCCAACTTTCCCAATCATCCCTCGTACTTGAGGCGTATTGGGACGAGTAACGGTCTGCCTAATCTTCCTCAATCCGAGGCCACTCAACACCAAGCGATGCTTTTGCGGCGTCCCAATCGGACTTCGCCGCAACGTAATCACAAGTCCTTTTTTCGTGACCTTGGGAATCTTCGGTGTAGGCATCAGGCACTCACCCGGTTCTGCGCGTCACTAAGCGAATTCCGGCGCACTTGCAGCACATCCTCAGCATTTCTGAGCTGACAGAGGCCATTGAGCGTCGCCCGTACAACATTAAATGGATTGCCACGGCCCAGGGTTTTGGCAATGACGTTATGCACGCCCACGACCTCAACGACTGCACGGACAGCACCACCGGCAATAATGCCAGTACCCTTCTTCGCGGGCTTCAAGAGAACATGCTCGGCACCGAACAGCCCATCAACCTCGTGCGCGATCGTTCCAGACGTAAGGGCAACATGCACCAGGCTTTTCTTCGCCTGTTCAACCGCCTTCGCAATGGCGACGGGCACTTCCGCAGCCTTACCTTTGCCGATGCCAACCCACCCCTGTCCATCTCCGACAACAACCAGCGCGCAGAAGTTGAACCGCTTTCCGCCCTTGACGACCTTCGCGACACGATTGATAAAGACGACTTTGTCTTTCAGGCTTAATTCATCTGGATTAACTCGCACGTAACGTCTCTCCTCTTTGTTCCCCTCGCTCCACTACCGCACGGAATCGAGGTGCCACCTAGAACTGCAGACCACCTTCACGTGATGCCTCGGCCAGCGCTTTCACTCGCCCGTGATAGATCCGGCCACCACGGTCAAACACCACGGTGTGAACCTTCGCAGCCTTGGCCCGTTCAGCTAATAATTTCCCAACTGCCTTTGCGCCTTCTATGCTGCCGGTGGACTTCACCGACGCGCGGAGAGACTTGTCCAGAGAAGAGGCCGCTGCCAGCGTCGTCCCTTTGAGATCATCAATGATCTGAGCATAAATATGCGAGCTGCTGCGAAACACGTTGAGACGTGGACGCTCAGCCGTTCCAACAACCCGCTTCCGTACCCGCTGCCGCCGACGTGTTAAGTGCTCTGCTTTATCTGCGCTGTTCATGGATCACCTTACTTCCCTGTCTTTCCAGCCTTCTTACGCAATACTTCCCCGACATAGCGAACGCCCTTTTGCTTATAGACGTCAGGCGGCTTGATCGCACGCAAGTTCGCGGCGACCTGCCCCACCAATCGCTTATCGGTTCCCTTCACATTAATTAGCGTCTGCTTGTCCACCTTCACGTCGATTCCAACGGGAACTGGGTACAGAACCGGATTAATATAGCCCACGCTAAAGCTCATCGTCCGTCCCTGCAAGGCAACCTTGTAACCGACCCCGGTGAGCTCCAAGCTGCGTTCATACCCCTTGGTCACCCCCTGCACGATATTGCTGAGCTCTGCGCGAGCCAATCCGTGCAATGCACGAACGTGACGATCCTCGGTCAGCCGATTGACCACAAGCACTCCATCAGCAATCGCGACTCCAAGGCCAGGCGACAAGGACCAATCGAGCTTCCCGAGTGGGCCCTTCACGGAGACGATCGGGCCGGCAACCTTGACATCCACTCCTGCTGGAATCTGGATTGGTTTCTTTCCTATACGTGACATCGATTCCTCGTTCCTCTAGCAAGCCAACACAATAACAATCTGGTGCGCTTGTACGCTTACCAGACCGAACACAGCACTTCTCCGCCTAACCCCGCCCGGCGCGACTCCTGATCCGTCATCAACCCCTTGGAGGTCGACAAGATCGCCACGCCAATACCGTTCTTAACTCGCGGAATGTCCTTAATCCCAACATACACACGACGACCCGGCTTGCTCACCCGCAGCGCACCCGTGAGCACGGGCTTGCCTTCGGACACATACCGCAACTGTACTTTCAGCACGGGATGCCCGTCCGCAAGGTCCGCCTGAACGCCCTGAATATAGCCTTCGTTCTGGAGGATACGAAGCAGCTCGCGCTTTAAGCGGGATGCCGGAATGCTCACAACATCGTGACGCCGCCGCAACGCATTTTGTATTCGTACCAAGAGATCGCTAATGGGATCTGTAACCATGTAACCCTTTCACCAACACGCTTCGTGCCATTAGGTGTGTAGTACAACCTAGCGGCACAGAAGGCGGATAATCTACCAACTCGACTTCCGAACCCCAGGAATCTCACCCTTTAGGCTCAGCAACCGAAAACAAATTCTACACGTACGAAACCGGCGCAAGAACCCCCGCACACGCCCACAGAGCGCACACCGGTTATAGTCACGAACCGGGAATTTCGATTTGACGGATGATTTATTTCTCAGCGCTAGTCTCGACACCTACAGCTCCTTCGTTTAACGTTATGCCGTTCGGAATGGCATCCCTAAATGCTTCAACAGCGCTCGGCCCTCGTCGTTCGTCTTAGCAGTCGTGACGATGGTGATATCCATCCCATGGATCGACGCGGCCTCATCGTACTTAATCTCAGGAAATATAAGCTGTTCTTTAAGGCCCAGCGTGTAATTGCCCCGCCCATCAAAGGACTTTGGCGACACGCCACGGAAGTCTCTGATGCGTGGCAAAGACAACGTCACGAGACGGTCGAGAAACTCCCACATGCGCCGGCTGCGGAGTGTCACCTTGGTGCCGATCGGCATTCCTTGGCGCAACTTGAACGTCGCAATGGCCTTCTTTGCCTTTGTGATGAGCGCCTTCTGGCCTGTGATCAAACCCAACTCGTTCGCTGCGCTCTCGAGCAGCTTCACGTTTTGAATAGCTTCACCCATTCCCACGTTCAGCACAATCCTCTCGACCTTTGGCACCTGCATGAGGTTCTTGTAGCCAAACTCTTTCATGAGCGCGGGCACAACCTTCTGCAGATACGTCTCGCGCATCCGAGGATTAAATTTAGACTCCTCGCTGCCTTCGTCCTTCGCCTGAGGAGCCGATGACGCCTCTTTCTTCTTGGGCGGTCGCTTCTCTGACGTCTTGCTGCCTTTTTCTGATTCAACCTTCGCCATCTGGCGCCCTCACTCCTACTCGACTGAGTCGTTCGATTTTTTGCTGAACCGAACCCGCCGGCCATCATCGAGCGTTCGTACGCCCAGGCGAGTTGGCTTCTGCGTCACGGGACACAGATACATCACATTGGAGATCGCAAGAGGGGCCTCCCGTTCGAGAATGCCACCTTGCTTGACTTTCTGATTCGGCTTAGTGTGGCGCTTAATCATGTTCAGCTTTTCAACCACAACCTTGCCCACGGCCGGATCAACCGAGAGTACTTTCCCGGACTTGCCGCGATCCCGCCCGGAGATTACGACCACCGTATCGCCCTTACGAATTCGACTTTTTGCTAATGCCTGCTTGTTCATCCCGCCGTCTCCACCCTCGTTAAAGCACTTCCGGAGCTAGGGAAATAATCTTCATGAACTTCTTCCATCGCAACTCACGCGCGATCGGCCCGAAGATGCGTGTACCAACTGGGTCCCCATCTTTATTGATCAGGACGCATGCATTCCGATCGAACTTGATATAGGAGCCATCTTCGCGGCGCACTTCCTTGGTCGTCCGCACGACCACGGCACGGCTCACATCGCCCTTCTTGACCGTTGCCGCAGGAATCGCCTCTTTCACGGCTACCACGACAATGTCTCCGAGTGACGCATACCGGCGCCTCGTCCCTCCGAGGACATGAAAACACATGGCTTGCTTGGCGCCAGAGTTATCGGCCACGTCCATGTATGTATAACTTTGAATCATAGTCCCTGGTTCCCTCTACCGTTGGAGCGATCTCCGCCTACGAGCCCTGCTTACTTCCCACGACTTCGATCACCCGCATATGCTTGTCTTTACTGATAGGCCGAGTCTCGACCATGCGTACACGGTCGCCGATCTTGCAGACGTTTTCCTCATCATGTGCCTTGAACTTGGTCACCCGCCGAAGCACCTTTCGATAGAGTGGGTGCACCACCGAGCGCTCAATCTCGACCACGACAGTCTTGTCCATCTTATTGCTGACCACACGGCCAACCCACTCACGCCGCTTGCTTACTGACTCAGCCATCCTCAGGCCCCCTTCGCCGTGCTAGAAATTGGCTCGATCTGCGCGAGCTCGTGCTGGATCGTCTTGACCCGTGCAATGGACCGCTTTGTCTTTCGCAACTGCATAGGATTCTCCAGCCGTCCGGTCCCCATCTGAAAGCGAAGATTGAAGAGCTCCTGCGTGAGCTGTTGCGACTTCTCCGCAAGCTCAGGCGCCGTTAATTGCCGTAATTCCTTGAGATCCATGACTGCGCTCCCTACCCTTACGCCCGATTCAATTAATGCTAAAACTCACCGCGGACAACATACTTCGTGGCGATCGGCAACTTATGCGAAGCTAATCGAAACGCCTCCTTGGCGACTTCCGGCGTGACACCGTCCATTTCATACATAATACGACCTGGCTTGACCACGGCCACCCAGTACTCCGGGTTGCCCTTCCCTTTACCCATACGGGTTTCAGCCGGCTTCTTGGTAATCGGCTTATCGGGGAAGATTCTTGTCCAGACCTGGCCGCCACGTTTCACACAGCGCGTGATCGCAATACGCGCCGCCTCGATCTGCCGGCTGGTGATCCAGCCCGGTTCCAGCGCCTTCAATCCAAACTCTCCGAGGGTAATCTGGCTGCCACGATAGGCCTTGCCGGTCATACGCCCCTTCATCATTTTGCGAAACTTAACTTTCTTTGGTGCTAACACAATATCCTCTTCAGTTATCCAAGCCGGCGCTCAAATGCTGATTCTTTTTTAATGGGTTGCAACGGAAGGACCTCACCTTTGTAGATCCACGTCTTCACCCCAATCTGTCCCATTGTCGTATGCGCTTCAGCAAAGCCATAATCAATGTCAGCCCTGAGCGTATGCAGCGGCACGCGGCCCTCACGGTACCACTCGGAGCGCGCGATTTCCGCGCCGCCAAGCCGACCACCGACCATAATCTTGATCCCTTGGGCGCCGAGGCGAAGCGCGGACTGCACGCTGCGCTTCATCGCCCGACGGAATGCCACACGTTTCTCCAACTGTGTCGCGACGTTTTCGCAGACCAATTGCGCATCCAGTTCAGGCTTCTTGATTTCCTTTACCGTAATGTACACTTGGCCAGAATAGGCCTTCTCCATCTCCGCCTTCAGCTTGTCAACTTCCGCTCCCTTGCGACCGATGATAATGCCAGGACGCGCGGTGGAAATGATCACGCGCGTCTGGTCGCCCGATCGTTCGATTTCGACCTTGGCCACACCAGCATGAAACAGACGCTGCTTGACCATCTTGCGGATCTTGATGTCCTGATGGAGGAGCTTCGCGTAATCCTTGCTCGCGTACCACCGGGAACTCCAGTTCACGTTATACCCTAGTCGATAACCGATCGGATGTGTCTTATGCCCCATAACTTCTTATGCCTCACTCAGCCAGGAAATGAATCGGCGCCGTTAGCCGCCCCTACTTCTGCCCTTTGGTCTCTGCCGTCGACACGACAACAGTAATGTGGCTCATCCGCTTCTGAATGGCATTCGCGCTCCCCTGCGAGCGAGCCCGAAACCGCTTCAACGTGGGTCCGCAATCGACAAAGGCCTTCGAGACGACCATGGACTCACTGTCGCCCATCTCTTTTTGCTCCGCATTCGCCACGGCAGACATCAACAGTTTCTCCACCACTTTGCACGCCTGGCGCGGGGTGTTTCTGAGCAATGCCAACGCCATCGGCACCTGCTGCCCGCGGATCAAATCGATCACGGGGCGCGCCTTCCGTGGAGAGACACGTACAAAACGTAAAACTGCTTGTGCTTCAGCCATAACTTTTTAATCCAATCGAATTCGCCGAGACCGCGATCAGCCGCTTACTTGAGGGCGACTGACTTCTCCGTCTTGGCGTGCCCATGCCCCTTAAAGAATCTGGTCGGAGCGAACTCCCCAAGTTTGTGCCCGACCATATTCTCCGTCACGAAAACCGGAATAAACTTTTTTCCATTATGAACTGCGAACGTATGTCCGATCATGTCTGGAATCACGGTAGACCGTCGCGACCAGGTCTTAATGATCTTGCGATCCTTGCTCTGATTCATCCGATCTACTTTTGCAACCAGATGGTCGTCAACGAATGCGCCTTTACTTACAGACCTTGGCATCTCGTACTCCTACTTGCGACGGGAAATAATGAACTTGTCAGTCGCCTTGTTGTTCCGAGTCTTGTACCCCTTCGTCGGAAGGCCCCACGGGGAGACTGGATGGGGATTGCCCTGCCCAGACTTTCCTTCGCCGCCGCCATGCGGGTGGTCGACCGGATTCATTACAACACCGCGCACATGCGGGCGCCGGCCCAACCATCGATTCCGGCCCGCCTTCCCCACGTTAATATTCTCATGATCCGTATTTCCGACTTGTCCGACGGTCGCCATACATGTCGCCAGAATACGACGCATTTCACCAGACCTGAGTCGCACCTGGATGTACTCGCCATCACGCCCCATGACCTGCGCCGAGCCGCCCGCGCTGCGAATCAACTGGCCGCCTTTCCCGGGCTTCAACTCGATATTATGGATCGTGGTTCCCAGCGGCATACTGGACAAAGGCAGCGCATTACCGATACGAACCTCGGCGCCTAGGCCTGCCTGCACCACGTCGCCAACCTTAAGCCCAACAGGAGCCAGGATATAGCGCTTCTCGCCATCCTTGTAGTGCACCAGCGCAATGCGAGCCGAACGATTGGGATCGTATTCCAGAGCTGCGATGGAGCCAGGGATACCGGACTTATCGCGCTTAAAATCAATTTTCCGATAGAGGCGCTTATGCCCACCCCCACGGAAACGCACCGTCGTCCGCCCATCATTGTTTCTCGCACCAGTGCTGCGATTAACTGACGTCAGGGACTTCTCAGGTCGCTTCTTCGAAAGCTCTTCGGTCGTCACTGCGGTCATCCCGCGACGGCCCGGAGTTCTTGGCTTATATACTTTTATTCCCATGCTACAGTCGTCCTTCCAGCACACCAAGCTCAGCTCGGCGCGATGTCCTCGCTATGCGCTCTCGTAGAGTTCTAATTTTTCGCCGGCCTTGAGCTTAACCAAAGCCTTCTTCCAATCAGATCGCTTGCCGGAGAAACGCCCCAAGCGCTTCACCTTGCCGAGGACGTTCATCACGTTCACGCGCTCGACCTTCACTTTCAACAACGTCTCGACCGCTTGCTTAATCTGGACACGATTGGCGTCCGGATGCACGAGGAAGGCCACTGTATTATTGGCTTCCCGCATGGCGGTGATCTTTTCCGTCAACAACGGCTGCAACAGAATGCCATGGAGACCCGCCTTCATGCCCAGACCTCCTTCAGCCGCGTCAACTCGCGCTCAGAAATCATAATCAATTCTGCCCTAACAATGTCATAGACATTCAATCCTTCAGGGCCCACCACGCAGATATTCGGCAAATTACCTGCCGCCTGCGCCAATCCCGCATGGCCTGCGCCAGCCACGATCAAGGCATAGGCCCCCGCACCGAAGTTCTCCAATGCTTTGGCCAGCAACTTCGTCTTTGGTTCTGTTAAGGACAGATTCGACACCACCACGATCTGTCCATCCGCCAGCTTAGCTGAGAGTGCACTCTGCAGCGCAGCGCGGTACTTCTTCTTAGGCATGCTGTAGGAATAATCACGCGGCTTCGGCCCGAACACCGACCCACCGTGGCGCCATACAGGAGAGCGAATCGATCCAGCGCGCGCGCGCCCCGTATGCTTTTGCTTCCAAGGTTTCTTGCCTGACCCGGCCACTTCGCCACGGCGCAATGTGGATGCCGTCCCCTGGCGCTCACAGGCGCGTTGCATCACCACCGCCTCGTGCACCAAGGACGTATGCAGCTTACAGCCGAACACTTCATCGGGAAGATCGACTGAACCGACTTTCTGCTTCTTCAAATCAACGAGATCAACTGTGGGCATGCCCTACCCCTTCTTCGACTTTCTCACCATGATCAGTCCATTTGCTGCACCAGGGATCGCTCCCCGAACGAACAGCAAGTTCTCATCAGGCCTAGATTCAATCACTTTCAATCTCTGGACCGTAATCCGTTTCGCCCCCATGTGCCCCGGTAAGGTCTTCCCTTTCCAGACACGCGAAGGATACGAACTGGCTCCCATCGACCCAGGGTGGCGATGGAACATGGACCCGTGCGACTCGGGACCGCCGGCATAATGATGCCGCTTCACCACGCCCTGAAATCCCTTCCCCTTTGAAATCCCGATGACATCTACCCAGTCGCCTTTTTTGAAGATATCAACCTTGATCGCCTGCCCGATCTCCACATCGCCGACCTTCTCAAACTCTCTGAGAACACGGGTGGCCGGAGCCTCCGTCTTCTTCAAATGTCCCAGCTCGGCCTTCGACAGCTTGCGCTCTTTCACTTCGCCAAAAGACAGTTGGACAGATTCGTATCCATCGCGTTCTTTTGTCTTAATTGTCACCACGCGGCAAGGGCCCGCCTCAATCACCGTGACGGGCGTAAACCGCGTCTCGTCAAATATCTGAGTCATCCCCAGCTTTTTACCCAACAACCCGTTCGTCATGTGTGACGTTCCTTGCCAGTCATCTGACCCTTAAAGCTTAATCTCGACATCCACGCCGGCAGCTAAGTTCAACTTCATGAGGGAATCCATCGTTTCAGGAGTCGCGTCCATGATATCCATCAAACGCTTGTGCGTTCTAATCTCAAACTGTTCGCGCGCCTTCTTGTCTGCATGCGTCGCACTCTGCACGGTAAACTTCTCGATCCGCGTAGGCAGCGGGATGGGGCCCACGACCTTCGCCCCACTTCGGCGGACCGTCTCCACGATTTCAGCCACCGACTGATCTAAGATCCGGTAATCAAACCCGCGCAGCCGAATTCTAATTCTTTGTTCAATCTTAACCATATATCCCTCTATTTATCCGGCTAATGACTACGCCAGAATTTCGGTGACCACGCCGGAGCCCACGGTCTTGCCACCCTCACGCACCGCGAACCGCAACCCTTGATCCATCGCGATCGGGCTGATCAGCTCACCCGTCACACTCACATTATCCCCCGGCATGACCATCTCCACGCCCGG
>CAMBDY010000027.1 GCA_945865525.1 Nitrospira lenta | reverse complement strand
AAGGCTGAGGATGGCGAGGGGGCCGCACTCGCTATCAGGAGGAAGATGGCGAGTGACCGCAGGATGATTTTTCTCAGGGCGAATGGCCAGGCAAGTAGGGGTATCATTTTAATCTACGTTATTCCGGTCGAAATTTAATAATTATATATAGCAGACGTGAAATAAACTGTCAAGTTTATAATTACCCTTTCATCGGAATGCTAAATGCATGCAACCGTAATAAAGGTAAAGATGTATTATTGCTATTAGCAAGTATACATGCTACATACGTTTCACTATGGGACAGGCTAACAAAGCGGAATTAGTCGAACATTTCCAGAATCATTTAAAAGATATTCGTGCGGCCAAGGGTCTATCGCAAGGCGAGCTTGCCGGAAAAGCTGGGATTACTAGGCAGGCCATCTCGGCCATCGAGTCGCATCTCTATTTACCCACGACGGCGGTCGCTCTTCGGCTGGCTGCTGCGTTGGGCGGTCGTGTGGAAGATCTCTTCAGCCTAGCGGAGGCACAGGAAGTCATCGAGGGGAAACTAATCGGTCATCTGCCCCAGCGCGATGCGAAGATTTCGACGGTTCGCGTGAAGGTCGCACGGGTCGGGGCTCGTATGGTTGTGCGCCCCGTCATGGAGCTGGGTGAGGTGCTTGCGTATAGCGTACCGGCCGATGGGTATGCCACGGATGTGCAGGGGCAGGAATCCGGCGCCAGGGTGCGAGTGATGCTGTCGCGTGACCGTCAGGCGATTGAAGAGGAAATTTTTGTTGCGGGCTGCGATCCCGCGATCTTTCTGGCCGGGGCGCATTTGAGACAGGGGAAGGATCAGACTTCCATTGTCGGTTGGACGATGGGAAGCATGGCGGCGTTGCGGGCCTTGCAGCAGGGCGAGGTGCATGTCGCAGGGTTACACCTCTTCGATCCGACAACTGGCGAATCGAACCTGCCCTTTCTCCGTCGGGCGCTAAAGAGTTCGAGCTACGACGTTGTGACCTTTGCGACCTGGGAGGAAGGCTTCCTCGTCCGTCGAGGCAATCCCAAGTCCATTCGAACGATCGCCGATGTGGCGGATCCGCTAGTGACTCTCGTGAATCGCGAAGAGGGGGCGGGAGCCAGGCTTATGCTCGATCAAAGGCTGCACACAGCGGGGATCGACGTGGCTCATGTGCATGGATATGCGCATATGGTGTCATCCCATTTTGAAGTGGCCCGAGCCATCGCTAACCATCAGGCCGATGTCGGGATCGGGATTCGATCCGCCGCGCAACTCTTCGGTCTCGACTTCGTGCCCCTCCAAGTCGCCAGATACGATCTCGTCGTCCCCAAAGCTTATTTGAAGTCCCATCCGACATTGGCCCATCTGTTCGACACCATTGTCAGCCGCGCGTTTCGCACGGAAATCGATGCGCTGGGTGGATACGATACGAGAGAAACAGGAACGGTTCATAAACTTCGTCAAGCATAAGGGGTACAGGGTGAAGGAAAGTATGCGTAGCGAGGACCGGCAGACGCGCAACGAGAGTGGAATATGTTTGTGCGGGCTGGGATTACTTCTCGTCTTGTTACTTTTTTTTCATGTTTCTCGTTTTACGTCGCACGCTCAGGCTTCTGAGCCTTTGATTATCGTGGCCTCTCCATCCGTCCGGGTTCCCCTTGAGGGGCTGGCTCACAAGTTTGAGGTGACACATCCTGCCGTGTCGGTGCAGCTGTCATTCGAGCGAGGACTGGATCTGCGATGGACCATTGCGCAAGTGGAGAATCAGGGATTGCTGGCAGCCGAGCCCCGTCCGATCCATCTTGTCGCGCCTGGCGACGACGAGTTGGTCACGAGGCTAGCGCAGAAACAGTATGTGTGGCCGGAGACCAGGACCCCCTATGCCATGCGTCCGCTTGTGCTTGTGGTTCCAGAATCGCTGGTAAATGCCCCGACCGCGTTTGCTTCTCTGGCGCAGGATTCTCGCTGGCGTATTGCCGTGGCAGATCCTCTGATGACAGAGCTAGGACTCGAGACCGCGGCTTGCTTGGAATCGTTGGGGATTGCAGGGGACTTGGCCGAACGTCGAGAAGTGGCGGTAGATGCCCGTGGCGTGTTGGATCGCGTGCTGAGAGGCGACGCGGATATGGGGATCCTCTTCGGGCCTGATGCCTTGCAGGAGCAGGAACATATTCGTATCGCAGCGGTGGCTCCAGCAGCCCACCATCGTCCGCGCGTCTATTCAATGGCCATGATGCGGAGCTGCCCCGAGCGCAGGCTCTGCGGAGAGTTTCTTTCGTTCCTCCATACGGCGCAGGCACGGGATACGTTGAAACAGTTGGGGTACGGGATTCCGCCGCCGTCTCATCATGAATAAGTGGATCACTCTATTTGGTGCGCTTGTCATCCTGAGCTTGGCAGCCGGCTGTGCCAGGCTCCCGTACGACACAATGGCGGTGGAGGAGCAGGAGCGTTTACTGGTGACGCTCCAGCGGGAAGTTACGCCAGCCGGCTATGTTCATCCGGTTCAGGTGACTGCGGGCGATGTGGCAGCTATTCTTCGGGGATTTTCCGTCCGTCCGCAATGGGCTCTGCCTCTTCGGTGGTACGCAGAAGACAATCCGCCAAAGCCCTTGCTTCGGGAGGATGAGATCAGTTTCTTGGCTCCTGCGCTGAGTCGGGCCCTAGGCCTGGCCGGGCCCGATGAGCGGGTGCGGTTCGAAGTGCGAGCGCCGGGGTTGAACCCTGCAACGAGTCGCGATGTCACGGTTGGATGGGTGGCGGTTCGGGAGCCCTATTGGTATTTGACCATCGAGCAGGTTCATGCGCAGGTTCCCATCAGAAAGTCGGACCAGTACGATTACAACTTTCCTACGCCGCCCCCCTTGCCTGGTTCCTTCCTTCTTTACTTTGAGCCGGGGCGCTATTGGGTGACGGATCGGTCCGGCACGACAAGAGGCTTAGACTATCGTTCGTTCCTCAAGTCCGCCATCGTCCCGTTGGGTGGGCCTGTACGATGAGTGGCCTGTTTCGTCTCTGTGCCGTCATGCTGGTGTCCCTGGTCTGGGGATCTGCCGTGTGGGCGGCTGAGTCAGGCCGATTAGTCGAGAAAGATGGCAAGTATGTGTTCGTTGAAAGTATGGATCCAGCAACCAAGCTTCTGCTCGAACGGGCGGTGAAGCAGGGGACGATCACGCAAGAGGAATTCAGTCGTGTGGCACAGGAGTCCGAACGGAGAGCCTATCTTCTCCAGCCGAGCTACAGGCTCTGGTATGATCGTGGATTCAATATCTCGCTCAACGACAACGCATTCCTGCTCAAGATCCGTGCCCGGTTTATGGCCCGTATGACGAATCGATTCCGGAACGATGCCTGGCGGAATCCTGGCGATGCAAAGAATTTTCCCGAATTGCTCGGCGTCTTCGGTGACTATCGGGCCGGCCGGTCTGACAACGAGTCCACCCAATTCAACCTCCGCCGGGCGCGGCTCTATTTCATGGGGCATCTCTTCAATCCCGATTTCAAATATTACATCCAGCTCCGTGGCGAAACGGCCGAGAATGCTCAGTCTCCCGGTTCGCTCCAACTGTTCGATTGGTTCTTCACCAGCACCCATATGCCGGCGCTCAACGTCCAGTTCGGTCAGTACAAGGCCTACTTCACCCGCGCCCAGATCAATTCGACGGCCTCGATGCAGTTTGCCGAACGCGCCCTCGTGATGGATGCCTTTACTGCGAGCGGGCTAGATCGGCGCGATATCGGTCTCACCTTGATGAATGACGAAGAACTGTATCCGGTGAATTATTACCTGGGGGTTTTTAACGGGGCCGGGCCGAACTTTAATCGACTGGGGTCCTTTACCAGTGAACAGCCGACGCAAGGGTGCCCCGCCGGTGTGACTGTGTCCAGTTGCGAGGTGGGTCAACGAAATATTAATGCCAACGTACGGATGGATCTTAATAAGCTGATGCTCGCCGGACGGCTCATGTGGAACATCATGGGGCGGGCAGGTTATGGTGAAGGGGACCTCGTCTATTCCGAGACCCCGCAAATGGCAATTGCCGGAGGCTATGCCTACAACCCCAGCATCAATACCAGTTCCAATAATGCGTTTATTGGAATCGATCTGGGCAACCTGAACTATCGGCGACAGCTGGCAGCTTTTGGGAACGGCAGACAGCTTGGGTGGGGCGTCGTCGATTACTCGACGTGGTCGTTGGACTATGCGCTCAAGTACCGAGGGTTCTCCTTTCAGAGCGAATACTATTTTAAGAATGTGACACGCCATAACAAGGGGGTCCCCTGCATGAACGACAGTTGTACGTCGGTGGCCTCAGGTCTGTTGGGTAATGCGCAGGGCTGGTACGGGCAGTCCGGTTATTTTCTGGTACCGAGAAAGTTGGAGCTGGCCGCTCGCTATGCCTATTGGGATCCCGATACTAATGCGGCAGGCGATATTGTCAAAGAAGCAAACGTGGCCCTCACTTACTATGTGAATGGAAATTACGACCAGACCATTACGTTACAATACTCCAATTTCGCCATGGGGACTGGGGGCTATGCCATCGGCCGGAGTGCGCCATTGCCAGCCGCGTCCGGTACGGTGCCGCTGGATGCAGTTGGCGGGACTTTGATCGAAAATGCGATTCGTCTCCAATATCAAATATTTTTCTGAGGTTTGAGATGAGATATCTGGGGTGTTTGCTCGTGTTCATGGTCGCATTCGCTGGGAGCGATCCCTCTCTGGTTCAGGCGGCGCAAGAGGTCACGGTCGCGGCAGCGTCGGATTTGAACTTTGCGTTCAAGGAAATGACGGCATTGTTTGAAAAGACCACGGGAACTCATGTGAAGTTGTCGCTCGGCTCCTCCGGGAATTTTTTCTCGCAGATCCAGAATGGCGCGCCCTACGATCTCTATTTTTCCGCGGACAGCCGCTACCCACAAAAACTGGTCGAGAGTGGCCATGCGGTGGCCTCGTCGCTCTATATCTATGCAGTCGGACGTATCGTGTTGTGGGTGTTGAAGCCATCTCTTTTACAGATCGAGCAGCGTGGACTGGATGTGTTGTTGGATCCGACCGTGAAGAAAATTGCCATTGCCAATCCCAAGCATGCCCCTTATGGCCGAGCGGCGGTGGCGGCGATGGAGCAGGCCCAGGTCTATGAGCGCATTAAAAATAAACTGGTGTTGGGAGAGAACGTCTCGCAAACGGCCCAGTTCGTTGAGTCAGGCGCGGCGGATATTGGAGTCATCGCCTTGTCTCTGGCCCTGGCACCTCCGATGCAAGTCGTCGGGCGTTACAAGGAGATTCCGAATGAGGCGCATCCGCCCCTAGTGCAGGGGGCCGCCCTGTTAACTGGAGCCTCGCACCAGGTAGAGGCTCAGGCATTTCTTTCGTTTCTCCAAAGTGCAGAGGGGCAGGCCATCATGACGCGGTATGGTTTTGTGGTTCCGGACAAACGGTAACGATCAGATGAATTGGATTGCCATTGGAGTCACCGTCAAACTCGCCGCTCTGACCTCCCTCGTGTTGCTGGTTCTCGGCCTGGGGATTGCCTATTGGCTGAGTTTTTCGCGCTGGCGGTGGAAATTCCTGGTCGAGTCGATTGTCGCGCTGCCGCTTGTGCTACCTCCGACCGTGCTGGGTTTTTATATCCTGGTCGCGATCGGGCCTCATAGCCTAGTCGGCCGATTCTATGCTGACCTCGTTGGGCATTCGTTGCCCTTTACCTTCGAAGGCCTCCTGTTTGCCTCAACCCTCTACAGTTTGCCCTTTGCCGTGCAGCCCTTCGCGGCGGCATTCGATCAAGTAGACCGGCGCCTGATCGAGGCGTCTTGGACCCTGGGGCAATCGAAGTGTAAAACATTTTTTAAGCTCATCCTGCCGCTATCGGTGACTGGAGTCATTACTGGTATCGTGTTGAGTTTTGCCCATACCTTAGGTGAGTTCGGTGTCGTGCTCATGGTCGGGGGGAACATCGAGGGAGAAACGCGGACGGTCTCGATCGATATTTATGATGAGGTGCAGGCGCTCAATTATACCGGAGCCGCGAAGACGGCTTTCTTCCTCCTCGTGGTCTCCTATTTCGTGTTGCTCGGTGTTTACGCAATGAATCGAAAGGTCTGGGCGGTATGGCCGCAGCGCTGAGCCTCAATTGCCAGAAAACATTTCCGGGCCGGTTGACGATCGCTGCGCAACTGGATCTTCCTCTTGACCCGCCATCGGTCCTGATTCTGTTCGGTCCGTCCGGTTCAGGTAAAACGACGGTCCTCCGTTGTTTGGCTGGGCTTGAACAGCCGGAGGAGGGGGTGATTCAGTTTGGCTCAGAGATATGGGTCGATGCGGCACGTCATCTCATTGTGCCGCCACAGGCGCGCCACCTTGGCTATATGCCGCAGGACTATGCATTGTTTCCGACTCATACCGTGACGGGCAATATTGAGTACGGGCTGAGTAACTTGCCCCAGGATGAGCGGCGCAGGCGGGTGGGAGAGGTGCTGGCGTTACTGCAACTTCAGGGATTGGAGCAGGCGAAGCCCCGTCAGTTGTCTGGTGGCCAGCAGCAGCGGGTGGCTTTGGCCCGCGCGATTGCCCGTCAGCCGAAGCTATTGCTATTGGATGAACCCTTATCATCCTTGGATGCTCCGACCAGAGACGCACTTTGTAGGGAGTTACGTTCCTTGCTTCTTAGGTTGAAAACCCCGACCGTTGTGGTGACTCATGATTGGACTGAAGCACTGACGTTAGGCGATCTTATTGCGGTGATGAGCGAGGGCCAAATACTTCAGATTGGCCCTCCCCAAGAGGTCTTCTCAAGGCCTGCCAATGAAGCGGTAGCGCAGATCGTGGGAGTTGAGACGGTCGTACAGGGGCAGGTTAGCGAGTCTGTGAATGGGCTTGTCATGGTTCAGGTCAATGGCGTCGCCATGACGGCGCTGGCAGTGGAAGGGATTGGCCCAGCGGTTTATGTCTGTATCCGTGCCGAAGATGTCGTCCTAGAGCAGGCGGGAATCAGTAGGACCAGCGCTAGGAACCATCTTCTTGGGAGGGTGGTGGATATCCTTCCTCAGGGCGTGATGATGCAGGTGCGGATCGACTGTGGCTTTCTGCTCACCGCGGTGATCACTCGAGGGGCTGTAGAGGATTTGCGCCTGGCTCCAGGGGTCCCCGTTATCGCCGCAATCAAGGCCGGATCTGTGCATCTGGTGCCGTGCTCAGTTGTCTGAAGAAGAAAACTAGTCAAAATATTTAAAAGTTCAAGTCGGTGATTACGAGCACCGCGTACCGAATGATTCTCGCTCAGCTTCTGTAGATAAGTTTGTTGATAGGATTGCCCTGCCACTCGTGCACCTGAATTTCTTCGCTTGCAACACGTCAGTGCCGAAAAAAAGGCAAATAGGGACATTTCATAATCGCTGATTATGAACGTCCGCGAGGCCCGTGATATTACTGGCATGCGATGCACAGATTCCCTTTCGGGATAGGGGCATCTTCATCTGTTGCGTAAGCCTTGGGTGGGGGGCTTGACAGCGCAGTAGTGTGTGTGTAACCATTGGTTACATCATGAGACCAACTGATCTGAAGCGAATACGGGAGCAGCGTGGGTTGACCCAGCAGCAGCTGGCCGATGCCTTGCGGACAACCCGCGTATCAGTTGCGCGGTACGAGACCGGGATGCGTCGTATTCCCGGAATGGTGCAAAGCGCGCTAGATCAGTTGGGAAGAGCATCGGAAATTCCCATGGCAGGAATGGTGGCAGCTGGTTCACCGATCGAACCGGTTCCCCAGTCCGAACTCATTGATGTCCCACCAAGCATGTTACGGGGGGGCAGCACTTTCGCGCTCCGCGTGAAAGGGGAATCCATGAAAGACGATGGCATCCTCCCTGGCGATCTTGTGGTGGTGAAAAAGCAGGTGACGGCACATAACGGGCAAACGGTTGTGGCGTTGGTCAATCAGGAGGCCACGATCAAGACCTACTTCAAGAAGGATTCACACATCGAGCTGCATCCGGCGAATCAGGCGCTGCAGCCAATTATCGTGACCGCCGCCGATACCTTTCATATCGAAGGCATTCTTATCGGCGTGATTCGGCATTGTCCGGTCTAATTCATGAGAGGAGGCAGCATATGATGCATATCGGAGGAAGATCCTGTGAGGCAGAGCGGCTGGTTGACTTAGAACGAACGGTAGATTTTCTAAACGGACAGTTGCGCGAAGTCCAGGGGAAGCTGTCGCGGCCCAAAGCGGATAGGCTCCCTGTCCGCTTGTGGCGGATCTTGGTAAGCCCCAAGGGCGGGCAGGAGTTTATGCCAGCCCTCTGCCACCGCCAGGTTCGCCCGAACACAAAGATGGTGTCGCATGCTGATCCAAGAGCGTAGGGTGGAGTGGTCCGCAGTCGGCGCCTGTGCCGACTGTGGGTCGGTTGCCACGCAACGAATCGCGTGCGTGGATGAAATGACCCATTCAACGGTCGAGCTCTGCGAGCGCTGCTGGGCCGCTTTCCGGCAGCGGCAGATCTTTTCAGGTGGATGTTGCGGCTAACGGAACCTGGCAAAATGACTGCTACCGCGCTGTAGACACTTTCCAGATCATTCCTGTATTCTATGTTCGTTTACGGAGAATCCGTTCTGGCGGTGTAGCTCAGTTGGTAGAGCAGCGGACTCATAAGCCGCGGGTCTCCCGTTCAATCCGGGACACCGCCACCAAATATTCCAGCGGCTTAGCACTCGGCTGCTCATCGCGAGGAGGAACCCGCTACAGAACACGAACACGGTTACGCAGAAGATGAGGGACTTCATCGACGCACCTCCTTGTTAGTGGCATGCACCGACCGATCTCTGCTCGTCTGAACACAACCTTAGTCCTTGTGCGCCTATCACGCAAGGACTGCACGATATCTGGCCTTCTTCTTTTGGTGTGGGAGGACTCGTACCGTGCATGCTACCCCCCCCTTCGCCTGCCGACGAAGTCCCCCTGCACCCCTAGGAAGTGAGTACTGCGGTAGCCTTTACGGCGCGACGGATTGACTAAATTGCTAAATCAGGGCACGATTCGGTTAGCACGGGGTTCTATTGATGAGATGAACTGATCGCTCGGCACGACTGGCAATGGTTAGAAAGGAGGTGGGTATGTTTCGTTTAGCCTTATTTTTATTTGCGCTCGGTGTTTTTTTCGGGCTGTCGTTTACACCCTACAGCCCAATGCAACTGTTTCGATCCGTGCTTAACACGGTGCAGCAGCCTGCTGTGCCCGAAAAGAATGGTGTCGTGCCGGTCGTCCCTGGTGAGAATGCTCTTGCCCCCAGTGCGGGTCAGGATGTTCCCATAGTTGAGAAGGTCGATGACGGTTTCAAGGATATGCCGACTATGGCGACAATGGACAGCTCTTCACAGGGGGAAGCAAAAGAGAAGTGATCCATCGATGATGGTTGCCTTTACGGCGCTATTATGAGGACTCATGTATGGGGCAGAGGGTGCCTAGAACAGCACACTACCTAAAGAGTAGTTTGTTCATTCTCGTACTGCTGAGCGCGTCCCTAGAAGGTCATGCGGCGGAGCCACTAGTATTTGCCGGATTTGCCTTTTCAGGCAATTACGAAAATCGAGAATCCCTTTATCCGCATAGTGCGGCCATCGCCGAAGAAAATATTAACGGCTTGTCGGTACTAGACACAGCGTTCCGCGACAAGATTACGCAACGCCCGACAGAGTTGAAACGCATTTCCCTTGGACTTGGCACGTTGGGGGTGGGCTCACAGCTCTCCGTCGCATTTTCCCTAGTACGGGAAAATATTGAATTCCAAAAAATTGAGGGGAAGGTCTGGGTTATTGTCGTATTGCATGCGAGTGTCCTTGCGTTTGATCAGGGCAGTCAAACGGTTGTGGCATCGTACCCGGTACGGTTGCGGTATACGCATGTTCTGGATGCTGTGCCGACTCAGCAGCAAATTCGAGCGTTGGTCCGGCAACTATATCTCTCCGATGATCTTGGCGCGAATATCTTCACCATTTGGCTTGATCGATTTGCAAAAACTGAGATTCGTCAAAAATATGCCAAGTACCTTAAAGTGACAGAAATCGTGGTTGAGCCGAATGCCGCAGCGCAAATTATAGCGGCCGGGGAGCAGGTGCGTGCTATCCAAAATCAGATGGCGATTTCTTTGGAGTCGGCGTTGGCATCTGTCAATGACATTCCGCTAGTTCCAAATTCTGTCGGCGAGGCCATTGGGTCGAAGATGGCCGCGCGTTTCTCCAATGGCACCAGTTTTATGTTCAATTTGCCAGAGCCAGACTTCGCTGTGATCTTTACCTTGCGCGACTTTAAAGCGAAGACGGTGGACGCAGCGGCCTCGCACCAAGATGTGTATCGCGTGCTTGCTGGGATTAAGATTGTGCAGCCAGACTTAAATAAGAGCTATTTGAATGAGAATATCTTTGATACGCTAATCGTTATCCGGCCTAAGAGTGCAAATATGGTCCTAAATCCTTGGAATCAATACTCTAAGACGCTGAATGCATTGGTGGATTCAACGTCTAAGCAGTTTTCGGTTACTGACGAGAACTGGCTCACGTCAAACGCCTCTCGCGGGCTTGAGGCGAAAGACGGATTTAGCCAGTCGGCGAAATTATTTCAATCCTTACGGTAACAACGCAGGAAGGTAAATATGTATCGATTCTTATGCGGACTCATCTTAATCGTGGTCTTGCCCAGTAGTGTGCTTGCTCAACGAGTGGAAGTGAAAGGCGTGGGCACGTATTCGTATCAAGGCATAGGGGGGGCCTCAGATGCTGATAAACAGAAAGCGCTTGCCAGCGCCAAGGTCAGTGCGTGGAGAAATTTCGTTGCGACCTTTAATCAAGCCAAGCAGAAATCTATTGGCGAGATCAGTGAACAGCTTGTGCTAGAGAATCTTGATAAGTTCACGATGGATTTTACCGTTGTGGATGAGCGTACAGACACCAGTCTCAAGATCATTTCCGTTGTTGTGCGCGTGGCATTCAATGGGGAAACCGTCAGTCAATTCTTGGAGGACCGTACCGTAGGGGGGAAATCAAGAACTGCCGTGCGATCGCGCGATTCAGCCTTTTCCTTCTTGTTCCTTGCGCGTAAGTCGACAGCAGTGACGCAGTTCGATGTAAAAACTACGACGATCAAGGAGGCTGAGACTACAACGGCCGTGAAAGAGAGTGACAGTAATGAGGTCGGAACGACAAGTAGTTCAAAAGTGACAACAGGGGGGAGTACGGTCCGCAAGGAAGACAAAGCTGTCTATGCAATGGAGAGCGCTGAAGATATTGATGCGGCGATGGGGGATGTTCTGACGACCGCAGGGATTGACTATATCGCGTATAATGATGTTGTCGGAAGCTGTGCAGGAGTTGCGCCAGAAGCCATTCGCGAAGAGTTTGTGAACGCCGACGAATTCACCGCCGACACGAGAAAAAAAGTTATTAGTGCGGTCAGGGAGTGTGAGATTAAGTATTTTGCGTATGGGACCATTGATGCGGGCCTCAGTGATGTGGATCCGGTTTCTGGTAATAAGCGAGTCTTTGTTTCTGTTCGTGCAAAGCTTCTCGATGTCAGTCAAAAGCTCCCACGGCAAGTTGGCTCCGTTGGTCCAAAACAGTTTGCCGGTCTCGGGCCAGACCAAGTGGTCGCTAAGCGTAATGCCTTAACTGTTGCGGCCAATGAGTTAGCTCGGGCACTAGTGGATCAATTAAACGCCAAAGGAATTCGGTAATTTATCAAGGAGGTCGACGATGTTGTCATTAGGGCGTCTCAGCATGGTTCTCACGGTTATCATGTTCGGGGCCAATGGTACGTACGCGTTCGAGATGCCAAAGATCCCTAGTCTCGGCGCAAAGGGTGCCCCCTCTAAAGTTAACGCGAAGGATGTTGCCCGAGACACACGTAATGCGACCTACCGATTTGCGACAGCGGAACTGAACATTGCAGAAGCGCTTGGTGGGTATGCGGAATTGGCGGCGCATCGAGCACTGTTAGCGGGAATGCAAAGCGGAGATGCGGCTGCGAGTAAGAGCGACCTAGAATCTATCACAGTGGTGAATAATGCAGCGAGAGAGCAGATCGAGACTAAAATTAAAGCAAATGCACAAATTGATAGCAGCCAAAAGGAGCTCGCCTCGAAAGGTACCCTCGAGTATGTCTTAGGGTTACTGGCCACGAAAAAGATGGCGTCGGCCATTAAAGAGTTGGCTGCGACACCACCCATGACCTTACTGGCGGACGCGGGTACGGTCTTATTTCTTGCGGGAGAGATTCCTGCAGTGATCTTGAAGGGGATTGCCATGTCAGGGACACTCCTAACGTATATGGCCACGAATGGAGTTGACGTGTCGAAAGCACAGGAAGCCGCAAATGATCTCGGAAAATAGCTCGGCCGTCTTGAAGCGACTGCAGCCCATGAAGTTATGGCTCGTGGTGGCAGGCTGTATGATGTCATTTTTTTCTGCCTCCCTGGTATGGGCAGACATTGAGATTGTGTCTGTTCAATCATTTGGGGAGGGAAGGACCGAGTCTGAGGCGATTAAGTCTGCGCAGATTGAGGCGATTGGACAGGTTTCTGGGGAGATTTTATCCGCGGCCACTGAGGTGACCAAAGAATCCAAGGCGGTCACCGGAGCGGCCACTGTTCGGAAGACAGCGATCAACCAATCGACTGAAAGTCTCATTAAAGGTGTCATCAAAGCCACTCGTGTGACGCGCGTCACGTTGGATAAAGCAACCGGATTGTATCGGGCTGAAATTATGGCAGATGTGGCCCGGCTGAATCAGTCGGATCAGCTAAAACGGAAGAAAATGGTGGTGGTGTCCTCGTCGCAAATCTCGACGGCATCGAGTACGGTTCTTGAGAATTTGCGCTCTGCGCTGGAGAGTGCATTGGTGGCGTCGCGAAAAGTTGCGGTATTAGACCGCAAGGAGTCTGCCAGTATTGAAAAGGAAATCCAGATTGCTCTCTCTGAAAAAGCCGCTATTGAGGAGCGGCTCAAAGCTTGGAATATGCCCACCGCCGATCTCATGGTACTTGTCACGATCATGGGGATGAAAGAGTTTAAGGATTCTTTGGAGAATGATCTCTCGCAGCTTGATGTCAAGGTCACCGTGGTCGACCCGTCCTCGCGGCAATTAAAGTATCAAAAATTAGTGAAGGTAGTGTTCCCTGGCATGATGGGCCCTGCGGCCGGCCGTTTGGCGGAAAATGCTGGAGGGAAAATTGCCAAGGGGATATTAGACTTTGCATTTCCGATTGTTGTGATTTCTGTCTCTGAGGACACGGTGATTGTTTCCGCAGGGGATACGCAGTTGCAGGTTGGGCAAGAGGTTAAGGTTTATCAAAGTGGTAAGGCCCTCAAGGATCCCTACACCGGGGAGATGGTGGGTACTGAAGAGCATGAGGTGGCGTCGGGAAAGGTGGTCGCCGTATATCCTGCGTATGCCAAGGTTTCTGCCATTGGGTTTTCGTGGAAACCGAGTGCGGAATATATTGTGCGGAAAGGGGTGCCCAGCGGAGCGAAGAAGTCCACATACGATGAGAATTGGTAGCTGCCGCATAGCGGACCTCAAATGATGAACTTTGCCGTGTATTTCATTCAGCGGTAGATCGTGGGTATGTGCCCTTAATTTCTTTTTGGGGAGGTGGCAGATGCATCCTATGAATGCTCTGGTGATGGGGGTGTTCGTTTTCGTCAGTATGATTCCAGTGTGGGCATTTGCCCAAGATGGAGGTGGGAGTTGCGCAACCTATCCTTACTCAGAAGGGATGACAGTTGTGCCGGTAGGCGATAGCGTAAAAATTCTTGCCACGTCATCTGCGAGTGTGTCGTTTGACGATATGGACTCCATTAAGGATGCCCGAACTGATGCGACTATTGATGCTAAGGCGCAGATTGCTAAATATTTTGAGGAAATTGTTTCAAGTGATGAGGCCATCAATAAGTCTGTGCGTGAAACGAAAGCAATGGCCGGTGATCAAAAGCAGGTTTCCCGAAAAGAAGTGATTGATCGAGTAAAGAAAGTGAGAAATTCTGCAAAAGCTCTTCTGCGCGGGGTCGTGGTGTTGGGTGATTGCTACACGAAGGGACGAGAGGTTCGCGTAAGTGTGGGCCTTAAACCAGAAACAATTGCTGGTGCGGGGAAACTAGCTGGTGCCATTGGTAGCTCGCTTGCCGAGAATCCAACTCCGAAGGCTAGCGCACCAGCAGTACAGAGCGGACAGAAAAGTGGGGGGGCAGGGTCCCGCCAGCCAAATTCAGGTGGACAGACTCCGACTCCCAGTACTCCTCTCCAGGGAATGGATAGCTCGAGCAATACGAAGCGGCTTGATAATTTCTAGTGAAGAGAATGGCTGTATGGGGTCATGCAAGCCTCGTTACAGCGGGGCTGTTGCTTGAGGTTTGGTATATGCCAATTCTTGGGTATGCGCGTGAGTGCCCAGCGTATGCTATTGGAGTACACGAGGTTAGCACGCCCAACGGTAAGACGTATGTTGCCGTTGCCAAGGTGGAAGCCTTAAGCGAAGACGTTAACTCACTGGAGTTGGCAAAAGCTGAGGCGAACATCGCTGCACGGGCCATGCTTCTTAAGGTTCCAGACCTGCGTGCAGTTGATCCGCAGGTCTTGCGTGGAGCAAGGACGACGGAAACCTGTGTCGTTGGTGCGTTTACCTATGTAACAGTGGCCGTGAGTCCACAGTCTCAGCGTGCGGCTACGCAGTTGGAAAAAGTACTCGAAGAGTCGTTTCGAAAGAATCCCACGCCGCAATAAATATACGGGTCCCCTTTAGGAAGTCTACTATACGGTCTGGATCTTTTCTTTTTCGCACCATGGAGATGCTGCATGCAGCGTCTCCCCGCCATATTTCTTGTTGCGGCCAATACGGTAAAGTTCGAATAGCGAGCAGTACGATGTCGATGAATCGGATTGCAGGTTGTTCCCGTTGGCAGTATCGAGGCGTTAAGTTTTCTTAGCTTTGATGAAACAAATTGAGGGGCATTATGGCGTCTATTAAACGCACCCGCACTGGAGGGTTGGCGCTTCAGGTATTCACGTGGGCAAGCTGTATGCTCCTTGCGGCGAGTGCGGTGAGCGCAAATGCTGACATTGTCAAGACGCACTCATCAACCGTGGGATCGGATGGCCCTGCCAGAGATATGATCGGGGTGTATGTTCGTAGTATCCACAATCTTGATATTAAAACGAGTACGGCGGCCTTGGATATATTTGTGTGGATTCGCCAGGCCAGACAATCTAGTACGGGCAATCCTCTCGATCGCTTAGAGGTCATCAATGCGCAGCACGTCGAGCGAAGCTTGGATGAGGTATTTGTGGCGTCTAATGGCGACCACATATACTCCGCACGCCTTGATATCCTGGCTGCCCAGCACTTTGATCTTCATAGGTATCCCTTAGACGAACAAGTACTCGAACTTCTTTTTGAGGATATGAAGCGAGATAAGCAGCATCTCGTATGGACTACGGACCAGAATAGTCGACTACGGCACTCTATGGAATTGACTGGGTGGGCACTGGGGGACCTTTCGTTGGAGGAGTCAACCCGAAAACATCTGGGCGGGCTCCGCGTTATGCAGCAGAGCGGTGCCCGGCTGGTGCAACCCGGTGAGCCACTAAGCCCAGTCGAGTATTCGAGGATTCGACTGACTATTCCCCTGAAACGTGTTGGCACTGGGTATTTCTGGAAGCTTTTCGGGGCCGTCTTTTTAGCTTCTGCAGTCGCCTTCTTATGCTTTTTCATTAAGCCGATGAATCTAGACCCTCGGTTTGGATTAGGCGTGGGCGCGTTGTTTACTGTTGTAGCCAGTAACTTTGTTATCTCGTCGATGCTGCCAGAAACGCATCTAGTGACTCTTGGAGAGAAAGTTTCCAATATAAGCTATCTTGCGATTTTCTTTGTCATTGCGGAGAGTGTGATTGCTCTTTATCTCTCTGAATCAGGGCGTGAGCGCATGGCACAGCGCCTAGATCGAAGCTGTGGCGTTGCTCTGCCGATACTGTATATTGGAGGAGTAAGCTGCATTCTATATATGGTGTGACCCATGCTTGTGCAGCGTACAGTAATTGTGGGTTATGAATGGGCGCGAAGCCTAGAGAGATAAATGATTTGTCGAGCGTTTGTAGAATTGGTGAAATATGAGCAGGGGGTCAGCTACATGCTGATGAGCCTGTTCCTGAGTCCAGACAGTTAACGGGCGGCATGCGGACGGCTGTAATACTCTTGGATTTATGTATAGGCAGGAGAACGGAGTGCGACAGTCAAATGATGAGGCACTCAAGTATTATGGGAAGGCGTGTGATTTGCAGCATGAAAATAGATGTAAAAAATACGCAGAATTGAAAGCTGGCAAGCGGTAAGACGTGGGCACTCGTATTTAACCCCTTTAGTTTCCCCTCAGAACGATTTTCTCCTGCTGGTGTCCGCGCAGTACTCACGCACACAAGAATTTGAGGGAACGCTGCGGTATTTGGAGTCTATTCGAGAGAGGCAGGGAAGGCAACCACCCCTCCACCGTCATTGATTTCTTATGCACCACTGCCCTTGGGGATGCCATCCGCTTGGGCAGGCACCCGACTTAGGAAGAATCGGCTTGGAATTTTTAGAATTCGCGACGCAGTAGTTGCCGCTCTTATGATAGCCGCTGGGGCACGTCACGCTGGCGGAAAAGATTGGCGATACACTGAGCGCTACGGTACGCGCTAAAAGCGTGGCAGAGGCACTGCTAAGCTGACTTGAGGTTAGTAGTATGTGAGTACTCCTAGCTGACTAGAAAATAATCTTAACAGATTGAGCTTGGTTGTCAAAGAGGAAGGGATGGCCTACTGAGCGTTGTCAGCGCCATGCTTCAGAAACTCTTCGAGAGTCTCAACCTGCTGCACACGAGGCGTTCCGTTGTTGGTTGAGACTTCTGGGAGCCCCTGTGTGACCTCGTGTCGGTAGCGAGGGTCATCCCGATACAAGTGCGGCGCATAGTGCCCCTCTGTATTAAAGAGAATGAGCGCATTTTCTTCGCCCAGTCGGGTCCCATAGATATGGGATCCGAGAGCGCCATCGCCTCCCAAGGAACGATAGGGCACGCGATTATTGCCTCCATATGAGCGGTAACAATAATTCGTGTGCCATTGAAACACCCAGGACCGTGGAATGGGTTCAGGCGAGAGCCGATCGTGGAGAAGCAGTATCTCGTTCATGTCACAGGAGTCGGGGAGATTTAGAATGAGACGCAAGATGATCCAGAGCCAGGTGTCCATACATCACTAAAAGTGTATGCCCTATATGTTCCGAGACCAACGCGAATACAACCGTTCGAGCGCATTCTTCAGCGTAGTGTGGCGCGGACTTCAGGAGCTGTCAATGTGCATGATGCAGGGTCGCTGCCCTGCAAGGCAGTAAACAGGAAAGACCTTGCTGTGGCCGTAGCGGTCGAGGCGTGCCTGCCGACACAGGCCCCCGGTGTTTGACCAGGGACGGGACGTCAGCTCCATGCTGCCTCCCGCCTGCCGACGAAAACCCTCCCATACTCTTAGGAATAGAGTAAGGTTTTCGTCACGGTTCCCGTCACGGTTGGAGTCCAAAAATGGTCACGGTTAGGGCAAGACACGGTAAAGAACAAGAAGCAACAGTAGAGCACGAAACCCGTGATAGGCTTGGGCCTGCTGTATCTCAGCGAGGCGTGCTGTAGCGTGTAGTGTTATTACCTAATAATTCTCATAAGCCGCGGGTCTCCCGTTCAATCCGGGACACCGCCACCAAATACTTCAACAAGGCGGAGTGCCGTGGGCTAATCTTGCAACGACGTGTGGCAAGCCCTCCCGCCTGTTGTGCGTAAACCTACTAGTCCGATGACTACACTAAACGCGTCACTCAATCTCGATAAGAATTTCATTTCGACGGAAAAAAGGTAATGTCCACGATGGATTATACCGTGCGAGCTGAAAAGGAGCGATAGCATGAAGGTTCTTTGATGCGATCCAAGCTAAAAGTTCCCTTGCCTTCTCCTCAGCTTTCTCTTCACCCGCGAACCAGTCGAATACCAGCACCGCATACCGCTTCTCCGGTACTTCCCGTAAAATAACCGCCTCATTGACGGGGTGAGGCAATCGGCTCATCGTGTACACGCGTGGCATAACAAACTGCACGCGCCATTGTTCAGTCAGGTTGACTCGTTCCACCGTTACGGGTGCAGTCATCGCAATCTTCTGCGAAGGTTGATCCGCAACTTCATCAACCGATTTATTATTGCCGAAAATATAATTGGCAATCAGCCGAAATCCGGCGTTTGATGCCGTAGCCATATCTCCCACAACAATTGTTTCAGCAACAATCAATGGTGGATATTGACGAATCTCAATGTCGTTGAATTGCGCGATAAGGTGAAAAGCGGGCTCTTCAATTGCCAGCGCATCTCCTACAGATACGAGACTAATCACCGCCAAGACCAGATACTTCCTCAGATTTTGCATAGATCCTACGCCTCCTTTTC
>CAMBDY010000026.1 GCA_945865525.1 Nitrospira lenta | reverse complement strand
TTTTTTCCTCCGTTATGGTCTATCTCACCGCCTACAGAAATACGACACTCTGCGCCCTACACTTCATCATTGCCGCGACCTTCATGTTTACGTTCCTCGCGCGCCTAGGTCAAATAGGCGAATTACTGCCAGGCATCTGCCACCTCCTTGTCGGAGTCATGGCCTTTTATCATGCCATCGCCAGTCTAACGTTTGCCTTTACCGGCCATGCCCTGCTCCCGTTAGGTCCAGCACTCCTGCAGCATCGAGCGAATAAAGCGCATAGCTAGGGCCGGTCGTCTCGACGCAGCGCGCGCGGGCTTCTGCCCAGTGCGCGCCAATGGCGGCAGGAGGTTTACTGCGCACGCGCCTGCGTATCCATGCGATCTATCGCACCCCCCTGCTAGACCCTCGGCAAAGACTCCGTTACACTTCGCCCACGGGAGAAACTGATGCGGGAGGAACGGATCATCAATTACTACACGCTGCTGGAGCTCGTCCCCACTGCGACGGAAGCGGAGATCAAAAAAGCCTGGCATGAGCAGGTGCAGGTCTGGCATCCGGATCGCTTTGGGCATGCCCCGGCCCTGCACAAAAAAGCGGAAACCAGGACGCAACTGCTCAATCAGGCCTATCAAACCCTCAGCGACTCGGGTGCACGGGCCAGCTACGATGCCAAGATGCAATCCTCAGCCTCGCAAAAACTGGCTGTGCACCAGACGCCCACAGCCCATCCCTCCTCTGGAACCTACTCCACCACCCCGCCCCGCGCTGAGCAGACCATGCAATCCAATCAAAGGTCTCGCGGACCGCAATCGCTCATCATGCTGCTCGCCCAGCAAGGCCAACCCAAACTCATGGTGCCGGCTATTCATCTCTACGTCGACCCACGCGAGCACCAGCCCTACACCTTTCACGGCTTCGTGCGCATCGCCGGGACAATGCGAGAAACATTGCCCATCAGCGGCTACGCCATTGCGGAAGTCCCCGAGCTCTTGTGTATCAAGTGCATCGGCGTCGAAGATCTCTATACGGTTTTTTCAAATCCCTCCTACAATCGCGCGCCCTTTCTACAAGAACTCGAACAGGTCCTCGCCTTCCCTTCTCGCTTCCTCGTCATCGAAGGGACGCTCCAACATCGCAAAGCCGGAGGCCGTCTAAACCAGTACCACAAAATCGGGCTGATGGACTTCCTGGACTCCCTCACGGTGCGCTATGGAATCCAGGTTATTTATGCAGACACACGCGACGAGGCGGAAGAACGCATCGCGAATCTCACAGCACTTCACTACGCGTATTATTTTGCCGAGCAACAGGGATTCGGGCGCTGGCTGAAAGAGGGAGACTTATAGCAGCGACGCAGGAACGGATAACGCGAAAATAGATATTTTTTTTGGGTATCAGCTCTTGGGCTGTGTGCAAAATCCCAGCTGCCGCCAGGCTTCGTATACCACCACCGCAACGGCATTCGAAAGATTGAGGCTCCGATTTCCTGGGAGCATCGGAATGCGGATACATTGCGGCCCGGCCACAGCTCCCAAAATCTCAGGAGACAACCCGCGGCTCTCTGGACCAAACACAAAGACATCGCCTGCAGCATACTCGACCAAGTCGTGCCGTTGCGTCCCTTTGGTGGAAACAGCAAATAGGCGGCGATTTTTAAATCGGTCGGCGCACTCAGCCCAGCTTTCATGGACCATGATCGTGACGAATTCATGATAGTCTAATCCCGCTCGTAGTAGCTGCTTATCCTCCAGCGTAAACCCCAAGGGCTTCACCAGATGCAACCTAGCCCCGGTATTTGCGCAGAGCCGGATGATGTTGCCGGTGTTCGGTGGAATTTCAGGCTGATATAGAATAACGTCGAACATGGGGCCTTCACCATAACACGAATGCGGCTTGCGCTTTCACCGCGCATAACATAACTTCTCAGTCGCGCAATCAGTATCCGAACAACGTTACCTGCTCATATGCACACTACTGCTGTCCTGCCACGATCCCGCGCCCTCAACAAGCTCCTGAGCCTATCACTTGCTGTGACGTTAATGCTGGGGACGCTCGCATCCGCAGAGCCCCACCAGAGTCGTCAGGAAACGATTCTGGCGGAACGGGCCAAAGCCCTCTGGGAGAACGGTGCGATACAGCCTGCTCTTGAGATTCTCGACCAAGGGATTCACGACTATTCTCCCGCACTCATGCTCCACAAATTACGTGGTGATATTCTGGCCACCGGCCGAGACCCTCAAGAGGCAGTAACGGCCTATGACCGAGTTCTTGCCGGGCACCCAACTGCATTGGATGTGCGATGGGCCAAGTGGAGCGTGTTGACGCGTTGGGGACAGGGAGAGGCATCCATCGCCGAGCTCCAGCGTATGGTACAAATCGATGCCCACAATCCCTTGATTCATTTACGGCTGGCCCAGGAGCTCAGAAAGCTCGACCGTCTGGAAGAATCGCTCGCATTCTATGCCAAGGCCGTTGAACTCGTTCCGGATATGCTCGGCTGGCGCTTGGCCATGGCCCGAGCAAGGTTTGACCTCCTGCATTACCAAGCCGCGGAAGCCGACGTGCAATACATACTACACACGATACCGCCCGACTCACCGCTGGTGCTTCCTGCCAAGAATCTGCTCTGGCAAATCCGTGGCACCTCCATCGATCGAGGCCGGCGCTTCGTCCCAACCCCCCCCCAAGATATGACTCCGGCGCAGCGTAAGGAATGGGCAGCTATTCGCGCAGAAGCCTGGCGACTGTTCTCAACCGGTCACTATCAGGAGGCCGAACCGATCTATCGACGGCTGCTGACGCTCAATCCGAACGACCCCCTCGCCAATCACCAATTAGGGCTGACCCTGATGCAGCTACACCGGTGCAAGGACGCCCTAGCGGTCTTTGGCAAGATCTCCGGCCTGGATCCTAGCGACGAAGACTATGCGGATACGGTCTTTCGAATGGGTCAATGTCTCCTAGAGCTAGAACAGTGGGAAGAGGCCTTCGTCCATTTTCACACCCTCTATGAGGCGGCAGTCGAGTTCGAACAACGCAACAAGGACGTGTCGCTCCCACCGGACACCCGCGTGCTCGACAAACAGAAAATCGCTCGATGGCTCGAAAAGGTACGGCCCCATGTTCCCGAATTAGCAAAATTAGCGGATCGTGAGACCACGGTCCCTGTCCCGTCTAGGACTCCTTCTCCCGCCACAGCGCCTCCAGAAGAAGAGATTTACCGGAAAGTCATCGGACAGCTGAAGCCACAGAGCCCTCTGAGCCAGCAGACCTCGCTCATGGGCCGAGACGCCGATTTCAGCTGGTTTCGATTTGTCATCCCCTCAAGCCAAGTCGTACGGGACGACTTTCCCACCGGGGCCCATGAATTCATTGCCCTGAACCCAGGCGATAGCTTTCCCACCTCACAGAAAGAGATCTACCTGATCTTCAAACTGGTATCCTCTTCGTACGATGCGGTCCCTCTCACGGCACGCTGTTCTCTGGAGGTAACAGGAATCACGCGAGAGCCAAGCATCATCACACAAGACCGCGTCATGACGACCATGAACGACCAGTCCGGCTATTTCATGCTCTCCCCTCCTGCGGCTGGATGGACTGAAAGCCTCTATCATTGTGGTTTGTTTGCCGGAGAGCAGGCCTCTGCCGATACCCTTGTGGATGAAGTACGATTCCGGATCATACCGCCAGCTCGATCGCCGTAGAAAATCACAACAGCACGGGTAACGAAAAGCTAGACAAGGGCTCCCGCGCACTGTCGGTCGTACAAGAGCTCCTTACAAGTGAGGTCTAGCGTTTCGATCGCAATGTCCTCGCTAGCCTTCTCCGGTCGTGCGCTCCGCGAGCAGAAAAGACTAACAGCCGCCCTCCTACGCTGGGCCTGGTGCGAAGCTGGCAGGGCTAGTCACCGACAGGGCCCGCTCTTTCGGCCGTAGGGAATTCTGCCCTCCTCTCTTGAATTTCTACTCAGCAGGACCCCACTCACCGTTATTATTTACTCATCATTAAGATTAACTTTATGAGTTAAATCCTTATTATTTATACGTAATGTAGATTTGTAGTATCGACGTACTCAGCTGGAACACTTCCTGCACACTGTCGCAGTATGCATATGACGACGCATCCCTCCATCCTGCTGATTGACGACAGCCCAGGCGAGCAGGAACTGTTCCGCCTCGCGCTGACTCAAGCAGGCCTCGGTGTCACCCTCTATACCGAGCAGGCAACCGACGCGGCCCTCCACTGGCTAGAGCATCGAGTGCCGTACAGTTCGAATCATTCCCTTAGCGCGGCGGAGGGCTCGGTCGCCGCCACGCACGTCGAGCGAGGACCTTCTGCAACCGCGCATTCCGCGAGCACAGTGGCTATACCACCCGCTGCGCCCCCCCTACCCGCCCTCATTCTATTAGACCTCAATCTCTGTGCGAAAAATGGTTGTGATTTGCTGAAACGGCTCCGATCCGATACCAGATTTGCAGCGCTCCCCGTCGTCATTTTTACCACTTCAGACGATCCAGACGATCTTGCCGTTTCCTATAGCTGCGGCGCGAATGGTTATATCGTAAAACCCAGCAGCTTCAATGAACTGGTCCGCTGCATAACAGACCTCTGTGCCTACTGGCTCATATGGAACCGACCCTCAATGCGTGACATCGCATGTTGACCCGCGCAGCCCTCAAAAACCCCTACGCCGTCTTTGCGCTTTGCATGATCGTGCTCGTACTCGGAGCCGTGTCCTACCAAAAGATGCGAGTGGACATCTTCCCCGAGATCAAAATTCCAACCATCCTCGTCACCACCTTCTACCGCGGCTTGAGCCCCACCGAAATGGAAGGGGCAATTACGCTCAGAATGGAGCAGCGGTTTATTGAAGCAAGCTACGTCGAGCATATCGAATCCCAGTCGCTCGCCGGGATGAGCTACATCAAGGTCTTCTTCCAGCCGGAGTACAGCATCGATTCGGCCCAGTCGGAACTGACCAGCCTCGCCTACAGCATCATTCGGCTACTCCCGCCCGGCGTCTATCCCCCCTCCGTCTATAAATTCGGGGTGGCGAGCCTACCAATTGGACTCCTCTCCGTAAGCAGCGAGACACTGGGGCCCAAAGAAATTCGCGATCTCGCCTATTTCAATATTCGTCAGCAGATCGCCAGCATTCCTGGTATTTCCTTCGGCCCTCCGCTCGGCGGTAAGGTCCGCCAGATTACCGTTTTCCTCGACCAGCAACGGATGCTAGCCCGCGAGGTGTCTCCCTCTGACGTCGTCAAAGCTATCAATTCCGAGAGCGCGATCATCCCAGCCGGCAACATAAAGATCGGCGATCTCGACTACTACGTCTACTCCAACAGCCTCATCGAGGCCGTCGATAAAATCAACGATATCCCCATCAAGGTCGTAAACGGGACGCCAATCTTCGTACGCGACATCGGCACAGCGGCCGATAGCGCTGCGATCCAAACCTCCGTCGTGCGGGTGAACAGGCGCGAGGCCAGCTACCTCCCCATCACGCGGCAGGAGGGGGCCAATACGCTGGAAGTGACGGACGGCATCCGCGCCAAGCTCACGCAGCTGAAGGAGATTCCTGCCGAGGCCACAGTCAAATTCATCTACGACCAGTCCCTCTACATTCGACAGGCGATCGCCAATCTACAAAAGGAGGGGCTCCTGGGGGCAGTGCTGGCCGGCTTGATGGTCTATCTCTTCCTTAGTAGCTTCAAAGCCGCGCTGGTCGTCGGATTGGCGATTCCCCTCTCGCTCACGTCCGCGCTCGTGGCACTTTACTTGACCGGTCAGAGCGTGAACATCATGACCCTCGGCGGGCTAGCCCTCGTAATTGGGACCCTGCTGGACAACAACATCGTGGTGCAGGAAAACCTACATCGCCATTTGGAAATGGGCAAAGACGGCCGCTCCGCCGCCCAAGATAGCGCGACTGAACTGACACTGCCGATCCTCGTCGCCACGATCTGTATCCTCATCGTATATCTCCCCATCATGTTCTTCACCGGCATCATCAAATTCCTCTTCGTGCCCCTGGCTATGACCGTGGCCTTTGCCATGCTGGCCGACTATGCCGTCTCGATGTCCGTCACGCCGGTCCTCCTCGCCAGTTTTTACCAGAAGGGCCAGGGAGGAAGCGGTAAGGAGGAGAGCTCCGCTTCCACCGGCTGGTTCCGCCATGTCCTGGCTCTCTATCTCCCACTGTTACGGGCCAGCTTGCGCCTTAAGCCGCTCGTGATCGGCCTAGCCCTCCTGGCCCTCATCGGCACAGCGCTCCTCCTAGTTCCCCGCCTCCATACGGAATTCTTCCCGCGGATCGATGCAGGCAATTTCACCATGCACATCTCGGCACCGGAAGGGTCGCGGATTGAAAAGACGACAGCGATCGTGGCGCAGATCGAGAAGCTGGTGCAGGAGACCATCCCGAAGAGCGACCTAGAAGAAGTCATCTCCAACTCCGGCCTCTACTACGGTGATGCAGCTCGCTTCGCGCCAAACACCGGCAATTACACGGCCTTTCTCTTGGTAAACCTCGTGAGCAACCACGAAGGTCGCACAGACGACTATATCGCCGCACTACGCACCAGGCTCCACCGAGAATTGCCCGGCGTCGCAATCTCCTTTCAGACCGGCGGCATCATCAGCGACGTGCTCAACTTCGGTCTACGCGCGCCGATCGATATTCAGGTCAAGGGGCCGACGCTCGATATCATCCGGTCAGTGGCGGAAGAAATTCAGCAAAAAGTTGCACAGGTACCGAACACCGTGGACGTGCGGATCAAGCAGGGCAAGAGCTACCCGGAGATGCACATCGACGTGGACCGTACCAAGGCTGCCTACTATGGCATTGCCCAAGATCGCGTGATCACCGACGTAATCACCGGTATCAGCTCAAACATTGCCCTGAGCCCCAACTACTGGCTCGACCCGAAGACCGCCAACGGCTACTTCCTCCTCGCTCAGTATCCGGAACAGTCCCTGACTAGCACCGAGGACCTGCTCAACATCCCGATCATCGGGGCCCGCACACAACTCCGGTCGATGTCGTCGCTGACCTCGACCGGGGCAAGAGGCTCTGCGATGGCCCTCCAGAACACCCCCTTCGCTGGACGGCAGATGGAACTCTCAAGTGATAACTATGCCGCCGGTGATGAACGGCGCGGCCCACCCGTGCTGCTCCGGGATGTGGCGGCCCTCTCGTTTAAGACAGGCCCGGACTCCGTGGACCACTACGACCTCTCTCGGGTGATCGACGTGCTGATCACGCCGGTGGGCAACGATCTGGGCCACGTCGCAAAAGACATTGAAACGGTCCTGGCCACCCTCCAGCTCCCAAAGGACGTAACGCTGCAGCTCCGCGGCGAAGTCGCCAACATGCGGTCCGCCATCGGCAGCTTCACCCTTGCCTTACCGCTGGCCGTGCTCTTGATCTATCTCGTAATGGTTGGCCTCTTCCGGTCCCTGATCGACCCCGTAATCATCTTGGTAGCGGTGCCACTCGGCTGGATCGGCACCGTCCTCTTGCTGCACCTCACTAATACCTCAGTCAACGTGGAGTCCATGATCGGGACCCTGATGATGATGGGTATCGTGGTCTCCAACAGCATTCTTCTGGTGGACTCGGCCAACCGCCGGGTACGCGCAGGTGCCACCCCGGAGGAAGCCGTCTTTCAGGCTGGCGCTAGCCGCATCCGTCCGATTCTGATGACCGCCCTCGCAACGATTCTAGGACTCCTGCCACTCGCATTGGGTTTTGGTGAAGGGAATGAAACAATGGTCCCCTTAGCCCGCGCCGTCATCGGAGGCCTAGTCGTCTCTACCATCATGACCCTACTCGTCGTACCGGTCCTGCATAGCCTAGTCTTAGCCAATCGTGCACATGTGCCCGGCTCCCCCACACCGCAAGCGACCTCTGAGGAGATGTAATGGACGACCTCGACGAGCGGACCCTACTTGCACCATCTTCGCCGCGCCGCTGGCGCATCGCCGCCCTCGTGGCGCTCACAGCGCTGGCCACCGGAGGCTATCTCTTCCTTCACGGCACCGAGAAACGACCGTCAGTCCTGCCAGGGGACCCAGCCACGCCCTTGTCCGCTCCGGGCTCGCCAAAAGTCGACGCGCAAGATGCTAACCAACTAATAGAGGTGCAGATCACAAAACCGACGAGACGCGAGCTCGTCTACAGCGTCACCCTTCCGGCGAACATCTCTCCGCTCTATCAAACAACGCTCTACGCCAAAGTGTCCGGCTATTTGAAATGGATTGGGCCGGACAAGGGCAATGCGGTGAAGAAGGATGAGATCTTGGCCATCATTGATGCGCCAGAAGTGGAAGAACAGTTCCATCAGGCTGTGTCCGATTACCATATTAAAAAGCTGACCTTTGAACGCCTGGCAAAGGTCTGGAAGGAATCGCCGGATGTCATCGCCAAGCAAGATGTCGACGTGGCGGAGGCCGCCACCCAGGGGGCTAAACATGTCGTGGCGCAACGGATCGCCCTGCGCGATTACACCAAGGTTCGCGCGCCCTATGCTGGAATCATCACGGCCCGTTTTGCTGATCCCGGTGCGCTAATCCAAGTCGCTACCGCCTCATCAGCGGGCGCGATTCCGCTCTTCACGATCATGGACCTCGATACCGTACGGGTCTACACCAACGTCCCCCAGGACGACTCGCCCTGGGTGACGCCTGGCAAGACCAAGGCGACCGTAATCGTCAAGGGACTCGATGGGCGATCGTTCAGCGGCACCGTGACACGGTCGACTCTCGCGCTCGATCCCGCCACGCGCAGTTTACTCGTCGAGATCGATCTCCCGAACCAGGACCATGCACTCCGCCCCGGCACCTATGTGGAAGTGGCCCTCAGGCTACGCGAGATTCCCCACGCACTCGTGCTGCCTCCACAAACCATCGTCAGCGGACCAAAGGGCCAATCCGTGTTCATCGTCGAAGATGGACGCGCCAAGTTAGTGCCGGTGCAAACCGGCATCACCGATGGTCACTGGATGGAGATAACGAACGGGCTATCGGGCGACGAAAACGTCGTTGCCGTCGGCAAGCGCAGATTAGTGGAAGGCGCCCGTGTGATTCCCGCGCCGTTCAATCTGCCGGAGGCCAAGCCGATGCAACAGAAATTCGAACGGCGGTCACCGGGAAACAGCCCGGATGCTCCGCCAGCAACCACCACCAAATAACCGATGCCGTACCGCCTACGCCCATTATCAGGAAAACAACCATGAAACTAGGTAACACGAGATTCCTCGCCACAGCAGCGCTCACGCTCGTTACCCTCGGGACGCTCGGTCCGCACGCAGGACTTGCGCAGCCGGCGCAGAAGACGCCGCCCGCCCTGCTTCAAGGGAGCTTCTTAGCTCTGCAACAGGCCATCGATACCGGGCTCAAGAACCATCCGCTCGTTCAAGAGGGAGATGCCAACCTGAAGATGAACGAAGCGCGAACTGAGCAAGCCCGCTCACTCTACTATCCCCAAGTCTCTGCCAATATGGATGCCGCCGGCGGTGCAGCCAGAATCAACCCACGCTTCGTCACGCCAGCCGGTGGCTTGTTACAGCCTAACATGAGCTCCTACGCAACCGGGATCTTAGCAAGCCAGCGGCTCTACGACTTCGGCTATACCCAGAACATGGTCCAAGCGTCGGAACTGTCGCAACGAGCCTCTGCACAAGATGTCACAGCCCGCCGCGCCCTCATTGTCATCAATATCCAACGTACCTACCTCAACAGTTTGAAACGACGGAGGCTGGTCCAGATCGCCGAAGAGACCGTACGTGAACGGGGGCTCATCACCGGCCAGATCGAAACCCTCTACCGCCAACAGTTGAAGTCGAAGCTTGACTTCGACCTCGCGCGGGTGGAGTTAGTCAATGCGCAGTCGTTTCTTGTCAAAAGTCGAAACGACCTCAAATCCAGCTTTGCTGACATCAATCGCGCCATGGGTGTAGTCGGCGCGACGGACTACGTGCTGGAGGATGTCGTGGTGGAAGTGCGCACGCCGCGCGAACTTCCCGCGTTAATTGCCGACAGTTTAACCCATCCTGAACTACAGCGAGCCAAAGAGCAGAGCGCCTCGGCTGAGGCCAAACTCCGGGCGATGAAGAAACAATACCTCCCGACAGTTTCCGCGATTGCCAGCGGCGGCCAATACGACACCTTCGACTCCAGTCGAAACGTCCCAAACGGGGGCTGGTGGGCTGGCGGTGCCTCCGTCTCCATGCCAATCTTTACGGGGTTCATGATCGAGAACCAGGTGCGTGAGGCCAGCGCACAACAGGTGGCGGCTGAGTCCATCAGCCTCAGCATCGAACAGGCCCTGACGCAACAGGTCACGAATGCCTATCTCGACACCCTCACCTTTGCGCAGCAGATCCTACTGGCAAAAGAGCAAGTAAAGACGTCTCTGGAAGCCCTCCACCTCGCGAAACAGCGATACAAGCTCGGGCTCGGCACGGTAGTGGAAGTGACGCAGTCGGAAGTTGCCGTGACGGGGGCGCAAACACGGCTAGCGGAAGCGCACTACGATTACAAAATCGCCGAAGTCACCCTCGCCTATGCGTCGGGGAACCAAAGCAAAGGAGAGATCGATTCAGCGCTACAGTAATATCAAACGGGCGTCCGAGACTAGCATGACGCACGACGCGCGACGGCTCGAGCTCCGAATCTCGAGCATGTTCAAGCGTGGCACACAAAACTAGACATTACGCATCGTGTTTTCGCACACCACCAGCAGATCAATTGCTTGCAGAGACGCGACCGCACTATGCGCCAGCAACCTGCCAACTGATTTTTTAGCGTTCTACACGAGAAGCAACGGGGCTGGAGACTATTTTCGTGAGATCAATGACCAATTCATCGGTGGCGTTGGCCAGGACGATATCCAGAAAACTATGATGCTGCGCCACAACTGCGTCACTTGGATCGAACAAAACATCGAATCCCTTTGCCGCTATGGCGCGCAGGGGATAGCGCCGATCGTAGATCATCCCATAGGTTGGAATGCCGTATTGAACCTGCCAATTGCCCAACGTGAAATGCAACTCTGTGCCATGACGATAGAAGCCGCCTGACGTAATGATACGCTTCACAGACGTTTGCGGCTGACTGAGATAAAAAATCACCCGTTCGTCCACTTGGACCTCGACCAAAGCCGCGGCAAGCTGCCGAGACAAGAGAGCTAACTCCTCAGGGCGAAATGCCGGCTCCAGCGGGGCCTCGCCCTGCAGCCAGGTCTGCAACCAAATCCGATGCACCCTGACCGAGATACCGCCGAGGAGTCGAGTCAGATCCTCAACAGGCATCGTGATCGGATGCGCATGGGCACTAGGTGGCCACTCAGGCAAAACCGTTTGATCCTGTTCCAGCCGAATGTAATTGACCGGGTCCTCATAGACCGAGCGATACGGCACTCCTGGAAGGGCGCACGCAGCCAGCAACGTTGACGTCAGAACGATGCGCAATGAATACCGCGCAGCTAACCGCAGGCGATGTTTTATCTTTCCAGGCTCACCACCTTGCGTACATCGTTCTGTATTCATCGCGCGCACTAATCCGTGATGGTTACCGTCATCTCAACCCGCTCGAACGGATTGTCGCGGCCATCACGCTTCATGGCGACGACGGTGTCCACAACGTCCATTCCGCTGACCACTTCACCGAAAGCCGTGTACTGCCAATCGAGGAAATTCGCGTCCGCCACGCAGACGAAGAACTGCGAACCAGCGCTGTCCGGATCAGTCGAGCGCGCCATAGACAGGACTCCACGCTTATGCAGCTGGCTGTTGAACTCTGCCTTGATCTGATACCCAGGCCCCCCCATGCCGTGCGATGCGCGATCGGGACTCTTGCTGTTGGGATCGCCACCCTGGATCATGAAGCCGGGGATGACCCGATGAAAGGTCGTACCGTTATAGAAGCCTGCCTGGGCTAGCTTCGTAAAATTCTTCACATGGCCTGGCGCCACATCATGGAAAAATCGTAGGACGATCTCGCCCAGCTGGCTCCCCTTGCTGCTGACAGTAATGGTGGCTCGCGTCTTCTCAGTCGGCTCTGGCATCGTCCTCTACCCTTTCTTGGTTAGCGCATACCGAAGGGAGCCGGAGCCTCCCCCCCCTCAAGCCCTTGGTTAATGGAATGCCACGTCTGGCCATCGTCATCACTGCGGAAGGCGCCCTCGCTCGTCCCAGCATAGAGCACACCTGCGCCGGACTCGATCAGCACTTGGATCGACATCCCCGTCAGGCCCTTGTTGAGCGGCGCCCACTGCTTCCCTTTGTCTGTCGTTTTAAAAATGCCGTGGCCCGTCGCCACAAAAAGACCTCGGCTGTTGAAGAGAATCCCGCGAATAGAATCGTTCGGCAGGGCCCGGCTGATAGAACGCCAGGTCCCCCCTCCATCGTTACTGCGAAAGACCCCCCCGTCAAATGTGCCGGCGTAGATGTTCCCCTCAGGATCGATCGTTAGCACTCGAATGAAGTTCTCGATCATGCCTTCATGGTCTTTGAGTCCATGCTGCTGGCGCACCCACCCGGCCGCTTGTGCTTTAAACCGCAAGATACCTTTCCCGGACGTACCGGCAAAGAGCGTCCCGTCGGGGGAAAGGGCCACGGCATGGACGAGAATGTTACTCAAACCGCTGGAGACCATCGACCAGCGGTCAGTGGCCGCACTCAACCGATAGACCCCATCAGCCGTTCCTGCATAGAGCGCATCCCCCGCGGCGAGCAAGGATTTGATTTCGAGATGTTTAAGCCCGGTGTTGATCGCCTGCCAGCTCTTCCCACGATCGCGCGAGCGAAAGGCGCCTCCACGGAAGGTACCAACATAGATTACGCCATCTTCTCCCACCGTCAGAGACAGAATGAAGGGATCCGTCACACCCTGACCTGACCGCGTCCAGGTAACGCCACGATCTTCACTACGAAAGAGGCCATGGCCAAACGAGCCGGCATAGACCAGATCGTTCCCGACCGACGTGAGGGCCTGAATACTGATCAGCGCCTGACTGGAAGAATCGCCTCGAGCTTGGTTTGCGCCGTGGCCTTGGACCAACTGCGGGGATGACGAAACCAGCGAAGCTGCCTGCGTGAGTGCCACCAATGTCCCACCTGCGCTCCACAGGCTCAGCGCAAGCACTGTCAGTACCATAGAGGCCAATAGCTTCATGAATCTTTGTGCCCCGCTAGCCCTTATCCCTGTGCCTCTTAACATCCTGCTAACGGACCCGCTCCCCAGCTGGTCCCATCGGCAAGTCGGGATCAAGTGGCAAACTGATTTCATTAGGACCTCCCTGTCCAAAGATATGGGCGCCAAGAATCCCGATTTCATACAACACCATCAAGGGCACGGCCATCAACAGCATCGTAAAAAGAGTCGCATCTGGCGTCACAATAGCTGAAAAAATCAAGGCAGTCATAATAGCATGTTTCCGATACTTTGCTAGGCTCGCTCCTGTCACCACGCCAACCCGAGCCAAGATGGTCAGCACCAGCGGCAACTCAAATGCGCAACCAAAGATCAGGAGAAATTTGACATTGAAGTCGATGTAGGTTCCGACGCTCAGGAGCGGAGTCACGTCGTGATCCATGCCGAAACTGACGAAAAACTCGATGACCAGCGGGAGGATGATGAGATTACAAAAGATCAAGCCCAACGCGAAGAGCGCCCCCGCCAACGCAAACAGCGGGAAGCCCCAGCGCTGTTCCTTGGGCAGCAATGCCGGCTCGATAAATTTCCAGCATTGATAGAAGATGACCGGCATACTCGCCAGGATCGCCGCCAGAAACGACACTTTGATCGAAGCGAACAACGCTTCAGTCGGTCCGTAGAAGACTAACTGGTTGGGAAAGGGGCGGTTCAACCAAGCGACCATCTCCCCAGAAAAGGTAAAAGATACTATCAGGGACACCAAGAGCGTGGCCCCGATGACGATCAGGCGATACTTAATGGTCTGGATATGCGCGGCAAGGGGATTGAGAATCTGTTGCATGACTCCGGTCTCAGTTGCCGGTATTACCCGGCCCCACGATGAGGCTCCTCAACGTATAACGGCCTGCAGCACCTGATCCCGATGGACGCGGATCAGCTCGGCCATTTTATCTTTTTTCGCTAGCTTCTCTTTTTGCAAATGCCTCTTTAATTGTTCTTCGGCCGGAGTCAGCACGTGGCGCTTCTGCAAGTCGATCAATTCCAGGTCCAACCGGTGGTGGGAGTCGCCCAGTGTACAGAATTCGGCACTGAGTTGTCGCAGCCGTTCCGCAATCATACTGTCTGTCAGCATGTCGCACCTCCTGGTTCTGAAATTACTACAGTGGCGTGATACGTCCTCCGTCGTGCCCTAATGCCTCTGTCATACGAGCCGACTCCGATACAATCGGATCCAGTTCCATCAGTACCGCATCTTCGAGGGGGTTGGTGTAATAGGCCGGCCTGGTCGTCACATCGCGAAACCCCAAGCTATGATAGAGTCCCTGCGCCGCATGGTTCGACGCCCGCACTTCGAGCAGAGCACGCATTCCAGCTTGTCCAGCCCCCGCTTCCAGGGCCTGCGAAACCAGAGCTTTAGCGATGCCCTTGTGCCGCATCGACTCGATGACCACGAGGTTCATCAACCTGACTTCCTCAAAAATAACCCAGAAACAGAGGTACCCGATAATCGAGGATAAACCAGCGCCGCCCGGAGTCATCCGCTTGGCTAACAGAAAACGTGCGAAACGATTCCCGCTCAGTTCCGCCTCGAGCATTTTGCGCGTCCAGGGGGAGGAGACGCAAGCTTCCTCGATTTGCAAAATATCCGGCAATGATTCAACCGTCGCTGGCTCAATGACCCATTCGCCCATCGTCACGTCCCCTCTGACAAGATTCTACAAAAACCCGTTCGCACGAAACCCGCGAAGCGTATCTCACAGAAAATCGGCATCTGGAGCTACGACGAGATGGAAACGACGCTTCACGCGCGACGACCTTTTTGTGTACCAACCCGCTCCTGCACTTTTCTTGCGACCCGGTGCTGCCGCAGGACGGCAGGTGACACGCCACCGGATTCTTCATACTTCAATTCCGCTGCCGTCCGTTGCACATACAGGGGGCTGATGCCGACTCCTGCTCGTTCCCCTCGTCGGAGCCGTTCAATGCCTGCCAGCCCGATCGACACAGCCGACGGTTTCATGGCCTGGTCTGGCGCCTTAATAATCGTGACTGAGGACAAAATGGACGCACGAATGGCCGAGGCTTCAAGCAGCCAGCCTTCTCCGAACAAAAGAGCCGATTCCGTAAGGGCAGTCCCCAACATAATGGGCGTCCCCACCTGCTCCGAGACCACTCGCTCCAACCGACCCTCGCTGGTCCAACGAAAAATGGCCCAGTAGAGCTCACCGCGGCGGCTGTTGAGAACAGGGCAAAGCAACGCCGAGTTCCCCCGGAGATTCCAGGCCATGCCCTCAAGAGTCGGAACGACTGCCAAGGGAAGCTGACTGATCGTGCGGAACCCGAGGAGCGTCGCCAAGCCGGCACGAAGTCCCGTAAAGGACCCAGGCCCGATGGACACCACCAGTCCGTCCAACTGGTTCAGCGTCAAGCCAGACTCGCTGAATAAACAGTCGATCGTCGGCAGCAACACCTTGGCATGCGACCCAGCCGTGTCCTGGTCATACCGGGCGAGAACGCGGGGCCCATCGAGGATCGCTACACTCTGCCAGGCGGTTGACGTTTCAACTGCTAAAACTTTCATGACTACTATCCGTCCACAAAAAAACTATGGTGGCCTACTCCCGCAGGATGCTCAACCCATTTGTCCGACAAGGCGTAGGCGAGTGGAAACCAGCGACGTACTCTCAGGGGTACGTTGAGGATCTTGATAAGCCGAGAACGACGCTGGCATACAATTTCAGCATCCTGTTAGAACTGCGCGAGATCAGTGGAAAGCAGTGGCTGATTTGGGATCATCTCGTGAAACGTCATCTCCACGCTCCCCTGCCCCTTCCCATCAACCAATGAAACCTTGAACGGCCGCCGCAACTGCCCCTCGCTGGCGGTGGAACCTACCGCGGCTCCACCGATTGCGCGGAAGTCCTCATACTGGATGATCGCTTCCACGGAACCGGACTCCGTAAGACGCTCCTCCTTGACGACGTTCCAGGCCTGCCGCTCAAACCACAAACTCCGGCGTAGCACTTGCACCCCGTTGGACGCAGGCCCTGAGACATTCAAGCGGTAACGATCCCCATCCTCCACCAATGTGGCAGTCTCGTCCTTTGCAATCGTACGAATGCCTAACAGACCGCCCAGTGCCCAGACGCTCAATTGAAATGGCCGGGCAATTTTTCCCAATCCGCTCATATCAGAGGAACTGCCTGATACCACTCGGTGCATCGTCGGTAAACGCAAGGTGAACTGGTCGCCCGTCTGCACGAATTCGAAAAGCTCGCTACCGACTGAGGTAAACCCCCGCAGGCGCATGGCATCAGGGCGGCGATAATAGAGGGCGCCCTCGACTCGCGATGCGATTGGGAGGATCCCGCCCCGCACCTTCGCGCTGAAAAGGCCTTTCATCGTCTGAAGCGCCACCTCTCTCTGGCTCAACACGGCCGTCAGTCCCTCCACCGTCGCCTGCTTGAGCTGGGCCTCATGGCGCGGAGCAAAGAGTGCACAGCCAGACACGAGGATAAAACTCAATACGCCGATAACAATACTCCTAATGAATGCGCGCACCACGGGCCTTTTTCTTTCGCCTACACAATGAAATAAACAAAGGAATCCACCTCCACTCCACGTGGACGGTTTGAGCACCCTACTTGGCGAATACCACATCTAAGGCTTCCCCCACTTCCCGAATCCCGATTAATTCGATCCCATTGATCGATTCCAGCTTAGCTAGGTTCCTCTCCGGTAATAGGCAACGTTTAAATCCCATTTTAGCGGCTTCACGAATCCGTATTTCCGCCTGACTGATCGCGCGCACTTCGCCCCCGAGACCCACTTCGCCCAACACCAACAGGCCGGGCTCGATCGACACTTCACGCAAGCTTGATGTGACTGCCGCCACAATGCCCAAATCGATAGCAGGCTCGTCGATATGCATCCCACCAACGACGTTTACATAGACGTCTTGCCCTGACAGATGCATGCCCAGACGCTTTTCCATGACTGCGAGTAGAAGCGACACTCGGTTCTGCTCCACGCCATTCGCCATACGTTTTGGTATCGCATAACTCGTGGAAGAGACCAACGCTTGCAGCTCCACCAGAATCGGCCGCGACCCTTCGAGGCTCGACACCACCACCGACCCCGTCGTGCGCTGCGACCGCTCTGCCAAAAATAGCTCGGAGGGATTGCTGACTTCTTCCAGCCCTGTATCCTTCATTTCAAACACGCCGATCTCGTTGGTCGAACCAAAACGATTCTTCACTGCTCGGAGGATACGAAAACTATGGCCCTTGTCCCCTTCGAAATAGAGCACCGTATCCACGATGTGCTCAAGCAACCGCGGCCCAGCGATCGCGCCTTCTTTGGTAACATGGCCAATGATAAAAACCGGGACGCTGCTGCGTTTGGCGTACCACATCAATTGACCTGCGACCTCCTGCACCTGGCTGATGCTACCTGGCGCGGACGTAATCTGCTCCGTATAGACCGTTTGGATTGAATCGATAACCACTGCGGCAGGCTCGATTTCCTGCGCCGCCTTGAGGATCTGCTCGAGAGAGGTTTCCGCTAGGATCAACAGATTGGGATGTTCGATACCGAGCCTCTGCCCCCGCATCTTGATCTGCCTCGGAGATTCCTCTCCAGAAACGTAGAGCACCGGCTCGTCCTTGGACGAGAGACGCGGCAGGGCTTGGAGCAACAGGGTGGTCTTTCCAATCCCAGGATCACCGCCAATCAAAATGACCGAGCCAGGAATGACCCCCCCGCCCAGCACCCGATCGAACTCTCCGATATGCGTTAGTCGCCGGTCCTCACCGACTACTTCAATCTCAGCAATCGGCGTCACCTTCGCCTGGGCAATCTTCATTGGAGCAGGCCGCCCCTTGCCGGTCGGCGCCTGCCGTTCCTCTTTCATCGTATTCCAGCCGCTACAATCAGGGCAGCGACCAAGCCACCGAGGCGCCTGATGCCCGCAGGCCTGACAAGAAAAACTCGTTTTCGCCTTCATGGAGCGAACCCTCGATAAAAGAGGAAACGTCTAACATCTAAGATCGAAAGTCTGAAGACTTATAGTAAAGGATAAGAGGAATGAATGGAAGATATGGGAGTCGAATCAAACCACTACAACCAAAGCATTTCCGCTCATGCTTCTTGCAGCTAAAGACTCCTGCGTTTTTACTCAGCCAGAGTCGACGACGGCTCACTCCAGGGCGGGTGAGAGGCACTTCACGGTACTGACCGGACGAGCACTGCTTCATCGTACGTGTTCCACCAGGACGAGGAGCCCTCGCACGACCCACTACAATTTCCTTCGCACATCCTTCCACTCCTTCGCCACCTTTGCCTTCCGCGGTGCTTCGCCCTTGGCCGGCTCCGGTACCATCACCGCGTCGAGACGACGCTGCAAAAATGTTTCGGCAAAAAATTTTGTACGCCCGACACCGACTTTCAGAGCCTTCCATCCTGCGGCATGCAAAGCATCGAGTTTCATGCCAAGCGCCGCCGGATCGGATGGCACCACAAGAATATAGCCGACTGGAAACTTCCGATCCTTGAGCCATTGTCGGACTTGAGCACTCACCTGGCTAGTCGAATCAGTCGTCCGATCCTGCGTCACCACATAGAGCAGATTGTAGTAGAACTGCGTGACCTTGCCGAGTTCCTCTGCTGCATCTGGTATCGGACCCCGGCTCTCCGCTTCCTTTCCTATCCAGATCAAGGACGGCCCCTGTCCGACTGGATTGTCCATGAGCGATGCCATTTCCACGGCCATGATCGGACCGCGGCGTTCCCAGACGGCCAGATTTCCATTAGCCTCAATCGCAGCCACTCTCGGACTATTTGCAATTCGTACGGTGAAAGGAACCGATCCTTTAGCCTTCGGGGTATAGGAGAACATCGCCCGCCCGTCTCCACCAGTCACTGCGGTTGCGACGACCTTGCCGGCGACAAGCAGCTCCAGCGGCTCCCCCCCGAGAGCAGCCTCCGCCTTGAAGCCCTTCCAAGTGAGTGTCGCTTCTATGGTAGCCGGGTGATTCGGAGACGTGAGACGATCCTCAACCACCAAGATCCCAGGAAGATTTTCGGTAGCAAAAATGGTGGGGGTCGCAGTCCAAACGAGGAAGATCATCAACAGACCGGCTCTGCGGAATAGAAAACTCATATCTGCACAGCCAGCATAAGAAGACTGTAGGAGCACTTTTATGGAACGATACAAATTCAATCGCCCATAGATCTTATTAGATAAACACCCACTTGGAGGAAGGATGCGCAACAAGGCTGTCCAGCAAGGTACACCCAACTATTACTTCATAAAGGGTAAGCAGAATCCTACTCGCTACTCCGCTCACTTTCGGCCTATTAATAAAGATTACGCCTTGAGGGCTGCCAACACTTCTTCCACATGCCCTGTGACCTTCACTTTCCTAAAAATCATCTTCAACTTGCCGGTCCGGTCGATCACAAAGGTGCTACGTTCAATGCCCCAATACGTCTTGCCGTACATGCTTTTTTCCTTGTAGACCCCGTAGGCCGTCGCGGCCACCTTACCCTCGTCGCAGAGCAACAGAAAGGGCAAGGTAAATTTCTCAATGAATTTCTGGTGAGATTTTTGACCGTCAAAACTCACGCCCACCACCACGCCCCCCGCTTTTTTAATCGGCGTGATGCTATCGCGAAAGTCACAGGACTCTTGGGTACACCCTGGCGTACTGTCTTTGGGATAAAAATACAGAACTACCTGCTTGCCGAGGAAGTCTTTCAGCTTCACCAGCTCGCCCGATTGATCAGGAAGCGCGAACGCTGGTGCCTTATCACCGATTGCAAGTTGCAAGTTCTGTTGCCATCTCAGCTCTTCCCCTTTGGCTCAAGGCACACATCAGTCGCGGACGATCATGCGGGATTACGCAATACGCGTCACGACAGACGATCGCCCTCAACGTTCAATTATCGCGGGCCACTGCCGATACCGGGTCG
>CAMBDY010000025.1 GCA_945865525.1 Nitrospira lenta | reverse complement strand
ACTATCGTTTCCCAGCCTATTCGGAATCGAACTCGTCCGTACTGGACTGCTGATAGCTGAGCGCTGTTTTCCCGAGCTGTTTCATCTTCAGATAGGCTTCGATGAATCCGTCCAGATTCCCATCCATGATGGCAGCCACTTGTCCCGCTTCGTAGCCGGTCCGGTGATCCTTGACCAGTTGATAGGGCTGGAACACATACGAGCGAATTTGGCTACCCCAAGAAATATCCTTCTTCTCGCCGACGAGCGCATTGAACTCGGCTTCCTTTTTTTTCAGTTCCAACTCGTAGAGGCGCGCTTTCAAAACTTTCATGGCGCCATTGCGATTCTGGAGCTGGGACCGTTCGTTCTGGCATTGCACGACGATTCCCGATGGCAAGTGCGTCATGCGAATGGCCGTCTCGACCTTGTTCACGTTTTGGCCCCCCGCGCCTCCGGCTCGAAAGGTATCGATCCTGAGATCCTTGTCTTCGATCACGAGGTCGATCTCCTCATCCACTTCGGGATAGACGAAGACCGAGGCAAAGGAGGTGTGCCGGCGTTTGTTTGCATCGAAGGGTGAAATGCGGACTAGCCGGTGCACGCCGGCTTCGGCTTTGAGATAGCCATAGCCATAGGGTCCGGTTACCGACAGCGTCACGCTCTTGATTCCTGCTTCTTCGCCTGGGAGGAGATCCAACGTCTCGACTTTAAATTTCTTGCTCTCAGCCCACCGGACATACATGCGGAGTAGCATCTGCGCCCAGTCCTGCGACTCGGTTCCACCGGCGCCAGGGTGGATCGCCACGATTGCATTGTTGGGATCCAGTTCGCCGGCCAGGAGGAGCTCTAGCCGCAGGGCTGCGAGCTTCGGCTCGAATTGATCCAACTCGCCGCTGAGTTCCTTTAAGAGCGCAGCGTCGGCGCTTTCTTCGGCCAATTCGAGCCACGCGTTGAGATCGCTCATCTTCCCGTCGATCTCACGCCACTGCTGCAGCTCGCGCTCGATAGAAGATTTCTTTCTGCTGATTTTCGCCGCTTTTTGTTTCTGGCTCCAAAAGTCTGGCTGCGAGGTTTGTTCGTCCAGATGGGCCAACTCAGTCGTCATGCGAGCGAAGTCAAAGATGCCCCCGTAGTTCCGCTACTTGCTCCGCGACGGCTCGAAGGCGAATTCGTGCTTCATCTAACATGTGCGACCCTTTCCGCTTAAATCGGTGTGGCAACCACTGCGTCCGGTTCAGGTCCCTTAGTACGGAAATAGCTGAACAGGCACAAAAGCGCGCAGATTATAACACAGCCATAGGCAAAGACATCCCCATGGCGGCTATAAAACGTATGCGGGCGCCACGCCTGCATTCTGGTTCGGACGGCCTGTTCTGTAAAGATCGGCGTCGCTTCGATGATGCGTCCGAACGGATCAATGAACCCGGAAATTCCGGTATTTGCTGAACGGGCGAACGCCAAATGATTCTCCACCGCGCGGAACACCACCATCGCAAAATGGTGCGAGGGAGCCGCTGAACGGCCGAACCAGGCATCGTTCGTGATCGTCACCATAAATTCTGCTCCATTGTCGGCGAATTGCCGCACGAGGTCAGGAAAGATCACTTCATAACAGATTGCGACGCCGAATTTGATCGGTTGCGGCTGTACGCCGGCTATACCAATTTTTGGTGTCACGGTCATAATTGTCGGACCGGGTCCCGCCTCAAAATCGCCGATGCCCTCGACCAATCGGTCGAGGAAAAATAGAAGTGAGGACTTCAACGGAATATATTCGCCGAAGGGTACCAGATGTTGCTTGTCATAGCGGCCGAGGAGCTGGCCCTCCGGTGAGAGAAGGTAGGCGCTATTAAGGAGATAGGGCTTTCGGTCCGGATAGAAACGCAGGGCGGGGCTGCCGAACAAGATGGGAGCTTGAGCTCGATGCGCCGAGGCGATGAGCTGGAGCTGATAGACCGGCTCACGCTCAAAAATGAAGGGTGCTGCCGCTTCCGGCCAAATCACCAAATCTGAGGCATGGCCAAGCTGGCCCGTTAGCCGGTCAAACCGCGCGAGAGTCTCCTCGCGATAGGCGGTGTCCCACTTCACGGCTTGATCGATGTTCGGTTGGACCACTCCGACGTTGATGGAGGAGCGGGGAATGTGGGCAAATGATGTCTCTGATAAGGCTTGAAGGCCGTATGTCCAGGACAGGCCCACCAGCAAGACCGCCACTCCGACGAGTTCCCATGGCAGCCGGGCAGGACGAAACCTCCGGAGCAGCGGCATCAGCCAGGCGAGGAGTTCGGCCACGGCGACATTGACGAGTACAATGAGAAACGAGACCCCATAGACCCCCAGATGATCCGCAATCTGCACCACTTCGATCTGGCGATATTGCGAATAGCCGAGAAGGCCCCAGGGCATTCCGCTCAAGGCATAGGTCCGGATTAGTTCCAGGCTCACCCATAAGCAGGGAACCGCAAAGAGCCCGTAGCGGGGAATCAGGCTCTGAAACCAGACGGCGCCGACGGAGTAGATGGCGACATAGAGCCCCAGATAGGCGGTGAGCGACAGCATAATGCCGTAGCTGATCACCAGCGGGACCTTGCCGTAGAGGCTCATGGTGGTAACGACCCAGGCCATCATTCCGGTATAGGCAATCGTGCCGGTTAGCCAGCCGATCCAGAAGGCCTGTTGTTTGCTCTTACCGTCCAAGGCCCAATGCAGTGGCACGAGGGCGATCCATGCCAATAGACCGAGGTCGTAGGTTGGAAAACTCAGAGGAAGGAACAGCCCGCTCGCAGCGGCGAGGACGAGTGAACGCGCGAGAGAATGGGTCATGTCCCGCACCTTAGCGAAAGCCATAGAGGGATGCAACTTCGGATCAACTAGGCCGACGCAGCGCATTCCGCCGCTCCCACCTAGCAACCTTCTCTCGTAGCGTAACAACCCGAGAGAATATGGTTCAGCAGGGGGTGGAATTAAACTGGACGCGAAGGACTTCGCCCGCGCCAAAAAAGCTGCTCAACTATCAGGGGTTTCAGAAGTTAGCCTGGGAGGCGGAAATCAAGTGGATGGGCACAAGCGAACTGCAGTACACACGGGATGCCCTTGCCAACAAGGGCTTTCAAGGGTTCACGAAAAAATATTGATCCAGGAAACTCAAAGAGAACGGCTGGCTGGTCTAACCCAGCCAGCCGTTTGCTGATGTCAGAGTTTAGCTTGGGGGGAGCATCATGTAGAGGCCGACAGCAATAATCGGGGCTGCCACATACATGGCCTTCTTGCCGAAGCTATCGTACACGCCGTAGATCAAGATTGCGGCCATCAAGCCGAAGTAGAGCTGGCCGATTCCTCGGTATCCAGCGCTATGCTCCACTGCTAGGGCGAGGGAAGGCGCTCCCATGATCACTGCGGCCGAAAGGGCTGCTAGTCGTTTCATCTCATCTCCTTCTTCCTAAGGTTAGGGCCCGTGGGGTCATACTCACGTCGAACGGGGCGCACAGCATCCGTATCGTTTTATTTCATAAACAAGGCCCCCATGGTGCCCTTTCCACGGAAAGAAGTCAAACTGCTGAGGCGCCTTGCTTGCTCCCTTGTTAGACCCGATGGTAGGATTGGGCAGTCGCTGGAGAAAACCAATGCCAAACATTGTGCTATTAGTCTCACCGAGTTGCGGGGCCTGCCCCTCGGCGAAGAGTCTCTGGAAACAGTTACGCGTCAAATATAGCTTCGGCTATCGCGAAGTGGATATCACCACCGAGGATGGCCGGCTCCTTGCAGACCGGCATTCGGTCAGGGCTGTGCCAGCCAGCATTATCGATGGGCGTCTGACGTTCGTCGGAGTTCCGAGTCGTGAGAGCGCTGAAAAGGCCTTACTGCTCAAAATGAAACCGCGCGAGTAGGAGAAGTCTCTTTCCATGGTCGATGACGACGACGATTTTGAATTGCCCGAGCTCCCCCGCATCGATAAGGGGCCACCGCCGGAATGCCCGATGTGCGGCGATCCAATGAAGTTTATTGATGGCGACTGGTGCTGTGTTGAGTGCAACGGCGAACTGTTGGGGCCCGAAACCGGCTAGGCCTGCGTCGTGATCGGTGATGAGTGATGTGTCCCAGCGACAATAAGAACATCATGGCGCTCTGTCCTGTGTTCGCGTACGACCTCCCACCGATTGCTCGTCACGGCGCCTGATGCTTCGCGTCGTCACGGGGCCTTTCTCTCCGGTCCTTGAGCAGGCGCTAATCGAAGACATTAGGCGCTGGAAGAGTGACGATCCCTTTGCTCCCCTCGCGGTCATTGTCCCCTCCGCATCTCTGGTCGAGCAGCTGAGGCAGTCCCTTTCGCGTTCTGCACCCCGATCCTTCCTCAATATCCATTTCCTTACGTTCCACCAGCTGGCCCTTCGTCTGCGGGAGGATCTTGCAGCCATGTCCGGGGCCAACGACGAGCCGGCACTCCAGCTGGTCGATGATTTCTTCTTTGAACAATTAGTGCGTCAGGTGGTCCAACGCAATCTGCCAGGGCTCGAATCTCTTGCACATTTGCCGGCTTCGCCAGGAATCTGGAAAGGTCTCTGGGCGACCGTGCGCGACTTGAAAGACGCAGTGGTGGCACCGGCAATGGCGCTTAAGGCGCTGGCGGAAGAAGAGGTCTTTGCCGAGGAAGACCGGGACTGGCTCCGGTCCCTATTCACCCTCCATGCCGCCGTGATCGAGGCTAGCCGCTCGCTCCAGGTGGGTTCCCCTGATGATCTCGCCACCGCACTTGGTAGGGATCTCTCCGGCGCGCCATTCCTCAAGGGACTCCACCGTGTGTTTTATTATGGGTTCTACGACCTCTCGCAGGTCCAGCTCTCGTTCTTGGAATCGGTCGTCCGCGCCGTTCCTGCCACTTTATATTTCCCGTTAGAGGACCGCCCAGCATTTTTCTTCGCCCGCCAATTTTTCGAGCGGCATGTCCTGCCGTTGGCAGAGACCCATGACGATCGGAGCGGGGAGGAGAGCCGAACCGCGCCCCTCGAGCGGGTTGGACTCTCCGTTCTAAACGTGATCGGAGTTGAAGAAGAGCTGGCACGGGTCTGTCGTGAGATCCTGACCCTGGTCGAGGTGAACCACTATCGCTTCGACGAGATCGGTCTTGTCGCCCGTACGCTGGAGCCCTATCAAGCCCGACTACAATCGGTGTTCGATCGGCATCGGGTGCCCTTCACGACGGCAGCGGGCAAGCCCTTATCGCGCGAGCCCTTGGTCAAGACTCTCCTACGTCTTGCCTCCCTCCCGCTCAACGATTTTGACCGTGGGGCGATGTTGGATGTGGTCACGTCCCCCTTTTACGTGGCTGGTGGGGCCAGCTCTCCCAGAACGAATCTCCGGCCTGACCTCTGGCGTTCCCTCGTCTATACCCTCGGGATTACGAAGGGGGAGGCGGAATGGGCACGTTTGGGAGCGCCGGCCAGTCCGTCCATCCTCCGTGACGCAGCGACGGAACCAGACAACGAGGATCAGCCAACCGCCGGAATCGAGGAGATGGCTCAACTGGGCTATTTATGGGGACGTGTCTCGCGACTCATTCAGGATTGCCGAGCTTTGCCTGCGCACGGATCGGTTGGGACCTTAACGGACGCGTTTCAGTCATTGCTGCAATCCCATATTCATGTGCCGGGGCTGTTCGAGCCAGCGGCGAGCGAGTCAGCCGAGCAGACGGATCTCACCACGATTGGTGCGTTGGTCCGATCTTCCCTGGCCCGGTTACAGCAACTGGACCTCTTGGGCGGAATCCTGTCATGGGAGGAGTGGGTCGATTTGTTTCAGCGGATGTTGGACGAGACCGCTCGCCCCATCGAGGAGGCGCGTCATCAGGGGGTGCAGGTCTTAGATGCCATGACGGCCCGAGGCAGGACGGTTCGTGCGCTCTTTGTTTTGGGTATGAACGAAAAGCTCTTTCCCCGCTACGTGCGGGAGGACCCCTTTCTCCGTGACCGTCAACGCGCCGTGTTGGAATCAACCCTGGGCTACAAGATCGATGCGAAGCTCGCAGGACATGAAGAGGAGCTACTGTTATTCGAGCTCCTCAGCCGCTCGGCAGCCACCCGACTCTATCTGTCGTATCAGCGAGCCGATGAGGCCGGGCGAGTCATGGCCCCCTCTAGTTTCATCGCCATGGCGATGCGCGATCCACGATTTATCGCGCAGGAGGAAGAGCGAGTTCCGCGCAGGCTGACCCAGAGAATCAGTGCGCAGCCGTCGATTCAAGACCTGTTACCGGCAGAGGACTTGGCCCTAAGCTGCCTCATGCAGGACCACGATGCATTTCCGGTCCTCGATGCGCTAGGGCGGGACCGGTCGCTGGTCGAGCAGGGCCTCGCCACCTTAAAAACCATTGAGCGAGAATCCTCAGAACTTGGTCCGTTCGACGGCATGGTCGGCACGCGGGCGCCGGTCGCATCATCGGCTCAGGACGGAAGTTTCTCGCCGACCTCATTGCAACGGTATGCGACCTGCCCCTTTCAGTATTTTGCCGGTAAGGTGCTCAAGCTGGAGCCTGTGCGTCGGATTCAGGCCGATCACCTGCCGCATTTGACGCTCGGGACTTTAGTGCATGAATCCCTGCGTATGAGCTATGAACGCTTGCGGTCCCTTCAATGGCCGGATGTTGTGCTGCCATATGCCGCGGTGCAATCAACTGTGCATGAAGCGGTGACTGAGACCTTCGCGGCGCATGCTGCCACTCAAGGAACCGGACATGCGCTGCTGTGGACCTTGGCTTTTGAGCAGATTACAGGCCTTGTGACTGCTGCGGTGTCGTCCGATCAAGAGGAATATCTGGCAACCGGATTCCGTCCTATCGCATTCGAGGCGGCAGCCCACGGAGTCATTTCGCTGCATGTCGACAGGGTACCGGTGTCCTTGAGGGTTCATGGCGTCTTGGATCGGGTCGATTACCGCGCTGCGCCTCCGGCGCTCCGAATCGTGGACTATAAGTTCAAGCAGGGGAGTGAGATCGGCGCCGACGATCGCAACCTCGCCTTGTCTGCCGTGCGCGGACTTCGCCTGCAACCCCCGCTCTATGCCAGTATGGGACTGCCATCGCTGCCGGCTGTCACAGATGTCCAGTTACTCTTCCTAGCGCCTAAGTGGAAACAGCAGATCTCACGCTCGACTTTTGACGCGGGCCTCTGGACCAGCCCGACAGGCGATATGCTCCGGCAGACCCTCGCCACCTTAATTCAGGGGATTGCGAAAGGAGAGTTTTTCATCCTACCTGACGGGCATTGTGACCGCTGCGAATTTTCCGAGGCCTGCCGCCGTCACGATGCGATGGCCTGGTGGCGTGCCTACCGATCGCCACAGGCCAAGGTGTTACGCGAATTGAGAAAGCGAAAGATCACCAATGCGTGAAGCACGGGCACTTACTGACGACCACGACCGGATCCTGGCTGCGACCACCTGGGATCGCAATGTCGTTGTGGTGGCAGGCGCTGGGACCGGTAAGACCACGATTCTGGTCAATCGCGTTCTCAATCTCCTCTTGAGAGAGGCAAACCCCCTCGCCATCACAGAGATCGTGGCCCTCACCTTTACCAATAAGGCTGCCGCTGAGATGAAGCAGCGGCTGCGCGCGCAACTGCTCCGTCTGAGCGATCCCGCCGATGAGCTGATCGATATCTTCCGAACGAAGTACCACCTCTCACTCTCAGCGGGGCAAGTGAGCGCACGGGCAATAGCGGCACTGGCGCAGATGGAGAAATCCCAGATCGGCACCCTGCACAGTTTCGCAGCGCATCTTCTGCGACTTCATCCACTGGAGTCGAGAATCGATCCATCTTTTCAAGAGGATGACGGATCTCGCTTTAAAGAATTATTTGATTCGTCATGGGATCGCTGGCTGGACGATGAGCTGGGGTCGGCTGGGCCACAACATGACCGATGGAGACTGGTACTGGCTGGGGCAAGTCTCGAGGAGCTCCACCAGTTTACTGCTGCGCTGGCAGGAGATTTCGTGGACCTGGATGAACTGGAGCGGCAATGCCAGTCCAACGCGCTGCAGGGAGTCCTACGCGACTGGGTTCGATCAATCCATGCGAGGGCCGACACTATCCTGACAGCCCAGGACCGGCCGACGAGACGAAAAGCGGAGAAGATGCTCGCCGCCGCAGTACGGTCGCTCGAACTATTATTGGAAAAGGGGCCGTCCGGGCTTGAGGCCCTTGCGCCGGATGAACGGGCCGTGCTGGCGAAGGAGCTGGGGTCGGCCCCTGCCGGATGGGATCAGGCCAGGTTTCAGGAGGCAGCGTGTATCATCGGGCTGGCGCAACAGCTCCTCACGGTTGACCAGTCCTATTTTCACGAGGTCGTAACGCTGGTGCGACCCTTCCTCGATCGGGTCCAACACCGGTTTCTCACCTCTGGGTGGATTGCCTTCGATGGCCTCTTGGCCCGAGCTAAAAATCTTTTACGTGATCATCCATCCGTGCGAGCCAAGATTAAACAGGCCTATCGGGCGATCCTGATCGATGAGTTTCAAGACACGGATCCGGTCCAGTACGAGATCATCCTCTATCTTAGTGAGCGGACTGGCAGCCATCAGACCGCCTGGCAGGCGGTGGATCTGGAGCCTGGCAAATTGTTTATCGTGGGGGACCCCAAGCAATCGATCTATGCTTTCCGGCGAGCCGATATTGAAGCCTTTGAACGGGTGGTGGAGAAAATCCGAGCAGGCGGGGGAGGCATCTATTCTCTGACGACTAACTTTCGCAGCGATGAAGCGGTGCTCGATGTGGTCAACAATGTCTTCGACCGGCTCTTTCATCCGGTCGAGCATGTGCAGCCGTCCAATGAGCGGCTGATCGTCAGGCCACAACGCAAACCGGAAGTCTCAGTTTCCGGCGTGCAGCTTCGCCTCGTGACGCCAGGCGATGAAGATGAGGAGTTCGATGTGCAGGCTGCGACCCGGGCTGAGGCGGAAGCGCTGGCTCGCTGGCTGAAGGAGGCGCTTCTTGCGCACACGACCGTCACGGACCGCGAAGGACGCAGCGGGCCGCTTCAGCCAGGCCACATCGCCTTGATCTTCAGAAAATTAACCCAGGCTCAAGTCTATCTCGATGCTCTTCGTCGGTACGACATCGCCTATACCATCGACGGGGAAAAGCATTTTTATCGGCGGCAGGAAATTATCGACTTAGTCAACCTGCTCCGAGTCATTGATAACCCGCACGACGCCATTGCGCTGGTTGGCATCTTGCGCTCACCCCTCGGTGGTCTGGCCGACCAGGATCTCCTCACCCTCCAGCAGAGCGCGGGGTTGAACTATCAGCAACGAGAAGGATTGTCTGACTGGATACATCCCCAGGCGGTACGGGTTGGGCGGTTGTACGAGCGATTGGCAGAACTCCATCAGCTTGCGCCCGTGCGGCCTCTGCCTGACGCCCTCGACCTCATCTTCGATCGGTTGCCCGTTCTGGAGTTGGCAGCTGCCTCGCTCCATGGCGAGCAAGCGGTTGCCAATCTGCGGAAGACTAGGGACATGGCAGAATCGCTGGCGGATCGTCCCCATCTCACCTTGACCGGGTTCGTCGATCTCATGCTGTCCAGAATTTTGGAACAGCCGGATGAGGCAGAAAGCGCCTTGGCAGAGGAATCGGTGGACGCAGTCCGCGTGTTGACCATCCATAAGGCTAAGGGGCTTGAGTTTCCTGTCGTCATTCTGCCGGGTCTGCACCAAGGGTCTAAGAATCCCCGTAGGGGCCCCTCCCTCCATCATGACTGGTCGAGCCGCTGTTATGGCCTCCAGATGGGCGATCGCTCGAATCTCGGTGCCTTACTCGTGGGCATGAAGATGGCTGCACGGGAAGAGGCGGAGCAGAGGAGGCTCCTCTATGTCGGGATGACGAGGGCGCAAGATCTTCTGGTCTTGTCCGGCGGGCAGACTAGCAAGCCAGGCCATGACACCGTCCTGTCACTGCTTGGAGAGGCGATGGCCGACGAGGCCATTGCCGGAGAGGACAACCAGATCGGTATTGGTACGAGCCGACTTACGCGCGTTCTCATACCGGCCACTGTGGTCGTGAGACGGCGCAGACACGCCGCCCTCTCTCCCATGGCGCAAACGCCAGTTCTTGGTCCGATTCTCATTCGTCACCAGAGGAGGAAAGTCGCATGGGAAACCAGTCGTGTGACACTGCGACGACTGATCCCGTCGAGTGCCCCGGGGCACAGGCCCCTGCCCCCTGCCGCTCGAGCGGGAACAGGGCGCGAGGCAGACCTGTCCAGACTGATCGGAATTTCAGCCCATGCGGTGCTTGAGCGGTGGGATTTCAGCTGGACTCGCACGGCCATTGGTGCGAATATTGAGCAGGCCATTCGTCGTACTGTGGCCCAGGGGCATCCGGAATTGATCGGGGCCGTCAGGGAGGATCTGGCACGGCTCTTTGAACACTTCCTCTCCTCCGAGTCCTATCGAAGATTGCAAGGGGCGACAGTACTCGGGCGCGAAGTGCCGTTTGTCATGCCTGCGGGCGAGAGCCAGACGATGGAGGGAGTGATCGACCTGATTTACCGGCTTGATGACAGGATTTGGATTGCCGACTATAAAACTGACGAGGTTGCAGCTGCAGACGTCCCGTCGCGAGTCGATCACTACAGGCCCCAAGTAGAAAGTTATGCGCGTGCGGTCGCGAGTGCGCTAGGATTAGCGTCTGTCTCGGCGCAATTGATATTTCTCAGGCCTGGTGTGGCCGTCGATATCTAACTGGAGGCTACCGATGAATGTGCGATGCATGAGTTTGCTGGTGCTAGTGAGTCTCACCGCGTGTACGAGTCTGATTGCCAAGTCACCGGCTGTGCTCCCGGCGCCCGCAGGTACGTCCTCTACTGTCGTCATGCAATTGGAACGAGGCAACGCCTTGTTTGCCGCTCAGAAATGGGCGGAGGCGGAAGCGGCCTATCGTCAAACTATTGCCGCCGCACCGACTGTTGCCGAAGCGCACTATAACCTGGCGACCGTCCTGTATCGGGCGGGTCGTACGGTCGAAGCAAATACACATTACACGGAGGCAGCCAATCTGGCTCCCGGGAATAAGGTCATTTGGGATGCGCCGACATTTCGCGATCGCTCGAGCTCTTTCCACGGTGATCTCAGCAAGAAGTCCATTTATGATATCTCGCGCCCACAGTAGTCATCACGAGGGACCCGTGTGCCACGATTTCGCCAGTCTTTGACGGTCTCGCCGCAAGAATTTGACCACTGGATTCACGAGGCGCTAGCAGGACTGCCTGCGCCATTTGCAGCCCTGGCGGGCGAAGTTTCCATCGTGGTTGAAGACGAGCCTTCCGCTAACGTCCTGCAAGAATTTGAGTTGGAATCGGGAGACGATCTGCTAGGGTTATATCAAGGAGTTTCCATCGACGAGACGTCGTTCTTTCAGCCTGCTGGTGAATTACCTGCCCGCATCGCTCTCTATCGAGGCCCCATTCTGCGCCTCTGCCGAACCAGAAGTGACGTCATTCAGGAGGTCCGGGATACGGTGGTCCATGAGCTGGGGCATCATGTCGGGCTGGAGGACGAGGACATGCCGTATTGAGCAGCCTGCCCTAGACGTGTCGTGCTATCCGGCGTTGATAGCCGTGAGTTAGCATGACGACTCCCACGACGATCATGGGCAAAGATAGGAGCTGCCCCATGGAGAGGGGGCCCAGGATGAAGCCGAGATGGGCGTCCGGCTCGCGAACGAGTTCCACGGCCATTCGGCAGAGTCCGTAGCCGGCAATAAAACTCCAGAAGAGCGTTCCGGGTGGCGGCAGGGTCTTCGCGATCACCCAGAGCACGATAAAGAGGAGCAGCCCTTCAAGGCCTGCTTCATAGAGCTGGGAGGGATGGCGGCAGGCTGGCCCTCCGTGCGGAAATACCATACACCACTCGACATCGGTCGCTCGACCGTACAATTCCCCATTGATGAAATTGCCAAGCCGCCCGAACCCGAGCCCGATCGGTGTGGCGGCAGCCGCCAGGTCTGCGACGGTATAGGGGGAAACCTGCTGCCTGCGGCTGAACCAGAAGAGGGCCACGATGACGCCGAGCAGCCCTCCGTGGAAGGACATGCCCCCCTCCCATACCGCGAGAATCTTGATCGGATGCTCCACGTAGTAGGGAAAATTATAGAAGAGCGTATAGCCGACTCGCCCCCCAATGAACACGCCCAACGCAGCCCAGACGATCATATCGTACACCTGATCTCTGGTGATGGGCAGGCCCTTCGCCTCGACTCTCCGTGCAATCAGGAAGTAGGCGCTGGCCAATCCGATCAGGTACATCAAGCCGTACCAACGGAACTGCAGGGGGCCTAGTTCGAAAAATACCGGGCTGATGGTGGGATAAGGGATCGCGTGGAACCAGTTCATTAATGCCTCATGGGAGCAGTTGAGGGATCATAGGTGAGGGCCTTGTCCATTGCAAGCAAGGGGGTACTTCACATGAACAGGTATGTTGCTGCACCTGTGACAGAGATGTTGCCGATCCCGTAATATTCCAGTAGCATACGCTTCATATGGGGGAGTGGCGGAATAGGCATACGCAGCAGACTTAAAATCTGCCACCTTCACGGGTGTATGGGTTCAAGTCCCATCTCCCCCACCACACCATCACGATACGCCCCCGGCGGTTCCCTGAATATCCGGTAAGTGGAGGTTCCATGCCCAGCCGATCTCTCTCACAGCAGTTTCTGGTATTAGGAACGGTCTTTGCGGGAGTAGCGGTTGCGGCTGGCGCGTTCGGCGCTCATGCGCTGAGCAAAATCCTGGATGAGCATAGGTTACAAGTCTTCGACACCGCTACCCGTTATCAGATGTATCATGCCGTTGGACTCTGTATCGTGGCGTGGGCCATTGATCGGTATCCAAGCCAACGGCTTGAGCAGACTGGATGGCTCTTCACCCTCGGTATTCTTCTTTTTTCCGGTAGTCTCTACGTGGTGTCTCTCGCCGGCATTCGTTGGATGGGGGCTGTGACACCGATTGGCGGGGCCGCATTCCTAGCAGGCTGGCTGCTGTTCGGCTGGCGAATTTGGAATCAGACGTCGAGCACGACGGACTAAGGTGCGCAGCCAGCGGATCTCTTGCCACTGATCGAGCCCCAACTGCCTTGGGAGTTCACAAAAGTTCCTTCCAGTCTTTTCCCTTCTTTGCTGAACTGCAGACTATCTTCCTGGACGTGGCCGTTGATTTCCCATCGTAAGTACACATTGTCCCCCAGCACGATTGTTTCTACGAGACCGGGGGTCGATTCCCCCGCGCCAACCGGTGGAAAGCGCAGGGCGAGCTTCTGTTCTTGATGGTGCTTTTGGTGATTGTGGATGATCCATTGCCAGGTCCCGCACAGCCTCGACTGTCCGCGGATCCCGCGCACTTGATCTTTCCAACTTCGAATCCGATCCCATTCCTGATAGCTGGCCTGGAGCGCATCCGTTTCGAGGCGTGCGGTGCGCTCTACAACCACGACCAGATTCCCAGTGGCCCATTCAGGGGCGGCGGCGGCATCGATGAGTTGCGTCAGTGAATTATACCAGGAGGCGCTGCGCTGTTGACCGAGCCATGCCAGCGGCGTTGCTATTTTGGAGAGCTGTGCGGTCACCGCACTAAACTGCTGATCTTTCACGGCTTGTCGAATCGTTGTGGCAAGCTGCCAAGCTGCCAAATTCCCGATGAACCGATAGGTCGCAGCCGTCAACTCTGGCATCAGAAGTTCTTTGGCAACCTTGACCGGTAGGGCATTGGCACCTAAGGCCTTGGCGGCATCGCCAAGCTGGAGCGAAGGACCGATCGTGGTCACGAACAGGGCGATGGCGTCCTTGTCCGACTCCACTTGAGCCAGCTGATCGAAATGGGGCTGTATGGCAGTAGCAAAATCAGGCGTGGTACTGGGAAGCGATTCGTAGGCTATGGCGTTGAGCCGGGCTCCCACGAGGAAGACGACCACGAAAATAGGGATTAACCAGATTCGAGAGGGGGCTGGCTCGAGCGATCGTGCCTGCTGGTGCATCGCGCCACTCTGTCGTTGAGCAAATGTCATGGGAGGCGGGTCAGGTGCCCTGGAAGCAGGTCTTGAGAAACGCGGCGGTGGCTTCCCACGCTTCTGCCGTTGCCCCGGCCCGATAGCTCTCCGCCCGTTGCTCATTGCAAAACGCATGGGGGGCAGTGGGGTAGGTCTTGATCTCAACGCGCTTTTGATATTCAGCCGCAGCCGCGCGCAGTCGGTCCGCGTCGCCGCTGGGCACCCATTGATCCTGTTCGGCCTGGTGGTAAAACAGGGGGGGGTACAAATCTTTGATCTCGGTCGCAGGCTGCGCCACTCGCCCGTAATAGGCGACTGCCGCTCGGAGCCGTTTCCGTTGACAGGCGAACCGGATCGCGTAGGAACCACCCATGCCGTAGCCGACGACTCCGTGGATATTTTGTTTGATGTGGTCGCGCGTGTTGAGAAACTCACAGCAGGAGTTAATGTCTTGCAACACGAGCGTCTCGTTCAATTTCGCCATCAGCGCATCCGCGACTTCTGCATTCGCCGTGACCATGCCCCCCAGCCGTCCATACAGATTGGGAATGATGACTCCGTAGCCTTCGCAGGCCAATCGGGCTCCGAGATCCTTGATTTGCGCGGTCAGTCCCCATTCTTCGTGCAGGAGGACGAGCCCTGGATAGCGCCCGGGTGGCTGGGGCCAGAATTGCACACATTCAACATGCACATGTTTTGATATGCGGGTCTGGATGTAGGGATCAACGGCGGCATCCGTCAAAGTCGGAATCGCGATACCGCTCGGAAAGCGTGCCGTGCCTGTGCCAATTTGATCGAGAGTAAAGGGGGCGATGGTAGATATCATTGCAGCAATCTTTTTCCCCTCACGGCCGTGTGTGCGCCCGTATTCTTCCTGCCCCCAGGCACGCATTTACTATAGGGACCGTGTCGTTAGGTTGTCAATTGGGTGCTTGCGCGTGGGCGCCCACGTAGATAACGTATGACACGCCTTTGGCGCGCGACGCACGGCAAGCCTGCCTGTTAGGCGTCAGCGACGATGTGCGTGTCCGTTTCTTCCACGCCCTCGATCTGGTGAATCTTCGTGATCACCACATCCGAAAGCGCCCGTTCGTCTCCCACGCTCATGAAGACGATGATATCCGGGCGTCCGAAGCAGGAATGGGCCTGCTCGACGCCAGGGAGGCGTTTGAGGGATTGCAGGACGTCTTTCGTCCGTCCCGCTTTGACTTTGATTAGGATATACGCTTTCGTCGCCATGGCATCCTCCCTGTTACGGTTACGGTGCGCCCCCTGGCATCTCTCGTCGTCGTTGCGTAAACACCTGATGCATCGTTTTCCCCTGCTGCTGTAAGGCCGCCTGCGCGTTCCCTACGAGCTCCATCAAGCGGTCAAAATCGTCCAGACTGACGTTGAACTGACGAAAGCCTGGCGCGAGTAAGGCCCGCTGGTCGGTAGCGGTCGCGACCCACTCGCGATGGAGCGCGTCCAGGACTTCAGCCGTCCACCCTCCTGCACGAAATCTCGAGAGGGTGTCAGTGGCCGACCGTTCGTCCTGCGTTGCTAGAGCCTGGCTTAAAAATTTCAACAGGGCAGGATCAGGACTTTTCATAAAGGTCGATTGAAATTGGATCACCAGCTTGATGACGCGATTGGCTTCGGGGGTCTCCTCCGGTGGCAGCACATTCGCATCCTGCAGCACGGCGAGGACTGCCATCGATGCCCCGATCGGTCCAGCTGGGGTGGCCGCACGGCCAGATACTTGGGCTAACACGTGGTGGGGCGTACCCAGAACCAGCCCACTAAGGAGCACGCCGAGAAGCAGGAGGTGGGAGCGAGCAGGCATTGCGGGAGTATACAGCTGCACTCCACCTATATCACGCAGTATTTTGGGACTCGAGGGTACAACACAACACCACGATTCCTCTTCGCCGTGTTTCTAGTGTCCGTTTGCGGCCTCCCGACCAGCGGCCGATACCCGAATGTACTGCCCCCATCCGTGCGTGTATCCTAGTACCGGAACCACGGGATCCACCGCATACCCAGTTGAAGCGCGACCCCCGAAAGCGGTATTGTGGCCTGACGGATCTGGCTCGAGGCCTATTCGTACAGCCCGTGCCGACGCTCAGGTGGTCTGCGGGACCCGATGGGGGTCTCGTGCGAGGTGCGTTGGGCTCGTGTCGATCTGATCAGTTCTGATACAATTGCGGCGGCGCATGGGGTAGAAGCCCTTCCAGACCGCAGTCCTGACCGTCAGATGGAGCGTGAACGACGAATGGTATCAGCCCTAAGGGTCTTTCTCTGGTGGTTTGTAATCGGCTCGCTCACGGCGCTGGCTGTGATCATGCTGCAAGGCGGCATCAGGGAAGTGATACAAGCGCCGGGGTCTGTGTGGGAGCTTAAACTGGTTGAACTGTTCACCACCATGCTGGGTGGAGGACTGCTTGGCGGCTGCCTCGCGCTGATCCTCAATCGAATCAAAAAATCTTAATTTTTTACTTGTAGGGGAATGAGGACTGACATGAACGTGGAAGTAGGCTCGAACCTGTATCGCAACACCGACGGCATGATCGAAGTCGAGGGGGTTCCCCAGATTGAGCTGGCCGTGAAGGAAACAACCGGTGCCTTAATGGTCAACTTTGCCTTGTTTGATGCAGAAGGGAAGCTCACGGCTAAGCTCAACGACAGCACTCTGATGATCAACGAGAAACGCGCCTACGGTGTGCATAGGACACCGAAGAGCCTTGAGCTCACCCATCTGGTATCGGGAAACGTGATTTTGAAGATGGAATTGAAGGCGCCGGATCTGGTGGCGTTCACGAAAGGGGCCTTTCACACGGTCAAAGGCCACCTGTTCGAGGTCTCGCCCACGGAATGGAAAATCGATAAGCTCCGGGCCAGCGGTACCACGCACGATCTAAAAGGCGGCTCCGTGGTCCTCGGCTGAGACACAGGGCGGCGGCGCCGTTCTTACGCGGTCACCGACGGTACGATCACAATCTGTTGATCATGCAGATCGACGGTCGCGGTGTCCCCATCGCGCAATTCCCCCTTGATCAAGTGCCGTGCGATCGGGGTTTCCAGCACCTGCTGAATCAACCGCTTCAAGGGTCGTGCGCCATAGAGTGGGTCGTACCCGCGTTCGCCCAGGTGCCGTAAGGCCGCCGGGGTGATGGTGAGGGTGATCCGCCGTTCTCCTAACCGGGCCCGCAACCGCTCCAGCTGAATCTCCGCAATCTTTGCCAGCTGTTCCGTTTCCAACGGGTGGAACACCACTGTTTCATCCACGCGGTTCAAGAACTCAGGCCGGAAATGTTTGCGCAACTCCACCAGGACGAGGGCGCAGACCTCGTCATAGGAGGCGTGCCGGTGCTGCGCCTCCAGGATCTGGGGGCTGCCGATGTTCGACGTCATGATCAAGACCGTGTTCTTGAAATCAACCGTCCGTCCCTGCGAGTCCGTCAGCCTGCCGTCATCCAACACTTGCAGCAGGACATTGAAGACGTCGTGATGGGCTTTTTCGATCTCGTCGAGGAGAATGACGGCGAACGGCCTTCGCCGGACGGCCTCCGTCAATTGGCCGCCTTCTTCATACCCGATATAGCCGGGCGGTGCCCCGATCAAACGGGCCACCGTATGTTTCTCCATGTACTCGGACATGTCGATGCGAATCAGGTTGGCCTCGGCGTCGAAGAGCGTCGCGGCGAGCACCCGTGCCAACTCGGTTTTTCCCACGCCGGTGGGGCCGAGAAAGAGGAATGACCCGATTGGTCGGTCTGGATCTTTGATCCCGGAGCGGGCCCGCAGGACCGCATCGGCGACCGCGTCCACCGCTTCATGCTGGCCGACTACGCGTTGGTGGAGCAGTACCCCTAACTTTAGGAGTTTCTCTGTTTCGCCTTCGACGAGTCGGGAGACGGGGATCCCGGTCCAGCGGCTCACGATGGCGGCGATGTCGTCTTCATCCACCTCTTCCTTAAGTAACCGGTGTTCACCCTGTTTCTTGCCAAGCTGCTCCTGCTCCAAGGCCAGTTCCCGCTCTAGGCGGGGCAACTCGCCATAACGCAGCTCCGCCACGCGATTGAGATCGTACGCCCGTTCCGCCCGCTCCATCGATTGCTTGACCTCTTCCATGGCTTCCCGCATTTTGCGCAGCTTCGCGACAGAGGCTTTTTCTGAATCCCAACGCGTCGTGAGCTCCCGGCGCACACCCTGCTTTTCGGCTAATTCGAGCTCCAGTGTGGCGAGCCGCGCCTGGCTGGCCTGATCTTGCTCTTTCCGCAGGGCCTCCCGCTCAATCTCCAGCTGCAGCACCTTGCGCGAGACTTCATCCAGCTCCGCCGGTAAACTATCGATTTCCGTGCGCAGTCGGGCTGCCGATTCATCCATCAGATCGATCGCCTTGTCGGGGAGGAAGCGATCCGCGATATAGCGGTTCGACAGTTTTGCCGCTGCAACAAGGGCGGCATCTTTAATGCGGACCCCGTGGTGCACTTCATACCGCTCCTTGAGCCCGCGGAGAATCGAGATGGCAGTCTCCACCGACGGCTGATCGACCACCACCGTCTGGAACCGCCGTTCCAGCGCGGCATCCTTCTCGATATGTTTCCTGTATTCATCCAGCGTTGTTGCGCCGATCAGATGCAATTCGCCGCGAGACAGCATGGGCTTGAGCAGGTTGGCGGCGTCCATGGCCCCCTCCGCTGCGCCGGCTCCCACGACGGTATGGAGCTCATCGATGAAGAGCAAGATTTGGCCCGCTGCCGTCTGTACTTCTTTCAAGACCGCTTTTAACCGTTCTTCGAACTCGCCGCGAAACTTTGCACCGGCCACGAGCGATCCCATATCGAGGGTGATGACGCGCTTCTTCTTCAGCCCTTCCGGTACATCCCCTTTGATGATGCGCGAGGCCAGCCCTTCGACGATGGCGGTTTTTCCGACGCCCGGTTCACCGATGAGCACGGGGTTATTCTTGGTGCGCCGCGACAGAATCTGGATGACGCGCCGGATTTCTTCATCGCGCCCGATGACGGGGTCCAACTTGCCTTGTCCCGCTAATCGCGTGAGATCGCGGCCGTATTTTTCTAACGCCTGGTAGGTGCCCTCGGGATCCTGGCTCGTGACCCGTTGCGCGCCTCGTACGTGCTGCAAGGCCCCTAAGAGCCGCTCCCGCGTCAGGCCCAGCGCTTTGAAGACGCCGCCTTCCTGCACCATCGCAAGGAGGGCATGCTCGACACTGAGATAATCATCTTTCAACGTGCGTTGTTCGTCGTCGGCCTTGGCCAAGACTTGGCTGAGCCGCGAAGCGACATGAAGTTGCCCGGGAGCCGCTCCGGCCCCCTGAACTTGCGGCAGTTTCGCGAGCGCCTGCGCGACGGCCTGACGAACGGATGAAGCCGACACCCCCGCCTGATCCAGGAGAACGGAGGCCAGACCGCCTTCCTGCTCCACGAGCGACAGCAGGAGGTGTTCGACATCAATGCCCTGATGACTGCGCCGTGCGGCATGCGAGGAGGCCGTCTGAAGGGCCTCTTGCATTTTGACGGTCATGCGGTTCATGTCCATGTGCGACTCCTCTCGCGTCGGCGGTGCATGCTGCTGTCTCGCCACATAATCATTGGATAGGGGAAGTCAACCGTCCGTGAGGCCTGCTTGACCAGAGAAGTTCGCCCGGACTATTGTTCCGCATGCTGCTTCTTCTAACGGAAACGATCGAACTCTATCGACGCGCGTTCAGGAAAACTGGACAATCCCTTATCCGCGGCTGGCTGACGATGCCGGCGGTGGTCGGGTTCGGGTGCCTCTTGGTTCTGGCCGCGCAAATCGCCGCGCCGCTCGGTATGGTTGGAGGCTTCATCCTTGGTGCGGCCAATGCTCTCCTCGTCGGGGCCACCTTGCGCCTCATTGAGCAATCGATCACCCATGCGCGCGTTCTGACGGTCCACGATATTCGCGAGAGCATCGGCTATTACTTTTGGGATGTGATTGGCATCGGATTCGTACTGTGGCTGCCGCTTATGGCGCTCGATATGAGCCTGCAAGCGAACCCCTATGGACAGTTCCTCTCCTCTGCGGTTCTCCTGCTGCTCTTTCTCGTGCTGAATCCCGCCCCAGAGGTGCTCTATCAAGTGCGCCACGATACTCCGTTGGACGCGTTTAGGATTTCCTATGCATTCATCCTTGAAAATTGGATTGAATGGTTTCTCCCCTTTGCGCTCATTCTGATCCCCACCGTCCTCGCTCCGATGGGCATGCAATCGTTTTTCTCCCTCTCCGGTCGAGTCGGTAGGGGAGCGGGGCTAGATTTCTTCCAGCTCCTCGTGCTGCCCTTCGGCATCCTCGGTAGCTGGCTGGACTATGTGGGGATCCCGCCGTCAGTCAGCTGGTATCTTGGCCTGCTCCTCACCCCGGCACTGGCCGTGGCTATGCTCGTGTTCCGCGGCCATCTCTTTGCCTCGCTCCATGGGTTTTCGCGCCGTCAGCGGCGGTTTGCCTCGCCAGTGAATTGAGCCGACGAGCAGGCGGTCGTTCTGAAGCTATTCCGTTGCTGCCTGGCACGCGATTAGCCGGTATGGACCGTTCATCGGTGGGGGAATCGGCGCGGGCGGCAGTCAGAGCAAAAATTCAGACGCGTGTCACACGGGATTGACTTTCACGCGTGATTTCCTTTATGACCCCCGCATGAATCATCGACCCACGCGTGTCTCTTGGTGATCGTAACCGGGCGCACTTACAAACTCCATCGGTTGGGAACACTTATCCTCGCCAGTCTCATGGCCGCGACTGCCGCATGCGCCACGACCGTGCCCTCTACCGACCCGATAGGGCAGGCGGCCATTGAACATGCCATTGACCGGTACCTGAATTCGCATCCGGAAGTTGTTGCGCGCGCGCTGAACACCCTTGAGATCAAACGGCAGACGGAGGAGCGCGACCGGATCAAGACGGCCATGGCAAATCAGCAACAGGAATTGTTGCACGATCCGTCGTCACCGATCAGTGGCAACCCAACCGGCGCTGTCACGGTCGTGGAATTCTTTGATTATCAGTGTGGATACTGCAAGCAGGTCGCAGGGGCCGTGACGCAATTGCAACGCGACATCGCAGACGTGCGGATTGTCTATAAGGACTTCCCTATCCTGGGCGAGGCCTCAGAACTGGCCGCCAAAGCCGCATTGGCTTCGCGCGTGCAGGGACGGCACCAGGCCTTCCATGAAGCGTTGTTGTCCACTCGGACCGATCTGACCCAGGATGAGGTGCTGCGCATCGCGCAGCAAACCGGCCTCGATACGACGAAACTACTGGCCGACATGGCCAATCCAGAATGGACGGCGATTATCGCGCGTAACCGCAATCTAGCCAGCGCGCTCGGCATTGCTGGTACGCCAGCTTTCGTTGTGGGCACCGAAATCCATCGTGGCGCGCTGGATCTCAATACGTTGAAAGCCTTGGTCAAGAACTACAGTGCTCGACTGAACACGCCGTAAGTGTGTGAGGGGCTCGCCCTCTCGCGCACTCTTTAAAGGAAAGGATGCTGCCGTGCAACAGACTGTCGCCTGGTTCGGTACCGCGTTGCAGAGGATACGTCGGTCGCTACAATGGTTGGGTGTGCTCGCGTGCCTCATCGGTAGCAGTGGGTGCCTATCCCTGCCGACGGAACAAGGAAAGGACAAGCACATTACTCGTGGCGGTATTGATGCCGTTCTGAGTGGCTCGGACCGTCAGATGCTGGTGATCAAAGACGGAAGCTCGAAGGAGCGTTTCTGCCTCGCACCTGGTCCCGACTATTCCGTGACGGCCAGCCGGGGGATGAGCCTGGGGATGGGCGTGGGGGGGCCTGGATCGAAGGGAGAGGAAACGGTCGGAGGCGATGTTACGCGCGGTGCCTTGTCACTGGGAGGACGAAATCCAGAAGTCTTGATCGCGCGTGCGCTCATGTATCGCGCGTGCGAGATGGCTATGAATTTAAACGCTGATCAAGACACCACGATCAAGATTTACGCCCGCTTCCTCGACGCGATCGAAAAAATCTCTAAATTTCAGACAGGAACGGGCACGGCGTCCGTAGTGGCCACGCCGGCTGACGCGCGCCTGCAACCGCCCGGGGCCCTCGCACCCAGCCAGCCATTGAGTTCAGACGGTTTCCCTGCGGGCAGTTCGGGCGCATTCGGGATGCCTCCCGCGCAGTCGGGCGGTTTTCCTGCGGGCGGTTCGGGCGCATTCGGGATGCCTCCCGTCCAGCCTGGCGTCCCTCCTGGTACAACGCCGTAGGCCATAGTGTGATAACCCAGCACCTTTTGGAGATATTATGAAGCAGATGCGCACATTGATCGCGGTGCTCGCGTTGCTAGTCACAACCATCCCGGTAGTGGCAGCGGCGCAAGCCGTTCCGATGAGTTCGGAATCCACCAGCCAGATCGTCCATTGGATTGCCGGCCAGGTGGCCGACGCGCGCCAGCCGTATTGCTACCGTGAGACGTACGGCCGCGGTGCCGGCAAACCGTTGAGCACGTGTAATAAGGCGGGCGAGGAAAAAAGCGGCCTCCTTTGCTATCCCGACTGTCGCGCGGAATACGGTGGCGCGGGCCCGGTCTGCTGGGAGCACTGCCCAAGTGAGTACACGGACACTGGGGCCCTCTGTACGCGGCCCGCGGCCACAGAACATCTCACCCATGTCGTTGCAACCTGCGAACCGCATTTTCACAACACGGGTGTGTCCTGCTACAAATCCAGAATCCCCCTGAAGACACGGTCTCTCGACACTGCGTCATGCCCGCCGGACATGTATCGGAAAGGCGCGTTCTGTTACAGCGAGTGCCGGCCCGGCTTCACGAACACGGGGCTCACGTGTTACCGCGGTCCCGACACCATTGCCAAGAAAAGCTATGGACGCGGCGCAGGGTCTCCGATGCAGTGTAAAGCGGGCGAAGACGAGGATGCGGCCTTGTGCTATCCACCGTGTCGGACGGGCTTACACGGTGTGGGTCCGGTGTGCTGGGAGAATTGCCCAAGCGGACGAAAGGATTGTGGGCTCGGCTGCGCACTCAGTACAAAGGAGTGCGTGAAAAACACGGCTAGCATGGTTATCGCCCCCGTCATGCTCGCGTGGGACATTGCCACGTTTGGAACTACGTCTGAACTCTCTGGACTGTACAAAGATGTGGTCGACACGCTCACGTTAGCCATGAAGGCCAAGAGCGTAGTGAATGCCCAGGATAAGGTCCAGGCAACTGTGAATTTGTGGGTCGATGAGACCAGTAAGGATTTCGATAAGCTGACGCGGGGTGGTATGAGCGCTGAACTGGCAGCCTACCTCCGTGATCCGGCCCAGCTCGCGTGGATTAAGCGTCAATATGCGCTCGATCATCTGCATCTGATGCTGACCAAAGACCTGGAAGAGACTGCCCTCAATGGGATTAGTGCCGTCTCAGGCTTCGATCCAACTGGCATCACTGGCGTCATCGCAGCCTTTTCGAAGCCGGTCTGCCGCGCCAACGAACCCTTTCCCGCTGGAGTCCACTGACGAACAGCGCGCGACACTACGACAGCCATTTCTGAGTCTCGGTGCCTGCCTGCCTGCGGCGCTCCTCGTCGCGGGTAGGGCTTGCGCCACGGGGCAGGAGCCTCGCTCCACAGTGACTGATCAGGGTCAGACGATCCAGGTGGTCTTGGGGCTTGAGAAGTGGAGCTGGCGAGAGGAATCGAACCCCCAACCTGCAGCTTGCAAAAACCAACCTGTCTGAATCATGACGGTGGGCTGTCGCTGGGTCAGTAGCCTATTCTGTATGATTTTTTAGGAGTATAAGGCGTACCAGTAGATTGCACCCCATTGCATGGTGTGTGAGGGATGTGAGGGGGAAAGGTTACAGAAAAGGTTACACTGTTAGGTCACACCAGAGGTACTGGGGGGGTAGTGCGGCGAACGTCTGAGGCGGCACAACGCGGTTAGGCCAGGAACGTGGGGGAGAAGAGAGTGTAGGCAAAGTGGTGTTGGCGCAGGACGAGCTTATTGTGGCGGGCCAGGTGGTCGACACAGTGAAAGATTTCACTCCAGCGATACTCC
>CAMBDY010000024.1:0-20000 GCA_945865525.1 Nitrospira lenta | reverse complement strand
GGACAACCCACATGCGGTTTGAAAAGAGCCTACTGGAAGAGCAGGTCTGGCAGGATGCCAAAGAGTCTGGCTGCAAGTACCTCCACTTTGGCTATGAGTCGGGGAACGAGCGGGTGCTGAAGCTGATGGACAAGGCGACGACCACGGAGATTATGACGAAGCATTTGCAGCTCACGGCAAAGGCGGGCATCTGGAACCACTGCATGGGGTTTTTTGGTTTTCCTGGCGAGACGAAGGAAGAGGCGTGGTCCTCGGTCGAGTTTCTGGAACAGAACAAAGACCACGTCCATTCGCTGGGCTTTGGCACCTTCGACCTAGGCCGCCATAACCCTGTGGCGAAGCACCCAGAGAAGTGGGGCGTGACCGCCTATAAGAACCCAGAATGGGACTTGGCCCTGGACTATTACTACACGGTGACGAATGGGATGAGTATCGAGGAAGCGGAACGAGTCTTTCAACAATTCGAGCGGAACCACAATGCCGGCTGGGACCTGCGGCTCTTTATCCGCGAATACATCTTTCTCTACATTGCGAAATTCGGTTTGGAAAAGCTACCGGATTTACAGTTCAAGGCGGCAAGGATTGTTAGCGTAGCCCCATCATTAGCTGGAAAAATGTAATGTCTGCCTCAGGTCTCGTACAAATTCAAGGTTTGGCTCCGGTCAAGGCAGAGGAGCGGAAGCAGTCGAAGGTCATGCTGCTTTTCCCACCCGAGTGGGTGCCGACCGCTCCCTATCTGGCGTTGCCTTCCCTAGCGGCCGTGCTGCGTGAGGCGGGCCATACGGTCCTGCAGCGGGACATCAACATTGAGATGTACGACCACTTCTTCACGATGGAGTTTCTGGTCTGGGTGAAGGCTCGGCTGGGAATGCAGCTGAAATCCCTCCAAGATAAAGAGAAGGCTGGGACGCTCACCGAGCAGCAGGATCATCAGAAAGCGGTGGTCGAGCAGGCCTATGCCGTGGACGTGTTTGATCTGGCAGAGCGGGCCGAGGATGCCAAGCGGATCGTGCGGGGTGAGCGGTTCTACCAGGCTGAGAAGCTGGAAGGAGCACTGAACTGCTTCCGTGAGGCAATGCACTACATTTCGTCTGCCTACTATCCGGCCTCGATCGTATTCTATCCAATGGAAAGCAACCTGGGTTATCGGCCTGGCGTCTCGAAAGAAGTTTTTGCCTGTCTCGACGATGAGCAGGTGAACGTCTATCGGGATATCTGCAACCAGTTGGTCATGCCGGCTGTGGCGAAAGAGCAGCCGGACGTGATCGGGATCTCGATCGGGACCCAGATGCAGTTGTTGGCGGGCTTGACGTTCTGCAAGATGATTAAGGAGACCTTCCCCCAGATCCATGTGGTCGTGGGAGGCAACGTTATCACGCGGTTACAGGAAGAACTGCCAAATCAGGAACGGTTTTTCACCGAGCTCTTCGACTCGGCTATCCTCTATGAAGGGGAACATGCGCTGCTCTGGCTGGTGGAGGCCCTGAATGGGGAGCGGCCCCTCGCCTCCGTGCCCAACTTGATGTATCGCGATGAGTCCGGCTTCCACCGGAATATGGAAGTCTATACTGAGAAGACGACTTCGCTGCCTCTGCCAGACTTTGAGGGGCTGCCGCTGAATAAATACTTTGTACCGGAGCTGATCATTCCCTACCTTGCCACCCGCGGTTGCTATTGGGGCCGCTGCACGTTTTGCGACCATGGCCAAGGCTACTTCGACCAGTATCGCGGGGTCCCGGCTCAGCAAGTGGTCGAGCAGATCAAGGCGCTACGCGACAAGTATCAGTGTCGCCATTTCCTCTTTTCCGATGAATCCTATCCGCCGGCCCTGTTTAAGAAGGTGACGCAGTTGCTCGTGGACCAGAATGTCGGAATTAAATGGACGACGTTGATCCGGTTCGAAGAGACGCTACAAGATCAGGAGATCTGGGATCTGGCGGCCAAGTCCGGCTGCTGTACCCTCTATTACGGGATGGAGTCGGCGAACGAGCGGGTGCTCAACCTCATGGACAAGCATGCCAAGAAGAGCGTGATCCAGAATAACCTCCATCAGGCGGCGAAGGCTGGGATCTGGAACCATGTGATGGCCTTCTACGGCTTTCCGGGTGAGACGAGGGAGGAAGCGCTGGAAACCCGCCAGTTCGTTCTCGACAACCAGCCAGTGATTCATTCGGTAGAGATGTTCTATTTTGTGGCCTACCGTCATACGCCGATGGTACGGAACCCGGAGAAGTTCGGCATTACGATCCATAAGCAAGCGGACTACGATCTGCCGTTGGACTACTACTACACGTTGAACGATCCGAGTACGCTCTCCTGCATGGAGGCGATGGAACTTTGCGAAGAATTCTACAAGAACGACTTCCAGTCCTGGGCGGTGCGGGTGAATTCCCGCGAGCACGTCTTCCTCTATATTTCGAAGTTCGGGACGAACCAGTTGCCGCAGATCTATGCCCAGGAGACCCAGGCTGTCGGATCGCCGGATGGCGTGTCAGGCCTAGTCACCTGGCCTGTGACGGTGCGTGAAGGGGAAGACGGCAAGGAAGGGATGTCGCGAGTGGTCAGCCATTCGGTGTCGTGACGCGTTGCGCGAGGCATAGGCGCGCGCTTTTAGATGAGATATGCGATACGCCTCACGCGATACGCTGGTCGTCGGGTGTTTCATCGGGACCCAGTACGACCGACAGTAGGGCATAGGCTGCTTCGATGAGTGCGGTCATCTCCTCGGCCTTCTTGTAGGACTGCATATATTGTTTGGGGTTGTTGGCCAGATTGGCGTAGCGGGCGGGGTTCCAGGTATGGAGCAGCGTTCGCCGAGTCTGCGCAAGGGCTTCTGGGGTGATAGCGAGGGTGATTCCCAGTACCTCCAATGCATGGTTCACGTCTTCTTGGGTTACCTCAGCCATAGGGCAAGTCTGACAAACGTGGTATAACCCTGTCAACGATGCCGACGCAACTTCCCATTCTTCAAGCGACCCCCATCTTCACCAATAAAGATTATCGTGAGGTTTTGCGCAAGGAGATGGACGCAGGCAAGATTCCCCTCAGCCTGGGTCGCGATTGCCCGGTGAAGTGCGAGTTCTGCTACGAGCTAGACCATTCCTATCGCGAAACGCTCGACCCCCCCAAGACCAGCGACGAGGATTGGAAATATATCCTCGACTACATCAGTAAGAAGCCGACAGACCCAAAGCAGTTTTGGTGCCTGGGCGGTAACGAATATATGGAATGGACCGATCTTTTCCTACATCCGAAGGCGATGGAATGGGTCGAGGACTTCCTGACCTATACGGACAAGAGCATCCAGTTCTTTACCGTTGGATATGTACATGTACCGAAGATCCATCAGCTTGCTGCGCAGTTCCCCGGACGGATCAATTTTGAGTTGTCGGTGATTACCATGAGCGACTATCGCCAGCGGTTGATGCCGCATGCACCTTCGGTCAAACATCTGCTGAAGGTCTTAGATGGGCCGGCTGTCTCCTCGGCAAATTTTTACGCCTTCGATGAGCAGACCATGTCGAAAGACGCAGCCCTAATCTCCTCGATCAATAAGGACTGCGTACTCTGGATGGGGACTCTGACGCCGGTGCGAGGTTTGAAGGAGGAGACCTCGGCTCTGATGAGGCAGGGGAGAAAATATCTACCCATGGAAGCGCTGCGGGTCTATGAGGCGGGGCTGCCCAACCTCCAGACAATTCATACCGAGTCCTATGCGACAGCCTTTCTCAACCGGAAACGGATCGTGAGCAGCTTTGATTCGTTGGAGATGGAAAAGCAGGACACAATCGTCACCGCCGGAAGCGTCCACAAGATTTTGACCCTGTACCGGAAGAATCGTGCCAAGTTCCTGTATGTGCCGAATGCGTTGCTGAGCGGCGATTCGGACTGCACAGTCCTCTTGACGTTCGATGATATCGCCCGCAGGCTGACCAATCAAAAAATTCTTTATATCCCTAAGTGCATCATGCAGTCAGGCCGCGGCCCCTACAGCGATATCACGGGAGTGACACTGGCGCAGTTTGCGAAGAAGACGGGCGTCACGGTCAAGGTCTTGCATAAGATTGATACGCGATTTGCCAACGAGCTGCTCTATCGGAACGGCTCGCTCAAGAACTTTGTGGAGGACTTTCTCCGCAGCCCAATGAGGCAGGAGTTTGAAGCTCTTCCGCAGCCTGTGTAGGACGATAGAACGTCTATCGCTTGTATCGCGGACAGCGTGACCCGCCAGAGTTTCGACGCGCGAGTTGGATGATGAAGGGCAGCGTACGATTCTTGGAGAGATCATGTCCTGGCAGCACCAGCTGAAATTCTATCACGTCGATGTCTTCACTTCGCGGCCGTTCGGGGGAAACCCGGTTGCGGTTTTTTGCGATGCGCAGGGCCTCGACGATTATCAGTTGCAGCAGATTGCGCGGGAGATGAATCTTTCCGAGACGGTCTTTGTGTTGCCCCCGACCGATCCTGCGGCTGTTGTGCGCCTTAGAATTTTCACCCCAACACAGGAGATTCCCTTTGCTGGCCATCCAGTGCTGGGGACCTTTTATGTCTTGGCCCAGCTGGGCTTGATCGCTATCACCGATGGGGTGACCTGCGTGATGCAGGAATGCAATATCGGCCTCTTTCCCGTCGAGATCCATGCGAAAGATGGGCTAATTACCCTCGTCGTGATGACTCAACCGAAACCGCTCTTTCTCGGTTCGGTGGAAGCGCTCGATGATCTCCTGGGCATTGCGAAGGCTCTGGGCCTGTCAAAAAAGCAGATCACCGACACGAATCGTCCGGTGATGGTGGTCTCGACCGGATTACCAGTCTTGATCGTGCCCGTGCGGACTCTCACGGCTGTGCGGTCGATCGTCCCGGATGCCACGGCGATTGTTAAGGTCTGCGAGCGGGTCGGCGCCAACGGCATTATGGTCTTTACGAGCATGACGGTCGAAAGCCATTCGACGGTGCATGCAAGAATGTTTGCGCCTTCGATTGGTATTCCGGAAGACCCAGCCACTGGGAGCGCCAGCGGAGCGATGGGTGCCTATTTGGTCCATAATGGACTGGTCGAAGTAGGGCTCATGACGGAACTTATCGTTGAGCAGGGCTATGAGATCACGCGGCCTTCGCGCATCCTTGTCCAAGTGGAATCGGAAGACGACGCAATTCAGACGGTGAAGGTGGGCGGGCAGTGTGTGATGATGGTGAAGGGAACCTTGGCGTTTTGAACAGCCGGCGGTCTGGTTATTATCTGAAAGAGGGGACAAGACGCAATCTTCTGATTCCTTGAAGTGGACGGCTGACCGCTGGTCTTATTTGTTGAGTTCGTTCACGAGGTGGCCGAGCTCTGGAAGGATGAGGTTTTCCATCGCCATGCGGACAGCATTTTCTGAGCCAGGGATGGAAAACAGAATCCGGTCCTTGATGATGCCGGCTGTGGCGCGGCTCATGATGGCCGGAGAGCCGATGTCTCGATAGGTCAGGTAGCGGAAGATCTCGCCAAATCCTACCAGTCGCTTTTCCAGCATTGCATCGACCGCTTCGAAGGTTGAGTCCCTCTTCGAAATGCCTGTACCGCCATTGATGATGATGGCTTTGACCGCATTGTTAGCCAGACTTTCCTTGATCCGGTTGGTGATTTGCGCTGGCTCATCCTTTACCAAATGGTAAGCCACGACTTCATGTCCGAATTGCCGGAGCAGTTTGTGGATGGCTTGGCCGCTGGTATCGGTGTCGGGGGTTCTGGTATCGCTGCAGGTAATCACCATACACCCAATGGATTTGGGTGTATGGGATTTGTGCTCATGGTGTGTAGCGTCGGCCATGGTTCAGAACGGAGTCCTTACTTCCAGACGGCGTCAGGGTTGAGTTTCGCAGCGGGTTTTCCTGTCTTGATATGCTCATCGATGATGGTTGCGACGTCTGCTTCTGTCACCTTGGAGTACCAGGTAGCGTCGGGATAGACGACGACGGTCGGTCCCTGCTCGCAGGGGCCGAGGCAGGTAGAGCCACTGACGATGACCTCGCCCGGTGTCACACCCTTCTGCATGAGACCCATGTTGAAAGCCATGAGAAGAGAGGCTGCGCCTGCGCTCCCGCAGGAGGGCTTTGGGTGCCCCGGGGGCCGCGAGTTGGTACAGACAACGATGTGATATTTAGGCTTCGGCATGGATTCTCCTTTTGACTGAACGAGCTGAATTAGTGTTAGGGCGCTGGGACAAACGACTTCCACAGATCGTGGGCCTCTGTGGGCAGCTTCCAATGTTGAAGGCCCTTCATCACCCACGCGAGATAATGCGCTTTGGGCTTGAATTTGCCAATCGGGGTGGCGGCGTAGGTGGTGACGAGCATTTTCTCGCCAGATTCCGTCAGCACGGTAACTTGGATTTGGCGAAAGGCGCTTGGGGGGACGTCCTCTTCGAATTGGTCCATCAGCGTGAGGTCTTCGTCCGTGACTTCGAAGACCGCGCCCCAGACCTGCTCTCCCGGTGAGGGAGCTACGCTCGCGAGGCCGCAGCGCCATTGCGTGGACCAGCGGCAGAACTTCACCGTGTGTTCGGGGAGAGTGGCTAGCAAGAGGAACTGATGTTCCGGCGCGCGACGTTTCAGCTGTGTGGGGTTTAGATGGTCCCCGTAAAGAAAGAATTTCATGGGTGCTTCACCGCTCAAGGGTACATGTCTGTCGACTGGAGCGATACTTGTAGCATAACCACTTTCACCCGCACAAGCACAGGCTGCGCGCTGGTTTCACAGGCTGCGTGCTGGTTTGACATCGTACATCCGCTCCTCCTAAGATGCAGCGCAGATTTCACACCAACCGTGTTCACAGGATGGCTATGTCAGAGAGTCGTTTCTCGTTTTCCGCCGTAACCATCGTTCATTATGCGGTCGTGGTCGTACTTGCGCTGGGTGCAGCGTATTATATTTGGGTGAAGCCTCCGACGTTCAATCCCATCACTGATCCACGGGGTGCCGAGGCCCTCGCGCTAGTGCAAACCCACCGGGCACAGGGCTACCCCACGATTCTTCAGGCTATGACGGAGCATGTGCGTTCGATGAGCGAACGGAACCTGGTCGCCCGGTTGGGTGAATGGCGGGTGAAGCCGGTGGAGGGGGATCTATACGAGATACGGGTTCAGCTGCGAGACCAAGGGGTTACGGGGCAATGGTTCGAGCGTGAATTTATTTGGCACGCCAATCTTTCATTGAAAAAGGTCAATGCCGCATCGCTCCCCGCCGATGGTGTTACGCCTAAAGAGCCGGATTCCGAACCGACAGGTTTGCCAGTGCCCCCCATGCCGTTCGGTCCTAAATACTAAAGGTGTCCGGTAGTGCCACTTGGACCTCATTCCCTTTAATTTGCACGGGACAGCAGGCGACGGTGATGTCGGGATTCTCCGGTCGCTCCCCTGTGCGCAGATCGAATTGCCAGCCGTGCCACGGACATTTGACCAAGCAGCCATCCAGATGGCCTTCACCCAGCGGTCCTCCCGCATGAGGGCAGGTATTGTCGATGGCGTAAAACGATCCCTCGACATTGTAGAGCGCGATCCTGATTCCTTCCACTTGAACGGTTCGTCCAGTTCCCGGGGGGATCTCCTCAACCCTCGCCACGGTGATAAGCTTAGGCATGGCGCGGACCCTTTTTTTTTGTTGATCCCTGCGAGTTGGTATCTTCTTGCGGCCACCCACTGCCTTGATTTCGAGTGCAATTTATGGCATAAAGAAATGCAAGCATCTGAAGACAAAGCTCAGGCCTTCTCACAGAAGGAGCCTTGGTGAAAAATGAGGTTGCTGCATGGAAATGACTCTCCTGCTGAACGCGACGTACGAGCCCCTGCGGGTCGTACATTGGCAAAAAGCGATCGCCCTGCTCTGGCAGGGTAAAGTCGAAGTCCTCGAGGTCTACGACCGAGAGGTTCACGCGGTGTCGATCTCCTTCAAGCTTCCCTCCGTCATGCGTCTCCTCAAATTGGTCCGGCTCAAGGATGCCCACCGGGCAGTTAAGTTCTCCCGCATCAATATCTTTACGCGAGATAGCTATGCCTGCCAGTATTGTCGGCACAAGTTCAGGACCGAGGAGCTGACGTTCGATCATGTCGTGCCCATTGCGAAGGGTGGCCGCAAGACGTGGGAGAATATTGTCACCGCTTGCTGGCGGTGTAATAACAGAAAGAGTGGGCGCACGCCCGATGAAGCAGGCATGAAGCTCATGAAGAAACCGGTCAAGCCTCGCTGGAGTCCCACCGTGACGATTAGTATCGGGATCAGGAATGCGCCGGAAAACTGGCGCGACTATCTTTATTGGAACCTCGAATTGGACGCCGATCCCGCCGAAACCTAATCCGGCTGGTGCGCAACCTTTCATCGTCGTTCTCGCCTCACCCGCATCCTCAACGTACTTCAGAGGGTGTCCTCCAGTTTGTTCATCCGCTGCGGCCTTGCTGAAAACGTATGTGAGCAGCCTGATCGTGATTCTCTTTTCGTCTAGTGCACCGTATCTAAGACAATTTCGAAATCCCGTCCGCCAGGCAGTGTCGGGTTCTTGGCATAACGGCCTTCGATGTCGCCCGGCTGTACCGGGCCGGCCTGCCCATCCCGATCTAACCGGGCCATCACATCTAGCATCCCCCGCAATTCAGAGCCCTGGACCATCACATCGGCGTTGGTGAGCTCAAAGGCCACAGGGAACTGGGGGCTTTCGATTCGCTTGGCCGCAACGGGCCGTGTGCCGCCAGGTCGTTTCACGATGATAAATAGGACATCGGTGGGGCGGACTTGACCCGCCAAGGTCTGGGTAATCATGACGCGACCGGCAATCACGGCTTCGCCGCTTTGCGGATCGCAACTGTGGGCGAGACCAAGCCAAGCGGCTATGGCGGCGAAGCCAATAATACTGCTGGCCAGTCCAAGTGTACGGAGGTTATAGGCGGCCATAGGCACGGCTCCTTTGGAAGATGAAGAGAATCTCAGTCGTTCTATTATAACGGGGGCCCGGAGAAAAGGGGAAGGCATAGTTTACGCTGCAAAATAGGGCGTGTATGATAGGATGATTATCCGAATCGGGAGGAATTATCATGGTGGCAAATTCTGGCTATCCGTTGTCTCTGGATGTAAAGGGCTACCCGGTGCTGGTGCTTGGGGGAGACGAGGAGGCAGCCGAAAAGACTCAGCAGCTATTGGCGGCAGGGGCGAAAGTCGTCGTCGTGGCGCCGTCGCTCAACGAGACGCTCAAGGAGTTGGCGGCCTCGGCGAAAGTCGTCCATCGTGGACGGCATTTCAGGGACACGGATTTGGAGAGCGCGATTCTAGTGCTGAATATGGTGCGCGGGGATCGTGATTTGTCTAAGGCGTTGTTCGCAAAGGCGCGCGAGAAGAAATTCCTACTGTGGTCGGTTGATCACCCGGAATCCTCCACGGTGATTATGCCGGCGGTCGCGGCCTGCGGTCATTTGCGCATCGCGATCAGCACGAGCGGAGTGGCCCCAGCGTTGTCCGGTTTCATGAAAGAAGATATCGAGAAGATTTTTGGCGATGAGTTTGCGGCCTTTGTGGAGTGGGTTGGCCAACTCCGTGAGCAGACCAAGGCCGATGCGCCTGATTTCGAGAAGCGCCGTGATTTGCTGCGTGAGGTGCTGGATGGGTTCCGCCTCGTGGGCAAGATTCAGTATCCGAAAGTCTGGCTGGATGAACGGGCGAAGCTCAATGTGGCACCAGGCGTGAAGAGCGAAGTGTAGGAGAGGGGTCAGGCCTGAGGGCTTGGTGTGAACGTATAAGAGAAAGTAAGAGAGGGATACATGGTTTTATTGGAATTCAGCATGTCGCCACTGGGCAAGGGTGAGAGTGTGGGAAAATACGTGGCTCGCTCACTTGATATTATTGATAAAAGTGGTGTGGACTACCGCTTGAACCCTATGGGTACGGTGCTCGAAGGGGACTGGGACGAGGTCTTTGCCGTCGTCAAGAAATGTTATGACCGGATGAAAAAAGATTGTGGCCGCATCTCCTGTACGATCAAGGTCGATCATCGAAAAGGCCGGACTGGTCGGCTGCAGAGCAAAGTGGCGAGCGTCGAGTTGAAGCTGAAGCGTACCATCAAGCAGTAAGCCCCGCTGCCGTGATTCGTGGGTCGCCATTTTTGCTGAAGAGGCCGTGCTGGTGCTTCGTAAAGTGTGACACGTTACGCTACTGTTCTTAGCTCGCTCCCAATACTTTTACTTTATATTAATTAAATCAATATCTTACGACGCCTATCGCTTAGATAGCGGTCGACGTGAACTAGTCTTACCCGCCGTGCGCAGCGGATTCGTAGAGGCGTGGAACACGTGAGCTAATCCCGCAGAGGACTTCGTAGGGGATCGTGCCAAGCAATCCCGCCACTTCATCCGCCCCGATGGATTCTGCCCCCTGCTGACCAATTAGCGTGACGGCCTCGTCGATCTGCACCGAAGCGAGGTCCGTGACATCGACCATCGTCATATCCATGCAGACCAGTCCAACGATTGGGGCGCGCTTGCCCTGAATCAATACCGTCCCACGATTGGAGAGCAGCCGGTTGTAGCCATCCGCATAGCCGATGGGAAGGACGGCAATCTTCGTCAGTCGTTTGGCCACGAAGGTTCTATTGTAGCTAACGGTTCCGCCTTGCGGAATCGTTCGCAGTTTGGCAATACGGGTTTGCAGCGAGAGGACTGGCCTGAGGGCCGGTGCGGGCACGGAGCTCGGCAAGGAGTGATAGCCATAGAGCATGATGCCGGGGCGTACGAGCGAAAAATGGGTTGTGGGAAACCGGACGATGGCGGCGCTATTGGCAGCATGCACCAGGGGCACGGTGAGGCCTCGTAGGCAAATTTGCTCCAGCATGGCATGAAATACGCCAAGCTGTCGTTCCGTGAAGGTGCCGTCTTCTCCATCCGCGTCGGCGAGATGGGTCATGATTCCCTCGATCTGGAGAGGGCTCCGCAAGATCTGGGAGTCCAAGAGGGCTGGCAGTTCTTCGGTGGAAAGACCCAGCCGCCCCATGCCGGTCTCGATCTTCAGATGAATTTGATAGGGGGCCTGATGAGCACAAACAGCCTTAGTCAAGGCGGGCAAGATGCGCACATCACTCACAACTGGGGTCAATCGGTGAGCCACCAGATCGGGGATTTGCTCCTCGAAGAGCGCGCCTAGAATGAGGATCGGTGCGTTGAGGCCAGCTTGGCGGAGTTCGATCCCTTCAGCCAGTGAGGCGACGGCAAATCGCTCGACTCCCTGTTTGGCAAGCGCGTGCGCAACAGTGATCGCCCCATGGCCATAGGCATTGGCTTTGACGACGGCGAGGATTTTGCAAGAGGGGGGCAGATACTCGGTGATACACGAGACATTGTGGGCGAGTGCCGCGAGACTGATGGTGGCGTAGGTAGGTACCACGGTGGAAATGACGGTCACACTTCCATGATTTCGTGTTCTTTTTTCTTCACCACATCGTCGACTTTTTGAATGTACTGATCAGTCAGCTTCTGGGTGTCGATTTCAGCTTTTCGCAGGTCGTCTTCGGTGAGCTTGGTATCTTTTTGCAGTTTCTTCAACTCGTCGTTCCCATCTCGACGAAACCCGCGGACCACCACTTTCGTATCTTCGCCGTGCTTCTTGCAGACCTTACCAAGGTCCTTGCGGCGCTCTTCGGTGAGGGGCGGGAGGGGGATACGAATGATCTTTCCGTCGTTAGACGGGGTGACGCCGAGGTTCGATCCGGCCAAGGCTTTTTCAATTTCCTTGATGAGGGCCGGCTCCCAGGGCTGGATCGTGATGAGGCGCGCCTCCGGGGTTGAAATATTAGCTACCTGCTTGAGTGGGGTCATTGTGCCGTAGTAGTCCACCCGCACACCGTCGAAAAGGGCCACAGAGGCTCGTCCTGTTCGTAGGCCGGCTAAATCTCGCTTGAGATGCTCCAGCGCAGATTCCATCTTCTCCGTTATTTTCTGGTGTATGGCAGCCGGATTAGACATGCGAGACTCCCGGAGAAAATTAACGGCGGTCGGGCGTGACGACGGTGCCGATGGCTTCGCCTGTGGCGACACGTTTGAAGTTGCCTTGTTCTTTTAAGTTGAACACGATGAGCGGCAGATTGTTGTCCATGCAGAGGCTGATGGCCGTAGCATCCATCACCTTTAAATTCTGATTCAAGATCGCGAGAAAGGAAATAGTTTGATATTTTGTGGCGGTGGGGTTCTTGACGGGGTCAGCGTCATAGATGCCGTCGACCTTGGTCCCCTTCATGATCACCTGGGCGCCAATTTCCATTGCTCGGAGCGCCGCGGCAGTATCGGTGGAAAAATAGGGATTCCCAGTGCCGCCCGCAAAGATGACGACGCGTTTTTTCTCAAGGTGTCGAATGGCCCGACGCCGGATATAGCCTTCGGCTAACTGGCGCATTTCGATTGCGGATTGGACGCGGGTCATCACGCCGATGCGTTCGAGCGTATTTTGTAGGGCCAGGGCATTGAGGACGGTGGCGAGCATCCCCATGTAGTCGGCGGAGGCGCGTTCCATGCCGGAGGCGCTGGCGGCAATGCCGCGGAAGATATTGCCGCCACCGATGACCACAGCGACTTCGATGTCGAGGGCCACGACGGAGGCGATCTCCGCCGCGAGGCCCTCGAGAATAGAAGGCTGGATGCCGGAGCCCTGCTCACCGGCCAGCATCTCTCCGCTCACTTTGAGGAGAATGCGCCGATACTTCGCAGCGCTCATGCGTCGCCTAATTGATACCGGGTAAAGCGGCCGATGTTCATGTTCTCACCGATTTTGGAAATCTTCAAGGCGAGTAGATCTTTAATCGTGACGGAGGAGTCCTTGACGAAGACCTGCTCGACCAGACAGCTCTCCTGGAAGAATTTTTCTAGTTTACCCTCGACGATCTTTGGCCATGCGGCCGGGGGCTTACCCATTTCCTTCGCTTGTCCCTCGTAGATCGCGCGTTCTTTCGCAATGAGGTCGGCGGGAATCTCTTCCCGTTTCACGTAGGAGGGTTTTCCCGCTGCCACCTGGAGGGCTAGGTCGTTGACGAAGGACTTGAATTCTTCGTTCCGGGCCACGAAGTCGGTTTCGCAATTGACTTCGATCAGGACGCCAATTTTCCCGCCCATGTGGATATAGGCATGGATGAGGCCCTGGTTGGTCTCGCGGCCAAACTTCTTGACCGCTGCCGCCAAGCCTTTTTGGCGCAAGTAATCGATGGCTTTTTCGATATTGTCGCTGTTCTCGGTGAGCGCTTTCTGGCAATCGAGAAAGCCGGCGCCGGTTTTCTCTCTCAGTTCTTTGACAAGCTGACTTGATCCAGCCATACGTGACGGTCCTTTTCAGTAAACAGTGAGTGTCTTCATTGGTGCGTGCGGTGCCGGCCCTTAGGCGGCCGGCGTGCTCACAAAGCTCATACCTACGGGCTTGCTGGTTGTCACAGGCGCCGGTTTGAAATCCGCCTCTTCACGCTGTGTCCGCAAATTGGCGCCTTCGATGCAGGCGTTGGCAATGAGAGACGTGATGAGCTTGATGGAGCGAATGGCGTCGTCGTTTCCAGGGATCGGGTAGGTGATGTGGTCTGGATCGCAGTTCGAGTCCAAGATCGCGATCATCGGAATCTCCAACCGTTTCGCCTCCTGTACGGCCAGATGTTCGATGCGCGTGTCGAGGACGAAGACGGCTCCAGGAACGCCGCGCATGTCCTTGATGCCACTGAGATACTTCTGCAGCTTGACGATCTCCTTCTGCATCTTCATGATTTCTTTTTTCTTCAAGCCGTACTGGCTGGGGTCCGCCAGCTTGGTTTCCATCTTCTTCATCTTGTCGATGCTCTTCCGGATGGTCTGGAAGTTCGTGAGCATGCCACCCAGCCAACGCTGGTTGACGAAGAACATGTTGGCGCGAAGGGCCTCTTCTTGAAGGATTTCCGCAGCCTGACGCTTGGTCCCAACAAACAGAACCGTCTGGCCGGCGGCGACGATGTCGCGGACGAAGGCATAGGCCTGCTCCATTCGGTGCAGGGTCTGTTGAAGGTCGATGATGTAGATACCGTTGCGTTCACCAAAGAGGAATTTCTTCATCTTCGGGTTCCAGCGATTCGTTTGGTGTCCAAAGTGGACGCCTGCTTCTAGTAATTCCTTGACCGAAACCACTCCCATGCCTTCACCTCCCCTCAAGACTTGCAGAGCGCCTGCTGACGCAGGCGAGGGGGACTGGCCCCCTTATTCTCAAGTCAAGCGACGCCCAGAGACGCCGATACGAATTTGATACGACTCCTCAACGCACGAAATTATGCGAGGCGGAGAGACTTTCCTGACTACTAAAACCTGTGAATGCTAGCATAACGCTGAAAAGATTTACAAGCGGTGAGACGGGAATTATGCTCTAGGATCGGTAGCTTGCGTTAATACGGACGTAATCGAATGACAGATCGGTCGTCCACATATGGGCCGTCTGTGCGCCCTGCCCCAACCCCACGGCAATCGTAAATTCTTTTTGGCGAAAGACCTTCGCGATGCGGCGCTCTGCCTCGAGTCCGAGTCCCATCCCGTGTCGTACCATCGGGACGCCGCCAAACGAGAGAGTTAGGGTGGAGGGGGTGAGCGGGACCCCGGCTCGGCCGATGGCGGCCATCACGCGACCCCAATTGGCATCCTCGCCAAAGAGGGCGGTCTTGACCAGGTTCGAGGTGGCAATGGTTTGGGCGACCTGCCTGGCCTGCGTGACGGTGGTGGCGCCGGCGACCTCAATCCGCACGACCTTGGTGACGCCTTCACCGTCGCGGCAGATTGCCAGCGCGAGCGTTTGGCAGGCTTCGGTCAGGAGCAGCAGAAATCGCTTGAAGGCAGCCGTGCCTTCCGTGATCGTGCGATTCTGCGCCATGCCGTTTGCCAAGCAGAGGACGGTGTCGTTCGTGCTCGTATCGCCATCGACCGAAATGCAATTGAAGGACTCGTTGGCTGCCAGGCTGAGCGCCCGTTGGAGGGCGTGCGTCGTGATCGAGGCATCCGTCGTGAAGTAGCCTAGCATGGTGGCCATGTTGGGATGGATCATGCCGGAGCCTTTAGCCATCCCGCCGATGGTAATTAAACGGCTGCCAATGGTGTCTTGCAGGACGATGGATTTTGGCCGGAGGTCGGTCGTCATGATTGCCGTGGCCGCATCGAGCCCTCCATGCTCGCTGAGCTGCATGAGCAGCTGCGGGATGCCCTTGACGATGCGATCGACGGGCAGCACCCGTCCGATTATCCCGGTGGAGCCGATGAAGATCTGCTCAGTGGGAACACGTAATTGTTTCGCGAGCGATGTGGCGGTTTTTTGTGCCGCCGCTAATCCCTTGGCGCCGGTGCAGGCATTGGCATTGCCGCTGTTGATGAGCATGGCTCGCCCGACTCCCTTGCGCAGGTGCAGGCGATCGACGATGACCGGCGCCGCGACGACCTGATTGTTGGTGAAGACGCCGGCGATGGGACCGCTTTGTGCCGAGACGACGAGTGCGAGGTCGAGCAGGCCCGGCTTCTTGATGCCACAATGGATGCCGGCTGCGCGGAACCCTTGCGGGGCGGTGATGCCTCGGCGTGGAGCCGAGGCGGGTCTCTTCTTCGTCTTCATCGTGGCAGCGACATCCGTTCGAAAGGATTAGGGATAGACTGCGGGAGCGGTCAGACCAGTTTCTTCGGGAAGTCCCAGCATGAGGTTCATGGCCTGAATGGCCTGGCCTGCTGCACCCTTTACCAGATTGTCCAAGGCGGCCACCGTAATGACGGAGCCTGAGCGAGAGTCCAAGTAGACCCCGATATCGCAATAGTTGGAGCCCTTGATGTACCGCGGATTCGGCATAATGTCGTCCTGGACCCTGACGAATCGCTCACCCGTATAAAAAGTGCGATAGAGATTGCGCAGGTCGGCCAGCGCCATCGGGCTTTTCAGTTTGCAGTAGGCCGTGCTCAAGATGCCGCGGTTCATGGGTACCAGATGTGGCGTGAAGGTGATGAGCGGCTGTGGTGTACCCGCGCCTGCCGATGTCGAAACGCGGCCACACAACCGGCCCAGCTCCTGTTCAATCTCAGGAATATGCCGGTGCTGCCCAATTTTGTAGGGCTCTAAGGACTCATGGGCTTCCGGAAAATGGTAGGGGAGAGCCGGGCTTCGTCCTGCGCCGGAAATGCCAGATTTTGCATCGATGACCACGCTCTGCGGTTGCACCAGATCCTGGGCAAATAATGGCGCCAGTTGCAGAATAGCCGCCGTCGGGTAACAGCCTGGTGAGGCCACCAGTTTTGTCTTGGTGATGGCGGCGCGATGGAGCTCTGGCAGTCCGTAGACGGCGTCTTTCAGCAAGTCGGCATGAGGATGGGTAGTCTGATACCACTGCTCATAGATGGCTGCATCTTTGAGCCGATAATCGGCGCTGAGGTCCACAACAAGTTTACCGGTTTTGAGACAGGCGGCGACCGGCGCTAATGATTTGGTGTGGGGGAGGGCCAGGAAGACGGCCTCGACCTGGTCTGCCAGTGCTTCTGGTGCGAGCGCTTGAAACGAGAGCGATATCAGGCCTGCCAGGCTGGGGAAGACCGCAGCCACGGGCGTCCCAGCGGACTTCTCCGACGTGACGGCATGGAGTTCAAAATGGGGGTGGAGTGCTGCTAGGCGGACGAGCTCCGCTCCGGCATAGCCGCTGGCTCCTGCGATGGCGACTCGTATTTTCTTCATCTGTTTCACCCGTTAGGCATCCCACAGGCACAAAAAAAGGGAAGGCATGGAGCCTTCCCTTTTTCTGACTGTGGCTCCGATAGTTATCGTTTCGAGTACTGGAACTTCTTTCGTGCGCCCTTTTGTCCGTACTTCTTTCGCTCTTTGACGCGCGAGTCGCGTGTCAGCAAGCCTTCCTTCTTCAAGGGGGTACGGAGGGGCTGGTTCAACTCCACTAACGCGCGCGCAATCGCATGACGCAGGGCGCCTGCTTGGCCGACCAATCCGCCGCCATGGACCGTGGCTTTGATCGAGTACTGTCCGACGACACCGCCAATTTCAAGCGGGAACTGGATGATCTGCCGCAAGGTTAGGCGCGGGAAGGCCTGCTCGATCGGTTGATCGTTGATCGTGATGTCGCCCGCCGTCCCGGTGACCCAGGCTCTGGCGATTGCGCACTTGCGTCGTCCGGTCGCATATTGAGTTGCTGCTGCCATGCTACAACGTCTCCTTCTTCGTTCTCGGTGATGATTTACAGCGTAATGGGCTCCGGTCCTTGCGCCTGGTGCGGATGCGTAGTGCCAGCATAAACGCGGAGTTTCTTGGCCATTCCATTCCCCAAGGGGGTTTTCGGGAGCATGCCCTCAATCGCCTTCGTCAAAATGATCGTGGGATCTTTTTTGAAGACATGCTGTGCCGTCGCGGTCTTGAGTCCACCTGGGAATCCGGTATGGTGGCGATAGAGCTTCGTGGCCATCTTGTTACCGGTCATACGGATCTTTTCGGCGTTCACCACGACGATATGGTCGCCCATGTCGACATTGGGGGTAAAGGTCGGCCGGTGCTTGCCGCGGAGCATGCCGGCAACGCGGGATGCCAGGCGGCCCAGTGTTTTCCCTTCGGCATCGACGAGATACCACTTCTCTTGTACGTCTAACGGCTTTTGTTGGTAAGTCGGCATTGTTCTTTCGCGCTCCTTCGCTAACGAGTGAATCAGGTTTCTTGTACTTCCGGTGTGCCGATATCCTTCGGTTCGAGCTTTGACAGCCAGGCGTCGAGATTCGTAGTGCTCCGCCGCGTCAACACGTCTTCGGTGATGTAGATCGGGCACTGAGCCCGAAGCGCCAGCGAGATCGCATCGCTGGGCCTGGCGTCGATCTTGCGCTCCACGCCTTTGTTGGTAACGTAGACCGTGGCATAATAGGTGCTGCTCTTCACGTCCGCAATGACGACCCGCTGAATCGTGACGCTCAAGTGTTCAGCGAAGCTCTTGATCAAGTCATGGCTCATGGGGCGTGGCGTGATCGTGCCATCGAGCGCGAGTTTAATGGCATTCCCTTCCGCCGCGCCGACCCAGATCGGGAACGTTACGAGCGCATTATCCTGCTTCGCTAGGACAACAATTCTCGTGTCGGTGTTGGCCTCTTCGAGGATGCGGGCCACCCGGTATTCAACCAGACCTTGTTCGCTCGGTGGATTGGCGGTGCTCATGCGTCCCTTAGGAGTCCAGCTTGCCGAAATCTTCCGGCTTAAGGTTTTCCAGCCACTGGTCAAACTCTTCAGAGTTTTGTTTCGTGATCACGGTATCGCGGGCAAACACCGGCGCATTGCATCGAAGCGCGAGGGCGATGGCATCGCTGGGCCTGGCGTCAACAGTGTATTCAGAGTCTTCATACATTAAATGGATCTTTGCAAAATATGTGTGCTCTGACAGATCGGTAATCACGACGCTAATGACCTTCGCATTGTACGCATCCAGAAATGAGTGCATGAAGTCATGGGTCATCGGCCTGGGCGGTGTGACGTTTTCCATCGCCATGCTGATTGAACCAGCTTCTGACTTCCCGACCCAGATGGGGAGCATGTCGGAATGTTTTTCGTCGTGCAGCACGACAACATACGTGTTGTTATAAGGGTCAAACATCAACCCCTTGATGTGCATTTGCGTAATCACGACAACTCGATTCCTTTTCCTCGCCGGTACAGCCGTGAGGAGGTGCTGACCGTCTAGGCGGAAAGATCAGGACTGGCAATCCTAACATTTTGACGTGCGCCTGTCAACGAACCCTGCGAGATCACTGGAGAAATTCAGGGGGAGTCGTGTCACGTAGGTCTGACGCGGAGCTCTGTCGCCCAGTGCGGGGCTGCAGGCTCAGGCTTGCGGGCGAAAGTTTTGCTCGATCTTTGAGGTGTCGGCCTGTTCGCCGAGCTTCAAGAAGGCTTTCATCTGCTTCTTGACAAGTTCCCTCCCGCTTTCTTCGCCTAGATTGACCTGATACTCGTTGATGACCATCACTCGCATGCCTTCCCATTTTTTCCAGCAGGGTTGGCAGACCTTGGATTTGACCTCGGCTTCAAGCCTCCCCATAAAGAGGGGGTCAGTAATGGCTTCTCCTGCTTGTCCGCATGTCACGCACTGAACGTCTGCCATGGTCTGGATATCCTCCTGCACATAGAAAAGGTGTGGGGGGAGTGTAGCATTGCCTGTAGGCGTAAGCAAAGAGGGGAGATGGATTGCGCCTGCATAGGGCATCATGTTAAGACGGTGCGTCCGTATCGTAAGTATGTGCTGTGCCCGGATGGCGGAACTGGCAGACGCGCCGGACTCAAAATCCGGTTCTCGTAAGAGAGTGGGAGTTCAACCCTCCCTCTGGGCACCAATAGGCGAGGCGTTGAGAGCCTCACCTGTTTTCTGCGGTTCGCTCAGCCGGTCGGGTGTGCGTGAATTCACTGTAAAATCAGGGCAATTATGCCCCTTGACATGACGAAATGAGAAGCCTATAGTTCGCGCGCTAGAGCTGGGATGAGGAAATTCTAACCTGATTATTTGGTCCGAATATTTTGTTGTCCGTGATCTCACTTTATTCTTTAATCTCACCAAGGAGGCAGCCCATGCGTAAAGTGTTGGCACTAGGAACGGCAATTCTTTTTGTCGGTTCCGTAGCTGTGGCATTCGCTCAGGAGCGCTTGCAGAGTAACCAGTCCGGAATGGGTGTCGGTACCGGAGTTGGCGATGTGTCAGGAAGTAGTACTCGCGTGACCACGTTTGATCGGACCAGCTTCCTTGATCGGTTGTCGCAGGCAGAAACGATTTTTGGTCGCGTGATCGGCCTAGATATGCCGGGTAAGAAATTGCATCTTGAGGGCGGCGGCAGCTCTCATGATGAGGGCCGAGCGGGTGGTGGCGCCATGAATTACCGTACCGTGTATTTCGATAACAGGACGAATTTTGATCAGATTCGCATTCTTGAGTCTGGTGACGATGTGACCATTCAGGCCTATGAAGAAACGAGTGAAGCTCAGCCGTTCGGTACGGG
>CAMBDY010000023.1 GCA_945865525.1 Nitrospira lenta | reverse complement strand
GGTTGAAACCTGTGACTGGCCGTGAGAGACACCTCGGCTTAAAAGGATTCACTTTGGATATCCTCATCGAAGCAGATCAGGACAGCGCGCCGTAGGATCCTCGCACAAGGGTGTAACCCACCGCTACTTTCATAGGCGCCTCCACGAGTCTCGCGCAACTACACGCATTGGACACTCACGACCCCCAAGAGCGGCGAGAGCCGTCGCGTGGATATGTCCCTGGAACTGACACGGGTGCTCAAAGACCTACAGCTTGAGCGCCAGATCAACGCCGGGGCCAGCGGAACCGATGTCCCGCCCTGGGTGTTCTGTAATGAGAGCGGCGGGCTCCTGCACCCAAACAACCTCCGAGATCGGATCTTTTACGGGCTCCTCAAAAAGGCGGGGCTGCGTCAGGTGCGATTCCACGATCTGCGACATAGCTACGCCAGCCTGCTCCTTCAGCAGGGCGAAAGCCCGGTCTATGTAAAGGAACAGCTGGGCCACTCCTCGATTCAGATCACGGTGGACTGTTACGGGCATCTGATTCCAGGCGGGAATAAGCAGGCTGTGGATCGGCTCGATACCCCTCTCGCGCAGGCGGCTTTTCACGCCGAATCCGCAACCCCCGCGCAACCAAGCAGGGAAGCGGAACGGACGAGTGCGAGGGGAAACCTAGCAGATCAAGCAGTTATCGAGAGAAGGTATGGGGTGAGTGACGGGTTTCGAACCCGCGACCTCCGGATCCACAATCCGGCGCTCTAACCAACTGAGCTACACCCACCATACAAAGAGAACAGGGGAGACGATCCCGATGAAAGGCTAGGAATCCTAGCAAAGGAAGCAGGAGACCCGCAACTCGCTATCCGGCCCTTCAGTTCCGTGCGTCAAAGGCCGCCTGCATTTCTGTAAGAATGGTGGCAGCAGCGGCAGCCGGGTCTGAGGCATCTCTGATAGGCCGGCCGATCACCAAATAGTCGGCCCCGGCCGAAATCGCCTGAGTTGGCGTGGTCGCCCTGGCATGGTCATCAACTCCCTTGCCGGCCGGGCGCACGCCTGGCGTCACAATGAGAAAGCGTGGACCCACCTTGGGGCGGAGGATCCCCGGTTCTTCGCCTGAGGCCACGACCCCGTCGCACCCGACTTCTGAGGCCAAGAGGGCTCGCGCCGCCACCAAGTCCTGCACGCTCCGCTGAACACCCATCTCGCGAAGGTCGTTGCTGTCGAAGTTGGTCAAGACCGTGACCGCTAGCAGTTTCAACGAGGAAGTGCCACGGCCCTGAACAGCTGCGGCCAGCGCCTTACGGTTCGCATGAATCGTCAAAAACTCCACGCCCATCGACGCAACCAATGCCGTGGCCCGACGAACCGTTTCTTCGATGTCAAGGAACTTCAAATCCAGAAACACCCGTTTGCCTCGTGCGATCAGACGTTGGACCATCTCTGGCCCGGCTGCGGTATAGAGTTCAAGTCCAACCTTCACAAACACAATCTGATCCCCTGCCCGCTCAAGGAGCCGGTCTGCTTCGTCGCTGGTCGGCACGTCTAGGGCCAGGATTAGACGGTCACGGGCAATGATGGTTGACACAGGCTTGTCCTTTTCAAAAATGGCGCCATAATCGCGTATCTTGACGCTTCATGACGCCGCATGGTACAAATGCGCTTCTTTTCTACCAGAGGAGTTTACTATGCCGGTTGTTCATAAATCGACAATTCGCCGAGCCCGCCAGTCTGTGAAGCGGCACGACCGTAACCGTGCAACGCTGGGCGCCCTCAAGACCCTCGTCAAGAAAGTCCAGTCGGCCGTGGCCGAGAAAAAGGTCGAGGATGCGAAGGTGTCCTTGCGTCTCGCCACATCGGCCCTCAGCAAAGCGGTAACGAAAGGTGTGATCAAGCCCAACACGGCCTCGCGCCGGGTAGCCCGCCTCACGCTCCACGTCAATTCCTTGTCGACCCCCCGCTAATCGTTCGCACATTCGAAATGGTTCGCGTTCTCACCGCTTGCGGCGCCTCGGCGCCACGACGTGGTGCCGGTGGACGTGCCATACCCTGTGCGCGATCACACAACCGCAGCAACAGCCCTTCAAGAATACGCACGGGGCGTCCACCGCTGCCACCTTTCAGTTTAGCATCAGCGTCCAAGAGCAAACCCAGCGCCTCCTGCAGATGGGCATCGGGAAACTGATCAAGGAACGAACGGACCCTAGAGGGGTCCATCCTCAACGTCCTCGCTGCTTCCCCCTCGCGGCCGCTCTGCCTAGCCATTTCCTTGACCTTCCAGAGCCGCCGATATTGCCACGCCAGTGAGCCGAGAATTCGTAACGGTGCCTCCCCTGCTTCCAGATTCCTGGCCAAGATGGCCAACACCCGTCCTCGATTTCTCGCCCCAATCGCCAAGGTCAAATCGAATACCGAGGCGCCAGGCTCTGTTCCCCGCAGGGTCACCACATCGGCAGCGGTAACCGATAGACTGGGCGACACATAAGCCGCCAACTTTTCCAATTCGCGCCGGACCGAGTAGAGCGCGCTGCCGCAGGCCTCTTTGAGCAACTCAATGGCTTCGTCGTTGAGCCGGATCCCAACTCGCTCCGCATCCTGTTTGAGCCACGGAAGCCATTGCGCCTCCCTGAGGGGGGCACAATCGACTGTCACCGCGGACTTCGTCAGCGCCTGGGTGAACTTCAGCCGTCCATCGAGCTTCGATGCGACAAAAATCACGGTTGTAGAATCGTTCGGCTTTTTCAAATAGGGAAGAATCGTCTCACATTCCTTGGCTGGGAGTTTATCGGCTGCTTTCACCACCACCACCCGCCTAGGCGCGAACACCGCTACTTCCGAGGCGCACGTGACAATCTCCGACCCGCTCACATCATCGCCGTAAAATAAATCGCAATTGAAGTCGCTTTCGCCGTCCCCCAATAATGCGGTCTTCAACACAGCCAGGGCCATATCACGCAATAAATCTTCCTCGCCGACAACCAAGTACAGGGGGGCGACCGTACCGTGAGTAAGTTGTGTGTTGAGTTGTGCGGGAGAGATAGCTGAAGCCATGATCCAGATCCGGTTTATTTGACGATTGTATCCGCAGTGTCCGTCGCCGGCTTCATCTTTAACCACTCGGACCACAGCGGCTGCGACTCCAACTGGAGTAGAAAGCGGGAAGCCAGATCTTCCGCGATGAACCGGCCCGCTTGCTCCACAGCCCGGTTCTGCAGGACGCGGTTGAACTGCAAGTCTGGCGTGACATAGAACTCCGAGGAGCCCTTGGCCGTTTGCGTCCACACGACACGTTTCGTCCTGGTCTCCTCCACCTTGACGGCAATCGTGACCTCGGCGCGGCTTTCGAGAGTGGTGGTCATGCTAAAACTGAGGGTCGGGATACCGACCCCCACAATTTGCCCCGTCAACACGAGATCGGCCACCTCAGTATCCGGCACGACTTGCGCCCCACTGCCAGAGGAAAACTCGTGACGCAGATAGTTGGTGAAACGCGCCTCTATGTTGGGCTCAAAACTCTTATTCTCCAAGGTCCTCACCACCAGCCTCGGTGGCGGAACCGTGGGAGAGGATGTCGCCTCTGCGCCCCCGATAGTGGGGCCGGCTCCCTCCACACGGAACTGATAGCCGCACCCGGCGAGCGACGCGAGCAATGCAAGACTGGCAGGCAGCACGAAACAGGCCCGCGCGCCTCTAGCGTTCAGTGTGTCTCGCATATCTTACCTTTCTCGCCAACCACGGCGACATTCATACGACGAAGTTTATCAGCTTTTTTTCGACATAAACGATCTTCTTCGGCTCCTGCCCCTGCAGCCACTCCGCGATCTGCACGGAAGCTAGCCCCTCAACCTGCGCGCGCGTCGCGTCGGCTCCCACCTCAAGCTTAGCGCGCAACCTTCCGTTCACCTGAATCGGAATGGTCAACCGATCGCTCACGGTCATGGCCGGATCGAAAGTCGGCCAGGGCTGCTGCGACACGCTGGGCTTGTGCCCCAGTACTCCCCACAATTCTTCTGCTAAATGCGGCGCGAAGGGAGCCAGCAGCAGGACAAAGGGTTCGAGCAGAGCCCGTGAGCGCTGCTCCGTCTTCGTCATCTCGTTCGTAAAGACCATCATCTGAGCGATCGCCGTATTAAACCGCAACCCTTCGATATCCTCGGTCACCTTCTTGATCGTCTGGTGGAGCAGCCGCTCCTGTGCGAGCGTTGGAACAATCCCCACCACGACATTCAACAGGTGACCCTCGTCGTTCGCCATGAGCCGCCAGGACCGTTCCAGAAAACGCGTGACCCCTTCTACGCCCCTCGTGCTCCACGGCTTCACCGCCTCCAGCGGGCCCATGAACATCTCATAGAGCCGCACCGCATCGGCCCCAAACTGGTCCATGATCTCGTCGGGATTGACGACATTGCCGCGGGACTTCGACATCTTCTGATTGTCTTCCCCTAGTACAATCCCCTGATGCACCAGCTTCTTAAACGGCTCAGGCGTACTGACCAGTCCGATATCGTACAGCACCTTGTGCCAAAAACGCGCGTAGAGCAGATGCAGTACAGCGTGTTCGCTACCGCCGATGTAGAGATCCACCGGCATCCAGTAACGCTCTAATGCCGGATCGACAAGCTGCCGCTGATTTTTTGGATCGATAAACCGCAGATAGTACCAACAGGAGCCAGCCCACTGAGGCATCGTGTTGGTTTCACGGCGCGCCGGTGCCCCGCTGATCGGATCGGTGGTCGTCAGCCAGTCAGTGAGGTTCGCGAGCGGGCTTTCGCCAGTCCCGGACGGTTTGAAGTTATTGGTCTCCGGTAACAACAGCGGCAACTGCTCTTCTGGAATCGGAAGGGCTTGACCATCCACCCACACAATCGGAAAGGGCTCACCCCAATAGCGCTGACGAGCAAAAAGCCAGTCCCGCAATTTATAGTTCACCGCCTTGCGACCTTTGCCCTGCCGTTCTAAATGAGCCGTGATTTTTGGAATCGCATCGCTCGGCGCCAGCCCATCGATCGAAAAGCTTCTATCCGATGTCGTGGAATTGACGACGGTGCCCTTGTCGGATGAGACAAAGGCCTCCTGCTCAACCTGACCTCCTGCAATAACTTCACGGATCGGCAAGTCGTAGGTCTTGGCAAAGGTCCAATCGCGCGCATCATGCGCCGGCACGGCCATGATGGCGCCGGTCCCGTAGCCCATTAAAACATAGTCGGCGAGCCAAATAGGCAGCCGCTCACCGTTCACCGGATTCACCGCATAGCCCCCGGTGAAGACCCCGGTCTTGTCTTTGTCGAGTTCCTGCCTCTGGAGATCGTTTTTTCTGGCAGCAGCCTCGCGATAGGCCGTGACAGCAGCGCGGCAGTCCGCAGTCGTAACAACCGCCACAAGTGGATGTTCCGGCGACAGCACCATATAGGTTGCACCGAACAAGGTATCAGGCCTCGTTGTGAAGATCCGAACTGTGCCAGAGCACCCGACCAAATCGAATTCGACTTCTGCTCCAACCGATCGGCCGATCCAATTCTTCTGCATCTCCAAGGTGCTGGCGGGCCATTCGACCAGCTTCAAATCTTCGAGGAGCCGATCAGCATAGGCCGTAATCTTTAAGATCCATTGGCGCATCGGCTTGCGCACCACATCGAACCCGCCGACCTCGCTCTTTCCATCGATAATTTCTTCGTTGGCCAGGACCGTCCCCAGGGCGGGACACCAATTCACGGGTACTTCCGCCACATAGGCCAGTCCCCGCTCGAACAGTTTCAAGAAGATCCACTGAGTCCAGCGATAATAGTCGGGGTCGATCGTGCTGACCTCGCGTTCCCAATCGTAGGACAGACCGACACGCTGCATCTGGCGCTTGAAGGTGGCGATGTTCTGGGCTGTCGTGACAACCGGATGAATACCCGTTTTCACCGCATATTGTTCCGCTGGAAGTCCAAATGCGTCCCACCCCATCGGGTGCAAGACATTGAAGCCCCGCATCCGCTTGTAGCGGGACACAATATCCGTCGCGGTATAGCCTTCGAGGTGGCCGACGTGAAGGCCCGATCCGGAGGGATAGGGAAACATGTCGAGGCAATAGAATTTTGGCTTAGTCGTGTCGTCCGACACACGGAAGGTCCGGTGCTCATCCCAGTAGGCCTGCCACTTCACTTCAAGGGCGTGATGATCGTAGGTGTTACTCATACCGTAAGAAACCGCAGCTGTGTGGGAAAAGAGGAGGAACTCTAGCACAGACCCCTGGGGGTCACAAGATTGCCGAGGCCCTCAAAGCGCGCAGTTTGCTATACTGGGGCTTGTGAGAGGACTCTACAGCCGCTACATCTTTCCTCGGCTCATGGATCATCTCATGAGCGGGGCGGAGTTTGCGCAGCTCCGGATTGAACTGTTGCGATCGGCACGGGGCCAGGTCTTAGAGATCGGCCTGGGAACCGGACTGAATCTGCCACATTATCCAAACAGCGTTTTGCGGTTGCGCGCAGTAGATCCCTTTCCCCTGCTACCCGATCGTCTCGCCGCACGAAGCGACGTTGCATCATTCCCTATCGAACTGTCCTGCATCAGCGCCGAAGATCTTCCCTATGACACGCAAACCTTCGACTGCGTCGTGAGTACCTGGACCCTCTGCACCATTCCCGATCCGGTGAAGGCGCTCAGGGAGGTGCGCAGAGTCCTCAAGCCGAATGGCGCGTTTCTATTTCTGGAGCATGGCCGGAGCGAGGACATAGGGGTTGCAGCCTGGCAGGATCGATTGAACCCACTCCAGCGAATAATCGGCTGTGGCTGCAACCTGAATCGGAAGATTGGTCAACTCATTGAGCAGGCGGGTCTCACGATCAGACGGCTAGATCGGTTTCAGATGCGGAGCGTCCCGCGACTGGGCGGAGAAATGTATCAGGGGTCGGCCATGCCAATTGCTGCCTCATCCTTTCGGCAGCGGCCTCTTCAGGAGAGTCAATAGACTCTCGACTGAGGGAAAGGATGCGGAGGGGACCGAGGGTAGCTGAGAACTGGGCTTCGCGCTATGGACCAAATGCGCGATCCCGAACTGCTGGGCGGCAGCCAGACAACCTTCATCATCGTCGATAAACAAGGCTCGCTGCGGATTGAACCCCACCAACTGCTGACAGGCCGGCCAATAGGCCGGACGCATTTTCAAATACCCCACCTCGGAGGCCGTCACGATACGGTCTACATGCCCGTCGAGGCCCGTCTTGGCGATCTTCACATCGACACCAGCTTGATGGGCGTTCGTGAGGATCGTGACCCGCCGTTCCAGACGCTTGAGCTCACGGAGAAACGTTTCCGCACTCGGCAAAAACCCCACTAGATAGTCTAGCTCCTTGTGCAGAGCCACCACGTCGATTCCCACCCGCTCTGTCCAATAATTTAAATCGGTCCAGGCCAGCTCTCCCTCGACCGACCGGTACATGGCCATCAATCGATCCCGGGACCCCTCGTAGGTCAGTCCATGCAGCAAGGCATAGCGGTGCGGCAGGGCCTCTTCGAAAAAGAAGTTGTCGAAATGGCGGTCTAGCAAGGTCCCGTCCATGTCGAGGAGGACATCGTCAATATCTTCCCAATTCACGTGCAATGGCATCATTTCGGCTGAGTGTACCTGACGATGATTGTGTTTGCCAAAAATCTTGTGTTACGGTTAGAGATACGTTTTTATGCCACGCACCAAAAAGTCCACGCACATCCTCGCAGAAGAGACCGCGCCGGAAGAAACGGCGCCGACGCCAATACTGCGTATGACGGCGAGTCATCCGCCTATTGTGGCCATTATCGGCCGCCCCAACGTCGGCAAATCGACGCTCTTCAATCGCATGCTCGGGAAACGCACAGCCATCGTGGACGACGTCCCCGGTGTCACGCGGGATCGCAACTACGCCGACGCTACCTATCGGAATCGTCCCTACCGCTTAGTCGATACTGGGGGGCTGGATCCGACTGCCTCGGAAAGCATGTTGATCCTCATTAAGCGCCAGTCAGAGCTCGCCATTGCGGAAGCGGATATTTTGATCCTGCTGATGGACGGCCGGACTGGGCTCACGACCCCTGACCATGCCGTCGTCCGCCTCTTACGGGGTACGACGAAGCCCTTATTCGTGGTGATCAATAAGATCGATACGCCCAAAGTTGAACCACTCGTCGCAGATTTCTATAAATTGGGTACTGAGACGCTCTATCCAATCTCTGCGGAGCACGGGATCGGCGTCTCCGACCTCCTCGATGCGATCTATCCGCTTCTCCCAGTCCCAGATGAGAGCCCTGAAAAATCAACGATCCCTCGTATTGCCGTCGTGGGACGGCCAAATGTCGGCAAATCCACGCTGGTAAATGCCGTGCTCGGAGAAGACCGGGTGGTCGTCAGCGATGTACCTGGCACCACGCGGGACTCCATCGATTCGATCGCCATCCATAAGGGGCGGACCTATCTCTTCACGGATACAGCGGGCATCAGGCGGCGCGGAAAGATCGACCGAGGAATTGAAGGCTATAGTGTGGTCCGGTCGCATCTGGCCATCGGCCGGTCCGATCTCGGAATCTTGCTGCTTGACGCCACGGAAGGCGTGACCGAGCAAGATACCAAAATCGCCGGTGTCATCATCAAGCAAGGCCGGGCCTGCTTCCTCATCGTCAATAAATGGGATCTCCGTGAGGGCGATCACGAGGCGCGCCAGGAAGTCGAACTGGAACTCAAACGGCGCTTTTCCTTCCTAACTTGGGCGCCGGTCATCTTCGCCTCAGCCGCACACCCCGATTCACTGGGCCAGCTCTTTCCGACTATCGACCGGGTCTATGCGGCATTTTCAAAGCGAATCCCGACGGGTGCACTGAATAAGTTCCTGCAAGAGATCCTCACCACCCACCCGCTGCCGGTGCGAAAAGGGAAACCTACGAAGATTACCAAGTCCGCCTTCATAACCCAGGTCGCAATCCAGCCACCGGTCTTTGCGTTGTTTGTCGGGCACCCGGACAATATCACCCCCAACTACCTCCGCTTTCTCGACAACAAAATCCGCGAGGAATATGGGTTCGAGGGCACCCCGACTCGCTTGCTCGTTCGCAAAAAATAACGGGGCTAGGAATGCTCAATACAAAAAATAAAATTTCTCCGGTGAACGTGAGTCAGCCGTTGATTATACGCATCAACCAGAAGCGGGTCCCCCTCACGCGCTCAGCAACGAAGGCACCATTTGCACAACCAAGCGCCTCAGCTATCCACTAATCTATGGCTACAGCCCTTAAAAATCGTGCCCAACCCCTCCCTGCCCCAGGACCCAACGAATTTGATACGCTATATCGAGACCACGTCGACCTGATTTACCGTTACGCCCATCGCCTGTGCGGTGAAACGGAAGCGGCCAAAGATCTCGTGCAGGAGACCTTTCTCAATGCCTACCGGGGGCTCAAGAATTTTCGTGGAGACGCGCGGATCTCGACCTGGCTCTACACCATCGCGTCACGCGCCTGCATGCGGATGCGGCGTAAACGAAAAGGAGAGCCGAAACATGAACTCTCGCTCGATGAGTTTGTGCCCAGATCAGAAGGCGAGTTTCGCCTCCAAATCTCGACGGAGGGGCTCAGCCCTGAAGCGGCGCTGCAGAACAAGGAGCTCCGGCAGGCCCTCGACCAGGCAATCAATAAACTCCCGAAAAAATATCGCATGGTCCTCATCCTGTGTGACATGGAAGAGCTAAGCGCCAAGGAAGTGGGTACGATCATGGGCGTCAACGAGCGGGCCGTGAAATCTCGGCTGCATCGTGCGCGCCTCTTTGTCCGGCGGGAACTGAGCGCACGCGGCATCATCGATAACAATGACCACAAGCCGGGAGGCTTGCGCGCATGACGACGAAAAAAGTTGCTATGACGAAAAAAAAACAGGCCACGCCATCCTCGCCCCGCCATAGGGCAGGGCAACGCCATTGCCTAAAGCTTCTCCGGCAACTCTCCGCCTATATCGACGACGAACTCTCCTCCGACATTTGTGAGGAAATACGCCGCCATCTCGGCGACTGTCCGAATTGCGAGGTCTTCATCGTTTCCCTCCGGCAAACTGTTGTCCTCTGCCGCCACCGCCCAGCCCACCCGCTCAAGTCGGCCGACCGGATGGCCCTGCACCGAGCCATCCTCAAGAAGGCCAACGCTAAATGAACGGAGCGTTCCGGCTCATCGGCCTGGCCTGGCTGCTGGCTGTTCCTGCTGCCGCGCTTTCCGGCGATCTCGACGCGGAAACGATCACCGTGGAGATCCATGGGCGAGCGTTCATCCCGAACCGTATCGTCCTCCATGCAGGGCGGAAGACAGCCCTACAATTCCGCAATCACGATACAGAGCTCCATGCCGTGGTGGCCAAGGAGCTGTTCCTCGGCGTCAACTTCAGCGTGGGCGGCAACGGAGCCCCAGAATTCGGCCCCGACGGGCTCATCCGGGTCATCATTCCGGCTGATGGACTAGCGGAGATTCAATTCACACCGGCCAGCGCCAAAACCTTCTCCTACTGGTGCGACATGCCAGGCCATGACATGCGGGCGGTGATCGTCGTCGAGTAATCAGAAAGTCAGGGCTCTGCCAGATCCGTTCTTCGCCTCCCGCCTCTGCGGGTCTCTTTCAGATCCTAAATGCAGCATGGTATAGTGCCGACTTCGTTTCGTCCTTTACCCTAGGAGCCTGTATAATATGAGACACCTGCAGATCCTGCACCGTGGCTGGCTCACAATCCTGTTTCTTTCCGGAGCCCTATCGATGGTTGCCGCGGCGATCCTAATCGATACGTCACCGACATTCGCCGCTCAGAAAAAATCCAACCCGGTTGCCACCGCTGCCGAAATGACGGCGCACCGCTACGCCGAAGCAATGGGGGCAGGAGACAAAGCAGGCGTCGGCCGACTCGACTTCGCCTGCCAATATGCCCTAGTCGCTCACAGCACGAGCAACCGTCCCGACCTCGATAGCCACTACGACACCTGCTGGCAGCGCGTGCAAGAGGCCCATGCCCCCACCCTCGTCAGGAGCGACGTGGGGATGGAAGTCTTGTGGCCTAGTAACGGGGCCCTAGTCTTTTTCAGTGAAACGTTGGACCGCTATCCCGCCTCAGCCTTCGTGGCCAACTCGCTGGGCCAGGCACCGCCGGGAACCGGATTCCATCTCCACATTGCCGGAAGCACACCGCTTCCCTCCGCTTCGTTCCGTCTCAAGCCAAACGGCCCGGTCGTGGCGGTGCCGACCACCCTAGTCAAATTAATCGTCAGCTACCAGGATCCCCTGACCGCTCCCGCGACCTATGCAGCCGGATCCGTCAAATGGACCAACACAATTAAGCGGACTAGACGCGCGCTCAAAGAAGTCACCCTCCAATGGGTCGTCCTCTCTGGGCTGAAGAAACAGGGCTTCGCCAACGATACCGCGGTCATAAACCTTCCCGTCACCAGCGGAGCCGTCGCCGGCAGCGGCATCCGAGAGAAAATTCCCTTTGTGACAGAAACCAGCCGCGTCCTCCCCAACGCGCTGGTCTGGTGGAAACCGACAGATGCCCCAGGCCTCCTGACCACCGCCGCCGCCCGCGCCGCGGCCTTTCCTCAACTGCGCGACCGCGTCGCCATGTTGAATCGTGTCCTCATCATCGACCCCAATCAAACCGATGCCCTCATGGTGCTGAGCCGGCACCTCTATACCATCATCCTGGGCGAAGCCATCCCCTTCCACAAACTTATCGTGAAAAACCCGGCTCTCGCTCAGGTCGTGAACGAACATTTCTGGACTATCTATGCCCAATCGATACGCCTCGACCTATCGCTGGGAATGGAGATGGGCGGGTTTGATAAACCAACGACCGCCGATTATCTCTACCGCATGATCGCCGCCATGCAGGCGTTGGCGGCGCTCCATCCAGAGCAGCTCGATAACCAATTCCGGTTAGCTGTGGCCCTGCGGTGGAACAACGATCAAGAGGCGTCGATTGAAACGGGCCAGGCCTTGGTCAAAGCCATCTCGCCTGATCGCAGAGCCGGCAGAGCCGAGGCCCTGCTCCAGCTGGCTTGGTCCCGCGTCAACAAAGTCGCCTGGAACCGGATCTTCGACGATGCAGACGTTCGGATTGCCTATCAGGACGCCGACGAAGCCCTCGCATTGGCTGATTTGCCACTCGATAAATTCATGGCTGAATATACCAAAGCCTACAGCTTGCTCTTCACCCCGAGCCGGAATAATCCAGAGATCTTGGCGCGACTGACGGAAGCCAAAAAATGGTTTTCCGAAATCCCCGGACAGAGCCCTGATATCTGGAATTTCTTCATCGGGGCAGAGTTGTTGAAGGCCGTCCTAGATGCAGATCCGATATTTCAGCCAGTGCTCGCTGCCACAGAGCCGACGAAAGGCTAGTGCGCCGGCCTTCTTGCCTATCGTCTTTTCTCTCCGCTTGGCTGACTTGTTAGGTGTATGTTCAGGCTAAGCCGCAACCCGCGCGTATGGGACTTTCCCCCCGTTGAGGAGGCCTCACCTGAAGGCCTGCTCGCTGTCGGAGGCGACCTGCAACCGGAACGATTGCTGGCAGCCTACCGCCACGGCATCTTCCCGTGGTACGAAGAAGACTCGCCTATCTTGTGGTGGTCCCCCGACCCTCGAGCAGTACTCTTCCCCCGCAAACTCCACGTGCCACGCAGCTTAGACAAGACCCTCCGACACGGCCATTTCACCGTCACCCTCGATACCTGTTTTCGCAATGTGATGATTGAATGCGCCGGACCAAGACCTCAGTATCCGGAAGGCGGGACCTGGATCACCCCAACGATGATCGAGGCCTATACAAAGCTCCATGAACTTGGTCATGCGCATTCAATTGAAAGCTGGCAGGAAGAAAAGCTGGTCGGAGGGCTCTACGGGGTCGCGATCGGGGGCGCCTTTTTTGGCGAATCGATGTTCTCCAGAGTAACTGATGCCTCGAAGGTAGCGCTCGTCTCTCTCGTGCGCCAGCTCCACGCCTGGGGGTTCCAGATCTTCGACTGCCAGCAGGCCTCCCCTCATGTCATGCAGTTAGGGGCTGAAGAAATTCCACGCCGCGCTTTCATCGGCCACCTCAATACAGCGCTCACGCTTTCAAATCGAGGCGGGCGGTGGCAGTTTGACATCTAAGCCGCGTAAACATTCACCACTTTTTGAATATTTTTTCACCCTATCCTTTTTTCATATTCGCGAGCTCGGCAAAATAATGCGCAAAGGCCTTCATCCCGCTGGACGCCTGGCCCCAATCGAAGTATTCGTTAGGTGCATGGTAGCCATGTTCGGGCAGACTCAAGCCCATGAATAGGATCGGCACTTTCCACGCCTGCTGCATCGTGACCACTGCACCAATCGACCCACCTTCGCGAATGAAAACCGGCTCTTTCCCAAAGCCGGCCTTCGCCGCTCGCTTGACGCAATCGACATAGGGACCATCAAAACTGCCCTTGAAGGGATGCAACATGCCCTCCTTCTCCACCTTCACATTCGGATTCAGCTTGGCCACATGGCGCTTGAGGAGGGCAAAGGCTTTTTCCGGAGTTTGATTCGGCACAAGGCGCATGCTCACTTTCAGTTCACCATGGCCCGGCACAACTGTCTTCACTCCAGGCCCAACATACCCACCGGTCAACCCATGCACCTCAAACGTCGGGGCTGCCCAGATCCGGCGCATGATCTCAGCTGGATTTTCCGTACGGAGCATCTGAAATCCGTACGCCCGCTTGAAGCTCTCAACCTGGAACCCTGACGCAAGGAAACTCTTAATCTCTGCTTTGGTCGGCTCAACCACATCCTCGTAGAATCCCGGAATCTTGACCGTGCCACTTTTCGCATCGACACAGGCCTGCGCCACTTCCATGAGCTCCGCCAGTGGATTACGCGCGGCCCCACCCGTCACGCCGGAATGGGCATCTTTCGTCCCTGTACGCAACGTCAGGCGCGCGCCCAAAAGGCCACGCAATCCATAGGGCATGGCAGGCTTGCCCTTGGCGAGCCAAATAGTGTCCGACACCACGACTGAGTCGGGTCGAGGAATCGCCACCCGGTTCTTTAATCCTGCCGCGAAATTTGGACTACCAATTTCCTCTTCCAGTTCCCACAGAAACTGGATATTGATCGGCACTCCCTGCTCGATCGCGTACCACGCCCCAAACAGAGCCGCCAACGCAGGCCCCTTGTCGTCCGTCGCGCCACGCCCATGGTAGCGCCCGCTCTCATTCTTGAAGGCAAAAGGTGCCTGCTTCCATTCCGGCTCCTGTGCCGGCTGCACATCCATATGGTTATAGATGGTGACCGTTGGGTACCGGGATCCCGTCATCCACCCACCGGACACGATCGGCGCACCCCCGGTCTCGACGATCTGGGCGTCGGCTCCCAAGTCCGTGAGGACCTGCCGCGCCACGCCCGCCATACTCCGCATGTCCAGCGCCTTCGCTGGGTCCATGCTAATCGAGGGAATCTCCACCATCTGACCCAGCAGATCTTCATACCGACGTTGAATCGCCGCCACATAGGCGCCCAGCTGTCGTACTCTCACGCTCATGAGTCGCCCTCCTGAAAGTAGTGAGAGATTATACTGACTGTGCCGCCGTGGCGGAAGAGACCGTCGTCCGTTTCGCACATTGCTCACGAAAGCAGGAATGGTAGAATAGGGCACCCTTTGACCATCGCAATAAATCCCTGGCAGGATACTAAAAAGTCCGCCAGCGGAGCCCTTGAGCTAAAGTGAGCGCCGCGCGCTGCAACTACATGGAGGGATAGCACGGATATGCAGCTCCACCCCTACATTTTGCTCGCGCTTTTTCTCTTCGCGCCCGGCTGTGCAAGCAATCAGATGCAACCCATTGATTCGCTCCAGCAGATACTGAAAAACGAACAAGCGCAGCTTGTCGAGGCTCCACTATCAGCGCCAGCGGCGCCCCCCTCGCGCAGGCAAGGACCGCCTAAATTGGGACTCTATGTCATGCCGACTGGATTCCTTCACCATGCATTTGAATGGACCGATACCGATCGAGAGGCCCTCCGAACTTGGACAACCGGATTGCAACAAGAGGGCCTCATCAGCGGCGGATCCTTCCTGCATCTTTCCTCAGTCAAGGGAAACCACTGGGCGCAGCTACGGGAATCCGCCCTTCGATACGGGGCTGATCTCCTCCTCATCATCAACGGCACGACGGCCGTTAATCACTACAGCAACTACAAAGGAACATTACTCGACTGGACGATTCTCGGGTCCTACTACGTAGACGGCACCCACAGCGAAGCGCTGTGTCTCGTCCGAAGTACGTTGTGGGATGTCCGGCAAGGAACCCAGCTCGCAGAGGAAGAGGCGCAGGGAACCTCGACAGCCGTGGGTCCACGCGCACGGATAGAGGATCAAGCCCAGGTCACCGAAGCGCGCCAGCAGGCACTGGCTCAGCTGATGAAGACGCTGCACGACGATATCGCAAGAGCCGGTAAGGAGCACTGACCGTCTCATTAGGAGTCGGCCACGGCCCAAAGGGGCCAGAATCGATTTGGCTCCTGATTTCTAGTCGGTCACCGGCTCGCTACTGAAGAAGCTGAGCTACCACGTCACCATGTCGTCGATCGGATGAGGCGTCATAGGCCAAGACTTCCTCGGTTGCAAGATCCGTATCACGGTCCTTGAAAAAAGAATGGCACCGGCGCAAACGTAAGTACAAACACCGCCAGCGCAATCCAGCCGACCACGACTCGCCCCCTGCCCAGCGGCATATGAGGGTCGCACACGGGCGGATGCCCGAAGCCCATGAGTCCCGCCATGAAGGCCCAGAGGAGCCAGCCATGCCAGCCCGCGAGCCCCAGCACAATCAACAACGGCACCGTGGCAAAGGCCAGCGTCCGTTGACGTGAACCCCATAGGGCATAGGCCACATGCCCTCCGTCAAGTTGGCCGATGGGAAGGAGATTCAACGAGGTGACGAACAGACCAAACCAGGCAGCAAAGCCAATGGGATGCAACACGATGTCGGCGTGAGGAGGGAGGGAACCAATGGCCAGCCAGGAAATGAACTGCAAGAGCAAGGGTTCGCCTAACTGCAAGCCAACGGTCGCAGTCCGATCGACGACCGTCGAAAGGTTTAGCCCGATGACCAAGGCCACCACCGCGACGACAAACCCTGCAAGCGGACCGGCCACACCGATATCGAAAAGGGCGCGCCGGTTTAAGATCGGTCCACGCAGACGGATGATCGCACCAAACGTACCGATGAAATAGGGAGGGCCGGGAATGAAGAGGGGCAGCGACGCCGGCATACGGTGGATACGGGAGAGCACATAATGCCCGCACTCATGGGTCATCAGAATCAGTAACAGCGTGGCGGCGAAGGGAATCCCGCGCCCAAGCATCTCGGGATGCGCCAGCAAAAAGTCCACGGGTCCGCGGATCGGTCCATTATACGTCTGATAGGCCCCGGCCCATAAAGTGGTGAAAACCGTCGCCACAAACAGACTGATCGGCAGGGTCCATTTCGAAAAGGGCGTCTCTTCGAACTCGTCCTCGTCCTGAAAGTCGCTCAGAGCCCTGGAGGCCCCCTCCACAATAATCGGCGGGTCGCCGTTGCGAATTGGTGGCTCCTCATGGTGTTGATCAAAACTCATCGAGCGTGTCTCAGTAATCCAGGGCGAAGGGATTATGGTTGAGCTCTTCATGCACCGTCGTGGTCGGTCCGTGCCCGGGCAAGAGGACACAATCATGTGGCAGCGTGAGTAGGCGCGCTCTCACTGAATCTAGATGGGTCGGAAAGAGGTTCGGTGGAAGGGATTTTCCGATCGATCCGGCAAAGAGGGTGTCGCCGACAAAACAGACGGGCTGTGGCCCGCCCTCCATCCGATAACAGATGCCCCCTGGCGTATGGCCTGGCGTAGCAAGACAATGGACGGTGAGCCGTCCAACCGGAATGGCGCGACCATCCTGTGGCGCCACGAGGCCCTCCAAGGGCTTCCACCGGAGGAGACCAACATCTTCAGCCCCCATATAAACCGGCACAGGCCATCGCGCCAAGAGCTGCTGAATCCCTTCCGCATGGTCTGCATGGCCATGTGTCAGACAAATACCAGTCAACCTGACTTTCCTGGATTCGAGCCACGCGATCATGGCAGGAGCATTGTAGGCCGTATCGACGAGGAGCGCTTCCCCTGAGTCCTGCACAATGTAGCCATTGACGCCGTACCCGTTGATATCACCCCGTATAGTTTCGACCTCTGGAATCGAGGGAGTCGGTCGGGGCACCCACTGATCAAACAGAATCTGTTCCAAGGGTGCAAAGCGAAGCTTGAGCGTGGCCGCGAGGGTGCGTATGTCCGCTTTGTCACGAGGCGGCGTGCCTTGCTCGAGCGCAGTGACAGAAGCCCCCGAAAGTCCGGTGAAACGGGCCACCTCCTCGACGGACCAAGCCTGCCCGACGCGGGCTTTCTTGATGATGTCGCAGAAGTCATCTTCTAAAGGCATCGAAAACCCTTCAAGCGCACAACTGGCTTACCGCTCTCTGAGGGAGCGGTCAAGGCTACCCTCTACTGCGAGCGAGCAAGAAGATGATTTCGCTCCCCCTCTTCAATGCTCAGGCACCAACTTAATTTCCTGCAGATTCCCGAATCCCCCCAGCAACTTCGGCAAGGTCTCCCCTGCCCCGACAGCAACGATGGTCAGCCGCTCCGGATTGAAGTGTTTCTTCGCCGATGCCAAGATTTCTTCCTTCGTTAACGCCACGACCCGCGCCCGCAATTGCTGAAGAAAGTCATGGGGCAGGCCGTCATATTCCAGCTCAACTAACCGCCCAACGATCGCCGACGAACTAGCAAAGGAGAAGACAAAGGAATTCACATAGGCCTCTTTCGCTTCGGCTAACTCGCTGTCCGTGACCAGCTCGGTCCTCATCCGCTCCATGTTCGCAATGAACCGGGTGATGACCTCTTGCGTCGAGGGCAGCTTGGTCTCAGCACGCATCAGCCAGACGCCTTGATCGTGCACTCCAGTATTCAACCGGCTACCGACCGAGTAGGCCAAGCCACGTTTAGTCCGCACGTCGTTGAAGAGGCGGCTGCGAAAAGAGCTCCCCCCCAGGATATCGTTCGCGATAGCCAGGGACACATAGTCTGGATCCTGCTCCTTGATCGACAGATGCCCGACACGGAGATGCGTTTGCGAAGTATCCTTGTTAACGAACCGGACGATGGGCGTTCCCGTCTGGTTCTGAGGCGCATCACCAATCGCCAAGACCGGAACCTCGCCTTGCTTCCAATCACCAAATACTTCACGTAACAGGGCCAACATCGCGGGCTTGTCGAAGGCGCCCGTCACGCCCAACATCATGCCGTTCGGATGAATAGTCTTCCGATGGAAGGCCATCAGATCCTCTCTGGTGATCTGGGTGATGGACGCGACGCTGCTTTGACGCGCGGTCGGGTGCTCCGCTCCGTAGAGGAGCTTCACGAACTCGCGGCTCACGATAGAGCCGGGATTATCCTGTCGGCGGCGTATCCCTTCGATGGACTGGAGTTTGGCCAATTCAACCCGCGCGGGCTCAAAGGCCGGCGTCCGGATCAACCCTGCAAAAATCTGGAGTCCCCGCTTCAAATCCTTACTGAGGACGTCGAGCGAGGCGGAGCCCGATTTGCGGCCGATCGAAATACCGACATCCCCCGCGAACTGTTCGAGTTCTTCATCCACTCGCTCCGCCGACAAGCCACCTCCCCCGCCGGTCCTCATGAGGGAGCCGGTCAGGGACGCCAAGCCGACCTTATCAGCCGGATCAAGCCAGTCTCCCGTTTTCATGGTGGCCGTCACGCTAACCAACGGCAGTTCGTGATCTTCCAAAAGATAGACGACCATGCCGTTCTCTAGCACCACGCGATCCGGCTCTGGTGGAGTAAACTCAACCGGTTTAAACGTCATCTGCCTGGGATCGCCCAGCGCGAAATTACCGGCAGAGACCGTCAGTGCCGGAACGGCCATCGCCACGACGATCGCGCAGAGTGCAACGCTCCATCGTGTCACATTTCTCGTTTCCCGTTTCACCTTTCTCATCGCGCCACCTCATGCTTCGGCGCCGTCGCAACCTTTTTCTCTTCCGCCTTCTTCACTAATGTCGCCACCGTTCTATTCGTCTTCGTAAAATACTCAGCCGCCACCCGCTGAATATCCGCTGGCTTCACCGCTGCAATTTTATCCCGGGCCTTTAGCGCATACCGCCAATCTTCCGCAACAGTCTGATAGAGGGCCAACTGAGAGGCGAGCCCTCCGTTGGACCGGAGCGCCCGGACTAAATCGGCGTCGAGATTGTTCAGCACTTTCTCCAACTCCTTGGCCGAAACTGGCTCCCGCTTGAGTCGCTCAAGCTCAGCATAGATGGCCACTTCGACTTCCGCTGTTGTGTGGGGTGCGAGCGGTGTCGCGGTGAACACAAACAGATTCGGGGAGCGGACCCCGGGATAATTTGAATCGGAATTGACCGAAGCCGCGATCCGTTGGTCGCGGACCAAATTGGTATAAAGCCGGGAGGTGAGCCCCTCGGTCAGTACCTCGTCGATCACGTCGAAGACATAGTCGTCTGGATGGCCCAACCCCGGCTTGTGAAACCCAATGGCCACCGATGGTTCGGCATCAAATTCCACTTCTACGCGGCGTTCCCCTCGTTGCGGCGGTTCAATCGTCACGATCTGCGGCTGCGGGGGCGCAGCCGGAATCTTACCGAAGGTCTGCTCGATCAGGGCCATGACCTCTTTCGGATTGATATCGCCCACGATGGCAATCGTCGCATTCGCGGGACCGTAATGGGATTTGAAAAAAGCTTCGGTGTTGGCTGGCGTAAGCGACAAAATGTCCGACTCCCAGCCAATCGTCGGGATGCCATACTGGTGGGCGCGGAAGGCGGCAGAGGTGAAGGTTTCAAACAACAGACCGTTGGGGCTATCGTCGTTCCGCAACCGCCGTTCCTCCATGACCACACCCCGCTCTTTATAGAACTCGCGCAGGACCGGGTGCGCCATGCGATCGGCTTCGAGTGCCGCCCACAGCGGGAGGCGATTCGCCGGAAGACTGATCATATAGCGGGTCAAGTCCTTGCCGGTCGAGGCATTAAGCCCAACTCCGCCGTGCCGTTGATACAGCAAGGCCATTTCATTGCCCGCCACGAACTGCCCCGCTTGTTCCTGTAATTCCGTGAATTGTTTCTGCAGGCGCTCAACGACCGCACGCGCGTCTGCGCTGGCCGGGTTCTCCTGATTTCTCCTCGCGAGGTCCCGCTGCCGCTGCTCCAGCTCCGTTCCTATGCGAAATAATTCTTCGAGGAGGGGCTGCTCCTTCTCATAGCTCTTCGTCCCCACCGTCCTCGTGCCCTTGAAGGCCATATGTTCATAGAGATGCGCCAGGCCTGTTTGCCCGATCTGCTCGTTCACCCCTCCGACCCGGAAGGTCATGTTGAGGGAGACCACTGGCGTCTGATGCCGCTCAACCATGAGCACGGTCAAGCCGTTCGCTAGCTTCTGCTCCACCACACGATCCGCCAAGCTGGGCGAAGCCGCATTGAGCAAATCGAGACTGACACTCAGACTGAGCACAAGCACGACGAGCAACACCCTGATGCCTCCAGCGTAAATTGTCATATAAAAATCTCCATTAATTCTTCCGGCCGTTCGATAAACCAGTCTGGGTGACAGGCCGCCATCTTGGTCCGATCCCCCATGCCATAGCCGACCGCACAGACACGAATCCCCGCATTGTGCCCGCCGTTAATATCGTTGGTGCTGTCCCCAACGAGGACGGTGTGTTCGGGGGACACCTTCAACTCCTTCATGATATGCAGCAACATGCCCGGCTCCGGTTTCAATCCGAATCCGTGATCGCCGCCAACAACAGACTCAAAATGATCCGCCCCCAACCCCTGGAGAATCAGATTTGTATACTCAATCGCTTTATTGGTGGCCACCGCCTTCCGCTTGGCGGCAAAATGCGTCAGCATTTCTGTGATACCTGGGTAGAACGTGGTGCGATCAAGGCAATGGGCTCGGTAGTGGGCTCTGAACACCCGCAAGGCCTCATCGTAGGTGACCAACTCACTCGCGCCGACGGATAGGCGCAACAGTTGCTTCACGCCGTCGCCCACAAACCCGAAGATCTCCTCAAGAGGCCGCTCCGGCAATCCCAGCTCAGCTAATGTGAGGTTCACCGACGCGGCAATATCCCACTTCGACTCAATCAGTGTCCCATCCAGATCAAAAATCAACAGCTCGACTGACGTCTTTCCCATCATTTGACCTTGCGCAACTCGTCCCGCAACGCATCGAGCAGGGCTCGCTTCGTCTGGTCGGTTTCCTTCATCCACGCTTCCCGCACGACATTCACCATCCGTTTCTGCCCTACGTGGGGCGGCAACATCGGCTCAATAATTTTCCATCGAGTATTGACGGCTTTGACATGAACCCTCACCTCTTCCGTCCGCACGTCCGGAGTGAAACTCGCGGTATCCAGATTCACCGACCCGAGAATCTCAAAGGTCACTGGGATGGTCAGCTCAAATTGATTGATCACGTCCCATTGACGGTAATGTTCCGCCACCGTAAAGCTCCGAATCACAACAACCCGCCCCCACGTCGGCTCGTCATGCCAATTCGTGTACGTCGCCACCGTGTCCACCGACATGGCATCGAGCCGGGCCCCCTTGTAGTCAAGCGTCAAATACCGTTTCACCACCTCGGCTGGCGAATGATCGATGGCGCTACTCTGCGCCGAAACAATGTTCACGGCCGACAGCCAGGCGATCAACGTTAGAAACCCGGCCCATCGACTGAACGTCTGGTGGCTCATAACACAATCCTATAACGCTTCATGGCGTTCATGCCCCCCAACTTGTCCCATCCCTGAATCGCCGTTTGCGAGAGCCGAGGTGCAGAAACAGGGCCTCGCCCTCCGCGACACACACAATATTGTAACAAACGAGTTCCAGCACCGCAAAGCCTCGGTACCTGCCTGCGCGTCGCTCCGTTGACCTGTAAAAACCCCGGGCTACGGCTGTATACTTTTCAGTAGCCTGCGGCGGGAGTTTCTTGACCGACAACGCTCTGCATGATACGGTGCGCCCCCACGATGAAAACGACTCGCTCTGCTAAATTATTCGCCGACGCGCAGCAGCTGATCCCTGGTGGCGTGAATAGTCCGGTCCGCGCCTTCCGCTCCGTCGGAGGCCATCCGCGATTTATCAAACGAGCCAAAGGCGCCCGCCTCTACGACGTCGACGGGAACAGCTACCTTGACTATGTCCTCTCGTGGGGCCCGATGATTTTGGGCCATGCAGCGCCGATCATCCTCCGCACCATCAAGAAGGCCGCCGCGAGCGGCACGAGCTACGGGGCGCCAACCGAACTGGAGGTCACGCTCGCCCGCATGATCAATCAGGCCTTCCCCTCGATGGAAAAGGTCCGGCTGGTCAGTTCCGGTACCGAAGCAGTCATGAGTGCCATCCGCGTTGCCCGTGGCTTTACCAAGCGCGACAACATCCTCAAATTCGACGGCTGCTACCACGGCCATAGCGATTATTTATTGGTAAAGGCGGGCTCCGGCCTCGCCACGTTAGGAATCCCCGATTCGCTGGGCGTCCCGGCTGACTTTGCAAAGCACACCTTGAGCGTCCCCTACAACAACATCCGGGCGATCCAACAGATCATCAAAAAGCAGGGACGCACGCTGGCCTGCATCATTGTCGAGCCGATCGCGGGGAATATGGGCGTCGTACCACCGGCGCCGGACTTCCTCCGGACGCTCCGACGGCTCACAACAGAAAACGGTATTCTCCTGATTTTTGACGAAGTGATGTCCGGCTTCCGCGTCACCTACGGCGGGGCTCAAACCCTCTTCGGGATTACACCGGACCTAACGGTACTGGGGAAAATCATTGGTGGAGGCTTACCGGTCGGCGCGTACGGAGGACGAAACGACATCATGGACCTGATCGCGCCCTGCGGGCCGGTCTACCAGGCGGGAACCCTCTCGGGTAATTGCCTCGCCGTTTCCGCGGGGATTGCAACCCTCAAGCAGCTCCAGGTCCGCGGGGTCTACAAAAAACTCGAAGAACAATCTGCCGCCCTCGCCAAAGGGATCGGTGACGCAGCCCAAAAAGCCGGTATCCCGCTCATGCAAACCAGGGTCGGTTCGATGCTCGGCGCTTTTTTTACGTCAAGCCCCGTAGTGGATTGGAATACCGCGAAACTCTCGGACACGAAGCGCTACGGGCAGTTCTTCCACAAAATGCTGGAACAGGGCATCTACCTCGCCCCCTCGCAATTCGAAGCCGCCTTCCTGTCAACCGCTCACTCAACCCGCGACATCGAAAAAACGATTAAGGCTGCGTATTCCGCGTTCAAAAGCTTATAGTGGAAAGTGCCCGCACTGATAGCGGGCCGGTTCCATGGCCTCCCTATTCGTCGTCCTCGTCCTCCATGTCCAAAACTTCCTGCCGCTTCTGCTCCTCCATCGCGTTATGCAGGAGCATACGGATAAACATCGAATAGAGCGACCCCTTCTCCAGCGTGCCACCCGGAGGAATGGCAATCTTGCCTTCCTTAATCATCCGATCCATCCAAATCTTTTGATCCGGCGCGATCAAGATTGGTAACTCGATCAATCCCACACGTCCCATCATATCCATAGACGCCTCCGTAAAATCGTACTTATTAAAGAAGAACTACATTACACCTGATAGCAAGAGCCGCAGAGCCTCTTCTTCGCCACTCCCACGATGCCCCCAGACCACCCGCCAGAGGCTCCTGTGGTCCATAACAGCACGCGAATTTCTTGATTGTCAATCAACTGCTCCCCTCCCTGCTGCCCCGCGCATCGCGTGCACGGCGTAACCCAAATATCCCGCATTCGTTTGTGAAAGAAGAGCGGAAAAGATACGAGGAGCAAAAACGCGAGGCGAACGGGCTTCTCAATGCCGTAGAGGCTGAACGGGCCGCGCACCGCGCAATTAGGGTTTCTTCTTATTCGAGGAATTGTCTGAAAATAACAGCCAGCCGAGCACCATGAATCCAATCGCGACGCCCGTGATAGCGAGCCACGTTCCAAGCTTATCCATAGCGTATCTCCTTATGAGCCCGGACTGTAGCGCAGAGACGATCGCCCTGTCGAGGCGTTCCATCGTTTTCCTCGGCAAATAGCACGCCTCGCCACTCGCACATTGAACGCCCTGGCGAGAAGCGCGAGGGGTCACGCTGCTGCCTCGTGCGCGGAGGGCCACAGATGCGTACACCCTCTTTTTGAGGACTCCGCCTTGCCCCCATACACTGGCCCAGGGCTATCTCAGGTCCTGCGTTGATTTCGACTTGGGGCGTGATCGTTTCGCGCCGATTGATGGATCAAGAAGCTGTCGACGGATGTCCTGCAGTTCCTTTTTCAATCCTTCCACTTCCGCATTCTTTTGCTGCATTTGCTCCTGCAAGATACGCAATTGCGTATCCGTCGCGGGTCCTCCTTGATCGGGCTGGACAGGCGCCGCGCTCAGGGCGGCAGGGGCGGCGGGAACTGGAGAGGGGCTTCGAGGCTGCACGGCTAAGGCCTCGTAGTCGATAATGACCATGTACTCACTATCAGCACCTCTCCGGTAGCTATCCGGTCTTCTGGCAGATTCGGGGCTAAAGAGGATGGTTTTTGATAGGGCCCGCCCGCCCGCGCCATGCCGAGAGGCAAGGGACAGCCACGGCAACGTTACATAGAGTGACCGTCCGTAAGCATACACCGTCCCCCTGTGGGTTGCCGCTGAGGTGCGTGGACCTAGACGAAAGCCAATGCGCTGGTCTGATGCTGCTTTCGTAAGGCCTTCTGTCAGGAGTGGTGCAAAATATTCCACCTCGTCTTCGTTGAATACTCGGACGGACTCCGACTTGCCGCCGACAAGCCTGCCCAAGAGCCCAGATTCTTCTTGGACGGTGATCCCACGAAGGATTTCCGCCAGCATACCTGGCTGTATACTGATGGGATGAGCGGCCAGAATCGTTCGGTCGGTTGACCGTTCAAGATAGACGGCACCAAGATCCGTTTCTTTGATGGTAACGTCGAGCAATGTCGTCGAGGCGCAAGCGCCGATGAACAGAAGGCCCGACATACCGAACAACAAAATAGGGTACCGCATACTGTACTGCCTCTCAGGATTTCGCGAGTCTAGCACAGTACGGCGCCCAACCATGCTGCCGTTTACGGGCATCCTCGCTCCTTTATTCCTTACCGCCAGCACCGCAGACCTTGCGACACCTGCGTCCCACACTTATTCTTATAAGCATAAGCTCTTGAAATATTATGGCTTATAGCCGCCACAGGATCAGAGCGGCACACGCACTATTTCGATATTTTTCTTGACAGGTAGATCAATACTTTCTATGGTGCGACGTGTTATGACCCAACGCTGTGTCATAAGTCTCGAAGCGTAGTCCTTCCGTAGTAGTTCCCCCGTAGACCAGAGTGGCGGACAATGAAGTCCTCCGGCCAAACCGCGGCTTGAGGATTTTTTTGCGTTAGCCTCGCGAGTTGGTTGTTCTGAATGACTGGTTACGGCCAGAGGTATCAGAGAACAAATGACTCAGCTAAAAGGAGGCCGATCCGCATGAATCCACAACACTCACATGGGCAAACAATTTTCGCAATGATAGGGTTGAGTCTCGCGCTCCTGGCGGGAAACATCGTCATGGCTCCGGTCGTCTATGCAGACATCTTTCCGTCAGGCGGAAAGGTCGCGAGTCCAGACAACAAGGAGCAATGGATCAGTATTGGAATGGGCGTACGGGCTGAATTCGCCGCGCAAGAGAAAGCAGCCCCAAGCGGCGACAAGTACAGCAACAACTTCGGCATTCAGAATGCTCGTGTGTATATGAACGGGCAGCTCAATCGATATCTCAAGTTCGAGTTCAACACAGAATGCTTTAACTGCCCCAGCTCAATTAATGGAGGGGGCGGTGGTAACGGTTCAGGGGGTGGCGCGACCCCAGCGTCGTCGAATTTTTTTGGAGGGAATTCGACCGTTGGCCTTCTCGATGCTATCGGAAAGTTTGAATATAATTCGTATGCCAATCTGTGGGTAGGGCGTCTGCTCGTGCCGGGGGAACGCGGCGAACTCAACGGTCCTTATTTTCATGCCGTCTTTGATGGTTTCAGGACGCCGTTCAACTCCGCTGACTTTAGCGGGCAAATGGGTAAAGGAGGCGCGGGCCTCTATGGCCGTGATAACGGCGCGGTTTTTTGGGGACAAGTCGAGCCTGGATATGGACATCTGCAATATTCGCTCGGAGTGTTTACGGGTTTGCAATCATCGGGGTCTGGTTGTGGTGGTGGCCCCTGCGGACCAAATCAAAAAGGAAGCCTGCTGTATGCTGGCCGTCTGACCTACAACCTGTGGAATGCTGAAAAGAATCCGGGCTATTACACCAGTGGCACCTACTATGGAAAATCAGGCGATATTCTCGCGCTAGCGGCCGGGTTCAATCATCAGGCTAACGGAGCCGGTTCCTACCAGTTCAGCTCCGACATGACGATCTTGACGGGTGACTTCCTTCTCGAGAAAGTACTCTCGGACGACATGGGTGTCGTCACGGTCAACGCGGAATTCAAGCGCTACTTTGCCGACTACGATCCGCGCGCCTTCACCAGCGCCGGAGTTAGTGGTGTGGCTGGTTCATTCGGTAACAACTTCGGAATGTTTCGAGGAAGTTCCTACACGGCGTATGCGTTGTACCTCTTTCCGCAGACGGTTGGAATTGGACGATTTCAGCCCTACGGACGCTATACCTATATCGCCCCCGACCAAAGCACCATACGAAGCGAATGGGAAGGCGGTTTAAATTACGTGATTGACGGGTACAACTCGCGCGTGTCCGCCTTCTGGCAGCATGGCGATATTGCGAGCAAGGGTCTAACGAATTATGCGCAACACGCGGGTGGCGATGACGTGAATCGATTCGTTCTCGCCGTTCAATTCCAATACTGAAGCGCAGAACGAGGCACCTGTTGATCACATCACAACGCTAGAATGTAAAAAAGGAGTCCACATCATGGGTGAAAATCCTACTGACTCAGCAAGCGTCAAAATGACGGCAACAGTATCGAGCGATGACGCCGGATCCTCGCGGCGCGACTTTCTGGCGCAGGGCGCGCGCATAACCGCCGGAGTTGGGGTTGCGGCATTGCTCGGCAATCTCGGAAATTGGGCGTTGTCGTATGCGGCCGATAAGGAACCGATCAAGATCGGGATTCTCCATTCGTTGAGTGGCACAATGGCGATCAGCGAAGTGTCGCTACGCGATACCGTGCTGATGGCGGTTGAAGAAATTAACGCCAAGGGCGGCGTGCTGGGCCGGCAGATTAAACCGGTCATCGTCGATCCGGCCTCGAA
>CAMBDY010000022.1 GCA_945865525.1 Nitrospira lenta | reverse complement strand
AAAAATCCCCAAGGCCGTAATAAGACCCTGAGGATTGCACCCGCAACTCATCCTCGCCAATTCCCCAGCCCACGAGGGAATCTCGGTCAACGACCCTGAGAGGTCTTCTGGCTCATGGTTCATCCTACTCCCCGCGCCTTCCCGGGACTGAAGTGATGCGCGATGCGTGCTGAGTGATGGGACGGACGACTCCGTAGCCGCGCTCACGTCATCACTCGTTACCCATCAGCACTCACTGCATCCTAGTGGCATGTACGGGTTTCGTCCCCATTTACAGCGGCGGGACCGCGAGAGACTTGCACCCTCTTCCCTAGCTCAGGAATCACAGTATGGAGCGCACTCTAGGAGAGGAACTGAACGTTGTCAAGTTCAATAGTACCCAGCCACTAACGGCGGTACCGCAGCTTCAGCACAAGAATCGCCCCGGTTAATAGCAGCGTCACCGCATTGGTCAAAATGATCGGCCAGGACTGAAGAACCAGTCCATAGAGAAACCAAAGGCAGACACCGGCCGAGAAGATGGTCAGCATCCCCAGTGAGACATCACCGGCTGACTTCGACGTCCACGTCTTCTGTAACTGAGGCCAAAATGCGCAGGTGGTCAATAGGCCTGCCGCAAACCCTAACAGGTCGATTCCCGTCATTCGTGATCACCCTTTCTGAGCCGTCCCCCAGTGGCCGCCAGCCAACCAGCAAACCTGCTTGTCAAGAGCAATAGCCCTATGGTAGATTTGCCCTTTGGAATTTTCGATCGATTCGACCAGATGAAGGAGTGTATCGTGGCCTTTACATGTGATCTCTGCAGCAAACGCCGCCAATCCGGCAATAATATCAGTCACGCTAATAACAAGACCAAGCGGATTTTTAAGCCGAATCTCCAGCCAATCCGAGCTCTGATCAACGGTCAGCCAAAGCGTATTCAGGTCTGTACCCGTTGTCTCCGCAGCGGCAAAGTCGTAAAAGCTGTTTAATCTCCACGCAGGATTCTCACAAAGAACGTCGAGCACGGCCTCAGCTGTGCTGCCCCTCAACGTACCCGCGCGGGCGTATTGAGGGGCGACGCGATGCGCGAATACGACTGACGGACTTTTTGAGCATCCTACTACGGAGCCGACCAGATGACTCGCCCATTCTGATCCGATAGCTTCACCGCAAATCGATCATCGGGCGACAACGCCAGCTTCCGACTCCCATCACGGCTCGTGAATACCAGACCCACCTCGCCATTTTGATCGAGTCCCAATCCGGCTCGCGCCTTACCATTCGCATCCAGCAACAGAAACTCTTCGGCGTTCACTCCATTCACCTTCTGTGCCCCCACGAGTGACGGCACCAGCCACCACCAGCTCACGGCGCCGCCCATCAGGCTTCCAACGAACGTCACAACGATCAGAAATCCAAACTGTCTTCGGTGCATCGTCGATCCTTTCTGCAGCACACAGGCGCTCGCCCGTGGTCGTCTGCGTCAGCACTCAACCGTATAAAGGAAAAAAAGACTTGAACACGCATCCCTCGCAAGTCCTTCACCTCGTGCGTGTGGCGTTTAGGTGTGGCGCGGGCGAGGAGATTTGAACCCACGATAACTTGCCTGGGAAGCGCATGAGGTACTTTTCCTAGTGACACGCCACAACTCAGCAGGTCGCACCCTACACCGGTAGGCTTTGCCCATCAAGAGCTAGGCTGTTGTCGTGTCCTCCAATGGCTCGAAAATAACTATATCGAGAAGATTGCGAAAAATTACTTATTATGCAACTGTAAGTCCACGTCTTATCTCTACGGAGCCGATTTATGCGCGCTACGGCCGAGTAGGGACTCTTATCGGCGATATGATGCACACAAAGCGTAATAACAAAATGTCTATTATCTATTGCCATCAGAGTTTACGACGACAACACAGCCTGAGACTGGTGGTGTGCTTGAGTGTTGTCGTCGGAGTACTGCTTCCGCTGGTGGCGTGGGCAGAAGGCTATGTCAGTGGATTTGCGGGGGTTAATCTCCCTCAAGACCTGACCAACATCGAGGGCGTCGGAAGCCCGCCTAATACGACGCGCAACATCATAATCGAAGACCTCAAATTACAAAATGCGCCTATCGCTGGGGTCAAACTTGGCTACTACCTTCCAGGTAAGCTCCGTTGGCTAGGGGCGGAACTAGAGTCCTTTTACACCAACCCCCACATCAAACAACAACGATTTTCCTCTGGAGGCGCGTTTCGCGGTGGTGCTCCGACGTTTACCGTCCAAGGCGCGGCAGGCAGTCACATGCGTGTGGCGACTCAGGCGCTCAATGTGGTGGTGCGCTATCCGGGTGAGAGCTTTCAACCCTATGCCGGAATGGGGCTCGGGGTGTTCTGGGGCCGAACTAGTGGATTCATTACCGATACCGGGAGTGACGTGGCGCTGGGAATGAACTTCCTAACGGGACTGCGGTACATGGTCACCCCGGAGATAGCGATGTTTGGCGAATACAAATATGTAGCGACAACCTTTGACTATGGTGGCACGGCGATGATGCGAGCCGATTACCAAGCGCACCATTTTGTCTTTGGGCTCGGGTACCATTTTTAAATGCGTATGCATAACACCATCCTAGGCCATGCGCGCGATTCAATGCATCGCGCAACGACTCGGTATCAACTCTTCGCGCTGCTGTTCGTTGGCCTGCTGGCTGATCCACTCGGCACACTAGCGAACGGTCCACCGCCAGAAGTCCTAGAGGTCCAGCGGTTGATCGCGCAATCGCCCACGGAGGCCCCGCGGTACCGGGTTCAGCTGTGGCTTGCGGCGCTCGACTATGAGTCGAAGGGTGACTTGGCCAATGCGATTGCGGTGCTCACAGAGCTAGATCAACAAGTGCAAGGCCAAGTAGCCGCTTACCCTTTGCGGCTCGGATATCTCTATTATCAACAGGGACTTTACGCGGACGCGTTACGGTACTACCAGCAGGCTAATGATAGTACGCCTACCACTGACTCTGCGCAGGGCATGCTGAATGCGGCAATGGCCCTGCAGGACTGGGAAGAGTCCGCACGCGTCGGGGAGCTTCTGCTCCTGCGAGCGCCTGACGATTATCTGACGATGCAACGGCTGGGGTACATTTATGGCCAATTGGAGCAATTTCCTGAGGCTCTAGCGGCCTACGATCGTATCCTCAAAGTGCTTCCGAACAATCAGGAGGCCCTCGCGGGAAAAGGGGCTATTTTACTAGGACAAGGTGCACGCACCGAGGCACGGACCCTGTTTGAAGGGATGGTCCAAAAAGATCCAACGAGTCTGCTGGGCCAGCAGGGGCTGCTGAATGCGCGGGACTTTAAATACGCCCTCTCGCAGTACGCGACGAAGCTTTGGTACTCCCCGCGCTCGCTGCGAACCAACGGGTTAGAATTGGGAGTGGCGCCCTCGATTAACTGGCAAGACCGCTTGATTTTCACCCCGGCCTTTACCTATACGGACATTGCGTTTGGAGCTTTTGGTTCCACCCGTCAAAACGCTGTCAATCTCGGGCTCGTAGCGAATGTCACGTCACGCTATGCCATAAACTTCCATGCAGCGCAGGTTTACAATAATACGTATTCAGGGACTAGTACGAAAGACGGGAAAGTCATTTATGCCGAGCTCCAGCATCTGGGCCCAGTCTTCATAGGGCTGTCCGGTGGGTATTCGGATTACAATGCCGACTCACACCTTGGGATTGCGCAAGCTACCTTGCGCATTGGGGGCTCATTGACCTCGTGGCTGTCGGTCGAAAGTAAAGGCTGGTTCCATCGTTCATCTGGCAAGCAGGCGCCAGTTGGAGCGACTTTTGGGGGCAGGGAGACCGTCGCCTTTGAGCAGAAAATTTCGATCTCACCGTCGAGCATTCCCGGGTTTACCGGTGCCATCACAGGCTGGTGGGGTCGTAAGCAGTTGCCAATTGAAGCCGATGGGGCAGCGATCTGGAATTTAACCGATCGCTTAATGGGAGGGTATAAGACAGATTTGTCGTACACCTTAGCTGAAGGCGGCACGATATTCTTTCAAATCGGAACAGTCAAAGCGAGGCCTGGCGATACGAATAACAACCCGGCAACACCAGGGATTGCCTATCAACAGTATATGAGCACGTTTGGGTACTCAACGCCACTCCCGTCGTATTAAATGCAGTAATCATACAGAGGAGGAAGAAATTATGTCGTCCTATTCACCTACCATCATGGGACTCAGTCTCATAGCAGTTCTACTCGGGGGCGGCCTAGTATCGACAGGCTCTGCGGCGGATTTAGTCAAAACGCAAGCGGAGTTTGCTGAATCGTATAAGCAGGAATATGCGGGCAACTTAATTGGTGCCATTAAAACAACAAAAGTGACGCTCGCCCGTGAAGCTGGTTACTATGAAGCGGCCCTTCGGCTCGCGTATTTGTATAGTATTTCCGCAGCGTACATTGACGCCCAAGACGCGTATCGTGCGGCAATCGCGATTCGACCGGCAGCGCTTGAGCCCCGCCTCGGTCTTCTTGGGGCGTTAGCCGCAAAAGCCAAATGGGATGATGTTGTCACGGAGGGCTCGGCAGCCTTACAGCTCGATGCGCAAAACGCTGCTGTGATAGGACGGGTCGCCTTTGCGAAGTTTATGGCCAAGGACTATGCGGGAGCAGAAGCCTCCTACAAGCAGCTGCTTGAGCTCTACCCTGCTGACCTCGAACTCAAAATCGGCCTGGCCTATACCTATTTGAAAGCGGGTCAAAAGAAAGAGGCCTCCCAGTTGTTTGATGATATCTTGACCGTGAGTCCTGGCAATCCACGTGGCCTGGCGGGGTGGACAGAGGTTCGTAAAGGAAGCAAATAGCCACGGGGAGCGTGAATGGATACTCGTGTAGACGGCGCACGGTGGTCTACGATGTCGGTGAGCGCGGCGGGGTCCCTGTTTGACCCTGGAACAGGCTATGCCTACACGCTGAACCCGGTGGCCGTGGCTATTATTACGGCTTGGAAGGCTGATGAGAGCCCTGACCGCCTGCGCGCTGCGCTGCTCGAACGGTTTGAAGTTGATACGCGAACTCTCGAGCGAGACCTAATGGAGTTCATGCGCCGAGTGAAATGGCTAGGACTTGTCACCTGAAAAAGGGCAAGTATATCCTCAGAACATTGCTGTCACCGGGCTCAACTCATCCGAGAACCTGGCCGCGGGTGCCCCCGTCATTCGTAGTTTACGCGCCGTGCCTGCCTTTACGGGCAAGGTGGTGGCGCTTGCCTATGATGCCCTTGACGCGGGACTCTATGTGCCAGGGCTAGTCGATACCTCGTATTTACTGCCCTATCCGTCTCAGGGGCTCGCCGCACTTACGGCGCGCCTGTCACACGTAGCTACCCAGACTCCACTCGATCTCATTATTCCCTGCCTCGACAGCGAACTCCAGAGCTTCATCCGTCTCGAATCCTTTCTCACTGCGCAGGGGATCCACACTTTACTACCGACCGAAGAGCAATTGGTGGCCCGGACTAAAGCCAATCTCGCTGGATTGACCGCACGCTGTGGAGTGGCTGTGCCGGAAACACGCGTGGTCTTTACGCGAGGCCATGCCGCACAGGGCCTCGCGGGTCTTCCGTTTCCTATTGTCGTCAAGGGATGTTTCTGCGAGGCCTATGTGGCCTATACTCCGGCCCAAGCCGCAGGCTACTTTGATAGGCTTGCAATGCGGTGGGGCGTGCCGGTGATTGTTCAAGAGTATCTCACGGGGATTGAGTTCAATGTGGCGGCGCTTGGCGATTCCACTGGGAAAATGCTTGGCGCCGTCGCCATGCGCAAAGTCATCCTCTCAAACACAGGGAAGGCCTGGAGTGGCGTAACAATCCATGACCCCACGTTGCTCACCCTCGTCCAGGATATTTTTACCGGGTTACGGTGGCGCGGGCCAATTGAAATTGAAGTGCTCAAGGCTGCGCGAGATGGCCAGTGGTATCTTTTAGAGATCAACCCGCGCTTCCCTGCGTGGATTCATCTCGCCACGGCCGCGGGACAAAATCTACCCTTTGCGACTGTGCGCGCCGCACTGGGCGAAGTTGTTCAGCCGTTTACCACCTACGCCGCCGGGCTACGATATGTCCGATATGCGCAAGACATGATTTGCGACCCAGCAGAGTTTGACCGCTTAACAGCTATCGGAGAAATTCGACGGGAGGACCACGATGAAAGAACGATATGAGCGACCTATCATCCAGCCCCAGCAACCCTACCAGATGAATCCGTTTGGGCGAACCGCCGCGCTCGAAGCCATGACGGCCATCGAAAGTGTCGCGGTGAGCGAGCTGGTTGCACAGTATGGATCCCCGCTGTTTGTTTTTTCTGAGCGTAGCCTTCGACACCAGTATCGTGCGGCACGCCGGGCCTTTACGGTGCGCTATCCCAAGGTGCAGTTCGCGTGGTCCTACAAAACAAACTATCTCCAGAGCATTTGCGCGGTTTTTCACCAAGAGGGTGCTTGGGCTGAGGTGGTCTCTGAGTTTGAGTACGCGATGGCGCGCCGTCAAGGCATCGCGGGGCCGCATATTATTTTTAATGGGCCCTTTAAATCGAAAGCCGCCTTGTGTCGGGCTGTCACCGAGGGGGCCATTATCAACCTCGACTGCACCGATGAACTCGAAACCATGCTCGATATTGCGGATGATTTGGGGCGTCCGCTCACCGTTGGCTTTCGAGTTAATCTCGATGCCGGACTACCTCAAAGCTGGAATCGCTTTGGGTTTAATCTTGAAAATGGTGAGGCCCGTGACGCGGTTCGCTTAGCCGTTGAGTCAGGGAAGCTAATTGTGCGGGGGCTCCATTGCCATGTCGGAACCTTCATTTTAGATCCTGAAGTGTATCGTCGACAAGCTAAGAAGCTCACCGTGTTTACCCAGGAGATTGAAGCAGACTTTGGCATAGAGCTCACCTATTTGGACTTGGGGGGCGGGTTTGCTTCCACCAATACGCTGCAGGCCCAATATCTTGCGGGGGAACAAATTACGCCCTCGTTTGATCAATATGCCGAGGCAATATGTAGCGAGCTCTTAGCGTTGCAGTCTCGCCCCGCTGGATTCCCACTCCTTATCCTTGAGTCAGGCCGCGCGTTGGTGGATGAAGCCGGTTCCCTGATTGCAACGGTGGTGGCAACCAAGCCCTTGCCCATCGGTATGCGTGGCGTGGTGCTCGATGTCGGGTTAAATGCGCTGTATACCGCCACGTGGTATCGCCATCAAGTGATTCCTGCGCAAAGTTTTTCGGGATTTATGGAGGAAAGTGTGGTCTACGGGCCCCTCTGCATGAACATTGATGTTGTGCGTGACACGGTCATGCTTCCACCCTTGGGGCTCGGCGATCGCGTTCTCATTAAACCCGTGGGGGCCTATAACACGTCCCAGTGGATGCAATGGATCCAAGCGCGCCCTGCCGTGGTCCTGATCAGCGAACAAGGGGAAGTCGACTTGATCCGTGAACGTGAAACCATTGAGGATCTCGCTCATCGCGAACGTGTCCCCTCTCGGCTTGGACAATCGGGAGCGAGCTAACCTACTATGCTAGCGCGGCTGGGTACGCATTTGAAGTTTTGGTACGATGCGACGCTCCTTAGTTATGCGCAAATTTTGTTTACCAAGCGCCACCTCACCGGGTGGATAGCGTTAGGGGTTACTTTCCTCGATTTTAAGATGGGGTTGGCGGGCTGCTGCGCAGTCTTGGCCTCGAATGGGCTTGCGCTACTGTTCAAATTTAATCATGACACCATTCGGACAGGGCACTATGGATTCAATGCCCTGTTGTTGGGGCTCGCACTGGCCTATCGGTACGATCTTACCGGGTCATTGTTCATTCTGATTTTGGTCGGTAGTCTCCTCACGTTGCTGGTCACAGTGAGTTTGACCAGTTTTATGAGTTATTATGTCCAGCTCCCTATTCTAAGCCTCCCCTTTGTTCTTGTTACTCATCTCTGCTATTTAGCAGGCACCTCGGCGACGAGCCTCGGCCTACATCCTAAATTTCTTAGTCTTATAGGCAATACCTTGCCAGTGACGGTACCATCACTGCTCGAGATTTTTTTTCGTGCAGTCGGGGCTATTTTGTTCATTCCCAGCGTTGAGGCGGGGGCCCTCATCTTTCTCAGTCTTCTGCTTGTCTCCCGGTTATTAGCCATTTTCGCCGTACTGGGCTATGCCGTGGGAGTGGTGTTCCTACTTGGTCTCGGAGTGGCGCCAGAGATCCTCAACTCGGGTATGTTTGGGGTAAACCTGATGTTAACTGCGATGGCTTTGGGTGGGGTTTTCGTGATCCCCAGTCCCTGGTCCTATGTCCTGGCTGGCACGGGCGCAATGCTTTGTGCCCTCATGGGGCTCGCTGGCAACGCCCTCTTAGGCTCATCAGGTCTCCCGCTGCTCACGGCACCATTTATCATGACGGGCTTACTCGTGCTCTATGCAATGAAGTTTCGCGAATTCAGCCCCACCTTGCAGCTGGTAACCTTTCTCCCAGGTACACCTGAGGAAAATCTTGATTTTGCCGTCACACAAGTCAAGCGATTTGGCAGTTATGGGGGGGTTCGATTTAGTTTTCCCTTTTATGGTGAATGGACGGTATCGCAAGGCGTGCATGGGGCGCATACGCACAAGGGACCTTGGAGCTATGCGTGGGACTTCCTTGTGCACGATGAAACGGGACAGAGTTTCCGTCATACCGGGCAGCAGCTAACGGACTATTATGCTTATCAGTTACCCGTGCTTGCACCGGCAGACGGCACGGTCGTCGAAGTGGTGAACTGGGTTGAGGATAATGCACTGGGGTTTATTAATACCAAAGAGAATTGGGGGAATAAGGTTGTGCTGCGGCATGCCTCGCAGACCTATTCTGTTCTTGCACACTTGAGTCCAAAAAGTATTCGTGTCCGTGTGGGTGACATGGTCCGCCGAGGGGACTGTATTGGCCTCTGCGGAAACTCCGGTAGATCGGTGGAGCCGCATGTACACTTTCAGGTACAGAGCGGACCCGACCGCTTGGCACATACCCTCGCGCCCACGTTTACCCGGTTTCTCCAGCGGGCCTCTGCGGATCAGCCACTCGTCCTTGTTCAACAGTCCGGTCCTGAAACATGGATGCACGTCCAAAACCTAAATGCCGACGACCGACTCGTGAGTGCCCTGAGCTTTCCTATTGGCAAGTGCTTCCGCTTTCAAGTACATACGGCGACCCGCACCTGGGAAGAGAAATGGGTCGTGACCGTGGATTTTTCCGGAACACTATTTATTGAATCCATTCCAACCGGTGCCTGTGCTTGGATCGCCATCAATGAAGGTACATTTACGGTACTCAGTTACATGGGGCACACGGAGACGGCGTTATTCGTTCTTGCGATTGGGGCATCGCTTGTTCCGTTGACGTACACGGAGCAGCTCGTTTGGAGTGACGTGCTTCCATATCGATACTTTTCCTCTCGTATTTTGCGTGGTGCCATCGAGATTGTCCGGCCTCTTCTCGACCTAGTCACAGTTGACTCACAGCTTCGCTTTGAACGATTTGCCGACCATCCTTTGGCCGGAGGGAGCGTGACGGCTTGTAGTGTGAGCACCGCCATCACGGTGAAGCCGGTTGTTGGTCGTTGGGGGCACCGGATTTGGAAAAGCGTTATAGTGCTTGACCCAATACAGGGCCCCTGCTCTCTCCGCCTCTACGCGCCCAATGGTACGGTGAAAATTGAGGCGCAGATTATTCCCTGACAACGCAGACCGAACCGGACTTGAGAGAAGTGAGAAAGAGTTTAAACCCAACCGTGATAGGAACCGAAACGACGAAGATGAAAGGAATAGCCACGAGGCCCCAGCGGTTAAACGTGTTGGAGCGGGCGATGGGATTTGAACCCACGACAACTTGCTTGGGAAGCAAGGACTCTACCACTGAGCTACGCCCGCTCACTTACCCGAATCCTACGATGGGCCCCTAGGCCAAGTCAAGAAACTCTTCGTCATTGCCGTGACAATTCAACTGTCGCAAACTTCCGTCTCCCGATTTTCAAGCGATAGAGTTTCCCTGGCACAATGGATACGACTGCCGTGGCATCGCTCTGCCTCTGCTCATCGACTTCGAGTCCGCCCTGAATAATCAACCGACGGGCCTCGCTCTTGCTTGGCACCAGCCCTGTCTTGGTCACAAGATCGACGAGACTGATCGTCTGACCCTCTCGCAGGTCGTCTTGGGTCAAAGTCACGCGCACATCAGGCTCTGCAGGAAACTCGCGCTCAGAGAACTTCTGCTGAAAGGCTGCCCTCGCCTGCTGCCCCGCTTCCGCCCCGTGATACCGGGCGACGAGCAAGGCCGCGAGCGCCTGTTTTCCCTCCATGGGGTGCGCGGCCTTCACGCCCGCCAAATCCTCTGTCGTGAGTAATTCATAGTAGCGGAGCATCAGCACATCGCTGATCGACATGAGCTTTCCGAACATCTCATTCGGGCTGTCTTCGAGCGCGATATAGTTTCCAACGCTCTTACTCATCTTCTTCACACCGTCCGTCCCCTCAAGCAACGGCATCGTAATCACCACTTGCGGCGCCTGCCCATAGTCTCGTTGCAGCTCCCGTCCCATCAACAGATTAAACTTCTGATCCGTACCGCCCAGCTCGACATCGGACTTGAGTGCGACGGAATCATAGCCCTGCACCAACGGGTACATGAACTCATGAATACTGATCGGCTTCTGCTCATGGTACCGCTTATGAAAATCGTCTCGTTCGAGCATCCGCGCGACGCTGCTATGCGCGCTCAGATGGATCAATTCCTCCGCCGTCATCGGGCTCATCCAGCGGCTATTGAACTCCACTAGGGTTTTGGCCGGATCAAGGATCTTGAAGATCTGCCGCTCGTAGGTCTTGGCATTTTCCAGGACTTTTTCTTTGGAAAGGGCCACGCGGGTGTCCGACTGGCCAGTAGGATCGCCAATCATGCCAGTGAAATCGCCGATTAAAAAGATGACCTGATGTCCGAGTTCCTGAAAGTGCTTGAGCTTGTGGATCAAAACCGTATGGCCCAGATGCAGATCTGGTGCCGTCGGATCGAAACCGGCTTTCACCCGCAGTGGCCGGTTCTCCTTTAAGGACATGGCCAGCTTGGACTCAAGTTCAGCCCGTTGAATGACCTCCACAACTCCACGGAGGATCAGATCCAGTTGGCGGGAGAGTTCACTCATGTCGCCTGCTTCCTCTTCGCTAGAGAACTGGTCCCGGCCGTCACCATGACCAGTGGTCCAATCTGCTCACACTGCTTCTTACCACCCTCGTGCACCTCTCGCAATGTATCGCGTGCATGACTTTAGGACACGATGACATGAGGACGTTGGACGTCCTTCCTGTTCGCTTGATGAATCGCCTTGCCTTGGACGTCTTCCGCCGCTTCCATCAGACCTTCGGCCAATGTGGGATGGGCATGGATCATCTCTGCCATTTGCGTCACCGTGGCACCGACCTGCATAGCCATGGCGGCTTCATGCACCAGATCAGCGGCATGGGCGCCAATGATGTGGACACCCAGAATTTTTCCGCTCGGCAACTCGGCAATGACCTTGAACAATCCTGTTGTCTCCCCCGTCGCTTGCGCCTTCCCCACACCTGCATACCGAAACCGTCCCACCGTGACCGAGTTGTCTGGGTTCTGTCCGGACGCCTGGGTGCGCTCCCGGGCCTGCTGCTCCGTCACACCCACACGACCGATTTCAGGAAGGGTAAAAATTCCAGCAGGGATCACGTCGTAGCGGACCGCCGCCTCATGCCCCATAATGTTCTCAACCGCCACCTTGCCCTGCGCCGAGGCCACATGGGCCAGCATGACCGTCCCCACCACGTCGCCGATTGCATAGATCCCCGGTACGGTGGTTTCCATCCGGTGATTAACGAGGATCTCCCCCCGCCGTCCCGTCTGTACTCCTACCTGTTCCAGGCCGATACCCGCACTATTCAACCCTCGACCCACTGAGACCAATACCTTCTCAGCCGCTACCTGCGTGCCATCGTTCAGATGAACAGTGATGTGCGCCGATGCACGTTCGAATCGCTCAACGGTCTTCCCGGTCATCACCGTTACACCGCGCTTCGTGAGCTCCCGCTCCATCATCGATGAAATATCCGCATCCTCTAGCGGCAGCACACGAGGCATCGCTTCAATGATCGTGACCGCCGTCCCCAGACTGCTGTAGAGCGACGCGAACTCACAGCCTTCGACGCCCCCACCCACGATCAACAGACTGGTCGGAATCCGCTCTTGGTCTAAGAGATGCTGACTGGTGAGGACCTGCTGCCCATCGATGGGAAACTGGGGCAGATTTGGCCAGCACGACCCGGTCGCAATCACAATCGCATCGGCCTGAATATCCCTCGACGCACCATCGGCTGCGGCCACCGTCACCGTCTGCCGATCCCGCAGTGATCCGCGCCCCTGGACCTGCTCGATATTCCAAGCCTTGAACAGGGTGGCAATACCCTTTACAAGCGCCGCGACGACCTTGTTCTTTCTGGCGACCATCTTGGCCAGATCGTACGAAACTGGTCCGTGAACAAGGAGTCCCATGTCCGCTGATTGCTTGACCTTGTCGCCTAGCGCGACGACTGAGAGGAGCGCCTTACTGGGGATGCAGCCCCAATTCAAACAGACGCCACCCAGCGCATGAGACTCAATGACGGTGACGCGGGCACCCAGTTGGGCCGCCCGAATCGCCGCGACATACCCACCAGGCCCCGCGCCGACAATGGCAATGTGTTTAGACATGGGAGCGAATCAATGCTTTTGCGTGGAGAGAAAGTCCTCGTACTGCCCGGCCGTCATCAGCGTGTCCACTTCACCGACATGAGAGAGATCAATCGTGACCATCCAGCCTGTACCATAGGGATCGGCATTCACCCGTTCAGGATGGTCTTTCAAATCGGTATTCATCGTGGCGATCGTGCCGCTCACGGGCGTGTAGATTGTGGAGGTCGTCTTGGTCGACTCGACTTCACCGATCTGCTGTCCCGCCCTGACGACGGCACCAGGCTTCGGCATGTCGATGAAAACAATGTCACCCAACGCATCCTGCGCAAAATGACTGATGCCGACCGTCGCTTGCGTGCCGCTTACGCGCACCCATTCATGCTCTTGATGGTACCGGAGATCTTTCGGAATCATGCACGCTCCTTGTGAAGACGGCCAGGCTCACGTGACGCAGTGGGTCGCACTGACCAGCTAATGCCTACCCGACGATTTCCATCGCAGGAAAGAAATAGGCAATCTCGAACTGGGCGGTCTCCGGAGAATCGGAGCCATGCACGGCGTTGAACTCGATATTCGCGCCATGCGCCTTGCGAATCGTCCCCGCGTCGGCCTTGGCAGGATCCGTCGCACCCATCAGCTCACGATGCTTCTTAATCGCATTGTTGCCCTGCAACACTACCACCACGACCGGGCCGGAGGACATGAACGTGCAGAGGCTATCGAAAAATGGACGGGCCTTGTGCACGGCATAAAATCCCTCGGCGGTGGATTTTGAAAACTGCATCATCCGAATGGCTACCGGTGTCAGCCCGGATGTTTCGTAGCGGCCCATAATATCGCCAATGGCATTCTTCTTCACGGCATCCGGCTTGATAATCGCTAATGTTCGTTCACTCATCGCTTGAACTCATCCTCCGCGCTAATGATAAAAATAGTGCAATTGACGAACTTATTATAAGGAGGGGCTACCAGCCTTGCAAGGGCGCGAGGCTTTAGTCAGGCGAAGTGCGCGGCCAGATCCTGCGGACGAAAGACGCCCCGTTCGGTAATAATCCCGGTGATCAATGCGGCCGGTGTCACGTCGAAAGCCGGATTATAGACCGCGACTCCCGCCGGTGCGATCGCGTGGCTTCCGTGCAGGGTGGTGACTTCCAGGGGATTCCGCTCTTCGATCGGAATGTCTGCGCCTGTCGGCGTCTTTAAATCGATCGTGGAATACGGCGCGGCCACATAGAAGGGAAGGCCATGGGCCTTTGCCAATACGGCAACTGAATAGGTACCAATTTTATTCGCCACATCCCCGTTCGCCGCGATGCGATCGGCCCCCACGATACAGAGTTGAATTTTCCCCTGCCGCATGAGAGTCCCGGCCATATTATCCGTAATGAGCGTCACAGGAATCTTGTCCTGCATCAATTCCCAGGCCGTGAGCCTCGCCCCTTGAAGCACCGGTCTAGTCTCATCCGCGATCACTTGAATTGCCTTCCCCTGCGCCCAGGCTGCGCGAATCACCCCGAGCGCCGTACCATAGCCCGCCGTCGCCAGCGCACCGGCATTACAATGGGTCAGGACCGTGTGGCCGCTCGCAATCAGCGTCGCGCCATGTTGGCCTATCGCCTTGCAGAGCGCGATGTCCTCATCCAGAATTCGCTGTGACTCCTCCACCAGCAACCGCTTGATATCGGCCACCGGCAGCTCTCGCAATGCTGATAATCTCCGCTTCATCCGCTCAATGGCCCAACAGAGATTGACTGCGGTCGGCCGAGTTGCAACGAGGCAATCACAAATATCATGTACCGCATTGACAAAGTCATCATAAGATGTTGTTTTAATTGATTGCGATCCAATCGCAACGCCCATCGCTGCCGTCACGCCAATTGCAGGCGCCCCGCGCACGACGAGCTCCTTAATAGCCCGTGCCACCGTGAGGTAGTCCCGGCAATCCAGAAATACCACTTTCCCAGGAAGCTGACTTTGGTCAAGCAACCGAACTGCGCCGTCTTTCCATTCAACAGTAGGGACCATAGAGGAGTCTTGTAGCGGGAACTGCGGCACAGTGCAAGCGATTACTGCGTCCACAATCATTCAAGGAGGACCAAGCTGAGCGGGGCAAGGAAGAAGAGGAGCAGCAGGAGCGAGGAAGGCTGGGTCAATAGGGAGTCAAGGATCCGAGGAAAAGTCCGCGCGTGAAACAACCCGGCGGGACGGCAGCGTAGGGCTCTCGCAAGGACGCTTAGCCCAAATGGGCCTTCACAACCTCGACCAGTCGATTGGCCACGTCGCGAATCTGATCGTCGCGCTCGCCCTCCACCATCACCCGCACGAGCAGTTCGGTTCCGGAGTAACGCACCAACACCCGTCCGCTGCCGTTAAGGCGCTGTTCACTCTCACGAATGGCTTGTTGTAACTCAGGGACCGTAGCCAAGTCCGGCTTCTTCGCCACCGCCACGTTGAGCAAGACTTGCGGAACGGCGGTCATGGCCTGCGCTAAGTCCTGCAAGGATTTGTCGGTACGCTTCATCAGCGACAACACTTGTAGCGCCGAGAGCAACCCGTCACCGGTCGTATGATGATCGAGGAAGATGAAATGACCGGACTGCTCCCCCCCTAAGGTATACCCGTCAGCTGACATCCGCTCGAGCATATATCGATCACCGACGGCAGTCCGCACCAGTGTAATGCCAGCCGTCGCCATAGCCCGCTCCAGCCCAAAGTTGCTCATGACGGTCCCTACGACCGTCTGCTTGGCTAATTGTCCCTGCCGATGCAGATCGAGCGCCAACATCGCCAGGATATGGTCACCACCCAAAATGCGTCCCTGCTCGGAGACGAAAATGGCGCGATCCGCATCTCCGTCCAGCGCCACCCCGAGATGCGCCCCCCGCTCACACACGGCCTGCTGCAGCAATTCAGGATGGACGGCTCCGCAGCCAGCATTGATATTCATCCCGTTCGGCCTATCGCCGATCACCTCGACCGTGGCCCCGAGCTCGCGTAAGACTTTCGGCGCGACCTTGTAGGCGGCGCCATTGGCGCAATCGACCACGATCTTGAGCCCCTTAAAGTCCATGGTCTTTGGCAAGGATCGCTTTACAAATTCAATATAGCGCCCCTCGGCATCGTCGATGCGATAGGCCTTGCCGATGGCATCGGCCGTCGGCCGGAGATGGGCGATTTCATTTGAGGTGATGAGTTCCTCAATACGCGCTTCCATCTCATCGGGTAACTTGAATCCGTTGCCGGAGAAAAACTTGATGCCATTATCCTGATAGGGATTATGCGACGCTGAAATCATTACCCCCGCGTCGGCGCGGAGGCTCCTGGTGAGCACGGCAATCGCCGGAGTCGGCATCGGACCGACCAGCAACACATCTACCCCCATTGAACAGATCCCGGAGGTCAAGGCCGATTCCAGCATATAACCGGAAATGCGGGTATCCTTCCCAATGACGATCTGATGGCGTCCGGCCCGGCGCATAAACAGATGCGCTGCGGCCCGTCCCAGCTGCATCGCGATCTCACTGGTCATCGGATCGAGATTCGCGACCCCGCGCACCCCGTCCGTGCCAAACAATTTACGCATGTTGTGCTTTCATAGGCCGGCCCGTTGCATGCCCGATTGCCATTGTCACCTGCATCACCTCGCGCATCGCGCGGACATCGTGCACACGAAGGATTCCGGCTCCACGCTCGACCGCCATCGCCACCGCTGCCGCCGTCGCCCACTGGCGCTCCTGCACCGGACGATCTACGAGTTGTCCGAGAAACGCCTTGTGTGAAACGCCCACTAGCAGCGGACAGCCCAAACGTGTGAACTGATCGAGTTGCGCCAAGAGTGTCAGATTATGCTCGAGGAGCTTACCAAACCCGATGCCCGGGTCAAGCACAATTTGTGTGTGCGCCACCCCGCGTGATATGGCGAAATGGATGCGCTCGTTGAAAAATGTAGCCAGCTCGCCCACCACATCCTCGTACCGAGGCTCCTGCTGCATCGTGCGCGGGGTCCCACGCATATGCATCAGAACAATCCCAGCCCCCATGCGGGCAATAATCTCGACCATCGCGCCATCGCCTCGCAAGGCCGTGACATCGTTCACCAGGGCGGCTCCTGCATCGAGCGCTGCCTGCGCAACCGTCGCTTTCGAGGTATCGATGGAAATGGGAACCCTGACGGCTTTGGCCACGGCGGCCACAACGGGAATGGCACGGCGGCGTTCTTCAGCCTCATCAACTGGGTCCGCCCCAGGCTGCGTCGATTCTGCGCCGATATCCAAGAGATCGGCCCCTTCGTCGACTAAGCGCAGGGCATGGGCCACGGCGGCGGCGGGTTCCAGGTAGCGGCCACCATCAAAAAATGAATTCGGCGTGACGTTGACCACACCCATTATGAGCGGGCGACCGGGAAACTCAATCAGCCGATCCGTGGCCCGTCTCGTCAATGTTGCGTAGTCTGCCAGCAAGCGACGGCTCCTCCGTATACCGGAATGCGGAAAAAGTCCACCCGAGGCCTTCTCGTTGAGGACAACTCGACTGGACTGCCGAGCCGCCCCGGCAGGGCGGCCCAAATCAGTGCATAAATTAGGCAGGAACTGTTTGCGATGTGGACTGCAAAATGATCTGGTCGATATCGGCTGAGTCCAACACCTCTTTTTCCAGAAGTGCCTCCGCCAACCCCTTCAAACTAGCCATGTGCTCCGTGAGCAGCCGCTTCGCCCGCTCGTAGTTTTCGGTCACCAGCCGTTTGACTTCCTGGTCGATCTCCTGCGCGATCTGTTCGCTAAAATCACGCCGGCTCCCCAACTCACGCCCAAGGAACACTTCTTCTTCTTTTTTGCCAAACGTCAGCGGACCGAGCTTTTCGCTCATGCCCCATTCGCAGACCATCTTACGCGCAAGGTCCGTCGCCCGATCAAGATCGTTGCCCGCTCCGGTCGTCATGTCCTTCAAGACCAGCTCCTCCGCGACACGCCCGCCCATGAGAATGGCCAGATTGTTGTACAAGAACTCCTTCGAGTAATTGTGCCGGTCGTCCGTTGGGAGCTGCATCGTCACGCCCAAGGCGCGACCGCGAGGAATGATCGTGACTTTATGGACTGGATCCGTTCCAGGAATCAGCTTGGCGATGAGCGCATGGCCAGCTTCATGATAGGCCGTCGTCCGTTTTTCGTCGTCGCTTAAGATAAGGCTCCTACGCTCGGCCCCCATCAAGACTTTATCTTTGGCCATCTCAAAGTCGACGACTTCGACTTCGGTCTTGTTCTGTCGGGCAGCCCAGAGCGCCGCTTCGTTAACCAAGTTCTCTAGGTCGGCACCTGAGAAGCCCGGCGTCCCACGCGCGATTTTTTCCAGCGCCACGTCCGTGGCGATTGGCACCTTCTTCGTATGGACCTTGAGAATTTCCGTCCGGCCCCGTAAGTCTGGGCGGTTCACGACGACTTGCCGGTCAAAACGTCCAGGCCTGAGCAAGGCCGGATCGAGAACGTCAGGCCGATTGGTGGCCGCGACCAGAATTACACCTTCGGCCGTGTCGAATCCGTCCATCTCAACGAGCAATTGATTGAGCGTCTGCTCACGCTCGTCATGCCCACCGCCCAACCCTGCACCACGCAGCCGTCCAACGGCGTCGATTTCATCAATGAAAATAATACAGGGTGCATGCTTTTTCCCCTGCTCAAAAAGATCGCGCACGCGGGAGGCGCCAACGCCGACGAACATTTCGACAAAGTCTGATCCACTGATGCTAAAGAACGGTACGCTCGCTTCACCGGCAATCGCCTTCGCCAACAGGGTCTTCCCAGTCCCAGGAGGCCCAACGATCAGAACGCCCTTGGGAATGCGTCCCCCCAGCTTTTGAAACTTACGCGGATCCCGCAGAAACTCGATAATCTCCAACACTTCTTGTTTAGCTTCATCGACGCCTGCGACGTCGGAGAACATCACTTTCTTCCGTTCCTCCGTCAACATGCGGGCGCGACTCTTCCCGAACGAAAGCGCCTTATTGCCCCCCATCTGCATTTGCCGCATCAGGAAGAACCACAGGCCTAGAAAAAGCACAAACGGCCCCCACGTCACTAAGAAGGTAATGTACCAAGGGCTTTCGTCTGGTGGCTTCGCTTCAATCTGTACGCCACGCTCCCGCAAGACCTTTACCAGTTCAGGATACTCCACTGAATAGGTTTTGATACGGGTCTTATCTTTCAGGACAGCGCTAATGTGGCTCGACTTGATAATGACCCGCTCGACGTCGCCTTTGTCGAGCTTGGCCATGAACTCACTGAAAATCACCTCTTCTTCAGGCGCATGGGTTGGCACACTGAAGAGATTGAACAGTAAAATCATGAAGAGGCCGACGACGACCCAAAATAGCAGATTCTTTGCTCTGGAATTCATCCAGATATCTCCTTATCCATTACACTCAGGGAATAAGTACCGCGACGCAACTCCTATGATGCTACCACAGCCCATTCCCACTAACAACCGCGCTAGCACGCGCCTATTCGTGATCCTCCGCCACATCCAAAACCGCCAGATAAGGTAGGTTGCGATACTTCTGCCGATAGTCGAGTCCATACCCGATCACATATTTATTTGGAATGCTGAAGCCCTCGTACGCGATACTCACAGCGATCGTCCGCCGTTCCGGCTTACTCAAGAGGGTGCAAATCTTAATCGACTTGGGCTTCTTCTTTCCCAAGGTCTTAACCAAGTATTGGGCCGTCAATCCTGAGTCAACGATATCTTCCACCAGCAAGACATCTTTGCCTTTAATCTCCTCAGTCAGCTCGGTCACCATCTTCACCTTGCCGGATGTTTTAGTCCGGGACCCATAACTCGTCACCATCAGAAAGTCTACTCGGAGGGGAATCCGGATCGCGCGCGCGAGATCAGCATAGAAGGCATAGGCCCCCTTCAACACCCCGATCAACACGAGATCCTTACCCGCATAGTCGATCGAAATCTGCTTGCCTAGCTCTCGAATCCGCGCACGCATTTCTTCCTGCGTGACGATTGGCCGCCCAAAAATTCGCTCCATGCTCCCCTACCCCTTCTCTGAACCTCGATGCGTCACCGAAACCACTAGACAGTTGCGCGTCCCACTGCGAACAGCGAATCGTTCATCTTGCCGCATGCCCACCACCCACAGAATCCCTTCTGGGGCCACCAACACGGGCAGCACCGCACGTCGAGGACGTGGAACCTTCTGATCGGTAAAAAAATCTTGTAACTTTTTACTGTTCCCCTTCATCCCCTGAGGCACGAATCGATCACCAGCGCGCCAGGACCGAACCATTAAAGGCTCCGAGCAGCGATCGGCGTCGAATACAGCCCGATGCGAGGACGACATCGTGCCTCCCTGCTCGGCCGCTCGGCGCAGCATGTATTCTGCATGAATTTGTTGATTTGTTCCAGCCCAATAGACCGTTGAAGGCACGAAAAGACGCAGACTCTCGCCCTGCGCCACACCAGAACCAGCCTCAGCCGTGCGCACCTCATCCGCGGGACAAAATCGCACTGAGCCCTGCTCTAGAATCACCCGGGCCTGCCTCAACGAAAGCTGGGCCCCGTTCTTTCCCGTGAGCACGACCTGACGTACGGACTCCACTAGGCGCAGGCTGCTGGCGCGGCCCTCGGCATCGTAGGTTCGTAAGATGGCGCGAACGAGCCGCCGCTGCAGCGCAACCGACAATACAATGAAGGCCTGGCGATCGACGCGTTGCTCGCCTCTCGAATCCAGACTGACGAGCCTGCGGACCAAATCACTCGTCACATCTGTCAGATATCGTTCATCCTCGCGCACGACATCCGCGTGTCGCTGCAACAAACGCACGGCAGCCGGCGCCAACTTCGTGACGACAGGCAGGAGCTCCTGCCTGATCCGATTGCGATGGTAGTGCGGCTTCGCGTTGCTTGAATCCCGGCGATAGGTCAGCCCTTCTCGCTCCAAATAGGCCAGCACCTCCTGGCGGGTCGAGGCCAGCAGCGGGCGAATCACTCGATCCTCGCGCACATAGGGCATCCCCGCCAACCCAGCCATGCCAGCCCCTCGCAACAGCCACATGAGCACCGTTTCCGCTTGGTCATTGGCCGTATGCCCTACCGCAATACGGTCAGCCTCCACCTCATGCGCCAATTGCTTCATGAAATCATAGCGTGCGTCGCGAGCCGCCGCTTGCAGCGATGCACGCTGCCGTCGCGTGGCGAGCGTCGGCCGATGAATGACCAGAGGCAGGTGTCGCGCCTGACAGAACTCGTCAACAAAGGACTCGTCGCCGTCTGACTCCGTTCCCCGCAATCCATAATTGCAATGGACGACCGTCAGCGTGAGCCGCCAGGACTGGACCAGGCGATGCAGGAGCGATAGGAGCGCCATCGAATCTGGCCCGCCCGATACCGCCACGAGCAGATGCTGACCCGGCATAAACAGCCCATGCTGCCGCACCGTTCGAATGAGCTGGGTCAACAGGACCGGTCGCGCGGCGGATCTGGGGGGTGGTCGCATGATCGCTGACTCAACAGCCATGGTTACAGGACGCTCTGTGGCGGAGTGCGCAAACTAATCCGCGCCTGCTCCACATCACGGGCAATTTGCGCCGACAACTCATCGGCAGAGGCAAAGGTATGGTCGCCCCGCACCCGTGAGACAAACTGTACCGTAATCTCCTGGCCGTAAAGATTACAGGAGTGATCCAGGAGGTTCACCTCGATGAGCCGCTCGCCCGCGCCAAAAGTCGGTCGAGTCCCGATGTAGGCAATGGCGTCATAGATCTCCGCCCCATGCACCACCCGCGCGGCATAGACGCCGTCAGGCGGTACGACACGCTCGGCCGGGATGCGCAGATTTGCCGTCGGCCAGCCCAATGACTGGCCGTAGTGCATCCCATGCACCACGGGGCCTCTGATGCCATAGGTTCGCCCGAGCAACGTGGCCGCCCGATCGACCTCCCCCGCCTGAATGAGCTGGCGAATTCTAGTCGAACTCACTACGTCCCCCTCGATCATCACAGGCGTTACGGGATGCACGAGAAAATCGTACTGGCCACCAAACCGCACCAAGTCCCCGATATGGCCTGCCCGCCCCTTCCCGAAGGCAAAATGATTGCCCACGAACAGCTCTGCGAGGGTGAGAGACCGATGTAGAATCTCCGCTGCAAATTGATCTGGGCTCATCGCCGCGAAGGTGAGGGTAAAGTCCAGGAACACCACCTCATCGATCCCCGCCGCTTCAAAGTGCGCCAGCTTTTCCTCAGGACTGGTCAGAAAACCAAGATCGACATGGGGCGCAAGAATTTTCACCGGATGCGGCGCGAAGGTTAGCACCAGCGCGGTCCCCTGTGCCTTTCTGGCCGTCTCAACCACCGTCCGCAACAAGGCCCGATGGCCGAGGTGGTGGCCGTCGAAATTGCCAATCGTAGCGACCGGATAGGCCAGCGGAGGACGTTCACCGGACAACCCACGCGTAACTTTCAGCATGGTCGTCAGTGGAGGAGACGCGCAGCGTCTTTAGCAAAGTAGGTCAAAATGAGATCCGCCCCAGCCCGCTTGATTGAGAGCAACGATTCCATCATGGCGCGCGACTCATCGAGCCAGCCCGCCTTGGCGGCAGCTTTGATCATGCTGTATTCCCCGCTCACCTGATACGCCGCCACTGGCAGCAGAATCTGGCTCCGAGCGGCGGCAATGATATCAAGATAGGGCAACGCCGGCTTCACCATGATGATATCGGCTCCCTCTTCGACATCGAGGGCGATCTCACGAAGCGCTTCTCGGCGATTAGCCGAGTCCATTTGATAGGACTGCCGATCGCCGAACTGTGGGCTCGACCCCGCGGCATCCCGGAAGGGTGCATAAAAACAGGAGGCAAATTTGGCGGCATAGGCCATGATCGGCAATTCAGTAAACCCCGCCTGATCCAACTCCCCCCGGATCGCCGCAACCCGCCCATCCATCATGTCAGACGGGGCGACCATGTCGGCGCCCGCCTGGGCATGCGTGAGGGCCATCGCGCGAAGGCAGTCCAAGGTTTCATCGTTGAGGATACGTCCATCCTTCACGACGCCGCAATGGCCATGGTCGGTATATTCGTCGATACAGACATCGGTCACTACCATCAGGCCCGGCACATGGTCCTTTACCGCTTTCACGGCCCGCTGCACGATACCGTTCGGGTCGTAGCCGGCAGTCCCCTTCGCATCTTTCCGATCCGGAATCCCAAAGAGGATGATGCCTGGAATCCCTAAGGCCTCAATCTCACTCGCCTCCTTCACCAAGAGATCGACGGAGAGCCGGAACTGGCCTGGCATCGAAGCGATCTCCTCCCGTCGATTCTGCCCTTCGACGACGAACAGCGGATAAATCAAATCGTCGGGAGACAAACGCGTCTCCCGCACCATCCGACGAAAACCCTCATGCTGCCGCAAGCGCCTGAGCCGCTGAATTGGAAAGGCCATCGAATTACTTCCTCGGCAGATTCGTTAAGAACACCACGAGATCGCGGACGGAAATCATGCCAACCAACTTCCCGTCTTTCGTCACACCAAGATGACGGAGATGGGTTTGCGCCATTAAATCGTTAGCATCCAAGAGGGTCTTATTCTCCTCGATTGTCAAAATCGGCGCCGACATGATCTGCTCGACCGTCGTCTTGTGGGTATCCACTCCCACCGCGACCACCCGCCGAACCATATCGGTGTCGGTCAGGATCCCGATCACTTCCTTCCCATTCGTCACAAAGAGGCTACCGATCCCGCGATCCCGCATAATCCGCGCCGCGGTCTGGGCATCCGTATCCCGCTCAACCGTAATGAATTTCTCTCTCGGAACCATGAACGACCTAACTGCAACCATGAGATGCCCTCCTTACTAATCAGTCTGTCTACTCTTACCGTCTACGCTTGCCTAGCTCTGAATCGGAAGGGCCGCGTGCGCCCCTGTGCTGAAATGGTTCACAATGGCCTCGGCCAATGCCGGTATGGTATTTTCCGCCGGCAGGATCGTCACCGTCAACCCATGGTCCTCTGCCGTCCGGGCTGTAATCGGCCCGATGCAGGCGATCACGACGTGCGCCACCAGCCCTTTGACCGCTTCTGGCCCACCGAAGAGCTCCACGAAGTGGCGCACGGTCGAGGAACTTGTAAAGGTCAGCGCCGCCACTAACCCCTCCTGAAGCTGCTGCGTCAGCATTGCGACATCCACAGCTGGCACAATCGTGCGATAGACGGGAATGACATCGACGACCGCTCCCCGCTCACGCAATTGCTCTGGCAAGATTTCACGCGCGACTTCCGCACGGGGAATCAAGACCCGCTTCCCGCGAATTTCCACTTGGGCGAAGGCCGCAATGACCCCCTCTGCTTGAAACTCGGCCGGCACGAGATCCGCCATCACTCCATGCGCCTTCAGTTCCTGTGCGGTGCGCGGCCCGATGGCACCGAGACGAAGGTTCGCCAAGGCCCGCGCATCCTTCCCCGCCGCATGGAGCCGGTCCATGAAAGGCCCCACCCCGTTCACGCTGGTAAAGATCAGCCAGTGATAGGTCGTGAGGCGTGCAATCGCCTCATCAAGCGCCTGCCAACTGGCCGGAGGCGCGATCTGAATCGTCGGCACTTCGACCGGTTCTGCTCCATAGGCCGCCAGTAACTGCGAAAATTCCTTCGCCTGCTCCTGGGCTCGAGTCACCACAATTCGCTTGCCGAAGAGCGGCTTAGCTTCAAACCAATTCAACTGCCCTCGCAATCGCACGACCTCCCCCACCACGATCACCGTCGGCGGTTCCAGCTGCGCGGTATCGGTTTTTCCGACAATATCGGTCAGCGTCCCCACGATGGTCTGCTGATCGGCTTTAGTCCCCCAGCGGATTGCCGCCACGGGCGTATCGGAGGCACGCCCTTCCGCCAATAAGTGGGCCACGATCGACGGCAGATTCTTCATGCCCATCATGAACACGAGGGTGCCGGATATGTTAGCCAGCTTCGGCCATTCCAAGAGCGCCGACGGTTTGGCTGGATCTTCGTGGCCAGTCACAAATGTCACCGTGGCCGCCAAGGTACGATGGGTTACAGGGATGCCGGCATAGGCCGGGACCGCAACGGCCGCCGTCACCCCAGACACAATCTCGAACTCGACACCTGCTGCCGCCATCGCTTCCGCCTCTTCGCCCCCGCGCCCAAACACAAAGGGGTCGCCACCCTTGAGCCGGACCACCACATTTCCCTCGTTGGCCCGTTCAATGAGCACTCGATTAATATCGGCTTGGTCTTGATACTGCCCACGTCCCCGCCGGCCGATATATAAGCGCTGCGCCGTGGCTGGCGCATACTGGAGCAACACCGGATTGGCGAGATAATCGTAAAGGACGACATCCGCTTGTTCCAGACATTCCTTGCCTTTCAGCGTCAAGAGACCCGGGTCGCCAGGCCCCGCTCCGACTAAATACACTTTCCCCGGCTTGCGCTGTGTCGTCATACCGTCCCGTAGATGGCGCGAAGAATTTTGTCAGCTCCGCGTTCAAGCAGCTGCTCCGCGAGCTGAACGCCAGTCGACTCAGGGTTTTGAAGACTGCCTTCCGCCCGATCGCGAATGAGCTCCTTCCCGTCCACGCTGGCCACCACGCCCTCCACACTCACTTGCGCCCCGGCCAAGGTCGCATAGGCCGCGATCGGAACCTGGCAGCCCCCTTGGAGCCGATGGAGCAGGGCCCGTTCAGCCAGAATGGCAGTCTGACTTGGCGCATGGTTCAAGCCGCTCAACAACGAGCGAATAAAGAGATCATCGGTCCGCCCCTCAATACCTAGCGCCCCCTGGCCAATGGCGGGCAAACAGATCACCGGCGCAATATACTCCGTAATCTCATGCCCCCACTCCAATCGGCGGAGCCCGGCGGCGGCGAGCACGATGGCGTCAAACTGGCCCTCCCGTAACTTCTTGAGACGCGTATCGAGATTCCCGCGCAACATCACGATCGTAAGATCGGGCCTGGCGTGCAGCAGCTGCGATTGACGGCGAAGGCTGCTGGTGCCGATTCTGGCCCCCAACGGAAGATCCGCAAACGACCGTCCTGCGTGGCTGATCAACGCATCCCGGGGATCCTCGCGAAGCGGCACACAGAGAATGGCCAATCCATCCGGCAACTCCGTTGGCACATCTTTCATGCTATGCACGGCCAGATCGATCTCACCGCTCAAAAGGGCTTCCTCAATCTCTTTGACGAAAAGTCCCTTGCCGCCGATTTGCGCCAACGGAACATCGAGAATTTTGTCTCCAGATGTCTGAATACGCCGCAACGTAACCGTCACATGCGGAGCCAACGCATGCAACTGGGCCTGCACCCATTCACTTTGATGGACCGCCAATTTACTGCCCCGAGTTCCCAGCACAATGGACAGTCGTTCATGACTGACTTTCGACATGGCTCCCTTTCACCGACTCACATCCTGATACGGGGTATAAAATGTCGTAGGCGCGTCGCGGCCGGGCAGCTTCTCCGCTCCTGCAGAACCTGCGCTCGGCCTCTCATGGGACAGGGTGCCACTGACGAAACTCCGATAAGACGAGGAAACTAATAAAAAGCTGATCAACCCGAGAATCGAGAGGAGATACACGAGCACATCCCATCGCACCCCTTCCCGCTCTCGGTAATCGAACCCACAGGCCGGGCAATCCGGCAAGGGGTCATGCCCCAAGTACGTCTTTCGACACTTGGGGCAGACAAAAAGTTTCGGTCCCTTGCTCGCAGTTCCCATACCAATGACGGCTTACTGATTCACCCGCTTCGAACCGGCTCTCGGAATCATCGCTGCCGGATCCTTGCTGTCGTCGTCTGCCGACGCGCCGGGTTCCGACGCCGTAGCGGCATTCGCTTCACCCGTCGTGAGGGCCGGGTCCCCCAGACTGAAAAACCGTCTCGCCACCTCGACGAAGGTCGCCCCGTCCGAAGAATTCACCTCCGCCTTCAACGTCACCATCGTATGATGAATCAACTTATTCACGATCGACGAGGCCATCGCTTCGACCAGTTCCCGATCAGGCCCAGACAGATTCACCAATCGCCCTAAGGCCTTCTCGACCTCCACGCGCCTGATATCATCGACTTTAGTGCGCAACGCCATGATCGTGGGAATCACTTCCAGCGACTGGAGCCATTGCCGGACAACCCCCACTTCATCCACCACCATCCGCTCGGCCTTCTCGGCCTCCTGCAGACGGCCACCACGATTCTGCTCGACCCGCGCTTTCAAATCGTCGATGTCGAAGAGAAAGGCATTATCCACATGGCGCACGGCCGGATCAATATTGCGCGGAACCGAAATATCGATCAAAAACATCGGACGATTCTTCCGTTGCCGCACGGAGCGCTGCACGTCATCCTCGCTCACGAGATACTGGGCGGCACCGGTGGAGACCAGCACGATATCGGCAGAGGCCATGCCCTCCCGAAATTGCTCGAAGGGCACGGCGGCGCCCCCGAACCGTTCTGCCAGCTCCAATCCATGTTGCGGATTTCTGGTGGTCACCTGCACGTGCCGAACACCGCTAGCAATAAAATGTTGGGCGGCCAGCTTAGCCATCTCTCCGGCTCCCACCAGCAAGACCGTCTTCTCACTTAAATCAGAAAAAATCTTCTTGGCCAATTCGACTGCGGCATAGCTCACCGACACCGCCGTCTCGGCAATCTTCGTCTCCGTCCGGACACGTTTGGCAACGGAGATGGCCTTCTTCACGACCTTATTTAAAATGATGCCCGTCGATTTATGCGCTAGCGCCACCTCGAAGGCATCTTTAACCTGCCCGAGAATCTGCGACTCGCCGACAATCATGGAGTCGAGACTGGAGGTCACGCGAAACAAATGGGTGATCGCCCGATCCCCGTGGTGCCAGAAGAGGTGGGGCGTGAGTTGCTCCGAGGAAATCGACAAGTGCGCATCAGCCAGAAATTCCTGGATGCGCCCATAGCCCGCTTCGATCTCATCCACGACGGCATAGACCTCGACGCGGTTACAAGTCGACAGCACGATCCCCTCCCGCACCCCTGGGTAGGAGCAGAGACGGGTCAGCGCTTCGCCCAGCCGGCTCTCAGGCACCGCGAGCTTCTCGCGGATTTCCACCGGGGCGGTCTTATGGCTTAAGCCGACAACGACAATGTGCATATTACGACACCGGTCCGTGACTCTTCAGGACCACGCCAATAAGGGTCAGAATCACCCCGACAAATCCGATGATCGTTAAATAGGCCGCCCGCTTCGCTCTCCAGCCCATGGTAAGCCGTCCCAGCAGCACGGCAAAATAAAACACCCACGTCACCAGCGCCCAGGTTTGCTCGGGATTCCAATTCAGATAGGCCCCCCGCGAAAACTCAGCCGACAGCGCGCCGGTAATGATGCCCAGCGTCAAGAGCGGAAAGCCCAGCACGATCGACTGTTGGCTCAGATGGTCAAGAAAATCCAAGGCGGGTAATTTGACATACAGGGAGTTAACCCGTTTAGACTTGAGAAGTCCGTCCTGAATCAGATACATGACTCCAGCGACAAAGGCCACGGCAAATCCCACCGTACCGAGCATGCTCAAGGTGACATGCACCCAAAGGGTTCGAAACACTGGGACCAAGGTCGGAGCCGTATCCGGCAAGGCGGCAGCAGCAACGAGCGAGACCATCGCCAATGGGACGATGAAGGACCCCAGCACGTGCAGCCGATGGCGAAACTCCACGGCAAGGAAAACGAGAATCAGCATCCAGGAAAAAAATGACAAAGCTTCATAGAACCCTGGTAACGACACGTCTGTTACGCCGACCATCCAGGCCACGAGCGCGATCGTATGAGTGGCAAACCCGACCGCCGTCATCCCAAGGGAAACTTTTGACAGGGCGTCCGAGGGCCAGAGCACACAGGCAAGAAAGGACACGGTGGCCGCAAAATAGAGAGCCATCGTCACCACGAAAAACAGGGAGGTCATAGGGGTCTATCCTCTCAACTTTTCAGGACAAACAGCCGGACGGTAATTAGGGAATTATATCGATGGCGCGAGATGGGAGTCAACAAAACGGTCGAAATCTGCACGGCCAGACTGCCACGCCGTGCGTGTTCGGCACACTCTACATCGTCGGCACACCGATTGGCCACCCGGACGATATCACGCTACGGGCTCTTGCGGTACTGCAGCGCGTATCGATTATTGCCTCTGAAGACCCGCGCGCAACCCAGCGGCTCCTCGCACACCATGGCATGACCGCCACCCTCACGAGCTATGGTCCGCTCAATCACCAGGAGAAAGTGCCACTCCTGCTCCAGCGGCTGACGCAAGGGCAGGATGTCGCGCTCGTGTCAGACAACGGCACCCCCGTGATTTACGACCCGGGGAGTCAGCTAGTGGCGGCAGCCCATCACGCAGGCATCCCGGTCAAAACCATTCCAGGCCCCTCTGCCATAACGGCCGCGACCGCGATCTCGGGATTCTCCGGCGACGCGATTCTTTTCGACGGACAGCTTCCGTCAACCCGCCCTCAGCTCGAAAAATACCTCTGCTCCTTCCGCAGCGAACGACGAACCCTCGCCTTCTACGTGCATCCAGGCGCCCTTACCCGGCTGCTGAAGGCCCTGGCGCAAATCCTGCCAATGAGGCAAGTGGCTATCGCGCTGAATCTCACCACGAGCCAAGAAGCGCTCGTTCGCGGAAGGCCGAAGGCCCTGCTCAGCGCGATGGCACGAATACCGAAACACTCAACAGTGACGGTTGTGGTTGCAGGCGATGGGGCGGGAACCGACAGGAAACGAGTAAGAGGAACCCCCCCTCGTGCTACGCCCCTTCACGGCGACAAATGAGCACGCGATAGGACCCCGAAACGAGCTCTTCCGACAGGATGGTGTGGCCCTCATTCCTCACGCTACGCGGGACATTCTTGATTGGATCGCCCGCATCCAAGAGCACCGCGAGCACCGCGCCTCCTTCCATCGTTTCCAGCTTCAACTTCGTCTTGACAAAATTGTAGGGGCAAATCACACCCCGCAAATCCAACTCGGCATTCGGCTGGTCCATGGCTGTCAGGCTCCTTCT
>CAMBDY010000021.1 GCA_945865525.1 Nitrospira lenta | reverse complement strand
AGCGGGACAAGTGGCTGCCATCATGGATGGGAATCTGGACGGATTCATCGAAGCCTATCTGAAGATGAAACAGCTCGGGAAAACAGCGCTCAGCTATCAGCAGTCCAGTACGGACGAGTTCGATTCCGAATAGGCTGGGAAACGATAGTATCACGCAACGCGCGAACATCCCGCAGGGGCACGGTGGAGATTCCACTACGCCAATAACAGTGCGGGCTGACTTTTTGTGGCACTCCGCCAAACAGGGAAAGAGAATTAATAAAGGGCACACATGGACGAACTAACCGAACAGCAACAACAACGGATTAAAAAGCTTGACCTCCTGCGTGAGGCAGGCGTGGCCCCCTATGGCACACGCTTTGACGTGAAGGACCGCGCAGGCCAATTGATCAAACTTCATTCTGAAAAAACCAAAGAGGTCCTGGAGGAGCAGAAGATTTCCTGCACTTTGGCGGGGCGCATCATCGCATTACGCCGATTTGGTAAGGCCGGTTTCGCCGTACTACAAGACGGATCGGACCGGCTGCAAGTCTATCTCAAGAAAGATCTCATCTCGGAACAGGCTTATCTCGTGGCCGAGCAGCTCGACCTCGGCGATTGGATCGGCGTGACCGGTATCCTCTTTCGTACCAAGACCAATGAATTCACCGTCGAGGTTTCAGCGCTGACCTTCCTGAGTAAAGCCCTCAGGCCCCTTCCTGAAAAGTGGCATGGGTTGACGGATGTGGAAACCCGCTATCGCCAGCGGTATGTCGACTTGATCGCCAATCCGGAAGTCCATACCATCTTTGTCACGCGTAGCCGAATCATCGCCGGTATTCGTTCCTTCTTGATCGAACGGGGCTTCCTGGAAGTCGAAACGCCAATGATGCATCCGATTCCAGGGGGTGCGGCAGCTAAACCCTTTGTCACCCACCACAATGCTCTCGGCGTCGACCTCTATCTCCGGATCGCACCGGAACTCTATTTAAAACGCTTGATCGTGGGCGGCTTCCCCCGCGTATTTGAAATCAATCGCAACTTTCGGAACGAAGGCATCTCGACGATTCACAATCCTGAATTCACGATGCTGGAGTTCTACGTCGCCTATGCTGACTATCAGGACCTGATCATCCTCACAGAAGAACTCGTCTCCTGGCTGGCGCAGCAAATCCTCGGCAAGACAGTGATTGATTATCAAGGCAAGGAGATCACCCTCACTGCCCCCTGGCGCCGGTGGTCCTACCACCAATCGATTCTCGAAGTGAACCATCTCGCACCCGCCGTCTTGCAGGATAGAGATCAAGCGATTGCGGCGGCTACACAACTAGGCGTCGCCGTCGATCCCAAGTGGCCACTGGTCAATATCGTCAATGCGATTTTTGAAAAAACCGTCGAGCCGAGTCTGATTCAACCGACTTTCATCATCGACTACCCGATCGAAATTTCCCCGCTGGCCAGGCGCAAAGATTCGAACCCTGCGTTAACGGATCGCTTTGAGCTCTATATCGCCGGGAGAGAAATTGCCAATGCCTTTTCTGAGTTGAACGATCCCCTCGATCAGCGCGAACGATTCGAACGGCAAGCGGCGCAGCGGGCGGCAGGCGATGAAGAGGCCCACCTGGTCGATGAGGACTTCCTACGTGCGTTGGAGTGCGGCATGCCACCGACGGCAGGAGAAGGTATCGGCATCGACCGGCTGGTCATGCTCCTTACTAACCAGGCATCGATCCGCGATGTCGTCCTTTTCCCCCAACTTCGGCGAGAGAAATAGCAGTGGCACTCCCCTACGAGATATTTATTGGATTGCGGTACCTGCGCGCAAAGCGCAGGAATCGGACGATTTCCTTGAACACGGTGGTCTCCATTGCCGGGATCACACTCGGCGTAGCGGCCCTGATCGGGACGGTCGGCATCATGACGGGCTTCAAAGAAGACATCCAGGCCAAGATCCTCGGTACAACGGCCCACATCATCGTGCAGGACCGGATGGCGGGGAAAATGAGCGACTACGAGCGGGTCACCAAACAGATCGAGACCGTACCGGGTGTCGTGGCGGCCACCCCCTTCGTACTCACGCAGGTCATGCTCACGACCCAAACAAGCGTGCAGGGCATTGTGCTCCGCGGCATCGACCCGCAGCGAGAGGGCCTGGTGACCGAACTGGCTAAGAACCTCGCGACAGGACAATTAGCGGACCTTGGACGACCCGTCAAGATCAAGCAGGTTCCGGTCGATGACCCGACCGGCCACCCGATTGAAATCGAAAAACCCGGTATTATCCTAGGTAAGGAATTAGCGCTCCGACTCGGCGCCTTTGTCGGAGACACCGTCAATGTCGTCTCCCCACCAGCCGGCCCGGCCAGTGCCATCGGAATGGTGCCGAAGATCAGAACCTTTGCCGTGGTTGCCCTCTTCCAATCAGGTATGTACGAGTATGATTCATCCTTGGCCTATATTGATCTGGCTGAGGCACAAAAATTTTTCAACCTGGGACAAACCGTCACTGGTATTGAAATCAAAGTAATAGACGTCTTCCGCGCCGCAGAAACAGGCCGCGCCGTCGAACAGTCGCTGGGCTTTACTTATGGGGCGCGCGACTGGATGCAGATGAACCGCAATCTCTTCTCGGCGCTCAAGCTGGAGAAGACGATGATGTTCCTGCTGCTGGTGCTAATCACGATCGTGGCGTCCTTCAATATTGTGAGCACCCTCACCATGATCGTCACGGAAAAGCAAAAAGAAATCGCGATTCTCAAGGCCATGGGGGCAACGCGAAAAAGTATTCGCCGCATCTTCATGCTGAATGGATTGATCATTGGCCTGTCAGGAACCGCTATCGGGATTCCGCTTGGCTACGCTTTTCTCTGGCTCATCCAGACCTTTTGGACCTTCGATCCCACGGTCTATTACATCTCCAGAATTCCCGTCCATATCCAAGCGATGGATGTCCTCCTAGTCGCCGGTTCCGCCATTGCGATCAGCTTTGCCGCCACGGTCTATCCATCACTGCAGGCAGCCAAACTCGAGCCAGTAGCAGCGCTGCGCTACGAATGATGCCAACCCATCTAACAGTTCGAATCTATCCTGGAGCCCTAGCGTGATTACTATCAGGAATCTGTACAAATCCTTCCCAATGGGCGGACAGACCCTCACGGTGCTGAAGGGTGTTACTCTCCAGATCCAGCGTGGTGAGCTGATTGCCGTGGTCGGAGCCTCGGGAGCTGGCAAGAGCACTCTGCTTCATATTATTGGGGCGCTCGATCGGCCGACTAAGGGAACGGTCAATTTCGACGGCCAGGATATGTTCCAGCTATCTGAGGGTGCGCAAGCGGAGTTCAGGAATCGGCGGATTGGGTTTGTCTTTCAATTTCACCACCTCCTGCCCGAGTTTACCGCCCTCGAGAATACCTGTATGCCGGCCCTGATCCAGCGGAGGCAGAGGGCAGATATTGAACCGGAAGCCGTCACGCTGCTGGAAGAAGTCGGACTGGGATCACGGCTGCATCACAAGCCAGGAGAATTGTCTGGAGGGGAACAACAACGAGTCGCGGTCGCGCGAGCCCTCTTGCAGAAGCCAGATCTGGTCTTGGCTGATGAGCCGACCGGCAATCTGGATAGCCACACGGGCGATGCGCTCTTCGCCATGATGCAGCGATTGAACAAAACCCGTGGGACCACTTTCGTAATCGTCACCCACAACGACAAACTGTCGGCCCATGCGGATCGGATCATCCGCATGCAGGATGGCCAGATCGTCTCTGCAGGGTGATGAGACCTGATATTTAGCGTGTTTTTGTGGGAGCGGACTTCATGGCAGTTTTCAATGAGCGAACGAATCCTGCCACTTGCTTCACCATATCTGGTTGCTGCTGGTAGGCGACCATCTTTTTCACAATTGCGCTCCCGACGATTACCCCATCCGCAATAGCGGCGACATTAGCTGCATCCTCCGGTGTCGCAACCCCAAAGCCAACTGCGACAGGAACCTTCGTCACCTTCCTAATCTTCGCCACGTTCTTCTCTACATCTGCGACGTTCAGCAATTTTGCACCGGTAATCCCCGTGAGCGACACGTAATAGATAAATCCCTGCGACTCGCTGGCCACAAAGGCTCGTCTGTCCGCCGTACTTGTAGGCGCAATCATGCATACCAGTTGCAGCCCTGCGGCAGCAGCTGGCCCCTTAAGCGGACCAGCTTCATCCGGCGGCATATCCGGCACGATCAGGCCATCGACACCGGCCTGAACCGCTTCATGGCAGAACCGTTCTGGGCCAAAGGCGTGAATATTATTGTAGTACGCCATCAAGACTAGCGGAATTTCGGTCCTAGCCCTCAGACGCGCAACCATGGGGAGAATAGTTCGCAACGAGGTCTTGCTGCGTAACGCTCGCTCGGCCGCCTGTTGGATCACAGGACCATCGGCAATGGGATCGGAAAACGGGACACCCAGCTCGATGACATCGGCTCCGGCTTCTTCTAGGGCCACAACCAGCTCTTCGGTCACCTGCAGTGAAGGGTCGCCTGCCATCACATAAGCAATGAGTGCCTTTTCGCCTTGCTGTTTGAGCGCTGTAAAAGTCCGATCTAGTCTGCTTGTCATAGTGTGATCCGCCGGAGCTTGGCGACCTGCTGAACATCCTTGTCGCCTCGGCCTGAGAGATTCACGACCAGAATCTGGCTTTTCTTCATCGTGGGTGCCACCTTGATCGTATAGGCAATGGCATGGGCGGTTTCAAGGGCCGGCATGATGCCCTCTTCTCTCGACAGTAAATCAAACGCCGCCATGGCTTCGTCATCGGTCACAGACGTGTAGGACGTCCTACCTTGATCACGCAAATAGCTGTGCTCGGGACCGACCGCGGCGTAGTCCAGTCCGGCTGACACAGAATCCGTCAACTTGATTTGTCCGTCATCGTCCTGAAGGAGATAGGTCATGGTGCCCTGTAAGACGCCGGGCTTTCCTCCTTCAAAACGGGCGGCATGCTTGCCGCTCGCAACCCCCCGGCCTCCCGCTTCGACGCCAATCATCTTCACCTTCGAATCCTTGATAAAGGCATAGAAGAGTCCCATGGCATTGCTACCGCCTCCGACACAGGCAATAAGACAATCAGGCAACCGACCTTCCGCCGCCAGGATCTGACGCCTAGTTTCTCGCCCGATGATGGATTGAAAATCACGAATCATCATCGGATAGGGATGGGCGCCGAGCACGGAGCCGAGAATATAGTGCGTCGTGCGGACATTTGTGGTCCAGTCGCGCATGGCTTCGCTGATCGCATCCTTCAACGTGCGGCTTCCGGACTTAACCCCTGTCACGGTTGAGCCGAGCAATCGCATCCGAAAGACGTTCAGCGCCTGACGCTCCATGTCTTCCGTCCCCATGTAGATTTCACATTGCAACCCGAACATGGCCGCCACGGTCGCCGTCGCAACCCCATGTTGCCCCGCCCCGGTCTCGGCAATGATGCGAGGCTTCTTCATCCGCTTAGCCAAAAGCCCCTGCCCGATCGCATTATTAATTTTGTGAGCGCCAGTATGGCAGAGGTCTTCGCGCTTCAAATAGATTTTCGCTCCACCCAACCGTTTCGTGAGTCGCGCTGCAAAGTACAGCGCGGTGGGGCGACCGACATACTCCTTTAAGTACGAGGCCAGTTCTGATTGGAAGCGCCGGTCTTTTTTTGCACGCGCATATTCCTGCTCCAACTCCAGCAAGGCAGGCATGAGTGTTTCAGGGACATAGCGTCCGCCGTACTCGCCGAATCGGCCATACTTGTTGGGAACAGACCCCATAACTGCCCTCTTACTCGTTTAGCCAGCTACAAAAACTCTCGCAGCACCACAGAAATTCGACTGCAGACACCTCGGCCAAGAGACTAGCTGCACAGAATACCTCAAAAGTTCGTTCAGCGAGGCCACAGCGAGCAACCGCCTCGCGCCGTGCCCGTGAGGTGCATTGAGGGCCTGAACGATGGGGGGACGACGCTGGTGGACTTTTCAGTACCCTGCCCCGTAGAGGCAGTATAAACAAGGTTACTGTGAAGAGACAACCCTGACGGCGCGAATAAAGGCGCGCACTTTTTCGTGATCCTTCTTGCCAGGCTCACGCTCGACTCCACTGCTCACGTCGACTCCGTAAGGCTGCACCGATTGGATGGCCTTTGCCACATTATCCGGCGTAAGCCCTCCCGCCAGAAGAACATTGGCAGCCCGCGCAACCTCTGCGGCGAGCTGCCAATCGATCACCAGACCCGTGCCTCCATAGGCCTGATCGGAAAAGGCATCCAGCACAAACCCTCGCACCCCTGCCCTGCCCTGAAACTCTGCGAGCGCAAGAAACGAGCTCCGGTCTTTCACCCGTAAGGCCTTCAGCACCGGGCGGCCCAACTCGTGACAATAGGCTGCTGATTCATGTCCGTGCAACTGGGCAAGCTCCAGCCCGCAGTCATCCATCAGACTGCGGACAATCTGCTGCTCTTCGTCCACGAACACACCAACCGCTATCACTAAAGGGGGGAGGCCCATGATGATCTGTTTGGCGAGCGCGGGCAGGATATAACGGGGGCTCTTTGGATGAAAGACAAAGCCTAAGGCATCGGCTCCTGCCTCAACCGCCGCGGCTGCATCCTCAAGGTTGGTAATGCCGCAAATTTTAACTTTGGTTGTCTCGGCTATTTTACGCATGTGACGGTGACGGAATCCCCATCAACTCTCGCATCTTGGCTGGCGTGTCGTCTGCACAAATGAGCGATTCGCCCACGAGCATGGCATGGATACCGGCTTCAACTAGCCGCACTACGTCTTCCCGTGTATGAATACCGCTTTCGCTGACAATCAATTTGTCTACCGGAATTCGTTTTGCCAAACGCAACGTGGTTCTAAGGTCAGTGGTAAAGGTCTTGAGGTCCCGGTTATTGATACCGATCATCCTCGCCTCTGGGACTCGCTCCAGAACCCGGTCGAGCTCGCGCTCCTGATGGGTTTCGATAAGCACATCCAATCCTAACCCTCGCGCCATGGCATAGAAATCGATCAGTTGTTGCCGCTCGAGGGCCGCAACGATCAAGAGGACTGCATCGGCGCCGTAGGCGCGCGCTTCGTAAAACTGAATTTCCTCGATCATGAATTCTTTGTTCAAGGCGGGCATCGGTACCGCTTGTTTGATGGCGCGTAGGTAGTCGAGGTTACCCTGAAAGAAATCCTTGTCAGTCAAGACGGACAGCGCTGAAGCGCCATGGGCATGATAGGTCTTGGCAATCTCCAGATAGTCAAACTGCTCTGAAAATTCTGGACGGAGCAGACCGAGGCTGGGTGAGGCTTTTTTTACTTCGGCGATCAGCGAAGGGCTGCCGGTCGTTTTCGTCGCTTCAAGGGTCACCGCAAAGCCCAGTGGACTTGGCGCATCCAGAATTCTGTTCTTAAGCTCGGCGAGGTACCCGCGGCTCTGCTTGTGCCGGAGTTCCGCCTTTTTATGCTCTAAAATGCGATCAAGGATCACAATACACTTATCCCTTATTTGTGAAGGCGATGAAGCCGGCCAGCTTTTCTGCTGCCGCGCCTGAGTCGATGGCCTGGCCCGCCAACCGAAATCCCTCTTGAAGATTCGAAGCCTTACGACCAGCGACAAGAACCGGTGCAGCATTTAAGCAGACGATATCTCTTTTGGCTCCTTTCCGCCCCTGAAGAATGTCTCGGGTAATCAGGGCATTCTCTTGCGGCGTTCCCCCTGCCAGCTGTTTGGCCGAGACGAGCGCCAGCCCGCAATCCGCTGGGTCCAGAAAATAGTTCGACAATACGCCCCCTTTGGCTTCTGCGATCTGCGTTTTGGTCGTGAGGGTAATCTCATCCAGCCCGTCCATCCCATGGACGACAAAGCAATGCTGCGAACCCAGCTGCATGAGCACATTTCCCAAAAGAGAGGTTAGTCGACTTTCATACACACCAAGCACTTGAATAGTCGCTCCGGCTGGATTGGTCAGGGGCCCCAAAAGATTCAAGATCGTCCTGATGCCCAGTTCCTGCCTCGGCGTGGCGCAATGTTTCATAGCCCCGTGGTAGAGCGGCGCGAACAGAAAACCGATCCCAACCTGATTGATACAATCCGCCACCCGTTCCGTTGGCAAGTCGATCTTGGCTCCGAGTGCTGCAAGAACGTCTGCACTCCCTGACTTGGATGAGACGGAACGGTTGCCATGCTTCGCCACGGTCAAGCCTGCTCCGGCCACGACGAATGCCGTCGTGGTGGAAATATTAAACGTATGGGCTCCGTCGCCTCCTGTGCCACAGGTATCCACGACCAGGGAATCTCCGACGGCGATACGAACGGCCTTGGCACGCATAGCGCGCACGGAGCCTATCACTTCCTCGACGGTCTCCCCTTTAAGCCTGAGCCCCATTAAGTAGGCGGCAATTTGAGCCGGTGTCGCTGCGCCCTCCATAATCTCCAGCATCACCGATTCGGCCTCCTGCGCGGTGAGGGAGGAGCGGTCGGCAAGTTTGGCAATCGCGTCTTTAATCATGGGTACGGACCAGATTGGTTAGGCTAGAGTTTCAGGAAGTTTCGGAGGAGATCTTTCCCCGCCGTCGTAAGGATTGATTCCGGATGGAACTGCACCCCTTCGGTGCCCAGCGTCCGATGACGCAGCCCCATGATTTCTCCCTCAGCCGTTTCGGCAGAGATTTCAAAACAGCTAGGCAGCGTGTCGCGCTTTACGATCAGTGAATGGTAGCGGGTCGCATCGAAGGGATTGGGCAGACCCTGAAAAAGCGTTTTCCCGTCATGTCGGATCTTCGAGGTCTTGCCATGCATCAACCGTTCGGCGCGTACGACGTCGCCACCAAAGGCCACGGCCAACGACTGATGGCCAAGGCAGACGCCCAAGAGTGGAAGCTTTCCACTAAAATGTTTGATCGCCTTGACGGACACGCCTGCTTCCATCGGGGTGCAGGGCCCCGGAGAAATAACGATACGGCTCGGCTCCAACGCTTCGATCTGCGCAAGCGTAATCTTATCGTTGCGGAAGACTCGCACCTCCTCGCCCAGCTCCCCAAAATATTGCACGAGGTTATAGGTAAAGGAGTCGTAGTTGTCGATCATCAATAGCATGGCATTACTCGTGCGTTGCGCTAGTCATTCCAGCCCTTCCTCAGCCAATTCGACGGCCTTCATCATGGCTTGAGCCTTGTTGCAGGTTTCTTCATATTCATGTTCTGGATTGGACTCGGCCACGATACCGGCCCCTGCCTGAATAAAGGCTCGGTGCTTTTTCACCACTACCGTGCGGATATTGATGCACATATCCATGTTACCGGAAAAACTAAAATAGCCCACCGCTCCGGCATAGGGCCCGCGCCTGGTCGGTTCCAATTCGTCGATGATCTCCATCGCACGAATCTTCGGCGCGCCCGACACCGTACCCGCCGGGAAACAGGCCCGCAACACGTCATAGGCTGTCTTGGACTCATCCAGTTGTCCCGTCACGTTCGACACAATATGCATGACATGCGAATAGCGCTCGACATGCATGAGCGAATCCGCCGTCACCGATCCGGGCTTCGCCACACGGCCAACATCGTTCCGACCGAGATCCACCAGCATCACATGCTCAGCCCGTTCCTTCTCGTCCGCCAAGAGCCGCCGCTCCATCTGCTGGTCTTCTTCGGGCGTGGCACCACGACGGCGCGTACCGGCAATGGGCCGGACGGAAATCACACCGTTTTCACAGCGCACGAGCGTTTCAGGCGACGAGCCGACCAGCTCCACCCCCGCGATCCGCAGGTAGTACATATAGGGCGAGGGATTCACCACCCGCAAGGCGCGATAGAGCTGCAGCGGCGGCGCCTGCACGCTCGTCTCCCACCGCTGGGACAACACCGTTTGCACGATATCGCCGGCCTTGATGTATTCCTTCGTCCGCACGACCATCTTCGTGAAGTCTGCTTTTGTCATATTTGAGGTGAAGGTCACAGGCTTACGGCGGCGTTGAGGCCGTGTGCGGCGAAGCGGACGCTTGAGCCTCGTAATCATGCGCTGGATGCGCTCGGTGGCGGATCGATAGGCGGCCTTGATCCCACGCTCTCCTTTGGCCGTAATATGAGCGGTGGCCACGACTTTGATCTTCTGCGCGACATTGTCGAAGATCAACATCGTGTCGGTGAGGAGGAAGGCAAAATCTGGCAAGTTGTGGTGGTCTTTCGGTCTGGCCGCCAGGTCCTCAAACGTACGCACCATGTCGTAGCTTAGATAGCCGACTGCACCTCCCACAAAGGGGGGCAGGCCAGGCACGGTTACAGGGCGATAGCCCTCCATCATCTCCCGTAGACGTTCGAGTGGATTCCCACGGCTCGGGATGCGCTTTTTCTTGGAACCTTGCACGAGCAGGAGGTCGCCTTTGTCTTCATAGACAACCACGGGCGTACCACTACCCAAGAAAGAATAGCGGGCCCATTTCTCGCCTCCCTCAATGGATTCTAAGAGATAGGCTGAGGGGCCATGATCAATTTTGGCAAAGGCAGAGACCGGGGTCTCGTAGTCTGCAAGGATTTCCCGATAGAGCGGAATGAGATTTCCCTGCCCTGCATACTGCCGAAACTGGTCAAGACTGAGTGAGTATTGTGGTGGCGCCACTGTAACGTCCTGTTATTGGCCCACGATAAGTTTCTGTCCAACCTCGAGGGTATTCGTCTGCAGCTTATTCCACTTTTTAATCTTCTCGGCAGAGACGCCATATTGGCGACTAATCCGATAGAGCGTCTCGCCGGCCTTGACGATATGGGTCGTGGAAGCCCCTGGTACGCCCTCCGATGACTCGGCCGCGCCTGCGACGGCAGAAGACGCGGGAGCAAGGCCGAGATCCAATACACTGCGATCCACCGCACCAGGAATATCGGCCAGAGGTTTCGCTGCTTTTGCCTTGCGTCGCGGTGCAACTGGGCGCTTCATATCGGCCGTGGCCTTCCGCTCGAGCAGGGCCGATTCCTTGATCGCCTCAGCTTCCTCCTGCGCACGAACCGCTTGCTCCCGCACCGCCTGGAGCTGCGCCGTGAGCTCACGGTTCCTCGCCTCAAACTCGATCAGTTCGCTCCTGCCCCGCTTGGCTTCACTCTCGAGCTCGCTGGATCGCTTTTCTTCCTGAATCAGGAGGCGTTGGAAATTCAGGCCGCGCGCTTTTTCTGTTTCGTATTTCTCTTCCATCACACACCCGCTCAACGACACCCCCACGCAGATGACGGAGATGATTCGAGAGCTGAATCGTGACATCAACCTGTTCATGTGCGTCTCCTTGTTCATGGACACCTCCTATGACGGACAAGAGCGAATCTCCCTCTCGTCGTAGGGGGAGATGACCCGCTGCACGCAGCGGAAAACTGCCCTAAATAGGAGGGTAGAATAATGCCTAACGCAGCGAAAGTCAAAGCGAATATGGATCACCTGTGCTGTTTGACCCACTCCCTGCCCCTATGGTACGGTCGGGCCGTCACATCTTGTATCCGTCGCCATCCAGCCCATATGACCCACGCCGATATCCTTGCCAAACTAACTGCCCTTAAGGGCGAAATTCGTCGCCATGACACTCTGTACTATGCCAAGGCGCGGCCAGAGATTTCCGACGCGGAGTACGATCGTCTCTTCCGCGAGCTGATTGATCTGGAGCAACTCCATCCGCAACTCGTCACGCCCGACTCTCCGACTCAACGAGTCGGCGCGCCGCCCCTCGAATCGCTCACCAAGGTTCCCCACGAACAGCCAATGCTTAGCCTCGATTCCCTCCTCGAGCAGGGCGAGGTGCGCGCCTTTGATCAGCGCATGAAGCGTGAGCTCGAAACCCACTCCATCGAGTACAGCGCGGAACCTAAGTTTGATGGGTTATCGGTTGAACTCGTGTACGACCGGGGAATCTTTACCCGTGGCGCGACCAGAGGCGACGGAATCACCGGAGAGGATGTCACGGTCAACCTCCGGACGATCCGTTCCCTACCGCTCCAGCTGCACGCACACTCCGGACTCCCCGACCATCTAGTCGTGCGAGGCGAAGTCTATATGCCTCTCGCTGATTTCCAAGCCTTGAATCGACGAATCACGGAGCAGGGCGGCGACGCGTTTGCCAATCCTCGCAATGCCGCCTCCGGGTCACTCCGACAGCTGGACTCCAGCATTACAGCGACCCGCCCCTTGGTCGTGACCTGTTACGAAATCATCGCGCAGTCCTCACCGGTCCAGCCGACGCATTGGGACGAACTGACCCGCATGGCCCAATGGGGCCTCGCGGTCCCGACGCATCGGCAGCTCTGCCCGTCAATCGAGGCGGTTATGGATTTCCATCAGGAAACGGAATCACTCAGGGATCAGCTGCCCTATGAGATCGACGGGGTGGTGGTGAAGGTCAATCGCCGCGACTGGCAAGACCGCCTGGGCATGAAGTCCCGCAGCCCCCGCTGGGCCATCGCCTATAAATTTACGCCACGCAAGGAAATCACCGTCGTCCAAGATATCACCGTCTCCGTTGGGAGAACCGGAACCCTCACCCCGGTCGCGCTCTTGAAGCCGGTGGAGGTCGGCGGCGTCACCATCAGCCGCGCCACCCTACACAATGCTGATGAAGTGGCGCGGAAAGACATTCGAATCGGCGACACGGTCAAGGTAGAACGGGCCGGTGATGTCATTCCCGCAATCGCCGAACGGGTCCCCACCCCTGGGGAGCAGCGCACGGCGCCCTTTCTCATGCCGGACCGCTGCCCTGTCTGCGGCTCGAACGTCGCGCGCGAAGGCGCCTATTCCTACTGCACCGGTCAGTCGGTCTGCGGCGCGCAATTGAAAGGAGCGATCGAACATTTTGCCTCCAAGCACGCCCTCAATATCGAAGGCTTAGGGAAGAAAACCGTCGCGCATCTGGTCGACGAAGGGCTAGTGCGATCACTCGCCGACCTCTATCGCCTCACTAAAGACGACCTGGTCGCCCTGGATGGGTTTGCTGACCGGTCCGCCACCCTCCTCCTGGAATCGATTGCTGGCAGTAGGACCGTATCGCTTAATCGGTTTCTGATGGGCCTGGGCATACGGCAAGTCGGACAACACATCGCCAAGGTCCTCGCCCGTGAATTCGAGTCACTCGATGCAATTATGTGCGCTGATCGGGAGCGGCTGCAGCAGATCCGGGAGGTGGGTCCGGAAATTTCAGACAGTCTCGCCGCCTATTGCTCGGAACCACGCAATCGGGAGGTCATCACACAACTCCAAGAATCAGGCGTCCAGGTTGCGCCAGGTATGGCCATGGGAGACCGACCGATATCGCCCCTCGCCGGTAAGACCTTTGTCTTCACCGGTGGGCTGACCCGCTTCACGCGCAGCGAGGCGCAGCATGCGGTCGAAGCGGGTGGAGCCCGCGTCTCTGCGAGTGTGAGCAAGAAAACATCCTACGTGGTGGTGGGGCAGGACCCCGGCTCCAAGCTGGAGCAGGCCACAACCCTCGGCGTGACGATTCTGACGGAGGAGCAGTTTGCCGCCCTGATCGGGCAAGCGGGAAAAGATGTTAGCTAACGAGGTCGAGGTTCGGCGATTCAACGTGGACCGGCGATTTTTCGTCACGATAGATTTGGACGCTCCGGATGGAACGCGGTTCGGCTTCATGGATGAGAATCCGGCAGTTGGCGATCCGCACTTCTTCGCCCACCTTAGGGATCCGGCCGATCTCCTGCTGAATGAGTCCGCCGATCGTCACCGCCTCGTCACCGAGATCGACCTTCAAGAAATCGTTGATCTTGCGTACTTCGGTTCTGCCGTGCACGAGGATCTGGTTCTTGCCTAGCCGCTTAATAAGTTCTTCCGTGATATCGGTTTCGTCCATGATCTCCCCGACCACTTCTTCGAGCAGATCCTCGAGCGTCACGATCCCCATTACGCCACCAAACTCATTGACCACAACAGCCATATGCCGTTTTTCCTGCTGGAATTGCTTCATGAGGTCGTCCGCCATCTTCCCTGCGGGCACGAACAAAGGCGAATACGCAATATCCTTCAGCTTCGCCTCATTCTGTCCTTTGGCGAGTTCGGTCAACGCCCGCATCTTATAGAGAATCCCCGTAATATTATCGAGCGCGCCGTCATAGACTGGAATCCTCGAGTATTTCGAGTTATAGAGGAGGTCTTGCGCCTCTTTCAGACGCAGATTGCCATCCAATGAAAAGACATAGAGCCGAGGGGTCATCGCATCTTCAGCCGTAATCTCTTTCAGCTGAAAAACATTCTTGATCATCTTGACCTTCTCAACCTCGATCGTCCCGATCTTCCCCCCCTCATCCAGCATGATCTTTAGCTCTTCTTCAGTCACGAGAGGCAGCGCCAGCCCCTTGCCCCCCGTCAGTTTGTAGATCAACGGCACCATCACAAACAAGAATGGCTTGAGGAAGAGTTGTACGCCGTACACCGGGTACGCCATGTTCAAGGTGACCGGCACCGCAAACTTGGCCGCGAGCGTTTTGGGGATCACATCAACGGCGACCAAAAGGACAAAGGTCAGCAGACCGACCATGACGGCTATCGCCTCATCAAAGGCATTGTGGCCCCCGTAGGTGTTCAGCGTCAAAAAAGTCGCATACATCGGCGTCGCCACACCAACCAGGCGATCGCCAACCAGAATGGTCGACAGGAGTTTTTGCGGATCACTACGGAGATGGAGGGCCAACTTGGCTCTGGCACTGCCGGTTTGAGCCAGGGCGTGGAGCTTGGTGTCGTTGACCGCAAAGAAGCCGATCTCGACCGCGGATATCACGGCTGAAATAGCAATAAGGGCGAAGAGGATTAGCACGTCCATAAATTGCACTTTATTTGAGGGGGCCGACTTTGTCGGTCAGGCGAGCCTGGCCGCGGGCCCAGAGGCTCTCCCCTCGTCCCTTCGAGCGGCACTGACAGCTTGGGCAGAACACCGTGGTGTGCGAGAAACCTAGCGGACCTGTATCCATCGGGTACAGGTGTATCACAGAATGCGCTTAGGAGCAAGGAGATACTTAAAAATCGTTATACTATCATACAGTTACGTCGCATACCTCCAAGGGAACTGTGAATTGAAGGGAGGAGCGTAGGCCAATCACTGCTCTGAGCGCTAGCGGTCGTCTCGAACGACGAATGGCTGCAGCGGAAGCAATGATTCAAGGCGGGACACGGCTGCTTCGGCCTGCGCCTCCGTTGCAAACTGGCCGACCTGAACCCGGTAGCGCATGCCCTCCGGCAGATCGATCGCCTGCACTCTACCCCCCGAATAGAACTGGGTGACCCGCTCGAGCAGATCCAACGCATGTTGCTGATCGGCAAAGGACCCGACTTGGACTCGTAAGACGCCCATAGCGGCGGTCCTGCCTTGATACCCCACGACCCGCAACTCGATTTGGTCGGTGCCCGCCCCCGTCATCCCAAGCGCCTCTGCCCCGGCGAGTGAGAGATCCAGCACCCGCCCTTTGGCGAAGGGACCACGGTCGTTGATCCGCACCGTCACCTCACGTCCGGTACGCATTGATCGAACGACTGCAATGGAGCCAAGTGGTAGGGTCCGATGCGCAGCCGTCAATTGATGCATGTCGTACCGTTCGCCATTGGCGGTTTTGTTCCCGTGGAATCCAGGCCCATACCAGGAGGCAACACCCCGCTCAACGACACCAATAGGATAGCCAGGGGAATGGGGCAGCCGGGACGGGCCACTACACGCACTCAGGGCCACGAGCCCGAGGGCGAGCACAAAAAGTAGTTGGAGGAATTGACCGGCGCGACGCCTCTGAGCAGGCATGGCTAGAACTCGTCGAGCGATTGATCCTGCAGGATGGTGAGCGCTTTGGCGGTATTCGAGACGGTGAGAACCACGATCGCCCGCTTGCCCTCACGGGAAGGGGTGCAGTAGCCACATTTAATATTGATACTGGCCTTCGTCAAGAGATCGGCCACTGTCTTGAACGCGCCCGGCTTGTTCTCCAGGCTCAACACCAGCGCCGTTTCCTCGGTGAACTTGATCTTCGCCGCCTTCAGCGCCGCCCGCGCGCCGTCCAAGTCCGCAACCAAGAGCCGCAGCTTGCCCGTTCCCGTCACTTCCGGAGCGGAAAAAGCCTTGATGTTGACCTTCGCCTCGCCAAGAATCTGGGCCACTTGCCCGATGACGCCAGGCTTACTCAGTCCGCTGAGAACTAATTGTGTCGTCGTCGGCATGACCGTTACTCCGTAGCCAGGCAACGGATGGTTACGAGCCCCATCCCCTGTCCCCGACTCGTCGTCCTCCTAACCCCTACACCATTACGAACAGCCACTCGTTTCCCCACAGGTCTCACACTTGAGACAGGTTCCGTTCCGCACCATGGTGAACTGCTTGCACTGCCCACAGGGATCGCCCTCGTAGCCCTTTTGACGCGCCACTTGCACGGCGGTCAGCGTTACGGTTTCGCGCTTCAGCTCAACCGTGTGGGTGATGCTCGCATGGCCATTGCCCTTATGGCGCGGCGCGGCGCCGCGTCGTGCAGGGAATAAGTCAGGACTGATCGAGGTCGCCGCGAGCATTTCGGGGGTGGCCTCCTCCGTGACACATTCAGGGTCTTGCTCGTCCGTCTTGACCGAGTCCATGCGCAGATCCTCGTCCTTCACCTGCGCCAAATCATAACGGTCGAGATAGGTCACGGCCAGTTCCCGGAAGATGTAATCGATAATCGATGTGGACATTTTGATCCGGTCGTTCAACTTAACTGGTCCATTCGGCTCAAAGCGCGTAAACACAAAGGCTTCGACGAACTCCTCAAGCGGGACACCATGTTGAAGCCCGAGTGAGATCGCGATGGCGAAGCAATTCATCAGGCTGCGGAAGGCGGCCCCTTCCTTATGCATGTCGAGGAAGATTTCACCGCAGGTACCGTCTTCATATTCACCCGTGCGGAGATAGAGCTTATGCCCACCGACGACGGCCTTCTGCGTATACCCATTGCGGCGGCCAGGGAGCGGCCGACGCTTCGCCAGATACCGCACCAGCACCCGCTCGGTCACCTTTTCCGCCATCGCCACGACGTCGGACGTGGCGTCATTCGTCTTGCCGCTGTCCGTCGAGGCCGACAAGGGCTGGCTCAACTTCGAGCCATCGCGATAAAGGGCCACGGCCTTGACCATGCTCTTCCAAGCAAGAAGATACGACGACTTGACCTCTCCCAGCGTGGCATCGGCCGGCATGTTGATCGTTTTGCTGATGGCCCCGCTGATGAAGGGTTGCGCCGCCGCCATCATACGGATGTGCGCATCCACGGCGATATAACGCTGGCCGATCCGGCCGCACCGATTGGCGCAATCAAAAATCGGGAGGTGCACCGACGCGAGGTGCGGTGCCCCCTCCACCGTCATGGTGCCACAGCAATAATCGTTGGCGGCCGCAACTTCTTCCTGAGTAAAGCCCAGCGCCTTCAGCATATTGAAGTTGGATTCGGTCAGTTGCGTCTCTGTCAGCCCCAACTTCGTACGACAGAAGTCCTCGCCCAACGCATATTTATTAAAGACAAATTGAATTTCAAAGGCCTGGGCTAATCCCCCCTCCATGCGCGCGAGCGCGGCGTCGTCGAACCCCTTTTGCCGCAGCGCCACATGGTTGATGAAGGGGGCGGTCTGCAAGGTTTGCCGGCCGACGCAATAGTCCACGATGTCCTGGATCTGCGACTCGGTATACTCCAACGTTCGGAGCGCCGCAGGGATGCTTTGATTGATGATCTTAAAATACCCGCCGCCCGCCAGCTTCTTGAACTTCACCAGCGCGAAGTCCGGCTCAATACCGGTCGTATCACAATCCATCACGAGGCCAATCGTCCCGGTGGGGGCGATCACCGTGACCTGCGCATTGCGATAGCCGTAGGCGGTGCCCAATTCAAGCGCCCGATCCCAGGCCCGGCGCGCCGCCATGAGCAGCTCAGGCGGGCAATGCTCCGGCTGGATACCAATCGGCGGAATCGTCAAGTGCTCATATTCGTCCGGAGCGGCATTGTACGCCGCGCGCCGGTGATTCCGGATGACGCGCAACATGGCCTCGCGGTTTTTGGCATAGCCCGGAAAGGGCGATAGTTCTGCAGCCATTTCCGCCGACATGGCGTAGGACTCACCCGTCATAATCGCGGTCATCGCCCCGCAAATCGCCAAGGCCTTCGGCGAATCGTAGGGAATCCCCTGCCGCATCAACACCGTCCCCATGTTGGCATAGCCCAGCCCCAACGTACGGAACTGGTAACTCTTTTCGGCAATGGCCCGGCTGGGGAACGACGCCATCAACACGCTGATCTCTAGAACAACCGTCCAGAGGCGCACGGCATGGCGAAAATTCTCCAGATCCAGCTCGGCCGCCGTCGTGAAGAATTGGCCGAGGTTGAGCGAGGCTAAATTGCACGCCGTATCGTCCAGAAACATATATTCCGAGCACGGATTAGAGGCATTGATCCGACCATCCTCCGGACAGGTATGCCACTCATTGATGGTGGTGTCGTATTGCGTGCCGGGATCCGCGCAGATCCAGGCGGCCCAGGCAATCTGATCCCAGAGATCCCGCGCCTTGAGGGTCTTGGAAACCTTGCCGTCGACCCGGCGCGTGAGGTGCCAATCCCCGTCCGCCTCCAAGGCGGCAAAGAAGTCGTTCGGAATGCGCACACTGTTGTTGGAGTTCTGACCGGACACCGTCTGGTAGGCCTTACCATCCCAGTTGGTATCGTACTCATGAAAGGTAAAATGCGTGAACCCCTGCTGGGCATAGGAAAACATCCGATGCACATAGGCTTCCGGCACCAGATCCCGGCGCGCCGCGAGCAAGGCTTCCTTAAGAATGGGATTCTGCTTGGCATCGGTCTCAACTTTCATCTGGCCGGCGTCATCGACGACGTGGCAGGCCTTCAACACCCCATTGAGACGCTGCGCACAGATCTTCGAGCCCGTCACCATCGCGGCAACCTTTTGCTCTTCGATCACTTTCCAATTGATAAATTCCTCGATGTCGGGATGATCCAAATCCAAGCAGACCATTTTGGCGGCGCGTCTGGTGGTCCCCCCTGATTTAATAGCGCCGGCGGCGCGATCGCCGATGCGCAGGAACGACATTAACCCGGACGAGCGGCCGCCGCCGGACAGGGGTTCGGCATCGCCGCGGAGCTTGGAGAAGTTGGAGCCGGTCCCTGAGCCGTATTTAAACAGGCGCGCCTCCCGCACCCAGAGATCCATAATACCGCCGTCGCCTACTAAGTCGTCGTCAACGGATTGAATGAAACAAGCATGCGGTTGTGGATGCTCAAACGCGTTCGTGGCTTTCACCACTTTGCAGGTCTTGGGATCGACATAGTAATGCCCCTGCGCAGGACCGGACAGCCCATAGGCATAATGGAGGCCCGTGTTAAACCACTGCGGAGAGTTCGGTGCGACCATCTGACGCGCGAGCATGTAGCAGAGCTCATCGTGGAAGGCATTGCTATCTTCGGGGCTCTTGAAATACCCGAAGTTTTTCCCCCATGAGGTCCAACACCCCGCAAGGCGCTCAAACACCTGCCGGGAGTCACGCTCGCCGCCCAGCTGCGGCTTCCCGTCCTCGCCGATGAGTACATTACCCAGCTCATCGCGCTGGGGCACGCCGGCTTTTCGGAAGTATTTTTGCGCGAGAATGTCGATCGCTAACTGGGACCAGGGCTCGGGAATATCGATGTTCTCCAACTTGAAGACGGTCGACCCATCGGGGTTACGAATCTCCGACGAACGTTTCACGAACGAAAGGTCCCCATAAGGACTTTGTCCGCGACGTGTAAATCGACGCTCTATTTTCACGATTTCCCCTCCCCAGTCTGCGCGGTTGGTATCAAACGAGTCGCTATCCCCAACAGGAATACCCTAGCAGCACGTTTCTGCACACAATAGGCTTAATTCACGGTGTCCTGATTTGTCAGTTCAATTGGCCGTCGCTTCTACCGAGTACCTACATATAGCTATCACGAAAAATTGTCAACACTAAATGTAGTGGTTTACTGTGAAAATAGAGGACATGCTGTGAATACCGAAAACGGCGTGCTGGAGGCCATGTTTCGGCCATGGGGAACTAACTTATCCACAGCTTTTTGAACGGGCACAGACCCCGCAAACGGGCCTCATGGGGCCTCCGACTAAAAAAAACTATGGGACCCGCTGCCCGATGGCGGCACGAACCTCGTCCACCCCCTCGAGCGGGATGAAACGCCCATAGACGCCGATGATGACGACTCGCGTCTCTAGCACCACGGTTTCAAACCGACTGAACAACCCAAAATTGTGCCGAACGGTGTGGGGACGGATCATGCTAGTGAGCAACTCCTGGCTGTGCCTACGCAGGATAGACCGTACCACCGACTCCCCACGGTCCGGGGCCCCCTGATCCATGCGATCGATGGCCGTAGTAAGTTCGGCCTGAATGAAGTGGACATACTGATCCGTCGAGGGGTTCGTCACCGCCAATACGACACCCGTGGCCAATACCGCCACGAGCAGACTCAACCGCAACAGGCTCATCCGACTCCTTGTGTCACACGATGGCCGTAGCGCCGCACACGCACCAGATTCCCATCGAACACGACACGCCATGCTTTGACAAACACGCGCGGCATGATTAGCCTACACGCGATGGGTTGATCGCGGCAATGGCGCCATACCGATGCCCCGTGGGAGGAGATGCACGATGTTCGTCTGGAGTAAACGCCTTGTCGTAACCTTACTGGGGCTCTTTCTGCTCACGCTGGGAGGCCTTCTCCTCACTGCCGTGCCCGACAGTGCGAACGGACTCACGATTTCTACCACCCACTGGATGGCCCTCAATGGTGTCGGCTTAAGCATCTGGGTCTTCGTCTGGATGATTGATCAAGCCAGGATGCGTGGGAAAAATGTCTGGCTCTGGTTCGTCCCCTTCGTCCTCGCGCCCCTTCCCACCACCATGCTGTTTATTGTGTTTCTCCAGCGGCGTATCCAGCCACCCTCACGCGGCTGAGCCCGGGCTCGCCGTGACATCGCGGCCGACGTCCTGCTGCAGCTGCGTGCGAAGCGCCCAGACCAGCCCGAGGCCTGGCAGCGCGATCAGAAACGACCAAAAGAAAAACTGGGTCCACCCCACTAGCTCAACTAAATCGGCCGACGGGCGACCAGCGAACACACGACCGAGCGCCTCCAGCGACGAGAGCACGGCAAACTGGGTTGCCGTATAGCGATGGTCGCACAGCGACATAATCAAGGCGACAAAGGCCGCCGTCCCCATCCCGCCAGTGACATTCTCGATGAGAATCGACGTGGTCATGGCCGCGTAGCTCTTCCCCATCCAGGCGAGCCACATAAAGCCCAAATTGGAAACTGCTTGTAGTAGACCAAAAATCAATAAGGACCGCACCATTCCGATCTTTGCCATGGCCACGCCCCCGGCCAATGCGCCGATGAGGGTGGCGGCGAGCCCCAGGCCCTTCACATACCCGACCTCACTCACGGAGAAGCCCAGCCCCCCGATGAGAAACGCGGTTTGCAGGGCCGCGGCGACCGCGTCGCCGAGTTTGTAAAAGACGATGAGGGCGAGAAGGCCGAGCACCCTGGGGCGGGAAAAGAGTTCACGCAGCGGCCCGCGAACCGCGTCGGCTAGACTGGTCGGCGGGGCACAGGGCTCCGAGGGTTCTGGGCTCAATAGAATCGTGACGACGCCGGTCGCCATGAGCGCGGCCAGCAGCAAGTAGGTATTCGGCCATCCGATATGACTCGCGAGCAGTAAGGCGCCGGCACTGGCCAACAGTAAGGCCCCACGGTAGCCATTCACCCAGACGGCGGCCCCGAATCCCCGCTCGGGCCGCACGAGTAAATCCGTCCGATAGGCATCGAAGACGATATCCAGTGAGGCGGAGAAAAAAGCCACCACTAGGGCCAGCAGGCCGAGGATCTCCGGGCGATCACCGGGGCCGGTCACGGCCATCGCAGCCAACCCGATGGCCGTCCCCAGCTGCATCACGAGCATCCAGCCGCGTCGACGCCCCAGCCATGGCGGCACCACACGATCCATTAGCGGCGCCCAGAGAAATTTCAACGCGTAGGGCAGCCCGACCAGCGTAAAGATCCCAATAGTTTTTAAGTCGAGTCCGACAACCGTCAGCCACGCCTGCAACGTGCCGGCCGTGAGTGCCAGCGGCAGCCCCGAGGCGAATCCCAAGGGCAGCATGATGCCGATACGTCGGTTCGCCAGCGTCTGGATGAGCGGAGGAAGTTTCATCGAGTCATGTCCCCCTGCCGACCGAGATACCGCATCACGCGTTGGGCGTACGGCTCAACACGGCTGTCCGGTTCCGAGGCAGGGCTTATAGCGCGAGAGATCAAACTCGATATGCTCCTGATAGACCCGTTCATTGCCATTGACGCCATCCTGTTCCGGATCGTTGTACAACGTGTGGTTCCACCAATAGAGCAACGGCGAGGCCTCCGTCTGGTACACGGGATTCCCATAGCTGTTTCTGGTGTATTCGTGCACCACTCGGCCCGTGACGTAATCGACATGGCCATCACCCTGCAGGGCATACAACATCAAGAAGAGGCGCGCCTCATGGTCGTAATGTTCCTCAATCCGAGTTGCCAGATCTGGTTCGCGCGGGAGGCGGTCCTGCGCCCACCCGCCTGAGAGTGGCAGGAGGAGCAGCAGCACGCACAGACGAAGAGCAGCGAAAGACTGTGAAAGTGTCACCACACACACGATCCTACCATGAGCTCTACGGGCCTTCAATCAACCCCCACGCCCGGCACTGCCCCCGTGTCCGCCTTGCTCCTACCTGGCAGATCTTCCTATAATGGCCCTACGATGACGACGCACCCCAACGCCATACAGGCCAACGCCACCCAGGGCACCGCCACTCCGACGCACGTTCATCTGGAGACCTTCGGCTGCCAGATGAACGAATACGATTCGGAACTCGTACGCGCGCTCATGCAACAAAATGGATTTGTCTTTACCTCGGAGCAGGAACGCGCCGACGTCATCCTCATGAACACCTGCGCGATTCGCGAGAACGCCCATAATAAAGTCTATACGCACCTGTCGGAACTGAAGAAGATTAAGCGGCAACGTCCCTTGGTCGTCGGCGTCTTAGGCTGCATGGCCCAAAACCTGAAGGACGAGCTAACGGAGATCCAGCCCCTCGTCGATGTGCTGGCCGGCCCTGACTCCTATCGCCAACTCCCGATGTTAATCCGTACGGCGCTGCGCGCGCAGGAAGACGGGCTGGAGGCCAAGGGGCTCGCCGTCGATCTCTCGGAATATGAGACCTACCACGATGTGGTCCCGGACCGGCGCGACGGGGTGAATGCGTGGATCGCCATCATGCGCGGCTGTGACAATTTCTGCAGCTTCTGCGTCGTCCCGTATACGCGCGGCCGAGAGCGCTCGCGCGACGCGGAGGGGATTATTCTGGAAGCACACCAGATCGCCGCGCAGGGATTTAAACAGATCACGCTCCTCGGCCAAAACGTGAATTCCTACCGGTTCGACGACTGGGATTTTGCCCGATTGATCCGCGCCGTCGCCGACGTTCCCGGCATTGAACGGGTGCGGTTTACCTCCCCGCATCCCAAAGATTTCCCCCTCCCGTTGCTGGAAGCTGTCGTCTCCCATCCCCATATCTGTAAGCAGATCCACTTACCACTGCAGTCGGGCAGCGACCGAATCCTCGGACTCATGAATCGCGGCTATACCATTAGTGAGTACCGCGCGTTGGTCGACCGGATCCGGTCCCTCCGATCGGACATCGTGCTGAGTACGGACATTATTTGCGGGTTTGCGGGGGAGCGTGACGAGGACTTTGAGGCCACCTACCGGCTCATCGAGGAGGTCCGCTTTCACTCAGCCTTTATCTTCAAATACTCCGAGCGCAAGCACACCATCGCCGCACGTAAGTTCCCCGACGATGTCTCTGAGGCGGTGAAGACCGCGCGGGTCACCCGGCTCTTCGACCTGCAGCGGACTATTGCCTACGCGCGCAACAGGGAATATCTCCACGCCACCCTCCCCGTCTTGGTCGAAGGTGATGCGAAGCGATCGGCCGCCCAAGGCATGGGAAAAAGTGACGGTAACATCACCGTCATCTGGGACAAACAGGCGGTCCCCTCCCACCCGGGCGCGCTGCTGTCCCTCGCTATTTACGACGCCTCGTCGACAACCCTCTACGCCACACTGCCGCCGGCGCCGTAACGCGGTCACGCGCGCGCTCAGCCGACGTCGAGCAACTCGGGATGCAGCAAGACCACCTCACTCGATAACGGGGGGCGGAAGGTCATCCGCGCGTAGCAGGCATAGGTCACGTAGGTATCTTGCAGACAGTACCGTGCCAACTCTTCCCCGTGCCCCTTGGCCCACATCTCCGCAACCTGGGCGCCACTCCCTGATTTCGTTTCGACGTTCAAGGCCCGCGCCAGCACATCAAGCTTTACCCAGCCACGCGTATCCCAATTGCCCCAGACCGCCATCGTATCGTAGACGGGTTCGGTGCGGAATTTGGCAAGGTTAATGTCCAGGCTCGGCTTCACTTGCTGGATGATCGATCGCTTCTTAATGAAGGGCAGGTCGAAGCCCAACCCGTTATGCGTAATAAAGAGCGACGGGCGGCTCTGCCCCAGACGGCTCCAGAACTGCTGCAGCAACTCGCGCTCGTTTTTCCCATACCACGCCACTGCCCCACGCGGCTCCATCTGGTCGGAGAACTCTAAGAGGCCGATACAGACGATCCGGCTGAACGTGCCATCAAACGAGGACTTCGCATACTGTTCCTCCTCGGCACGGCGCTGCTCATCGACCGCCCCCGCTGCAAATAGATCATAGCCCTCGGCCGGCGCCGATTCGTCCGGATCGGGACGCTTCCCGGCGAGACGCGCCCACTCCTCCCGCGGCGCTTGCACCGTTTCAATGTCTAAGACGACTTTCATGCCCCCTGCCTCTGTAACGCTGCAATGATCGGCTGATCCGCTGGCAGAAACGCCAACGCCACCAGCTCATGCGGCCAGACCCAGCGAATTTCGGCGCAGTCGACCGCCACCGCTTCGCCCGATTCGATCCCGCACCGGAAAAAATGCAGTTCCACGGTCTGCTCAGGATAGCGATGCCGCACGACCTGAAAGGGGACCGGCACGCCAATGCGGATATGCACCTCCTCAAACAACTCCCGTGCCAGACAGGCTTCGAACGTTTCCCCCGGCTCACGCTTCCCGCCAGGAAACTCCCACAAGCCCGCCAGATGCACGTCGGCCTTCCGTCGTGCGATCAAGTACTGGCCGTCACGATAAACCAGACCGACGGCGACTTCAACGCTCGTCGTCATGCCCGCGACTCCCGCGCCTTCCGCACGAAGGGGTAGGTTTTGCAAAACGTCTTCATTGGACATTGCGCGCAGGCGGGCGTGCGCGCCGAGCAACAGAGTGCGCCGAAATCCATGATCGCCTGATTGAAGGCATAGCCCTGTCCACGCGGGATCAAGGCTTCCGATAATTGCCAGAGTTTCGACTTCTGCGTCTTGGGATCGCCCCGCGCCACAAACACGCGGTGCAGGACCCGAATCACATTCGTGTCCAAAATTGGCGCATCTTCATTAAAGGCGAAGGACCGAATCGCGCCAGCCGTATACCGGCCGATGCCTTTGAACGCGAGCAAGGCCTCTGCATCCCGTGGTAGCTGGCCCCCATACCGCGCCACCGTTTCACGCGCAATGCCATGCAGCCGTTTCGGTCTGATGTTGTAGCCCAGCGGATACCAGATCTTCTGCACGTCGGACACCCGCGCCGCCGCCAGCACCTCAAAGCTCGGATAGCGCGCCAAAAACTCGTGGTACTTGGGCAGCACCCGATCGACCTGCGTCTGCTGGAGCATCACTTCCGAGACCAGAATGTGGTAGGGATCGGTGGTCTTGCGCCATGGCAGATCGCGGCCATGCGCCGCATACCACTTGAGCAACCGCGTCTGGAACCGGCGCTTCGCGGCGAGGACGAGTCGACGGGGCGTTTTGGCGACGGTCTTCATGCCCTACGGCTGTGGGGGGGGCGGCCCCGGCTGCACCGCCACCACCGTCACGTCAAAATAGAGTGTCTTACCCGCGAGCGGGTGATTGAAGTTCAACACCACTGTGTCTGCTTTCACGTCTTGCACGATGGGAAACATGGTTAATCCATCGGTCGATTGCCCCTGCAGCTGGGCGCCGACCGTCTGCGCCGCCAGCGGAATGAGCGCCTTCCGCACCTCGTGAATCGCCTGCGGATCGCTCAGGCCATACCCGTTGATCGGGTCCACGACAATCTGCTTACGCTCCCCCAGCGCCATTCCGTCGAGCGCCGTTTCCAAGCCGGGGACGATCTCGTGCGCGCCCTGCACATACGTCATGGGGTCCTTGCCGACGTTGGATTCCAGCACGGTGTGATCGTCGAGGGTCAACGTATATTCCAGCGAGACGACGCTGCCGGCTACCACACGCACCGTCGCGTCGGCACCGGGCGCGGCCGCATGGACTGGTGACGCGAGCAACAGACCGACCAGCAGGCCATGGGCCCACCCGCTGCGCACCAGTGACTCTCCCGTCATGACGCCACTCCTCCCTACGCTGCGCGACCCCTAGTCGTGCGGGACACGCCACGACCGGGGCGACCGGACCGCCGCACGCGGGGATATGTACCACAGTCCCACGCCCCTTTCCACATCCGCGGGGAGGGCCTCCCACTCCCATCCGTTCGTGAGTTGCATTTCAGGCACGGGTCTTCGTATCCTTCTACCCTTATGGAGCTCTCCTCACTGACGCGGGAACAACTGACCGACCTTGTCCGCGGGATCGTCGACGATCGCCTGCGCGAGTTGCTGGGCGACCCCGACCTCGGCCTTCAATTGGGTGAGGGACTCCGCGCGCGACTGAAAGCCTCGTTATCCACGACACAACGGCTGTCCGGCGACGACATCGCCGCCCAGCTCGGACTCCGCTGGTAAAGGTTTATGGCCTGGTATCGCCTCGCCTATCGTCCGATCATCCTCCAGGACCTCGCGGGCCTCGAGCCCACCCTAGCGCAGCGCCTGCTCGACAAGACCAAATGGCTCGCCTCGAACGTCGACAACTTGCGGCACGAGCCCCTCGCGCCAGACCTCGCCGGTCTCTTCAAATATGCCGTGGACGATTGGCGAATTTTCTACTCGCTCGACCGCGACGAGCACCTCGTCGATATTCACCACATCAGCACCCGCACCGCGCTCAACTCATGATTGCCATTACGGTGTCTGCCATTGCCGCGCTGAAAGCGATTCAGGTCGAACATCCTGAAGATGCGGTCGTCCGCATTACCGTGCGCGATGTGGATGAGTCGCGCTTGAGCTTCAGCATCACCTTGGAAGAGGCCAGTCAACCGCACGACGATGTGCAGCAGATCGATGGCCTGACGATCGCGATGGACCGACAGAGCGCGCCACGGATGGATGGGGTGACCGTGGACTACACGACCGCGGGGGGGTTTTCGTTTCTGCATGCCGACGAGGGCTGGAGCCACCGACCGCTGACCATTCCCACGCTGAATTAATGGCCGATGCCACCCTTAGGGCAATCGATCCAGCAGGGTCGCGACATGCACCTGGAACGCCCCGCGCGCCACATCGTCGACATATCGACGCAACACGTCCTTCACCACGGGAAACGCGATCGTGTCCCAGGGAATGGCGGAGAGGGCAAAGAGCTGCACCTCGAGGCTTTCCTCGCCGACCCCGAACGCCGACGTGCGCATGGGCCCGCGGAAGACGAGGTGGGTCTGCCCGATGTACGGCAAACTGAAGACGGCAAACAGAGCAATCTGCTCCACGTGCGTCTGCGCCTCCTCGAGCGTCTCGCGCATGGCGGCCTGCTCGGTGCTTTCGCCAATCTCCATAAACCCCGCTGGAAAGGTCCAGAAACCGGATCGGGGCTCAATGGCGCGTCGACACAGAAGGATTTGGCCGTCCCATTCGGGAATGCAACCGGTCACGATTTTCGGATTCTGGTAATGAATCGTTTGGCAGGCGCCGCAGACAAACCGCAGCCGATTATCGCCGGCGGGCATGCGCTGGGTGACAGGCATAGCGCATACGCTGCAATAGTTCATATACTTATGACGGATGATGAATGCCGCGCGACGGGGTCGCACGGCGCGCGTACCCATTGATATGTATGGATAGCACGAAACTACGATTCTTTGCACCCTGTCCGCAGGGACTGGAGGGCGTGCTCGAACAGGAGCTCCACGAGCTCGGTGTGCCCCTGACCACGAAGACGGACGGTGGGATCGCCTTCCTCGCGCCGTGGGCCACGATGTATTGGGTCAACCTCAAGAGTCACCTGGCGAGCCGCGTCCTCTGGGACGTTGGCCACGCCTCCTATCTTTCGGAAGACGATATCTATCGGGCGGCCTATAGCCTTTCGTGGCCCGACTGGTTCACCTCCGCACAGACCATTAAAGTGAAGGTCAGTGCGCGCCGGTGCCCCCTCCCCAGTCTGGACTTTCTCACCCTGCGTATTAAGGACGCCGTCTGCGACAAGTTCATGGCGGTGCGCCATAAGCGACCGAACGTGGACACCCATCACCCGCACATCCGTATCGACGCCTTTCTCGATGAGTCCACCGTCACCTTTTATCTCGACACCTCCGGCGATCCCCTCTTCAAGCGCGGCCATCGCGTCCTGTCCGTCGAGGCGCCCTTGCGTGAAAACCTCGCGGCCGGTCTCCTGCGATTGGCGGGTTGGACGCCGCAGGAAGTCCTGCTCGATCCCATGTGTGGGAGCGGCACCATCCCGCTCGAAGCTGCGCTGATGGGGCGAAAAATCGCTCCGGGCCAGTCTCGCGGATTTGGGTTTGAGCGGTTGATCATCCACGATCCCAAACGCTGGGGCTATTTACGTGAAGCCTCCCGGGTAAAGCAATTGACAACCCTCCCGACCGCCATCTACGCTTCGGACTACGATCCGGCCGCCGTGAAGATCGCGCAACGGATCTTTCAGGGAGCGGGTGTGGGTATCGATCTGCGCCTCCGGCAGAGCGATGTGCTCGACGTAGAGGCGCCCGCCGCACACGGGGTAATCATGCTCAACCCACCTTACGGCGTCCGGCTGAGCACACCGGAGGCCTTGGATGATTTCTATCCCAAGCTCGGCGACTGGCTGAAACAGCGCTTCAGCGGGTGGCGCGCCTATATCTTCACCGGCGATCTGCGGGTCCCCAAACTGATCGGCCTCGCGCCCTCACGCCGGATTCCCCTCTTCAATGGTCCGCTCGAATGTCGTCTGTATGAGTTTTTGATTGTGCCCGGCTCGATGCGTAAACTGACGGCGGTCCCCGATCGTCCAGACTAGCGGGTCCGTGTCTCACTGAAAGGAGCTGCCCCATGCCACCAAAAATTGAAATCGGTCCGATTGTCAAACTCGTGAAGACGGACGAGGAGTGGAAGAAGAGTCTGACCCCGGAGTCCTATCGGGTGCTGCGGCACGAGGATACCGAGCGGCCCTTCGGTAAAAACTTGCACGACCACAAAGCCGTCGGCGTCTACGTCTGTGCCGGCTGCGATCTCCCGTTGTTTACCTCAGAGACGAAGTTCGACAGCGGCACAGGCTGGCCCAGCTTTTGGGAGCCCATTGCACCGAGTGTCATCCAGACCACGACCGATTACCGCATGATCTTCCCGCGGACCGAAGTGCACTGTGCCCGCTGCGACGGGCACCAAGGCCATCTCTTTAACGACGGTCCCAAGCCGACGGGGCTCCGCTACTGTATTAATGGCGCAGCCTTGAAGTTTGTGCCCGCCTAGACCGTCGATGCACGGCGGCGTCCCCCTCGCGCGCTCCGCGAGGCGACGCCCGTGCGGACCGGTCACACGTTTTAGGCTAGCAACGCTTATGTTCCACTGCGCTGGTGATTGCGCCATCAGTGCACCCCTTGCGTTTTACCTCTTCCCAGTCTTCAGTTTTGCGTAGTTCGTACATCCAAGTTCTTCTTTCAGGTAACACGCCTTGCCATAGAATGTGAGTGCGTCTTCACTCGACTGTCGTACCCCTTTGCCAAACTCATACATCACTCCAAGATTGTTACAGCCCAACGCACTCTTCCCGTCACACGCTTTCCGATAGAGTTCCACTGCCTTGAAGTAATCCTGTGTGACGCCTTTGCCGTTGCGATACATCACTCCAAGATCGAAACATCCCTTTGCAACCTTCCTATCACAGGCTTTCCGATAGAGTTCTACTGCTTTGAAGTAATCCTGCGTGACACCTTTTCCCTCGTCATACCTTCCTCCGAGATTGAAGCATGCCTCCGCATCACCTTGCTGACACTGCTTAGTCAGTTCCTCAAGTGTCTCCGCAGACGCGATGTCCACGACTCCAAGTGTGCCTATGAGTAACAGTAGTGCTGTCAACACTTTTCGCATCGTAATTACTTCTTTCCAGTCTTCAGTCGTGCGTAGTTCTTACATCCCATCGCATCTTTCCCGTCACACGCTTGCCGCCAGAGTTCCGCTGCCTTGAAGTAATCTTGTGTGACACCTTTTCCCACGGAATACAGGTACCCAAGATTGATACATCCCAACGCATTCTTCCCATCACACGCTTGCCGATAAAGTTCTGCTGCTTTGAAGTCATCCTGCGTGACGCCTTCGCCGTTGTCGTACATTATCCCAAGAAAAACACACGCCGGCGCATTGCCCTTCTGACACTGCTTATTCAGTTCCTCAGGTGTCGCCACACGCAGTTGCTCCTCAGTCATCTCCGCAGGGTTACACGCCACGACTCCAAGTGTGCCTATGAGTAGCAGCAGTGTTGTCAGCAAGAATCGCATCGGTGACATCCTTATTTAAAATTTCTTTTTACGGCGTAACGGAGATACGCCACAGCAATCTTCTTGTGGACTTCTTTCTCATGCGTGACGAACTATCGCTTCGGTAGTCTCCCGCCAGACTTGAGACAGTCATCCAGTGTTTTGAAGGGAGTAAAGTTTTTGGTTTTATTGTAGTAGGTTGTTCCGGGTGCGTGGCAGATACCCGTTGTTGATTTCTTGACGGACCCAGAGGACCCTGCGGGACCCTGCGCCTGGACGGGGGTTACGAACAGAAGAACCACAAGAAGGAGAAGTAGTTTCATCGTCACACCTCCAGTCATTGTTACTTCCTTTTTCGCCACTCCCACGCGAAAAGTATCTGCCAAATACCACAGACTGTCAAAAGAATAGAGGACCCGAGAAGTCTGCCTGCTCATACCTTTCTATTTTTCTTTTTTTTCTGCGCTTTCAGCGTTTTCTTCATTTCCTTGAACACGCGATAGACAGTTGCGACGCCAACTTTTTGATTGAAAGCAATGGATCTCGCTGTTGCGCCTTGCGTCAGTGCTGTTTGAATCGCTTTCTCTTTCTCTGCTGCGATTCGCGGTCGTCCAAACTGCTTCCCTGCCGCTCTTGCTCGTGCTAACCCTGCTTTGACACGCTCCTGAATCAAACTGCGTTCAAACTCCGCAAACACGCCACACATTGAAAACAGCATTTTCCCAGCAGCAGTCTGCGTGTCCAGATTTTGAAGATGAAGATAGAGATCCACTTTTTTTGTTTTGAGTGTGTCCAATAAGTCCAGTAAGTCCTTCATGCTTCTGCCCAAACGATCTACAGACCAACTCATAATCAACTCAAACTCTTTGCGTACTGCTGCGTTCATCATTTGATCTAGTATTGGGCGCTGCGCTCTCCCTTTCGCGCCACTAACCGTTTCAATGTATTCTTCCACGACTTCCCAGTCATTTCGTTCAGCGACGATACGCAATTCACGCAACTGATTGTCGCAATTCTGCCGTCCATCATGAGTGCTGACCCTAGCGTAGATACAAACTCGCTTTTTCATCGTGTCCTCCTTTTCACTCAAATCATCACTTTTGCTCATGAGAACAGTTTATCATAAACATATGTTTTTGATACAACAATATTGCTATCCATAACCTATTGATAAAGCACGAGTTTTTAGGTGTCGTTTTGAGAGGGTAATCAGAACGGTGAAAATAAAGTTTCAAAAACGATCAAAACACCCACTTTTGGTAATTCGCGATGACTAAATAGATATAGAGCAACGAGTGCTCAATGCAGTGTCTGAAGTGTCAATGTGCGCGTGAACAGCGTGGCATTGAACAATGGGAGGGTCTCTATCACAAACCTAACTGTGCGTGTGCTGTTTCACATAAGAGGAAAGGTTCATTAAGCACGAGGAGGCTGACGAAGAACCTGTGACGGATGGTAGATCCGTTGCGAAACCTCGACAAGTGCGAAAGACCAATTGGTCATGCGTGGGCAACGCTGAACAACTTGCGCCCCACAGAATGTTCTACTGCCGTGATGAGTCGTAGATCGTTCGCATCGTCTCTACTGCGTAGAGAGAAGTCCTCGTAAAAGGAGCAATGCCGATCGCTCCTCGCAACCTGAGAAACAGGTCCTCTCATGAGAGGTTGAGCAGTCATCACAGCGTCTAATGACGCAACTTTCTTCAGATAGCAAAGTTGCGTCTAAAACAAATCAGTTATATCTCAAGCATCCTGCAATTTATAAACAACAGAAGCAGCGCCGAAGGCGCACGCGCGAAGCGCATCACTCTAGAATTCCGAACAATGATCTTCACCAGAGAACGCTACTGCTTCTATTCCCCCTATAATGCCCCGTTATGCCTATTTTCGTTCTCTGACTACATATATGTAGAAATGTACAAAAATTAATCTGGAGTGCTTATAGCAATGTGCTTCGCACATGCTGACTCACGCTGTTCGTCAGCAGGATCCGTTTGGTGAACATTTATCTTTATATAAAGGAAGAATAATGGATTTAATTGTAGATGCGCCTGCAGTCCCAAATGTCCCGAATGCTCAACATGAAACCAGAAGCCATTCATTTATGGTGCTCTTGACACCTAGTGAAAATAATCTCCTGAACATTTTGTCTAAAAAATACGGTTTGTCCAAAGGTGCGTTTACCCGTTTTGGTCTCAATGGTTTGATGGAGAAAGCGCAGCAAAATCTCAGCAACACTCAAGATGTTCCTGTCGCCACAGATGCCTTTTGGTCTTCGTTTCGTGGCAAGAAATCATAATGATGACGCAAGATGAGTACAAAAGATGGGCGAACAAAATGGATGGTGCGATGGTGCTTGATGCGAACATGAAGGAAT
>CAMBDY010000020.1 GCA_945865525.1 Nitrospira lenta | reverse complement strand
TCAAGCCACTGGGCTTGCGGGTTGGAGACAGTGATGGCCTGATCGCTGGTGCGTCCCGGTAGAATGAGCCGGATTCTTCTTCCGACAGGCTCGCAGACTGGTTGCCCGCCAAGCCATACGAACCGCCGTTCTGCTCGTGGGTCATCTTGAACCGTTCGGTCCTTGAGTAGACGACGTACCCACGAAGAAGAGACATGAGGTTTTGGCACGGCATGGTCGAACCACTGGCGGACATCGAGTGTGAGTCCGCTCCCTTCGAGGTAATTTAGGATCGACCGGCGTAACCCTTCGCCTAGCCATTCCGGTGTCTTGCCATGTCGATCCTGATGCAGGAGATCGTTTTCTGCAAAGCCCTGAAATTCAGGCCCGAGGATGCGCAATCCATGGGCAGCCGGCTGGAGGCCGATCGGGCTATGGGCTGTCGCAGTGAAACGATGCCAGAAGGCTGATTGAATCAGATCCGCCGCGAACAGTTGTCGCACCCGTTCGAGCGAGTCCACCGTTTCTTGTACGGTTTCAGAGGGACAGCCGTACATGAGATAGGCATGAATGAGAATGCCTGCGTCTTTGAAGGCTGCTGCCACAAGCGCAGTCTGATCGACGGTGATCCCTTTCTTGATCTTCTCCAATAGACGATCCGAGGCAGCTTCAAGTCCAGCGGTCACGGCGATGCAGCCGGAAGCCGCCAGGAGGCGGCAGAGGTCCGGCGTGAACGCTTCTTCAAAGCGGATATTGCCCCACCATGAAATGGTGATGCCTCGTTCTAATAGTGCCAAGGCGAGCGCTTTCAAAGCAGCGGGAGGGGCTGCTTCATCGACAAAGTGGAATCCACGACAGCCTGTCTCGGCGATCAGTTGCTCGATCTGTTGGACGAGCCGATCGGTCGGCGTCATTTCATAGCGGCTGATGTAGTTGAGCCCAATATCGCAAAACGTACATTGCTTCCAGTAACAGCCGTGGGCAACCGTGAGTTTATTCCAATGGCCTTCCGACCAGAGGCGGTGCATGGGGTTCGTGCTGTCGAGGATCGTGAGATAGCGACTGAGGTCCAGTCCGCGATAGGTGGGACAGCCGACCGCATTCATACTGAATTCAGGATCGGTGGTCGTATGGGTAAAGACGACGCGGCCCTGCTCGCGCAAGAAGGTGCGGCAGAGCTGCGCACGCGACCGCGTGCCAGCCAGATGTTCGATCAAGGACAGGAGCGGCCGTTCGCCGTCGTCGAGCGTGACGTAATCGATGTAGTCGAAGACGCGGGGATCAGATAACCGACGCAGCTCCGTGTTGACATAGCCGCCGCCGAGCGCAATCACGCACGCGGGTCGTCGGGCCTTGAGCGCGTGGGCGATGCGAAAGGCGCCATAGAGATTTCCGGGAAAAGGCACGGTGAGGACCACGAGGGTTGGGGTGAAGTGCTCGAGATGGGCCCATAAGGCGTCGAGCATGAAGTGATCGGTCAGCGTCGGGGGGGCGGCGACGGCGTCGATGAGGGGCGCAAACGATGAGGCGGCGGTGGCGATCTGTTCCGCATAGCGGCTCAGCGCAAAATACGGTGAGACCGTCGCCTGAATGAGATCGGCGAGGTCTTCGAGGTAGAGGGTCGCATAGCGTTTCGCACGATCGTGCTCGGGTAACGCGCGTAACGGTGACGTGCGTCCGCGATGCCGGGCGAATCGCGGGCCTTGCGGCAGAAACCCTGGCCGGGCCAAGAGGCAGGCCAGCGCCGGATTGCGCCCCTGCAGGAATTCGATGACGGGCTCGATCGTGTTCAGATAGGCCGGGGCGATGACGAGCATCTGCTGCGCTTCACCGGGCAACGTCTCCGTCCGCTGGCGGATGTGCTCGAAGACGGATTGGAGTCCGGAGCGATTGAAGATCCTGAGCACCATGTCGATACCGAGGTCGGCTTGGCGGGCCTCAATGCCGTGGCTCTGGAGAAATCCCGTGAGATAGGCCGTGGCCGGATAGGGCGTATTCAGCTGCGTGAGGGGCGGCGTGAGGAGGAGTACGTGTGGGGCCGTCATGGGCTCGACATACCATAGTGCCTGTGAGAATGCTATGTGACCGGGTGTGATTTGAGCACTTTTTTGACTTTTTTTACTGTTTGGGTGATGGTTTGCCGCGAGATACGACTGAAGACTGGAAAGAGGTAATTACGATGCGAAGGGTGCTGACAGTACTGTTGCTCATAGGGACACTTGGAGTCGTGGATTTCGCATCTGCGCAGACACCTGAGGAACTAACTAAGGCGTGTCAGCAGGGTAATGCGGTGGGATGTTTCAATCTTGGAGTGATGTATTACAACGGACAAGGCGTCACACAGGATAACTTCAAAGCTGTGGAGTTCTATCAAAAAACCTGTGACGGGCAGGAGGCGATGGGATGTTTCAATCTTGGAGTGATGTATGAAAAAGGCGATGGCGTTACGCAGGATCACTTCAAGGCAGTGGAACTCTATCGGCAAGCGTGTGATGGGAAGAATGCGAGGGGATGTACCAATCTTGGAGTGATGTATTCCAAAGGAAAAGGCGTCACGCAGGACTCCTTCAAAGCGGTGGAGCTCTATCGGAAAGCCTGTGACGGGCAGTTTGGGGGGGGATGTTGGCAGCTTGGGTGGATGTATGAGCAGGGAAACAGCGTGCGACAGTCTGTAGCGAGGTTTACTAGCCAGATAGCCTCGCAGCGTCAGTAGCTGAAAACTGAAAGCAAGAAATCAAAAGAAAAGAGTTGCGTCGGAGCTAGAAACAACCACTAACTCGCCCACACAACTTAAACTGAGAAGTAAATTAAAAAGAGAAAAAAATGAACAATACAACCAACCTATCCTCACTTATTTGGTCATCAGCCGATGATGTTCTAAGAGGTTTATTCAAACCTTCCGAATACGGACGGGTGATTCTTCCGTTTGTGGTGATGAGACGATTGGACTGTGTACTAGAACCAAAAAAAGATGAAGTCTTTGAGCTCTACACAAAATACAAAGACCAACTGTCCGATTCCACTCCTGTGATCTTGAGAAAGGTCGGCTACCCGTTTTTCAATTCATCTAAGTTCGACCTATCCCGTATCAAGAGCGACCCGAATAACGTGTTGATAAATTTCAACAACTACGTTCAGGGATACTCAAAGAATGTACTTGACATCATCGAAAACTTTTCGATCAATCCGCTTGTAGAGAAGCTACATAAGAACAAACGGTTGTACTTGCTGATTGATAAGTTCACCGAATTCGACCTTCATCCAAACAAGATCGACAACCACCAAATGGGCTCGGTCTATGAAGAGCTACTTCGTAAATTCTCGGAAATGTCGAACGAGGAAAGCGGAGACCACTTCACACCACGAGACGTTGTGAAATTGTTAGTCTCCTTTGTATTTGGAGGGGATCGTAAGGACCTTCAAGGGGAAGGAAAGATTCGTTCAGTTTTTGACCCCTGTTGTGGAACAGGGGGTCTGTTGACCATTGGTAAGGAATGGATACACGAAAACATCAATCCAAACCTGAAGGTCGACCTATACGGTCAAGAACTAAATGATGTAACTTATTCAATCTGTAAGTCCGATCTACTTATGATGGATGAGAACCCCGACAACATTCATGGACCATGTTCGTCTATATCTGACGATCGGTTACAAGGTCGTAAGTTTGACTATATGATCACCAATCCACCTTTTGGCGTGAGCTGGAAATCCGAAGAAGAGTTTGTGACGGAAGAAGCTAAAGATCCAAATGGTCGCTTCTTTGTCGGAACACCACGAACCTCAGACGGGTCACTGCTGTTCCTTCAGCACCTCATTCACAAGATGAATCCTGAAGGCTCCCGTATCGGTATCGTCTTTAACGGCTCCCCGCTCTTTACTGGTGACGCTGGTAGTGGTGAATCTGAGATTCGAAAATGGGTGATTGAAAATGATTGGTTGGAATGTATCGTGTCTTTACCAGACCGCATGTTCTTCAATACGGGGATTACGACCTACATCTGGATCGTGACTAATAAAAAGTCTCCAGAACGTAAAGGTAAGATTCAGTTGATTGATGGAAGCTCGTTCTCGACTTCAATGAAAAAAAATCTTGGGGATAAAGGTAAGTACATTACCGAAGAACAGACAGAACAGCTATTTAATATCTATCAAAAATTCGAAGAAAACGAGTTTTGTAAGATTTACCCCAATAGCTTTTCCGGTTACACAAAGGTAGTGGTTGAACAACCTTTAATCGAAAACGGTAAAGTCAAGAACGATTCTCAAGGAAATCCAAAGCCCGACACATCGAAAAGAGATAGCGAACGTGTTCCGCTGTCTGAAAGTATTGAAAGATATTATGAGCGTGAGGTGAAGCCTCATCTATCTGATTCGTGGCTGGATCGTTCTAAAGACAAGATTGGCTACGAAATCAACTTCACAAAATACTTTTATAAATTCACTCCATTAAGAAGTTTGGAAGAGATCTCAAAAGACTTGAAGTCACTTGACGATGAAATCAGTAAATTATCGATGGAGATCGTTGATGAGTAACTATGAAATCCATCATAATAATAATCGAAGTCATATTAGCGAAGTTCCAGAAGGATGGAAATTAAAAAGACTAAAGTACCTAACAAAATCAAAGAAAGAGCTCTCTGAAACCGGTGAAGAAGAGCTACTCTCAGTGACAGAGACTAGAGGAATTATTAAAAGAAAAGAACTAAAAAGTGATGACGAACCATTAAGTCGATCTGACGATTTAATTGGATACAGACTAGTTGAAGAGGGAAACTTAGTAAATAATATAATGCTGGTTTGGAAAAGAGGTTTAGGTGTTAGCCCATATTCGGGAATAGTTTCTCCAGCATACTCAGTATTCTCGTTTAGCAAAGAATGTGATCCTTGGTATTTCAATTACCTTTTAAGATCCGAAGAATACATTACTGAGTTTAGACGTAACTCAACAGGGATAACAATGTCTCGGTTGCGTTTGTATGATGATTCTTTTGGTGATGTTTTCGGAGTTCTTCCTCCACTTAATGAACAAAAAATAATCTCCCGCTACCTCGACAAGAAAACAAGCCAAATTGACAAATTGATAAGCAAGATTAAAAAGAGAATCGAGCTACTCAAAGAGCAACGTACCTCATTGATCAATCAGTATGTGACCAAAGGGCTCGATCCAAATGTTGAGATGAAGGACAGCGGTATCGATTGGATTGGTGAAATACCGAAACACTGGAATATTGAGGTGCTGAAGCATATCTCGAGCGTAGAGCTGAGTTCCGTTGATCGTCACGAATACGAGGATGAAAAACGGGTCAATATTTGTCACTATCCTGATGTCTATAAGAACGAGTACATCGACTCAAAATCAGTTCTTCCATCGGGAACCTGCTCTGATAACGAATTTGAAAAATTCTCTTTACGAAGAGGTGACATTCTTCTCACCAAAGATTCCGAGTCTCCAGATGACATTGGGATTCCGACAATCGTGAATGAAGACTTAGATAACACGGTATGTGGATATCACCTAGCCATTATTCGAATGAAGTCGACTGACTTTCACTCAGAGTTCATTTATCGATACATTGAGTCGAAAAATGCAAAAGACTATTTTTATGTTTCATCAAGCGGGATAACTAGATTTGGACTAGGTAAGGGGTCGATTGAGAACCTTAAAGTCGTAGCTCCACCCGAAGACGAACAAAAACAAATAGCCCACAAAATTTCGATGGTAAGTCGAACAACTAAGCAATTGTCTGAGAGATTGTTAGCTCGTAAGGCTTTGCTTAAAGAGTACAGACAATCTCTAATATCTTCGGTCGTGACTGGGAAGGTAAGAGTTACGGAGGAAATAATATGAGCGGTCTAAGCCCTACAGAAAAAAGATTTGAAGAGCACATTGAAGACCATCTGAAGACCGTTGGTTACTCTACCCTCCACTTTAGTGGATATGACCGTAACCTTTGCTTGATCCGTGATCAGGTAATCAACTTCATTCGATCTACTCAACCTGAGCAATGGGGTCGTCTTCAAGAAATCTACGATGTCGACACCGAAAACAAAGTCCTTGCTCGTGTGTCTTCGGAAATTTCAAAGCGAGGGATCATCGATGTTTTGAGAAATCAGGTTGTTGATCGTGGTGTTTACCTGAATCTCTGCTATTTCGAGCCAAAGAGCGATCTCAATCCAGACCACCTAAAACTCTACCAATCAAATCAATTCACGGTAGTTAGACAGCTTCACTATTCAGAACAAAATGAGAACTCCATTGACATGGTTCTCTTTCTGAATGGATTTCCCATCGTGACGATGGAACTAAAGAACCAGCTAACTGGACAAAACGTCAAGCATTCTGAGAACCAGTACCGATTTGATCGAGATCCGAAAGAGCCGTTGCTTAACTTCAAGCGATGTATGGTTCATTTCTGTGTTGATAACAACCGAGTGTCCATGACGACTCGGTTAGCAGGTCAGAAGACTTTCTTTCTCCCATACAACCGTGACCTAGAGAACCCGTCTGTCGAGAGCGGGTATCGAACCAAATATTTGTGGGAAGAAATACTTCCCCCTTCTTCACTGTTGGATGTTCTGGAGAATTTTGTCCATCTATCAAAAGAGAAGAAATTCTTCTTCAACGACAAGACTCAAAAGATCGATTCAGTAGTGAAGGAAGTTCTTGTCTTTCCTCGATATCACCAGCTCGATTTGATCCGTAAGTTCAGACGACAACTCAAGGAAGATGGTGTCGGGAAGAACTACCTTGTTCAACATACGACAGGTTCTGGAAAGTCCTATTCAATCGGCTGGCTATCTCATACCCTGACTTCGTTATATCGATCAAAGGGTGACACCAAGCGTCTATTCGACACCATCATCGTTGTGACTGATAGAACTGTGCTTGATGATCAGCTACGAAACACAATTCGCTCGCTTGAAAAGATTGATGGAGTAGTTAATGGGGTTGAACACGGCTCACAAGAGCTCAGGAAGTTCTTAGAGCAAGGTAAAGATATTGTCATCACGACTATCCAGAAGTTCCCGTTTATTTCCGAAACGATCGCTTCACTAGGGAATAAAACTTTTGGTGTGATCATCGACGAAGTTCATTCGAGTCAATCGGGTGAACTGTCAAAAGAGCTCAAGAAGTCTCTGTCCAAATCTGACGAAGATGACGATGAATTCGACTATGAAGAAATGCTACGTCAAGAGATTCAGAGTCGTGGAAAACAATCCCACATTTCATTCTTCGGCTTCACAGGTACACCCAAGGAAAAGACTCTCGAATTATTCGGTACGAAGACACAGGAGGGGAAGTTTGTTCCGTTCCACATCTATTCGATGTACCAGTCCATCCATGAAGGCTTCACTTTAGACGTCCTTCAGAACTACACAACATACAAACGCTACTTCAAAGTAAAGCAGACTAAAGATGGTGACATTAAAGTTCCTACAGGTAAAGGGAAGCTAGAGCTTGTTCGTTACGTCGACTCTCATGAGATGACCATTCGTAGCAAAGTTCAAATCATGCTGGATCATTGGATCGACAAAGGCTCCAAAGAAATTCAAGGTCGATCTAGAGGAATGATCGTCACTCAATCTAGAAAGCATTGTGTTTGGTACTTCAAAGAAATTAACCGACAACTCGAGGAACGAGGGCTTTACTATCGTTGCTTGGTTGGGTTCTCTGGTGAGGTCTCTATCGATCATGAAAAGTTTACAGAATCAAGCTGTAACTCGGGGATTGGTCATGATGGTGACGTTCCTCTTGGTCTTAAAAATCCTAAGTTCCGACTTCTGGTCGTAGCTAATAAATTCCAGACGGGCTTTGATGAACCGTTAGTTCAATCTATGTATGTAGATAAAAAACTAGGTGGTGTTCAATGTGTTCAGACGCTTTCCCGTCTTAATAGAACGACATCAGGTAAAACAGAAACCTTCGTATTGGATTTCGTTAACGAGCCTGAAGAAATTAGAGAATCGTTCCAACGCTTTTACCAGTCAACAATCCTAGAGGGTGAGACCGACCCTAATCGACTCTACGACTTACAGAGAGAAATCTATAACTTTCATCTCTACACGAATGAGGACGTAAACCGCTTCTGTGAAGTCTTTTTCGATCCAAGACGTGACGAAGGAAACCTTCACCATATTCTTGATCGAGTGGTAGATAACTTCAATCGTATTGAAGATGATGAGATTCGAGAGGATTTCAGATCAAAGATTCAGTCATACATCCGTATGTACGGATACCTCTCTCAAATCATCAGCTTCACGGACATTGAGCTCGAAAAGTCTTTTGTATTCCTGAAGTACTTGAACAAGAAGCTACCTAAACGTCAGGTCGATCGTTTCGATATTTCCGACACCATCGACCTTGATTCTTTACGTATTCAAAAAATACATGAGCACATCGAGGGCTTGGTTACTGAAGATTCGATTCTCACCCCACCCGAATTTATAACTACGGGGGTTACGGAGCCAGAGTACGACTTCTTATCTGAAATCATCAATCAAGTGAACACAACTTACGGTGTCAATCTCACCGAAGAGGATCGTCTCGATCTTTCTCGGTTGAGTAAGCGCTTGATTGAAGACCCTGAAGTACAAAAGTACATGAAGGGTGATAACACCGAAGACAACAAGCAAAGCTTCTTCAAACAACAGTTCGAAGGGATGATGATTGATTACATCAACGAACGTTTTGATTTTTACAAAAAGATGGATGACAACCCTTCGATGAAGAACTTAATCTTCCAAATGATGTACAAGGACTATAAAAACCAACAATTCCCTTCGATTAGCAAACAACGATCCGTAAGTTAACTTTTGAAAATGTTTGAATTTTCCACGAAACTAATTCAGATCCGTGATCAAGTCATTGATCATGTTCGAAAGAATACGCCAGAACCCAAGAATCTTGGCGACTTAGTTTCTTGGTTCGAGGATAAAGGTTGGGGTGATGTATAAGAAGGGCACCGGCGTCACGCAGGACTCCTTCAAAGCGGTGGAGCTTTACCGAAAAGCCTGTGATGGAAAAAATGCGGCGGGATGTTTCAAGCTCGGGTCTGCGTATGAGGATGGCACCGGGGTCACGCAGGACGTCTTCAAAGCGGTGGAACTCTATCGAAAAGCCTGTGATGGACAGGAGACGATGGGCTGTTTCAATCTTGGGAGGATGTATCAGCAGGGCACAGGGGTCAGGCAGTCTGTCAAGGACGCCCTCACATTCTTTGGCAAAGCCTGTGATCTGAAAGAAAAACTCGGGTGTGAGTATTACGCACGACTGAAGACTGGGAAGAGGTAATTACGATGCGAAGGAGCAGACTGCTCTAGCGCGAATCTGCTACGAACTCGCTACACACTTTTTATTTACATAAAAAATCAGTTATATTTCAATATGTTGCAGTAGCATGAGTACATCAAAATTTCAGTGTCAATAAAAGCTCTTCATATGGGGCGCTGAACTCTATCATGGGAGTTAGGCTGGTACAAGAGGCGAGGGGCTAGTGAGAAGGGACCCCTTGGGCGCATCGGTGAACGATGCTAAGATGGCCTCCGGTTAAGTAGAATTCTACTCCATTTCTATAGGCCAATGGGCGTCTGGATATTTTTGTGACGGTATCGATTACCCTCCCACAACTTGTGCCGAGCGGGACCTGTCTCCAGTGCGATGTCTGTTGCCGATTTCCGGACCCAGACAGCGCCCTTCGCCCGTACTTCACTGAGCAAGAAATTACCAGGGCGTTGGCCGGGGGCGTTGAGAAGACGGCCTTCCCTAATCTGCGAGGGTCGCAGGTGGTTCTGGTGCCCGATCTGGGTGGAGAAGGGTATCGTTGCCCAGCCTTCGACGTAGCAACCTCACAGTGCGGCATCTATGAGCATCGCCCGTTAGATTGTCAGCTGTATCCTTTGGCGCTGATGTGGGACGCCACGCACAGCCATATATTATTAGGGTGGGATACGAAATGCCCCTTCATGCGAGAGGCGCTTCCTGATGAGATCCAGCGTCATGCCAACCGGGTGATAGCTTTACTTGATCAGCCGAGTGTCCGTGAACAGGTCGTCGCACATCCTCGTCTGATTGGGCGGTTTCAAGAGGACGTGATCGTGCTGGCGTGCCTTTCCAGCCTCACTGAGGCCTTCGCAACTCAGTGGGGGCCGTCGCCACTGCATCGGCTCATGCTAGAGGATATTCCGTATGTGACGATGATGCTGGATCGTTCAGGCCTTTGCGGGCCGTACTCGCTTGCGGCCTACTCGCCGGTCTACCATTATATCTGGACGGGGGTCCTGTCCTATTGGTGGGTGGAGCTTCACGGCGCCGTGTGCCTCTTTGCGCAATCGCCGGACGGCTGGTTCCTGTCCCTTCCGCCGATCGGACCCGGCTCAATCGAGGGGCCTCTGTCTGATGCGATGGAGCTGTTGCATCGTTGGAACGGCAACGTGCCAGTCAGTCGAGTGGAGAACGTGTCATCCCCGTTGGCGCCAGAGTTGGCGCGGCTGAGGTACCGCCTCACGCCCAAGGAGCCAGACTATCTCTATCGTGCGGCAGATCTTGCGGCCTTGGCGGGCGATCGATATAAGTCTCAACGGGCGCTATGCAATCGATTCGAGCGGGAGCAGTCGTGGGTGGTGGCTTCCTATCAGGCTGGTGACCGACAGGGCTGCCGCGTATTGTTGAGAGAATGGTCATACCAGAAGCAGGCGGAAGGACTGGACCCGTTCGGGGTGATGTTGTTGGCTGATGCGGAGTCGGCGCATGAAATTCTATGGTCGCAGGTGTCGGTTCTGCCCGTTAGGGGGACGGTGGTCAGAATTCATGGCCGGGTCTGCGCGTATACATTCGGCTATTGGTTGACGAGTAAAACATTCTGTGTCCTCGTAGAAATTGCGGACCGGACGTTCCCTGGCTTGGCTCAATATTTATTTCGGGAGATCTGCAGGACTGCCATGGCGGAAGGCGCGGATTATATTAATACAATGGATGACGCCGGTCTTCCAGGATTGCGCGCCTCCAAGCAAGCCTATCATCCTGCCATGCTGATTCCCAACGTCATTGCCTCCCGCGTGTGCGAATCATGAAGACTGTATTGCTTGATCTTCATCCTCGGTTCCGTTTATCGTGCGTACCATAGTGCACGATCGTGTCAACCAACAAGGGCAGAAACCATGAGTCAGCAGTCACGCGAAGTTGACGTTGAGCAATATCGGATCGAGCGGGAGCCCTTCTACGTGGAGGTCCAGAGTGAAATCGGTCTGTTTACGATTGCGGCGAACAGCAAGATGCCCGTGATGCTTAAGGGACCGACTGGCTGCGGCAAGACCCGCTTTGTCCAGCATATGGCCTACCGGCTTGGACGGCCCTTGATTACGGTGGCCTGTCATGAGGACCTCACGGCGTCAGATCTCGTGGGGCGCTATCTGCTTAAGGGCCAGGAGACGGTTTGGGTCGATGGGCCCCTGACGCTTGGCGTGAAGCATGGTGCGATCGTCTATTTGGACGAAATCGTTGAGGCGCGGAAGGATACGACGGTTATTATCCATCCCTTGAGCGACGATCGCCGCTTGCTACCGATCGAGAAGAAAGGGCAGGTGATTGAAGCAGCCGACGATTTCCTGCTCGTGATTTCTTACAATCCTGGCTACCAAAGCGTGCTTAAGGATTTGAAGCAAAGCACGAAGCAGCGTTTCATGGCGATTCAGTTCGATTATCCGGCACCCGACATTGAAACCACTGTGGTGGAGCGGGAAGCGGGGGTCAATCGCGACCTGGCGGCTCGGTTGGTCAAGCTTGCGGGGAAGGTGCGGAACCTTAAGAACCATGGGTTAGAAGAAGGGGTTAGCACCAGATTGCTGATCTATGCTGGGACCCTCATCCGGCAGGGCGTGGCTACAGACCGAGCCTGTGATGTCGCGATTGCCCGTCCGATCACTGACGATCCTGATATGCAACGGAGTATTCTCGAGTTGGTCAAGGCCATTTTCTAGGGCTATGGCTGCCAGTCCCCCGTCGCGAACACCTGCGTCGATTGTGCAGGACAGCATCGCCGGGGCGGTCCTTTCCATTTATATCCAGCCGAAAGCCTTCCGTACAGAAGGTGTGGGCTTCCACGGCGACGCGTGACAAGTGCGCGATGGTTTATTGCGCGTCTGTGTTGGAGGGAACAGGAGAGGTCGGCGCGGCCTTGTGTCTCAGGGCCCGGCCTTTGTCGGGGGTTGGGTCTGTCACGAGGCCGTAGATTTCCCGTCCTTCGTGGCCTTCGGGGAGATATTCCGTAATCGGCATGCCATCTTCTTTCACGAATAGCAGGCAGTGGCAATATTTGTAGATCTGCATTTCGTCGCAGGCGCACATCCAACGGCGGAGTTTGGCTTCTGCCTGTTTATCTTTGTAGAAGTTGCAGGGGCAGAGGGGTTTGCCTAGCTCGTCGATATGCATCGCGAGGCCTTTGACGACGGCTTCAGTGACGGCGGGAGTGGGGTGCATAGCGGTCCCACTTTTCTCCGCGAATCCCTTTACGAACCGCCATATCTTCTCGATACTCTCTTGCTTGGGCTCGGCCATTCCGAAATCCTTTCGAGAGGCTAGAGGCGAAGGGCTAGGGGCGAGAGGTAAACACGATTCCCATCCTCGAGCCTCGAGACTTTTATCCCATGTTTGCGTGCACGTGCGTAGTTTACAAGCGTCAGGGCGTTCTTTACAATCGACCACTTGCTGTAAATTTATCTGAATGGACCAAGAGCTGAGATGTCGGATATTCATGAACAATTGATCGCGAAGCTGGCTGAGGAGCTGGGGGCGGCTCCGGCTCAGCAGCTGGTCGCGGGTCTCGTTGAGGCTGCCACGAAACCCAATCACGTGGAAGGTGTCTTGCTGCTGCTCGGCGAGCTGGCGGAAATTTCCTCGAAAGTTACTCGTGCCGCGATTGAATCGTTTCCCGATTTGCAACGCCGGGACCGGCTGAGCGATGCGGTGGCCTGGCTGGATCTGGGGATTCCGCTGGCCGAATCTTCCGGTGCGATCGGATTGAAATATTTCAAAGAGAGCCCACTGGTTCTGAGCCTGATCGAGCTGCCAGCTACACGGGCGTTGGTGCTGAAAACCGCGCTGGAGCTGGCCGAACAGGATGCGAATATCGCGCTAGAATTCCTTCGCATCTCGCCGGAAGTCGTCACGGTCATTGCGCCCGATCAACTCGGGGCCTGGCTAGAGGTTGGGTTCGAATTGGCGCCGGTCGATTTTGTCGTCGCGCTGGAGTACATCCGTCAAATTTCTTCAGTCGCCCGCGTGTTGCCTCTTCAGGAGGCCAGGGCCTGGGCGACGTTCGGGCTGAAACTGATTTCCCAAAATAGTTTCGGTAAGACAGACTATTTTGGAACTATTGAATTTCTCCGTTCCAGTCCGCTCATCCTCGGCGATCTCGAAGATCCCTCGGTGCGGGCCAAGGTCGTTACGGTCGGATCGTTGCTTGCGGAGAGCGATCCTGCGTCTGGCATTGCCTGGCTGTCGGAGTCGCCCCGCCTATTGCGTGTCGTGCCGACTGAGGCCTGGCGGCTCAAGGTCTTGCAGTACGGGGCCTTACTGGCAGAGCGCGATGCAGAGGCGGCGCTAGCCTATTTGCGGCGCGGGTCTGAATTGGTAAGCGTGATCGGCGAATCGGCCGAGGCGAAGGCCCGTTTCGAGGCCTGGTTCACAGCTGGGATGGAAGTTCTCGCCTACAGTGTCGAAGGCGCTAGGGCCTATTTTGCCTTGGAGTCGCAAAAGGCTCTGACCTCGGTGGAGGCGGCTTTGAGCGGTGTGCCGCTCAGGCACGTGGCCAGGACGGTGAAGCTGTTCGTACAAGGGCTCTGTGGCACGGATATGACGATTCAGGCGCTTCCCGACTCGCTGACCCAGGAGACGACGGCGCGGGCGACGGTGAGCCAGGACGGGCGTACCATTTCGCTACCGTCGCTTCTCCGCCGCTATTCTACGGCTGAAGAAAATACGCGCCTGTATCTGGTCATGGCAGCTCATGAAGCAGGACATGTAGAGTTCGGGACGTATCGGCTGACCCTTGAGCCATTCGCTGATTTGATTGTGACTCTTCGGCAGAAGTACGGCCGTACAAAACAGGCCGAGCCGGATAGTTTGGGATCGGTATTTCATTTTTATCCCCATCCCGGCTTGATCCAGGATTTATGGACGCTCGTAGAGGATGCACGGGTAGAGTTTTTGTTGCAGCGGGAATATCCAGGATTGCAACGTGATCTCCAGCAATTTGCGCGGGAATCGATCGAGACCAGGTCGCTGACCCATGGGCTGACCGTCAAGGAACTCGTTGTCGATCAATTGCTCCAATTGTCGACCGCTGCTTCGCAGCCTGTTGCGATTCACGCAGCCATCAAGGACGAGATCGCCATTCTCTGGCCCCTGTGCCAGGCGATTCTGGTCCCCACGGCAACGGCGGAAGAATCGGTGCGTCTGGCCCATGCGCTGTACGTGCGGTTAGAAGAGCTCTTGGCGCCGAAGGGTGCCATGATCCAAGGAGCGCAGGCCGATGAGGAATCGGCAGAGCTAGGCGTGGGGCCTTCTGCCTCCGACCAGAGCGGTGAGAATTATCGCCCTGTTACCAATTGGGTCTATCGTGGAGCGATGAATCCTGAGTTCATCAAGCAGAATGCACAGAATGGACGGACGCAGGACGATCAGCCACAGTCGGAAGAGATTCAGCGTATGGCGAGCGCAGCCGGCGGGTCGCAGGAGGCCTCGTCTCAGGGTCAGCAGAATCAAGGGGGTCCGCGCACAGAAACCGAGGGGGATCGGCTTATGGGGGGACGGCAGTTGCCCTCCCAGGTGGAAGAGCTTCTGGACGTGAAGGTCGAGCAGCGGGTGCCGGGTGACCATGCGGGGGCAGGCGAGTGCGCGGTACGTTATCCGGAATGGGATCAGAGAATTGGCGACTATCGCCTCAACTGGTGCCGCGTCGTCGCGCGCGTGGCGGAAGAGGGGAGCGGGGACATTGTGCGCGCCACCTTGAGTGAGCATCGGAGCGAGGTCTCGGCTTTGCGACGGTTCTTCGAAGGGTTGCGTCCGCCGGGGTTGCGGCGCGTGCCTGGCCAAGCGGATGGCGACGAGCTGGATGTGGATGCGGCGGTACGCATGTGCGCGGAGCGGGTGGCGGGCGCAGACCTGTCCGACCGGATCTACGTCAGACGTGACCGCAAAGAGCGGGATGTCGCGGCTGCGTTTCTGGTGGATGTAAGTGGGTCGACCAGCCGCCAATTGGAGAGTGGACGTCGTGTAATTGATCTGGAGAAAGAGGGGCTGGTGCTTTTGTGTGAAGCGCTGGAATCGGTCGGAGATCAATATGCGCTCTATGGCTATTCCGGCCAGGGCCGCGGGCAAGTAGACTTTCTCGTGATCAAGGATTTCGACGATCAGTTGAGCGGGAAGGCGGCGCAGCGGCTGGGCGGATTGGTTCCTATGCAGCAGAACCGCGACGGGGCGGCCATTCGCCATACTACGGCCAAATTATTGGAACGGGAGGCGCGAACGAGACTGCTGGTTCTCATTAGCGACGGGCGTCCACTCGATGACGGCTACAAGGACGAGTATTCACTGGAAGACACGAAGGCGGCTTTGCGCGAGGCACGCCAGCGAGGGGTACATCCGTTTTGTATCACGATCGATCGGGAGGCCGATGGATATGTCCGGCGAATGTACGGAGACGTACAGTTCGCGGTGATCGATCACATCGAAGCCTTGCCGAAGCGCTTGCCGAAGATTTATCAACGGCTCACGACCTAGCAGGATGAAGGGGCAAAAAGCGATATGGGTAACGAATCTGAACGCCCAGTAGTACCGCCCTGGCTGCACAAGCTGTTTACGGGGCATCAATATCCCTATGTCCGCCGGCTGGCGAAATTTGCGCAGCCGACCAAGCCCGGGGAGGATCGCCTGGAGCCGACGAAGGACATGATCGAAGCTAAGTTCTGGGAGGTCTATCCCCGGTGCTGGGCTAAGCTGCTGCAAGAAGTTAAAGTCGGGATGATCGTGGTGTTCCATGACCTCGGCGAATACCCAGCAGGCGGGTATCAGGAGTTGGTGGACGATCCGGATGGCTTTCTGGCCAAGAATTATGGCAAGAAGAAGATCAAAGTCAATTTCTACGATGGCGAAAATTTCGTCTGTACCATCAATTTTAAAGTCGCAGGCTGGACTGAGCACGAACACTAGTCAGGAGAGAATGATGAACGCGAAGGGCTGAAAAATTTCTGTTCAGCGTTCAACTTTCAGTGGTAGGAGCAGATGATGGCAAGACCCAAGATTACGGTGGTGGGGGCGGGGAACGTTGGTGGCACGACGGCGCAGCGGCTGGCGGAGAAGGACGCCTACGATGTCGTGCTCGTCGATATCGCCGAGGGGGTTCCGCAAGGCAAGGCGCTTGATATTACGCAGGCCGGGCCGGTTTGCGGCTATGGTACCCGCGTTGTCGGCACCAACGGCTACGATGAAACGGCCGGCTCGGCGGTGGCGGTGATTACATCGGGCATTCCTCGCAAGCCAGGGATGAGCCGCGACGAGCTGTTGGCTACGAACGCGAAGATCGTGAAGTCGGTTGTTTCGGAGCTCGTCACCCGCTCGCCAAACGTTATTCTGATTCTCGTGACCAACCCCCTAGATGCGATGGTCCATGTGGCGCGTAGGATCAGTGGGTTGCCGAAAGCGCAGGTCTTGGGGATGGCGGGGGTGTTGGATTCCGCCCGTCTGCGTGCATTCATTGCCGCCGAGTTGAGCGTGTCTAGCGTTGAAGTCGATGCGATGGTGCTGGGCGGGCATGGCGATACAATGGTGCCCCTCTTGCGCTATACGACAGTGAGGGGTACGCCGATTTCTGAGTTGATGTCGAAGGAGCGGTTGGGGGCGCTCGTGCAGCGGACTCGCGACGGGGGGGCTGAAATCGTGGGCCTCTTGAAGACTGGTAGCGCGTTCTATGCCCCGTCCGCGTCGGTGGTTAATATGGTCGAGGCGATCACGAAGGATCAGAAACGAGTGTTACCTTGTGCGGTGCTCTGCGAAGGGGAATATGGATTGAGTGATGTTGTGGTTGGGGTGCCGGTCAAGCTGGGCCGTGGCGGGGCGGAGCAGGTGATCGAATATGAATTGACCGCAGAAGAGCAGACGGGGCTGGAAAATTCTGCTCGTGCGGTGCGTGAACTCTGCGCGAGCGTTGATCGGCTGATGGCATAGTGGGAACCGCCAATCGACGCGAAAAGGGACGCGGGGTTTCGGGTGACAAATGACTGGTGACGTGTGACGAGCGTCATTTGCTTGACAAGCGCCACGGCCTCCAGTACAGAATGGCCGAGCAGTTCACTGAAACTAAGGAGACGTAATGAAATTTCTTGAGAATCCAATGCAGACGATCGTCGCAGGGTTTGCGCTAGCCGTAGTGTTGATGGCGGGGTTTCTCGGTATGGCCGGTATTGCGGTCGGCGGCGTAGACTGGGCCGGTACGTTATCGCGCTGGGTTCACTTCCTCGCCGGTATCACCTGGATTGGCTTGTTGTATTTCTTTAACCTCATCAATGCCCCCTTCCTGAAGAGTCTGGACGGTCCAACTAAGAATATCGTGATTCCCAAGTTGATGCCATCCGCATTGAACTGGTTTCGGCATGGCGCCACGGTGACGGTGCTGACGGGGATCGCATTGTACGTCCTGATCTACTCTAACGGAGGAATCGGTGCGAGGGCGTTGGGAATCGGTGGACTCTTGGGCATTATCATGCTGGCCAACGTCCATGCGATCATTTGGCCGAATCAGAAGAAGATCATCGCGGCGGTTACAGCTGCAGCTCAGGGAACCCCGGCACCGGCGGAGATGGCTCAGTGGGGCAGGACGGCATTGCTCGCCTCGCGGGTCAACTTCATGTTGTCGATCCCCATGTTATTGTTCATGGGCGGCGGCCACTTCTTCAGGTAAGACGATTCTTGACCGCCGGTGGGAGCGCTTGCCGGCGGCCAGCTCATGTCCCACCTCTGTTTGCATCTTCTGCGTTTTCCCACTCACCTGCCAGATGGCCTATCGGTCCAGCCCAGGATGGGGCAGTGGCCCTAAGTCGTTGAGATTCAGGCCTATTATCGGGTCATTGTCTTGACGAATACGGTCTTGGCACTTTATAGTAACGCTTCCCATTGTAAGCTAAACTGGCAAGGAAGAGCGCATGACGACTGCGACGGATCCACGAGTTCTCCAAACGCTTGATGGCAAGCCGTGGGATATCGATGCTTATGTAAGGATCGGGGGCTACGAGGCCTGGACGAAGTGCGTCAACGAGCTGAGCGCGACGGATATTGTTAATGAATTGAAGAGGGCCGGACTTCGTGGGCGAGGCGGTGCCGGCTTCCCCACCGGTATTAAGTGGGAAAAGATCCTCAACCACCGGATCAAAGAGCATTACTTCGTCTGCAATGCGGGAGAACATGAGCCGGGTACGTTTAAAGACCGGTATATGCTCCAGCATGCGCCCCACCAGCTCATCGAAGGCTGCCTCATCGCGGCCTATACGGTGCAAGCGAAGGAGGCCTTCATCTATTTGAATCATGAGTATCAAGAAGAGCGGGAGAGCCTCAAGAAGGCTTTGGCTCAAGCGAAGGCGCGGGGCTTTCTGGGCAAGAATGCTATGGGCAGCGGGATGGACCTCGACCTGCAAATCTTTGATGGTTATGGAAGCTACGTCGCGGGTGAAGAGACGGCGATGCTCGAATCCATACAAGGGCGGCCGGCGATGCCAAGGCAGAAGCCGCCGTTTTACCCGACAGACTTCGGGCTGTACGGAAACCCGACTCTGGTCAACAACGTGGAAACCCTGTGCAACATTCCGAGGATCTTTCAGAAGGGCGCGGCGTGGTTTACGCAGGTCGGTACGGAAAAGTGCCCCGGTACGATGATGTTCTCGCTCAGCGGCGCCATTAATAAGCCCGGTGTGTACGAGCGGCCGATGGGGACCACCATTCGAGAGCTCATTAAAACCTGCGGTGGGGGCGTGCCGGGCGGGCGTAAGATCAAGGCGGTTTTTCCAGGTGGACCGGCTTTTCCGATGGTCACCCCCGATCAGCTCGACCTGATGATGGACTTTGATTCATTGAAGAAGGCCGGTACCGGACTTGGTTCAGCCGGCATGATCGTGGTCGATGACGCGACCTGTATGGTGGCGAAGACCCTACATTTTTCGAGCTTCTTTAGGGATGAGAGTTGCGGGCAGTGTCCGTCATGCCGCATGGGGACGATCAATCTCACCGCGCTCCTGACCAAGATCGAGCAAGGCGAGGGAACGCAGAAGGATATGGATAGCCTGCTCCAGCTCTGCGGGTTTGTGAAGGGAACCGGCTATTGCACGTTGGTGACAGGCGCAGCCGTGCTGGTCCAGAGTAGCATGAAATTGTTCCGCCATGAGTTCGATGAGCATATCCGTTTGCAGCGCTGCCCGTATCAGCCGGCTGCGGCCACTGCAGTCGCCGCGCAGTAAAAAGGAGTAGCGATGCCCCACGTGACGTTTCTCCATCCGCTGGGTAAGAGTGGAGAGGTTGAGCTCAATACGTCCTTGCTGGAGGCGTCCAAGCTGTTGGGGTTTGTGTTGAATAACGATTGTGGCGGGAATGCCTCCTGCACCACCTGCCGGGTGGAAGTGCAGAGCGGGGCCGAGAACCTGTCGGAGATCGATTTTGACGAGCAGGATCTTTTGGACCGAGAAGCCCTTAGTGAGCCGTGGCACCGCCTTGGGTGCCAGGCCAAGGTGTTGGGAGACGTGGTCGTGTTGGTGCCAGAGGCTAAGTGGGTAGCGCCCGTGACGGGGCAGTCTGAGTCGCAGAGTATTGAAATTCCCTAGAGAGATGTTATACTGAGCCACCCTAGGCAGGCCTTATAATGGCGGCCTAGTCACAAGAGGAGAATTCCCAATGTTGACAATTACCGAAGTGGCAGAACAGAAGATCAAAGAGCTGATGATAGAAGAGAAAGATATCATCGGGTTACGGGTCTACGTCAAAGGCGGCGGATGCCATGGCTATCAATACGGCATGGCCTTCGAATCGAAGATGGGCGATGACGACACGGTGTTCGAAAAGAATGACGTGAAGGTCATTATGGATTCGCAGAGCGCCCCACTCTTGCAGGGCGCCGAAGTCGATTATGTCGATAGTTTGCAGGGCTCTGGGTTTGCGATTAAGAATCCGCAAGCGAAGACGACCTGTGGCTGCGGCAGTTCTTTTAGCGCCTAAGGCACGGGCGCTGGCGTGGCGCATGTGAGTATGTTGACTGTGAGGAGAAGCTAGGATTGCCCGAGTCTCGGGCGGCCCTGGCTTCTCTTTTTATGAGCCGGATGAGCGTTGAATCTACGATGCGACAGGCACGCGTGACCAGGCGATATCGGTTTTGTGCGGCTCACCGGCTGCACACGGATTATTTATCGCCGAAAGAAAATTTGGCGACGTTCGGGAAATGCAATAATCCCAATGGGCATGGCCATAACTATGTCGTATTGGTGACGGTGAAGAGTGCGGTGTCGGCCGCGTCAGGGGGTGGCCTTGATCTCGGCCGGTTGGACCAGATTGTCGGCGAACAGGTGGTTGCCAGATTCGACCATCACGATCTTAACCAAGATCCTGAGTTTGCCGATTGTACGACGACGGGGGAAAATTTGGTTTTGTTGATCTGGGGTCTTCTGGTGAAGCATCTTCCTGCCGGGCAGTTGGAAAAGGTCGGTTTGATTGAAACGCGTGACAATTATTTCGAGTATGCGGGCTCGGCGAGTCCGGTCCCGACATTGAGAGAGGCATAGCGTGGTTAAGCGGGAGCTCAAGCGGCGGGGTGCGCGGCAGGTTGAAGACGTCAGAGGGAGCGGCACACCCGTGGATCTGGACGTGCTGCAATCCCTGGTGACGGAAATGTTGCTCGCACTCGGAGAAAAGCCAGGCCGGAACGGGCTGGTCAGGACACCCGAGCGAGTGGCGAAGGCCTTCGCCTTCATGACCCAGGGGTATCAGCGGGATATCGACCATCTCTTGAACGGGGCGCTTTTCCCTATCGAGTATGATGAGATGGTGATTGTGAAGGACATCGACTTCTTCAGCCTGTGCGAGCATCATCTGTTGCCATTCTACGGCAAGGTTCACGTGGGGTATCTGCCCAATAAGAAGGTGGTCGGGCTCAGCAAGATTCCGCGCATCGTAGATGCCTTTGCGCGACGGCTCCAAGTTCAGGAACGGCTGACCGTCCAGATTGCCGAAACCCTGAAGAATAAGCTCAATGCCCATGGCGTGGGCGTGGTCGTAGAAGCGCGGCACTTCTGTATGATGATGCGGGGCGTCGAAAAGCAGAGCACCATCGCAGTTACAAGCTCCATGCTCGGGGCCTTCCGCGATCAGCCGCAAACGCGCGTGGAGTTTTTGAAGTTGATCCGTCGTGGTAGCGTTGGCGACTCAGACTAGCTAGGCGGTCAGTTTCGTGACTAGCGGCGCCTTCCCGTTGCGCTAGCCATGGGGCCGTCGCGACGTCTCTCCACTCTTTTCCTTTCGCGTACTCGATGGCGATGTCACGAGATCAGACTCCCAATTTGTTCGGTCCCTCCGAGGGGGGAAAGCCCGTTGAGGCTCCACTCGCCGAGCGTTTGCGGCCATGTGAGTTTGCGGACTTTGTTGGACAGGAGGAGATGACTGCGCCGGATCGGCCCTTGCGACGGGCGATTGAGGCAGATCAACTCTCTTCCGTCATCTTCTGGGGGCCGCCAGGTTCTGGCAAAACCACGCTGGCTCATCTCGTCGCACGCCACACCAAAGCGCAGTTCGTGCCCTTCTCGGCGGTCACAGGGGGGGTGCCGGAACTGCGGGCCATTATCAAGACTGCGGAGCAACGCCAGGCGATCAATGGTCAACGAACCATTCTCTTTGTCGACGAGATCCATCGGTTCAACAAGGCGCAGCAGGATGCCTTTCTTCCCCATGTTGAGCGGGGGACGATCATCCTAGTTGGGGCGACGACGGAGAATCCGTCCTTTGAAGTGATCGCGCCACTCCTATCTCGCGCTTTAGTTATCGTGCTCAAATCCCTTGCGCCCGAGGCGCTCGAGCAGATCCTAGACCGAGCGCTTACAGATGCTGAGATCGGACTAGGGAAGTGGAAGGCCTGTTTGTCCCATGAGGCCCGGGAACGCCTGATTGCCTATGGCAATGGCGATGCCAGGGCCCTTCTGACTGCGCTAGATTTTGTGGTGAGGCAGCAGCCAGCTGGGTCTGACGGGACGCGCCTGATCGATACAGTAGCGCTGGAAGCTGCGCTGCTCAAGAAATCGATCCGGTACGACAAGTCCGGTGAAGAACATTACAATGTCATCTCCGCCTACATTAAGAGCCTCCGCGATTCCGATCCTGATGGAGCCCTCTATTGGCTTGCTAGGATGCTGGAAGGCGGGGAGGACCCAAAATTCATTGCCAGGCGCTTGGTCATTTTTGCCTCTGAGGACATTGGGAATGCCGATCCGATGGGGCTGGTGGTGGCGACTGCAGTGGCTCAGGCCGTCCAGTTTGTGGGGCTACCTGAGGCGCAGATTAACTTAGCCCAGGGGACGACGTATCTCGCGACCCGGGCCAAAGATAATGCCTCCTACGTCGGACTGCTTGAGGCGATGGAGGATGTGCAGGCGCAAGGGAATCTGGGGGTTCCGCTGCATCTGCGGAATGCCGTGACGGCGATGATGAAGGGGTTCGGGTATGGGAAAGGCTATCGCTATGTCCATGATGATCCTCAGGCTACGGGGCAGGAGCATCTCCCTGAATCGCTCAAGGGCCGTCGGTATTATCGCCCTAAAGGCCTGTAATTGTTAAGTTATTTTGCCGCACACAAAAACTAAAAAGTGGTTATACTCGGGCCTGTGAAGCGACAAAATCAAAAAAATGCTGGATTGATCGCCGCTACGAATGAACGGCGCAAGTTGGTTCAGGCGACGCTCGTTGGCTCGGCGCTGATTTCCCCGAAAAGTGGAGCCAAGGCGATGACGGCCGTATTGGATAACATCAATCGAATTGGCGTAGGTTTGTCCACGAAAGAGAAATTAGCGGTGGCCCTGCCTGTGTCCGTGTCATTGGCGTTTCTGGATTCGAAGCGCGTAGAGCAGATGGAGCGACTCGACGGGACAGTGGCTTGGGCCAAGCCGTGGCGGAAGCGGTTTCTGATTGGCGTCGCCTGGGACGGGCTGGTCACGAAAGAAAAGAACCGCTGGTTGTGCACCTACCTCGAAGAGAGGATCAGATCCTCAAGCTAGCAGGAGACACAACAAGTCTGTCGACGGTTTTGTTTATTGGTGCTATCCGGTTTGTCTGGTGTATTGGGTGAATCCAGTCGAACCGCATAAACAAGACAGATTCCAGAGACCCGTCCTGTGCGGTATTCCGCTACGCGAAAGTCGTCAGTTTCTGTTTGACGTCTTCCAGTTCAGCTGAAAGTGTTTCCCACCGGGCGGTGAGCCGCGCCAGATCATTCTTCCAGCCATCGTATTCCGTCTGCAGCACACTCCATTTGGTGGATTCATCTTTGTAGAGTGCCGGGTTGGCTAGTTCGAGGTCCCGCGCTTTCATCTTCGTCTCGCATTCGGCGATCTCGGCTTCAGCTTTGGTAATCTGCTTCTCTAGGCGGGCCTGGGTCTTACTCAGATCGCGGCGTGCGCCAGCTGACGGTTTGGCCTGGGTCTGCAGGAGCATGGCCTTGGTCGGGCCGACAGTGTTCCCGTGATTCGTCCCCTTTAAGTCGTCGCTCGATTCCTTGATGGATTCGATTTCCTGTGCCTTCTTCCACAAGTAATACTCATAGTCGCCACTGAAACTGCGGGCTATACCTTCTTCGATTTCAATGACGCGTGTGCAGACTCTGGTTAGAAATGTTGGGTCATGGGAAATGAAGATGATCGTACCGGGAAAGTCCGAGAGGGCGTCGGTGAGCATGTCGACGGATGCTGGGTCGAGATGGTTGGTTGGTTCGTCGAGCAGCAGGGTGTTGGCCGGTTCGACTAGCATGCGTGCGAGCGCAACGCGGTTGCGTTCGCCGCCGCTCAGCGCCTTGATCGGTTTTTTTTGATCATCGCCGGTAAACAGGAACGCACCGGCAATCCCGCGGAGGAAATTCGTTTCCGCCTGGTTGGAAACCTCGGCGAGAGATTCTAGGATCGTATGTTCTGGGTTCAGCGTTTCCGCCTGGTGTTGGGCAAAGTAGTGCAGGGTGACACCGTGGCCAGCAGACCGTTTGCCGCTATCCGACTCCAGCACCCCGGCCAGCATCTTGAGTAGTGTGCTTTTGCCTGCCCCGTTTTCGCCCACCAGCGCGACGCGTTGGCCGCGCTCGATCGAACAATCGACTTTCGCATAGACCACTTTTTCACCATAGCGTTTCGAGGCGCCTTGGAGTTCGAGCACCTGACGGCCGCTTGCCGGGGGGATGGGGAACTTGAACTTCACCCGCTTGGGGTCGCGTTTGATCTCAATCATCTTGACCTTGTCCAGCTGCTTGATGCGTGATTGGACTTGGCTGGCTTTGTTTGCCTGATAGCGGAATCGATCGACGAATGTTTGCACCCGCGCGACTTCTTTGGCCTGGCGTCCCGCAGCGGCTTCTTGCTGAGCGTCCCGTTCGGCACGGATTTTTTGGAACGAGGTATAGCTGCCGCGATATTCTTCGATTTTATGGTGTCGGAGGTCCCAAATGTGAGTGACGACACGATTCAGAAACGCCGTGTCATGGCTGATGATCAATAGCGTCATTTCCGAGTCCAGGAGGAATTGCTCGAACCAGCGTTGAGTCGGTTTGTCCAAGTGGTTGGTGGGCTCGTCGAGCATCAGCACGTCAGGCTTGGTCAGTAGCAGATGGGCCAAGGCGACGCGCATTCGATAGCCGCCTGACAGCTTTTCGACTTCACGTCCGAAGTCGAGCTCCGAAAATCCCAACCCCATGAGAATGCGTTCCGCTTCATGCTCGGGATAGAGGTCGCGGTGGGTCGCGTCCAGCACGTTTTTCCCTGTGATAGTTTCGAGCTCCTGCGGGAGATAGCCGATGCGGAGGCGTGGCCGTTTGCGGATGGTGCCCTTGTCTGGCGACTCTTCTCCGAGGATCATGCGGAAGAGGGTCGTCTTGCCGGCGCCGTTCGGTCCCACCAGCCCGACCCGCGAACCGGGGCGGAGATGTGCCGCAGTGCCCTCGAGCAGGACTCGCGTAGAATACTGTTTATAAACGGACTCGATTTGGAGCATATTTTCCTGGGCTGCTAGGGGCTAGCGGCGTAAGGCTAGAGGCGATGAGTTGAGAAGTCTAGATTGGCGTGAGACTTAGGAGCGCTATCTGACGATTGCTCGTACCTCTAGCTCTTTGCACCGTCCCGCTGACCTGAAAATTTGGTGGAGCTGGCCGGGATTGAACCGGCGACCTCGTGAATGCCATTCACGCGCGCTCCCAACTGCGCTACAGCCCCACATCAATGGACTTGGAAATAAGCGAAAATCCTTATGAAACAGCGCTGATGTTAACATGGCTGTTTCTTGGCAGTCAAGAAAAGGAGAGCGAAGAGGCCTACCCGTCTCTGTGCTCGCGGACGGCGCGGTCGACCCCCTGTTCGACGCGTACAATAAGAGACGAGCGAGCCTACCTTTTAAGATGAGGGGTGAGGGAGTAACGGGACAGTACTAGCAAGGATTTGCCATGGCAGTTCTTGACAAACTACAGTACCACCCCTACCATGGCCCGTCCGCTCTGGTCCCCAGTTGGCCAGGGCTCTTTTTTTGGGAGCATTGCAGGCGATGGGAAATCTCATAGTTATTGGGGCGCAGTGGGGCGACGAAGGCAAAGGCAAGATTGTGGATATCTTGGCTCGCGACGCCGATGCCGTCGTGCGGTATCAGGGCGGGTCTAATGCCGGGCACACCGTGATCAATGACCGAGGGACCTTCGTGTTTCACCTTATTCCCTCAGGCATCCTCTATCGCGGCACGCTTTGTGTGATCGGGAACGGAGTTGTCGTGGATCCAGCCTCCTTGATCGAGGAGATGGATCATCTCCAGACGCAAGGGGTGAAAATCGGAAAGAATTTTGTCGTCAGCCAGCGTGCTCATCTGATCCTGCCCTATCATAAGGCCATCGACAAAGCGGCTGAACAGTCTAAGGGCTCTCGCCGGATCGGCACGACAGGGCGGGGTATCGGCCCCTCTTATGCCGACAAGATGGCGCGAATCGGGATTCGCATGGGGGACCTACTGAATCCGAAAGTTTTTCGCACCAAACTCGAAGAGAATTTGGTCGAGGTTAATTGGTTTGCCGAGAAGCTCTATAAGATGGAGCGGTTCGAAGTCGAAAAAATATTCCGGCAGTATATGGGCTATGCCGATCGGCTCAAGAGCCATATTGTCGATACGGTCATGCTCGTCAATGAGATGGTTGACAGAAAGAAGACTCTCGTGTTCGAAGGGGCGCAAGGGACGCATTTGGATGTGGATTTCGGCACCTATCCCTTCGTGACCTCCTCTAGCTCAACAGCCGGTGGTGCTTCGACGGGCAGCGGCGTAGGGCCGACGAAAATCGACGCAGTCCTCGGGATCGCCAAAGCCTACACGACGCGTGTTGGCAGCGGCCCCTTTCCTACGGAATTGACTGATGCCGTGGGAGGCGGACTTCAGGCGCGAGGAAAAGAGTTCGGCTCCACTACGGGCCGTGCCCGCCGCTGTGGGTGGTTCGACGGCGTCGTCATGCGTTACGCTACTAAGGTGAACGGACTCACGTCCTTGGCCGTTACGAAGCTGGACGTGCTTGACGGCTGCAAAGAGCTAAAAGTATGCACCGGCTACCGTTTTCAGGGAAAACTCTATCGGGATATGCCGTCTGATCTTCAGGCCCTGACCGAGTGTGAGCTGGTCTATAAGACGTTTAAAGGATGGGCTAGTTCGACATCCGGTGCGACCGCGTACAAACAGCTTCCAGCTGAGGCCAAGCGCTATCTCCAGTATCTGGAGGAGATTGCTGAATGTCCCATCGATATCATTTCGACCGGTTCGAAGCGAAGCGAAACCATCATATTGCGCAACCCGCTCAAGACCCGTTCCCGCGCGCGGTAAGCGATGAATCTCCTCTCTAGGCAGAGACCGATTATCAATGCTATGATTCCACCCCTCCACTATGTGAGCCGGTAGCTCAGCTGGTAGAGCATCGCCCTTTTAAGGCGAGGGTCCTGGGTTCGACCCCCAGCCGGCTCACCAAGAGTCGATAGGTGATACAGTTTCCTTCCTGCTTCCCTGCATGGTGCTGGCTAATACTAACGGCAGTCTCTTGACCTCCCGCCGTGGTTGTAGCACTGTGTGCTGCGCTTCTGAATAAATCGTAACAACGAATGGTCATGCATTGAGCACTAATGCCATTGTCGGCCCCTTGGCGACCCTTCTAGGGGAAATACAGAATATCGATCTTGCCATTCCGGCCCTCGTCATCGTGGGCGACGTCGTGGGATTGCGTGAACGGATTGCCTGGTTCGAGGGCGGTCCTTTGGCTGGTCGGCGGCTGCTTGTTGCTCGCGCTCGCCCTGGCCTCTCTGCGATGGCCGCGGAACTCCGTGCGCTCGGAGCAGAGGTGCTGGAAATTCCCGAGGTCGAAGCGGTCTCGTTGGACAGAGGCTCTTCTATCGATAAGGCATTGGCTCGGCTCCATGCATTCCGTGGCATCATCTTCGGCTGTGCTGCCGGGGTCGAGGCAGTTCTGTCACATGTTCCCACCCTCGACTTGCCGGTCATCGCAGTCGGAGCGGCGGCGGCTCAGGCCCTGTCAAGGCATGGCATCAAGTCCGTTGTGGCTCTGCGAGGCGCATGTCAGGAGGCAGTGGGTGAACAGTCACGGTTGTTCCAGGAGGGGTCATTTCTTCTCGTGACAGCGGAGGAGGGCCGACCAAACCTACGCAACGAACTGACCAAGATTGGCGCAGAGGTTGAAGCGGTAGCTGCCTATCGGTATGTGTATCGGATGCCGACTGCTCCCTTGCCGCCGATCGATCTCGTGGTCCTGCCTAGTTCTTCTGCGGCTCGCACCATCCTGTCTGGCGATTTTGGTCAGGCGCTGCTGGCTCTGCCGATGGCGGCGATCGGGCCTCAAACAGCAGCAGCGGCGCGCCAATGCGGGGCGCCGTCTGTGGTTTTAGCTGAAGAAGACAATGTGGCATCGCTGGTCTCTCTTGTGCGATCGATGATGGGGAAATTCTGACGGCTCATGTCTTCCCGGAAGCCTGGCGCCGGGGCCTGTACGAAACAATCACGCGCTACCGGGTGTATGGAGACAAATAGACACAGCGCACTGATGGCCGAGGCTTCCCGTGAGATTTCACAGCTCGTTGAGCGGGCGGGATATTTACAGGGAGCATCGTAGCTTTAGCAGGGCCGAGGCGAGTCCCATATACCGAATCTCAGCCGGGAACTCCGTCGTCGTGAAACAAGGCAAGCGGGTGTTTCTGCGGGCTGGTGGCAGCAGGATGTTTCGTGATGCGTCTTTTCGATCGACGGTCTCAGGTCTCCTAACTCCCCCGTCTTCAGTTGGACTTTTCAATACAGGAGGCGGTCGGCTTCAATCTGCGTGAGGAGATCATCCAGCGCGGCTTGGACTGCTTCCGCAATGGGGGCTTGATCGGAGGCCGTGCTCCAGCGGACTTCCTGGCCTGCTGCGTCTTTTTCCACCAGATAGGACTTGATCGGTTTCTTTTTAGAATGGTCGAGGGTTGTTTCCAGGCGCAGGCGATCAGCTTCGATCTGCGTGAGGAGATCCTCCAGCGCGGCTTGGACTGCTTCCGCAATGGGGGCTTGATCGGAGGCCGTGCTCCAGGGGACTTCCTGGCCTGCCGCGTCTTTTTCTACCAGATAGGACTTGATCGGCTGCTTTTTAGAATGGTCGAGGGTTGTTTCCAGGCGCAGCTTGTATTGGTAGCGGCTATCTGCTCGCAGCCTCAACCAGGCTTTGACGGTCATGGTGAGGTCTGCCGGTTTGTCGCTTGCCGAGGTAAAGGTCTGGCGCGATTGGACGTAGTCGATCACGGCGGCGCGAAGATCCCGCGCGGGCCATTCGAACAAGGCGATGCCCGGCATACGGTCGGCTCCTTCCACTGCGAGGAAGGGCACGATGACTTGCAGTGACCGAGCAATAGGGGCAGTTGAGGTGGCCGGAGGCGCCGGGGTCACATGAATCCGGTGGACACACCCCCAGTTGAGCAAGAGGAGCCCGCTGAGCAGGAGTCGAAAGGATTGGCGCAGGGGCTGTGGGTGTTTCATGGGTTTGCCGTTGCCGTGGGTGGATGGAGACGCCCCAAATCTTTTAGTGCGCGCAGGGCCTGTTCGCGATAGGGCCGGTCTATGGAGTTGGTATAGCTGTCGATCAGGTGGCGATAGGTGGCGAGGGCCTGAGGATATTGGCGTTTGATGGCGTAGTACTGGCCCAGGGCAAGCCAGTTGGTGGCGGCGGTTGCATTGACGGTGTTCAGCAAGGCCACATCCTGCTCGGCGGGCGGCGTGCTTGGCTGGCCGGTTCGTTTCCTGGTTGTGTCCACCATCTGGAGGGCCATCGCTTCAATCTTCCGGTTGTCCTGGATCGCGGACTCCACTCGGTTTGCTTTCAGGTTGCTATAGAATGAGTCGGCGTGCTCCTTAATCAGTTTCACCCGTTCCTGGTAGGTTTCGCGTGGTTGGTAGGCCTCATGGGCACAGTTCGCCATAATCAGAGAAGCCGCGACGAGCAGTATTGATCGGTACGCCGCGAAAGATGATCTTGCCATGAGTCTGGTTCCTTGGGGGCCTGCCAGGCGAGGCGCCAATATTCATGCGAGCGGCCATCCTACCGAACTCGAACAGGAAACGCGACTAACCGCCGTGAGGCACACTGCGTCGGTTAGTGACACATGAGTCTGAAGTATGGTAAGAATTCGCCTCATTTTATCCAGCGTTTCTCGTCCCCATCGTCTAGCCTGGCCTAGGACATTGCCCTTTCAAGGCAGTAACACGGGTTCAAATCCCGTTGGGGACACCAATTTATCCTGGTTTTCTCTCGCTCGTTGCGAACGCCATCACCCCTTCTCATTTCGTTGAGTTTATCCCGCGGGCTGGCTACACTGGCCGGCGTCGCGGTCGTGTCTTTAGAATAACAGTGGCGGTGACAATGTGTAGACGTCAGATCATGTGGTGGATGGGGGTTGCCCTCATGGCAGGAGTCCTTTGTCCTGCGGCAGGGGAGTCAGAGCCGTTGAAGGGTGGGCAGGCGGTGTCGTCCGAAGCAGGCAGAGGGAAGGATGGCGCCACGATGGTGCTGGTTCCTGCTGGCCCGTTTACTATGGGCAGCGACGAGGGCCTCCCGAACGAGCGGCCTGTACATACCGTGACGCTGGATGCCTATTACATCGATCAGTATGAAGTGACCCTTCGCCTCTATCGAAAGTTTCTGGAAGTGGGAAGCCAGGCTTCTCCTCCCACCTGGGACGATGAGGCGGCGACGACGGTGGGGGACCGGCCGGCTGTCGGGATGAGTTGGAGCGCAGCAGCTGCCTATTGCCAATGGGCGGGGAAACGGCTGCAGACTGAGGCTGAGTGGGAGAAGGCAGCCAGGGGGAGCGATGGCCGCCGATATCCCTGGGGAGAGATGCAGCCCTTTGTCGATATCGCCAACTATAATCGAGGCATGTGGGTGAGCGAAGCCGTCACGCTGGTTCCCGTCACCAGTGGGCTCGAGGGCATGAGTGTGCGGCATGGGCTCAAAGGGGGCGGGAAGAGCCCCTTCGGCCTCTCCCACATGGCCGGGAATGCGGCAGAATGGGTGGCAGACTGGTATGGACGCGACTATTATCAGCAGAGTTCCGAGAAGAACCCGTCCGGCCCTGCCGCTGGGGATAAACGCGTGATCCGAGGCGGATCCTGGGCGGACTTGCCCGCGGCTTTGCGTGTGACGGCACGGCTGTCGGCTGAGCCTGATTTCGAGGATCGGACGATTGGATTTCGCTGTGCGATGAATGGCTCGAAGTGAGAGACTGCGACCCGCCTGATTTTCCCTGTCATCGATTGCATGTCTGAACGATTACTGACGCCGTTCATCATTATTGCGTTGGTCCTGGGGGGCCTGTGGGCCCTCCGCTCCACTAACTCATCTTCGGTGACGCTGGCGCTGGATATGGTGCCACTTGTGACAGGAGACGAACCGATTGAGGAGATTTTTACGAAAGCCGGATGCGCCGTATGCCACACAGTCCCCGGTATTCCTGGGGCCGATGGGCGAGTTGGGCCGCCTCTGCTTTTGGGCGCTACGGGGCCTGCGCGATTGACCGATCCGTCCTATCGTGGGCAGGCAAAGACGGTGCATCAGTATGTGATGGAGTCGGTTCTTGAGCCGGGGCTGTTCGTGGTGCATGGCTATCCGGCTGGCACGATGCCGACCTGGTATGGCGCGAAGCTCAGCGCCCTCGCGCTGGAGAAGATTGCGGCCTATCTTGAGTTGCAAGGGGCGACGGTTGTGCCGTAAGCGATCATCCACGATGAAAGGGTGTTGCCGCAGCCTCAGAGAAACACCGCGCAGGTGCTCAAACAGACCATCCAGCAAGACCGCAGACGACGAAAGTACCGGAGGCTAGCCCCTGGCTGCGTTGAGGATGCTTTCGAGGCGAGAACGACGCTGGCGGGCTTGTTCAGCATCCTGCCAGTTTGATCTTGAGTCGGAGATTGTTGGCGCTATCGGTGCTGATTAAGGCCCCGCAGAGAAGGCCCCGGTTAGATCAATTTCGAGGCTTGCCCCGCCCGTTGAAACGAGGCCAGGGCCTGGTCGATCTGGCTAGGGCTGTGTTCGGAGGTCACCGTGACACGGATGCGGCTAGTGGCGTCTGGGACGGTGGGGGGGCGGATCGCCGGGGCATAGATGCCTTCTGCGAACAGATGTTCGGCAAAGGAGAGGGCTCGGTCGGCATTGCCGATGAGGATCGGGATAATCGGGCTGACGCTGGGGGGGAGGGTGAATCCCAGCTTTGTCAGCCCCCTGAAGAGCTGTGCCCGGTTGGCCCAGAGGCGCGCCCGCCGTTCCGGTTCCCGCTGGACGATTCGGAGAGCAGCCGTGGCTGCGGCAGCCGAACCAGGCGCCGGCGCGGTGGTAAAGATGAAGGACCGGCTCGTATTCATCAGATACTGGATCACCGCCGAGGAGCCAGCGAGATAGGCGCCGCTGCTGCCGAAGGCCTTGCTCAGGGTTCCCATCTGAAACGAGATGCTGGCCTCAAGCCCGAAGTGTTCCGCCGTGCCTCGTCCGTGGGCGCCCATCACGCCTGTGCCATGGGCATCATCGACATAGAGGTCCGCTCCATAGGTCTGGGCCAACCGGCTGAGTTCCGGCAATAGGGCGAGGTCTCCGTCCATACTGAAGAGCCCGTCGGTTACGATCAACGTGCGCCGTGCCTGGCGTCGCGCGGCCAGCAGGGACTGCAGCTGTTCGGTGTCGTTGTGGCGGTAGATGCGAAAGTCCGCTGCACTGAGACGGCAGCCGTCGAGCAAGCTGGCATGGCAGAGGCGATCGGCCAGAATTAATCCGTTTCGTCCGATCAGCGCTGGGATGGCGCCGATGTTGGCCAGGTAGCCGGAGCTAAAGGTCAGGGCCGCTTCGGTCCCTTTGAACTGGGCCAGCGCAGACTCCAGCTCCTGGTGCGAGGGCAAGGAGCCGGAGACCAATCGTGCGGCGCCGGCGCCGGCGCCAAATCGTTGCGTCGCCTCGACGGAGGCTCGAATGACTTCCGGATGCATGGCCAGCCCCAAGTAGTCGTTGGAGGCGAAGAGGAGGATCTGGCGTCCTGCCATCTCCACCACCGGGCCGACGCCGGACTGGAGCGGCGTCAGCCGTCTGGTGAGATGTTTTGCGGCGAATTCTTCCAGCTGCTGTTTAAACATAGGGGCTCAGTGTTTTCCGGGAATCGAAGGGGATCCGCCGCCTCGTTGACAAGCTTGTGACATCCTTAGTATAAGGCCGCACATCATTTAGAGGAAACGAGCCCCGCCCTCGTCGAAGTATCTACCCATGAGCTACCATATCAAGGTCTCGGCAAAAACTCTTCCGGTCGATAAAGCCCATATGTTGAGCTCGCTCGACCATACGCTGCACCAGCTGCAAAACTATCGACGCCCCCTGCTGGTCGGGTTGGGCGTAGTACTACTAGCGGCTGCTGTGGTGGGAGGGGTCTTCTATGTGGACCGCCAGTCTTCTCAGAAAGCGCAAGAGCTCGCACGTGAGGCGATGCGCTTCTTGACCGATCCTGCTGTGAACGATCCTCAAAAGGTTGATCAGGCGCTGAAGGAAGCGATTGCGCGGTATCGGCAAGTGGTCGATCAGTATCCGCGAACCCCCACAGCGCCACTTGCGTTGTATCATTTGGGAAATACGTTGGTCCAGGCCAATGACGTGAACGCGGCAATCGAGGCCTATCAAAGGTACCTGGCATTCTACGGTTCGAATCCATCCATGGTCGGGCTGGTGCAGCAACGTCTCGCCTATGCCTACTTGCTTAAGGGTGAGCGGGATCAGGCGGTCAAGGCGCTTACCGCCATTTTGGAGACGCCCGGCACGTTGAATCGGGATCAGGCTCTGTTCGAATTGGCTCGGCTGGAAGAGTCGCAGTCGCGGCCTGAAGGGGCGCTCGCCCATTACCAGGAACTCATCAAGACCTATCCGAACTCGCCCTTCACCAGTGAAGCGACTATCCGGACCAAGGTTATGGATGTGAAGACAGCGCAGGAAACGACGGCTGTCCCGACGCCAGTTGCCCCGGTTCCCTCCTCCTCTCCCTCTGCAGGCAAGAAACCCTAGCAAAGATCGTCGTTCGTGAAGCGTAAAGCGAGTCTCGCAAGCAGCGAGAATTCTGCTTGCGCACAGCGTGATGCGAACGATGAAGTGTGTCGTTAGCGGCTAATCACGAGGAAATCGCCCGGTCGGATGTTCGGACTGGAGAGGTTGTTCTTAGTCTTGAGCGTCTTGACGGGGACGCGAAACCGTTTCGACACTTTCCCCAGCGTATCTCCCACGCGCACTTTATACCAATGTGACGAAACGGGGGTTGCCACCTGCGTCTGCTCCGGAAGCGGCGGGAACGTATAGGCTGGGATGCGGTCCTGTAGCTCCTCCACTTTGGCTTTCATGCCCACTGGCACCTTGAGATGATAAGTCTCGTTGCCAGGAGGGGTGGCGTCACGCCGTAGCTCAGGATTGAGGGTCCGGAGTTCTTCATAGGGGATGCCAGTGGCATTGGCGATCGCGCGGAAATGGACGGTGCGGCTGAGGATCGCTTCATCGAATTGATGCGGCTCGGCTGCTTACTGAGAGAACCCGTAGCGATCGGGATTCCGCGCAATGATCGTGGCGGCCATGAACCGCGGAACATATTCCTTCGTCTCCCGCCGGATCAATCGTGTCTGGGAAATCTCTGAAAAACTTTCAGCCTGGGCCGTATGGAGGGCGCGCATCACTTTGCCTTCTCCGGCATTGTAGGCTGCCATTGCGAGCGGCCAGGCGCCGAAGAGGTCGTAGAGGTCGCGGAGATAGCGCGCGGCTGCGACGGTCGACTTGATGGGATCCCGGCGTTCATCCACATAGTTGTCGACGCGGAGGCCGTAGGCCTTGGCCGTGCCTTTCATGAACTGCCAGGGCCCCGTGGCCTTGGCCCGTGAGAAGGCGTAGGGATTGAAGCCGCTCTCTACCAGCGAGAGGTAGACCAGATCGCTAGGGAGATGAAATTCCGTGAAGATTTTGTCGACGATCGGCCGGTAGCGGCTGAGCCGGAAGAGCCATTGTTCGAAGCGATCGTGGATGCCGGTATTGAAGTAACGGATGTGAGCCTGGACGGAGGAGTCCAGAACGATGGGCATGTCGTAAGCGGTATATTCCGCGGTCACGCTCCGAGGCGAGTCCGAAGTCAGCCCCAGTTCAGCCGGAGGGCTCAAGGCGTCTGAGAATCGCGCGGTTGCCGGGGAGTTTTCCGCTTGGTCCAGCTGTAAGAGGTCTTCGGTCCGCGGGACGCTGCTGGTCGTTGTTGCCTGCGAGTTGGCGGTTTCCTGTGCCGGTCCTTCTGTGTCAAGCGGGACCAGATTATCATCCGGGTCGTCTTCTGCCACTGCGTTCTCGTCCAGAAGAGGCGAGGCGCCAACCGTGGTTAGCTCGGAAGGGGCCGCCGCCTGCGCTACCATAATAAGAGAGGTGAAGCTGACGCACAGCCCAAGGAGAAGCGCCATCGGGAGGGCGGCCTGTCCCTGTTTGAGGGGCGCAAGGGAAGCGCGGAGGCTATCGGTATCGTCTGGGTAGTGTGTGATATTCATGTGAAGCTAGACTATCGATCGACCTCGCGCTTGTCAAGAAATTGTAGGGGATTAGCATTTTCCTCGAGGCCTTGCGTCGGCCTGGATCTCGACGTTTGCGCAAAATCCTGTACGCTATTGGCGTCGGGCTTGGCAGGCTCCAACTGTTTGCAAACATGTGGAGCGACAGGGTTCTTCGCCTTGACAGATTTTGAGGGGCAATGATATCGTCCCACGTCCTGCGTAGGATTTTTCACGTTTCATCCGAGGAGGATCCGTCGATGTTGAAGCGGTATTTGCTGGCCCCCGGTCCGACGCCTGTGCCACCAGAAGTGTTGTTGGCCATGGCGCGAC
>CAMBDY010000019.1 GCA_945865525.1 Nitrospira lenta | reverse complement strand
ATACCGACACGCTAGGGCTCCTGCCTCGCGACCACGTTGGCAGCTGGCAGTTGTAGCGTTTGCACGACGATCCGATGGTTCGGCATGGCATGCTCCATCCACGCCAGCGCCGCAAGCCCGTTAGAATTGATCGCGAGGGTCGGCGTCTGACCTTTCTTCTCATTCAATTTCTGCGGTGGGCTGAAGGTCTGGCCCCGATCAAGGGACAGGCGCATCACAATTTCACGCCGGACCGGCGACTGCTCTTCCCAGACAATGATGAGACGCCCTTCGAGATCGACCGCCAGCTGCGGGTGATCGGGAAAGGTTCCCTTGGAGACATTTAGTTTTTGCTTGGGGGAAAAAGTGTCCCCGCGGTCGTCCGAATAGGCGAGGAAGACCGCCGGCGTCTCGTCGGCACCCTCGGTGTACCAGACCACATAAAGCCGCCCGAATCGATCCGTTCCGATCGACGCAGGCCGATGCGGACAACCCGGGAACACCCACTGATCATGTCCGACGATCACCGGAGCGGCAAAGGTCTGCCCGCCGTCTGTGGAACGCGCAACCACCGTTTCACGAAGATCGCCAGGAAGAATCTTGCGCCAGGCTAGATAGAGCGTCCCGTCAGGTCCACTCATGAGTGCGGTCCGACAACAGACGCAGGTGTTCTCGTCCACTTTGCGGTTCGCCACGACGGTACGCCCATGATCGGTCGAGCGCGTGACGAAGGTGCCGGATTCTTTCTTACCCTCGCGCCCATCGATCCAGGCTACATGCACGACGCCATCAGACGAGACATGAATCGAATCGAAACTGTGGTTAATAACCTGCGCATCGTCATTGAGAAGGATCGATGGAAGAAATGTGTGGCCGCCGTCCGTTGATCGGCTCAGCCGCAGTTCGTTCGAAAAGGGCTTATCCGGAGTCAGTTTGGGATGGATCAAGGCCCAGGTCAGAAACACCTCGTCGCCGGTCACAGCCAGCGCCGGCGCTTCCTGCCGCGAATAGGGCGCCTCAGCCGGCTGATTCACTGTGACGGGAGTCCCGATCGGCCCTCCAGGCTGCTCACTTCTGGCATAGCGCACCCGGCGTATCTCCTTATCCTCCTCCATCCAGGCCAACGAGATACGGCCCTCGTCGTCGATCCGGACGGACGGGCCCACCACCGCTTTGACCGAGCGATCGAGCGTCAGCTTCGCACTGAACCGCACGGATTGATCGGATTCAGCCTGCGCCATCAATGCAAACGAGACGACGCTGAGGGCGATCCCAACCAGCCAGGTGAATCTCTTAGTGTGAAATTTCCATTTACACATAATACGCCTCACTGCGATCCACGAATGGAGAAGGGCACGTCGCGCGCCCTCGTCTGATCCGCACACGCACTCCCAGTAACCATTCAAACTATTCCGATCGACTACCCCCCGAGGCTATAGACCATTGGCACATAGACCGCGACTTCGGCCGCGCCCATCGTATTCGTCATATGCAGCGGACAGGCTAGTCGGATGGCCTCCATCGCTGCGTTGTCAAGCACCTCATGACCGGAACTCCGATGCACCCTCACCTCTGACAGATGGCCATCGGCGCGAATAACGGCGCGCAGGACGACCTTCCCCTCCCAGCCATTCAGGCGCGCAGCGCTCGGGTAACGGTTGAATGCAGCCAGTCGCTGCCTCAACGATTCAGCCAGCCAGCCATAATCGGCTTTGACTGGGGGGGCCGCATGAGTGGCCATCGCCAGTTGCGGCGCCGACTCCTGCGCAACAGAGTCCATCGGCGGCACGTCGCGCACAGAAGCAGTCTCACTGGTGCGTGTTTCAACCTGATGAACAGGGACGTCAGTGGTCACGGGCTGAGTCACGACTGCAGATTGAGCAGTCGGAGTAATCGACTCAACGATGGCCGGTTTGGCCGGCTGAACCTCTGCTGGTTGCGGGTCACTGACCGGCGTGACCTTACGAGGCGGTACGTCCTTCGTGAGCATTTGGGGCTGACTGAGGGCAGGGGTTGCCAAGGGCGCAGTCGGCCGCGCAGGCTCCCGAGTTGGCTTGAGGTCAGTCCGACGCGTGGCTTGAACCACTTGCGGCTCGACTAAAGCGACGTCCCACTTAAATACCTCTTTCGGCACTCCCGGGTTAGGCGGTGCCATGAGTCCGAAGACGGCGGTCAGCGTAAGGCCGTGCAAGAGCGCGGACACTACCCATCCTTGTAACCGATACTGTTCGTCACGACGAAACGTCATTTAACCACCACCGTGATAAATGAAGGCTACCTATGGCTCATCGATGAAGACACCTCAGTCGGATTCGACTTTTGATGCATCGCCCCTTTCGGCCTCCCCTACAGCCCACGCAATGGGGTGGAGAGAGGACGGACGTGCTCGACGACGGGGCGATGTGCAACGAAAACTACAAAGAGGAGAAAGGAGGAGCGCGGCTGGACGAAGTGTGGCACAGCTTAACCGAGGGTGGGATCGAAGGGGGAGTCGTAATGAGCGTAATCAGACTGAGTTCGGCTTGAAACGGAACTGCCGCACTGTCGAACACCGTGCCAGCGGCGCACATCCACGAACACAGCACGGTACCATGGGTTGCAGCCTGATGGTGGGCATGGTGCCCAGCATGCTCGACCGACTGAGCCTGTGCCAATCCGCCGACAGACAGGACACAGCCCACCAGGAGGATTGCGACAAATTTAAGGGCAGTACGGTTCATAAGTTCACTGGGTAGTTGTCCCATCGAATACGCTCAGACAGTCTACACAATACCATACATCAGTAGGCCCGCTCTATCAAGGGATTTGGGCCTGCTGTTGTGTTCGGCTGTTGCGGCCTCTCCCCGCCCGTGTTTTCCTTTGACCGTAACGGCCGTCTGTATCACGTGCCCACGTCGCCTGCTCATGACTCGTGCTTCCCCAAGCAGGAACTAAAAGCAGCCCGTCAGCTCTATCACTAAGCTGACCATGATTCACTATGAGTTTCTCACCATCGACCGCACAAGAGAAACCAGCCCGGCCACGCTGTCCTCCTTAGCCAAGACCACAGACTGAGCTCCGCATTGACGCGCCGCTGTGGCGGTCTGAGGCCCGATCGCCGCCATCGGCACGCCCAACAAAACCTTACCGAAGTCTCCTGACAAGACAGCACGAGCTGCTGAAGAACTGGGCAGGACCACAAGATCGATCGGCGGCAAGGAAGCCGACGGCATTCGATGCACATACCGATAGGCCACCACCGCTTCGACCTCCGCACCGATCTGCGTCAGTTCGTTAAATAAGTTTGGGCGTCCCTCCTCCGCTGTCACGAGAAGCAATGGCCCCTTCTGGAATAACTGTGACTGTTCACCCACTGCCTCCTGACAGGCCCCTCGCAGAGCCACAACAAACTCGATCCCATGCCGTGACAAAGCCTGCGCCGCCGCGGCTCCGACTGCGATGACCGGCAAGTCAAGGGTGGACACCTGTGACAAGACCGCCTCGACTCCGGCAGCACAGCCGAACACGATGCCACGGAATTCATGGAGCCGAGCCAGGGCCATAGCAATGGGAGAGCCTCCGCTCAACGAACCCGCCTCGACCTCGGGAATTTCTAGCACCTCTGCTCCAAGCGCACGGAGTTCCTCTGCCATGGCAGAAAGACCAGGGCGCGCGCGCGCAACGAGCAGCCGCCGTCCCGCTAAAGGACGCCGACCCAACAGAGCGTCACTGCCAGAGGCTCGGCGCTTTCGCTGATTCAATGCGGTGCTGCTCCTCTTCGCTGAGGACAGACAGGAAGTCGAGCCCCGTCTGCTCTTCAATCGTATTAATTGTCACGATGTACTCGGGCATATCTTCTGTGCGAAGTTCTTCGTTGGGCATCATGAAGGCAATGGCGTCTTTCGTTGTGGGATCGTAAACGATCTTGTAGAGGTGGGTTGGAACGGCGATTTTGTGCGGACCAATTGTCCGACGCGCATCGGCGCGACCGCTGTAGATGGGTCCCGTGTAGACATACACCTCACCGCGGTTAATTGCCCACTTACGGACTAAGGCTTCAAGGTCGGCCCAGATGCCTTGGTTCATCCCCTGGCCGACTTGGGGCACCATGTTCGACAGGTAGTAGGACTCCTGATACGCCTCACGGTCCCACCGAAAGTCAGCGGCGGGGGCCATGTGGCCTCGATCAAATCCACTCCCCCTGTAATCACTGAGTTCCGCTCGCTCGCCTCGCTGAAGGTCAGGATCCGCCTTGAAGTAATTGTTCCGTGGCAAGTACGCGCATGCCTTGTCCTTGGTGAGGTGCTCCGCCACCCATTCTGGTGTTTTGTACTCGGGGTTATGGGCCAAGGCATACCCCTTCCGACAGAGCAACGTGCCGCGCTCAGCCGGGATACCCATCGTGGTGTATTCCGAGCAGTTGTCGAGCGGACCCGCGTCGGCGGGACAGGCGATGACCAACAGCAGGAGAAACGCGACGAGGCCTCGTGCGGGAGTTGTCATTACCTATCGTGACCAGCCGGGAGTTTTTGCATCACCTACCATTCACTCCCCTGCCTTTTATGGCTTCCCCGCCGTCAGTTCTGCGTAGCGGTCACATCCGATTGCGTATTTTAAGTCACACGCCTTACGAAAGAATGTACGGGCGTCGTCGCGCGACTGTGGCACCCCGGCGCCATAGTCATACGCCACCCCAAGATCGAAACAGCCCAACGCATCCTTCCGGTCACAGGCCTGTCGAAAGAACTCCACGGCCTTGACGAGGTCTTGCGTGACGCCTTGTCCGTTGAAATACATCATCCCACGATCGGTGCAGGCCGCCGCTGGACTCGTCTGACACGTTTCGGTCGATGCCGCAGGTGTCACCGCCGGCGCCTTGTCCACCAGTCCCAATGTGCCGATGAGCACGAATACCGCACGCACAAATCGTGTCATCCGCATACCTCCGCACGAACATCTCGACGTGCCACCTCACGGCCGTGATCCACGCTCAGGGGGCCGGCGCGGGCACCTGAATGGTCAGCTGCACCGGAAAGAGTTGCTGGGAATCTTTGCGCGCACGCGCCTGCCGCAAGAGCGTCTCGACCGTCGGCGTGACCATGCCCTCGAATGCGACGTGCTGATTTGTCACAACCGTCACGGGCTTGGAGAGATCGACCAGCTGATCGTTCAGAAACAGCGTATAGCGCTGCACCAACCCCGCCTCGACTTCGATCCGATTGGGCGCCGTCACGGCGACGTCCAACCGAGCGTAGCGCTTCTTCCGCGTCAACTCATCGCGCTTGGAAATCAGATCGTCAGCAAAGACGGCAATCGGATCCGTGGTATCGATGCGGACCCAGCCAAACGATTGAAAGTGACTGCCCTCACGCACCACCGTCACCGCCTGCGGCAACGGGTTCCGACGCTGGGCGTTCAACCAGCGCACGAGGTCGGGCAGCTCCTCCCGTGGGAAGAAATGCCCACCGGCGACGGGATGCTCGCGCTCGTGCTCGCGATAGATGTGTGGCACGCCCATCGCCGTGAGGGCCCGCGCAATCGTCCGGCTCAATTCCACCGGCATGACCTGGTCTTTGGCCCCATGAATGATGTAGATCGGCGTGGTCCGCAGATTGGCAAGAAACGGCATCAGCACACCGTCGAGGCCGCTCGCCATGGGCGCCACCCCCGCGAAGCGCTGGGCATGATGCATCCCGATCAGCCAAGCGCCAATCCCGCCGTTGGACATCCCTGTAAGAAAGACACGGTCGGGATCGATGTGATACTGCGCCTGCATCCGTTCGATCACGGCAAGCACGAGCTCCTCCGCCTGTCTGGTGAACCAGGCCCCGGAGGGATAAGTCGGACAGACGAGAAGATAGTCGTCGCCTAAGCGGTGCTGCCACCGCTCGAGATAGGCGTCACCGGAAAATCCTGCCCCGTGCAGGCAGACGACCAGTCCATAGCGAGTGCTGGGCTGATACGTGAGTGGGACCGACACGGCATAGTCATAAGTCTCCTCACGCACCCGAATCGGTTGCTCCACCATCGTTCCGCCCGGCAGGGCCTGATAGCGTCGCTCAGTCTGGATGGCCCGGCTGACCCGGCCCATCGTCATTTCCGGATTGGCGAGTACGTGCTGCAGCACACCCTCCGCCTTCGTGCTATCCGCTTCGTCGAGATACGCAAAGACGTCGTCGGCCGCCTGGAGAGTCGTGCGCGACGGCGGCGCGTTCGGTGCCTGCGCCGAGGCGACAGGGATCGTGCCAAGGGCGATCAGGAACAGCACGGCCAGACGCACCGTTCGCCTCAGCACTAGCGCGTGATCCTGCCCAGCTCCCTGTCGAGGTGACATACTTCAGCGTCTCCTTGGTTGCACGCCTTCCTAAAATACTTGTGCGCCTCGTCGTCTGACTGTCGCACGCCATCCCCGTCGCGATAATGCAGACCCAGCATCACACACGCCCTCACTTCCTGCCCCTCACAGGCCTGTCGGTACAACGCCATGGCGGTGGATTTGTCCTGCGGGACGCCGCGTCCATCGTGATACATCACCCCAAGCTTCATACATCCCCGCACGGCCTGTCCATCACAGGCCCGTCGATAGAGGGTTGCCGCCACCGCCTCCATGTCGCCGCGCTCTTCATACATCTCCCCAAGATGCAGGCAGCCCTCTCCCACCTTGCCGTCACACGCGTGTCCATAGAACACCCCGGCCTGCACGGTATCCCGGGACACCCCGTATCCGTTGTAATACATCACCGCAAGGTTGAGACATCCCCGCGCCGACTTGCCCGCACAGGCCTGCCGATAGAAGGCCACGGCCTTGCGATCATCCTTCTCGAGGCCCGCTCCACTCTGATACTGGGTCCCAAGGTCGGCACAGGCCTCCGCCTGACCCTGGTGACACCCCGTCGCGAGGGTCTCCGGTGTTGCCGCCGATGCGACCGGAGCCAGAGCCAGTGCGATCAGTATCAGGAGTGTCGTCCACAACGTACGCATCCTTCCCTACCGCTTCTCACTGGTCAATCGTGCGTGATGCTCACACGCGAGTTGATAGTGTAGGTCACACGCCTTGCGATAGAATTTGAGTGCTTCCTGCACAAACTGGCGCGCCCCGGTCCCATACTCATACTGATACACCACCCCCAGCTTGTGACAGCCCAGCGCATACTGGAAGTCACAGGCTTGCCGATAGAGCGCCACCGCCGTGCCGTAATTTCGCGTGACGCCGCGTCCACCGGCATACAGCACCCCAAGGTTATGGCATCCCAGCCCATAATGGCTCTCACAGGCTTGGCGATAGAGCCTCGCCGCCGTGCCGTCATCCGGTGTGACCCCGCGGCCTTTTTCATACTGCATCCCAAGATTCACACACCCCCCCGCTTCCTTCCCGTCACAGGCCTGCCGATAGAGGGCCACGGCCTGCGCGTCATCCTGTGTGACGCCGTGTCCGGTGGCATACATCACCCCAAGATTGAGGCATCCCCGCGCCGCCTTGCCCTCACACGCATGTCGGTAGAGTTCCACCGCCGCCGCGACATCCTGCGTCACGCCCTCGCCACTATCCGCGAGCTCCACAAGAATCTGACAGCTCGCTGCATAACCCTGCTGACACTCCTTGGTGAGTTCGTCAGTCGTCAGGGCCGACGCGATACGGGCCGTGCCGAGGATGACTAAGAGCAGTGCGGTCCACCACGTGTGCATCGTCAGCATCCTTTCCTGTGGTTACGATCACAAAAAGTGTCGCCTATCGGCAGGGACGATGTCAAAGACGCGATAGGCGGACGGGCGCGCCCGTGCACGACGGAGACGAGGGCGAATATGGGAGATCAGTGCGGGACCATCGGCCGGGGTTCCGACGATGAGTGCGGGAGGCACAACGGGCAGAGGGGTCGTACAGACGCCACGGTTAGAGCGGCAGTAAATGCCCTGTTTTCACAAAGATCGTACAGCCCTCAACGCTAAAGGGCTTATGCGCGCTCAGGTGTGGACTACGCAGCCAGTACCCCGCCGGGTAGCGCCCGTGTTCATCTTCAAACACGCCCTCGAGGACATAGATTTCCTCGCCCCCAAAGTGCCGGTGCGGATTGAAATACGTGCCGGGTGCCCATCGCACGAGCGCCGTACTCGTGGTGCCCCCCGCGCTTAAGGGCAGAACCGACAGACCAGGCACTAATCCCGGACACCACGCCGTTACTGCGGTGTGAACGACCAACCGCTCCGAATCATCACCCACACGGGGCCGCCGTTTCACAAAGAGGGTACACCCCTCGTCCGCGCAACACGTGCGCGCGGTCTCGGCTGGGCTGTTGAGATAGGTGCCCGTCGGATACTGGCCCGCGGCGTCGTAAAACATGCCGTGCAAAACAAACCATTCTTCGCCGAGTGTATGGTGGGGCGCGGCCACGAGGGCACCTGGCGCATAGCGCACAAGACTGGTCGCTGGGGCGAGGGCTGCCTCTTCGCACTCCAGTATTTTTTGGTCACGACCAGCCATCGGGGATGGCACCCACGGCACCTCCTGCGTATCGAGGACAACTTTCTGTGCGGAGTCGGCGTTGATCAGCATACCGGGGTGCGAGTGGGTCTCACGAGTGTCGCGATGCTTCTTAGGAGGTACGGGACCGAACGGCGCTACGCCGTGAGTCGCGTATCGGGAAACGTCATCTCACGTAACAGGTCTTTGGCGAGCAAAAACGCTTTGGCGCGATGGCTGATCTGATTCTTGTGGTCCGCCGACAGCTGCGCCAGCGTCTTCCCCAACTCCGGAATCACGAACACCGCATCGTACCCAAATCCCAACGTTCCGCTCACCTCTTCGGCAATCAGTCCCTCCAGGAGGCCGTGCGCCACGCGCACGCTATCGGACGGGAGGGCAATCGCGGCGACGGTGAGAAATCGCGCCGTGCGCCGTGCGCGCGGGACGCCGCGTAATTCCTGTAATAACTTCCGGCAATTATCTTCGTAGGTCGCGCCGTCGCCGGCATAGCGAGCGGCATAGACGCCAGGGCGCCCCCCCAGCGCATCCACTGCGAGCCCGGTATCGTCCGCCACCGCGGGCAATCCCGTAAACGCCGCGATCGCCCGCGCTTTTTTTATGGCGTTGGCTTCGCAGGTCGCCCCGTCTTCAACCACGTCCGGGGCGCCAGGAAATTCATCGAGCTCGCGGAGGCGTATCCCCAAGCCGCCTAACAACACCACAAGCTCTTGGACTTTATGCCGATTACGCGTAGCGAGGACTACTTCACGAATCATCGCCGGCCTACTCTAAGGCCCCGATCAGATCCTTCTGCAACGCCGTCAGCGTCTGAATCCCGCTCCATCCCATCGCCATAAACTCATCCATCTCAGACTTGGCAAACGGCGTCCGTTCCGCGGTCCCCTGTACCTCGACATAACAACCGTTGCCCGTCATGACCACATTCATGTCGACATCCGCCATCGAGTCTTCTGTATAGGCCAAATCAAGAAGAATCTCCCCTCCCACTTTTCCAACGCTAATGGCCGCCAGATAATCCGTTAAGGGGCGTTTCTTGATCATGCCTCGTTTTTTGAGCAGGGCAAAGGCGTCAGCCAGCGCAATGAACGCGCCGGTGATGGAGGCCGTGCGGGTCCCGCCATCAGCCTGGATGACGTCGCAATCAAGCCAGATCGACCGCTCGCCCATCTGGCTCATATCCGTGACGGCGCGGAGCGCCCGCCCAACAAGACGTTGAATTTCAAGCGTGCGGCCACTCTGTTTCCCTTTGACCACTTCACGTGAGGATCGGTCGTGGGTGGCGCGGGGGAGCATCGCGTACTCCGCCGTGACCCATCCCTGCCCTTTCCCCTTCAGAAACGGCGGGACCTTTTCCTCAATCGAGGCCGTGCAAATCACTTTGGTATCGCCCATTTCAATCAACACAGACCCTTCGGCATGCTTGATGAAATTCCTCGTCACTTTCACCGGCCGTAGCTGATCTTTTCTCCGTCCATCGACACGCACGAGCCCTGATGCACTACTCATAGATCACTCCTATAAATTCCCATATCGTCCTCGTGCGCATTATAGGGAGCGACTCGCCTAAAGCGCAATAAAACGGGCGCGGCGAGCCCGAGGGTACTCCCCGGTGGGGTACCCTCCTGCCAAGGCGGCAGGCCCCCGCTTAGCTCCCTGGTTCATAGTTGAGATTCGGCCCCAGCCACCGTTCAAGTGCGGACAAGGGCATGTCCTTGCGTACCTGATAATCGCGCACCTGGTCCCTTCCAATTTTCCCCACGGCAAAGTACTTGGCCTCCGGGTGGGCGAAGTACAATCCGCTGACTGAGGCGGCCGGCCACATCGCGAAACTTTCCGTCAACGTGATTTCCGCCTGCTGCTCAGCAGACAGGAGATCAAAGAGGAGCCGTTTTTCCGTATGGTCTGGGCAGGCGGGATAGCCGGGCGCGGGACGAATCCCGCGATAGCGCTCACGCAGCAGGTCCTCCGTCGTCAGCGTCTCGTCGGTGCCATAGCCCCACGCCTGCCGCGCGCGGGCATGGAGCCACTCCGCAAAGGCCTCGGCTAAACGGTCGGCGAGCGCTTTGGCCATAATCGAATTGTAGTCGTCGTGGTCCCGCTCAAATTCCTTGCAGAGGACATCTACCCCGATGCCTGTTGTCACGGCAAAGGCCCCGATATAATCCGCCCGACCGGACTCCGTGGGTGCGACAAAATCCGCCAGTGCAAAATTCCATTGCCCCGGCGGCTTCTCCGATTGCTGGCGCAGCGTATGGAATGTCGTCGCACGTGTCGTGCGGCTGTCGTCGCGATACACCGCAATATCGTCACCCACACTGTTCGCAGGGAAAAATCCGTAGACCCCGTGCGCGGTGAACAATCGCCGCTCCACAATCGTGCGCAGTAAGGTCGTCGCATCATCAAACAACTCCTGCGCCTTCGGCCCCACGACCGGGTCTGTCAGAATCGTTGGATAGCGGCCACGTAATTCCCACGTGTGGAAGAACGGCGACCAATCAATATAGGGAACCAGCGCAGCCAACGGCTGCTCCCGCAGCACCTGCACACCCGTAAAACTCGGCACTGGGATATCAACCGCCGTCCACTTCGATCCAAAGCGATTGGCGCGCGCCCGCGCCAAGGGCCAGAGGGCCTTCGCGCCCTTCTCGTGATGGGTCTGGCGGATCTGGTCATAGTCCGCACGCACCTTCGCCGCGAAGTCCGCCTTCGCCACATCACTCACCAGACTCCCGACCACGCCCACCGCCCGCGAGGCATCCTGCACATGCACCACGGCATGCGGATAGGCGGGCGCGATTTTCACGGCCGTATGGGCCTTGCTCGTGGTCGCCCCACCGATGAGGAGTGGCAAATCAAAACCTTGGCGTGTCAGCTCGCGCGCCACATGGGCCATTTCATCCAACGAGGGGGTAATGAGTCCGCTCAATCCGATGATCCCCACGCCATGTTCGGTCGCGGCGGCCAAGATCTGCTCGCAGGGCACCATCACCCCTAGATCAATCACCTCATAATTGTTGCAGCCGAGGACGACCCCCACGATGTTCTTCCCGATGTCATGGACGTCCCCCTTCACCGTGGCGAGCAGAATCTTGCCGTTCGAACTTGACGCGCCTGATTGCTTCTTGTCGTCCTCCATAAACGGCATGAGATAGGCCACGGCCTTCTTCATGACGCGAGCACTCTTGACCACTTGCGGTAAAAACATCTTACCGGACCCGAACAAGTCCCCCACGATGTTCATCCCAGCCATCAGTGGTCCCTCAATCACGTGCAGCGGCTTGGCATACGCCTGGCGCGCTTCCTCGATATCCTGCTCGATGAAGTCCGTCACCCCTTTCACCAAGGCATGCGAGAGACGCGCTTCGACCGTGCCAGCCCGCCAGTCATCGTCCTTGATTGCGACCTTGCCTTCTTGCTTGACGGTCTCCGCAAAGGTCACCAATCGTTCCGTCGCATCAGGCCGGCGGTTCAACAATACATCTTCGACGAGGGCCAAGAGGTCGGCGGGAATCTCCTCGTAGACTGCCAACTGACCGGCGTTCACGATCCCCATGTCCAGACCGGCCGTGATGGCATGGTAGAGGAAGGCGGCATGCATGGCCTCGCGGACCCGGTTGTTCCCGCGGAACGAAAAGGAAATGTTGCTAACGCCACCGCTGACTTTCGCCAGCGGTAAGTGCGCTTTGATCCAGCGCGTGGCCTCGAGGAAGTTCACGGCGTAATTATTATGTTCCTCGATACCCGTCGCCACCGTCAGGATGTTCGGATCGAAGATGATGTCCTGGGCGGGAAAGCCGATGCGGTCCGTGAGCAGGCGATAGGCCCGCTCGCACACCTCGATCTTACGTGCGTAGGTATCGGCCTGGCCCCGTTCATCGAAGGCCATCACTACCACGGCCGCCCCGTAGCGATGGACTAATTGGGCCTGCTCAAGGAACCGCGCTTCGCCTTCTTTGAGGCTGATGCTATTAACGATGGGCTTCCCCTGAATGTTCTTCAGGCCGGTCTCCAGAATCTCCCACTTCGAGCTGTCGACCATGATCGGCACGCGCGAGATATCCGGCTCCGACCCCACCAAGCGCAGAAACTGCTCCATAGCAGCCTGGGAGTCGAGCATGCCTTCGTCCATATTGATATCAATGATCTGGGCGCCGCCCTCGACTTGCTGACGCGCCACCGCGAGGGCGGCGTCATAGTCGCCCGCCAGAATCAATTTGGCGAAGGCCGGCGACCCGGTCACGTTCGTCCGCTCACCGATATTCACAAAGTTCGACTCCGGCCTGAGCGTGACGGCCTCGAGCCCGCTCAACCGCGTGTGCGGCTCGACGACGGGGGCGACGCGTGGCGCCAGCCCCTGCACCGCCTCGGCAATCAGCTTGATATGACTGGGGGTCGTTCCGCAGCACCCACCGACGATATTGAGCCAGCCGTTCTGCGCCCATTCTTGCAATTGCGGCGCGAGACTCGCAGGTGTCTCAGGAAATCCCGTCGGCAATAAGGGATTCGGGAGTCCGGCATTCGGATGACAGCTCACCGCGATCGGGGCTAGCCCCGCGAGCTCTTCGATCAAGGGACGCATTTCGTGGGGGCCCAAGGCGCAGTTGATCCCCACGCTCAGCAGGGGCACATGCGAAATGGAATTCCAGAAGGCTTCGACTGTTTGGCCCGTCACGCCGCGGTTGCTCCCGGCCTGAATGAACGTAACCGATGCCATGATGGGCAACACGCGTTTGCGATCGACGAAAAACTGATCAATGGCGAAGAAGGCGGCCTTCGCATTCAACGTATCGAAAATCGTTTCCACTAATAAAATATCTACACCGCCATCCACTAACCCACGCACCTGCTCGTAGTAGGCCGTCACCAGGTCATCATAGGTGGTGCCGCGCGCGGCTGAATTATTGACGTCGGTGGAAATCGACGCGGTCTTCGTAGTCGGTCCGATCGACCCGGCCACAAAACAGGTACGGCCTGGCGCCGCCGTCATCACGTGCTGTGCTGCGCGCTTGGCACATTCGCCACCGGCTTTTGCGAGCTCGTAAGCCAGGGACTCCAGCCCATAGTCGGCCAGCGAAATGGCTTGCGCGTTGAACGTGTTCGTCTCCACGATATCGGCGCCGGCCTCGAAGTACTGGCGATGGATCTCTTCGATAATGGCGGGCTGGGTCAGGTTTAAGAGATCGTTGTGCCCCTGCTGCGACTTCGTGCAGTCCTTGAACCGGTCGCCGCGAAACGCCGCTTCATCCAGCTTCCGCTGCTGGATCATGGTGCCCATGGCCCCGTCGAGAACGAGAATCCGCTGCTGCAATAACGTCTCTAAGGCACCGCGCATACGTCGAGTCTCCGCAATGAATAGCCTGCACTGCTGCAGCGCACCGCGCCATCATAACTGACGAGTCGTGCCCCAGCAAGCAATCCGATCCTCACGCCTTGACAGCGGCACGACCCGCCGATACGATACCGCCACTAGCTGGAGAGAACCTGTGCTCCTGCATCGTTCGCCCACCACGATCATCACGGCCCTACTCCTCGCCCTCTCGACTGCCGCCTGGGTTCATCCTGAGACAGTCCGCGCCGCACCCTATTTTGAGGATGGGTACCTCGGGCTGACCCAAACGGAGCTGCATCAGAAACTTGGCCAGCCGCAGGCGGTTCGCGACCGAAAGTCCGCGCTCCGGGTCTTCACCTACTACGCGATCGCCGAATGGGAAAAGTATTTTCGAAAGCTTATCGCACCGGAAAACGGCGAAGACGTCTACACCGTTAAACGCGACGGCATCGACATTCGCTACTCGTTCAGTTACACCGCCGACCCCAACGATGCCAGCGAGGATCGACCGTTAGTCATACGTCTCGTCGACATTGAATTCTCGCCCGCCGTCCCCCTCGCCCAAATTCCAGCCCTCGTTCCGGAGTTTCATCCCTCAGACGAGGTGACGGCCCCTGCCTTCCGGTCCAACATCTGGGTACTCTTGTTCAAGGGCGCCCCATCCGCCCAGGCGCGCTTTATCGTGAAAGAAGCCGCCAAAAACACGCTCGCCTGGACCCTGGCCTACCAGCTTTTCGCGTTGCAAGGCTTACCGGAGTCCCTCACGGGTACGTCCCTCATTGATCGTATCGAAATCAGCGCCCAAAGCATCGGCCTCGTAACGCAGCGCCAGCGGCACACGCATGAACCACTCCTCAATCCCTACTCGCGCGAATTCGCCCAGCGCCTCCTGGCGCCGCCCTCGCCTACTCCGAAAAAAATTCCTCTGCCCAAGTACGCCGAGTAGCGCGCGTCCGGCGTGACCCGACCCCGTACGCGATGCGACTGGGCGCCCCCCGCGTTGCCTTGACTCGCGTCGAGTCACATTGCTACGATGCCCGTCGTCACCCTACCATCCACCGTGGCAACGCACGAACCCATGAGCACTGTTTCAGCTAATCTCGGGGAACTTACTCCCTTCCTCTGCCGACGACCAGTTCGGCTCATTATCTTCACGGGGCTGGGGCTTTTTCTGCTCCTCATCGTGATCTGGCCGCTGATCGCACAGCTCAAAGATCCAGACTTTCAAAAACATATCGCCGACCATCGTGTCATGGCGGGCATGTCGAAGGAGCAAGTGTTGAAGGCGTGGGGCGGACCGCAAACGATCAACACAACCTTCACCAAAGAAGGTCTCCGCCGCGAAGAATGGATTTTTGAAGATTGGGAAAGTGCGGCGCTCGTTAAGCACCGCTACTTGTACTTTGAAGAGGGACGCCTTCTCGGCGGATGGTTCCAAGGCTCCGGCGAGCGGCTCCCCACCAAGACCCCGCCTAATCCGCACAACCCGAGCCCGCAACGCTAGCGCCGAATGCTCACCGCGCCACTACGGCGTTTCTGTAATTTGCACGCGGCGCGGCTTGCCTGAGCCACCTGAAATGGTTAGCACACGTTTCCATTCTCGAATCTGGTACACGGCCCACGCCGGCGACTCCCCTTTGTAGGCGGCATCAGGATCGGCCCCGCTGGCGTTGAGAAAAATCGGCTCCGTGAATCCTTCTTCGAGGACATAGTCCAGGAGGCAGTCGGTGACGAAGCCCTCTCCCTGCAGGGACACCTCCGCCAGCATCGACAGAATATCTTCAGGATTTTGGATCGTCACATGCTGCATTCCAGAACCTCCGCGCCGTCAAATTGTATCGAGCCCCACAGCAGGAAGGCAAGAGACATGACTCGCCTCTTAACAAAAAGCCGACTCCGCGAAGAAATCTTGCGCCTCATGGACCGTAAGCACCATTGGGCCTGGCCGTTTCTCGCCGATGGCACGGTCACCGTCGATCAACTCAAACGCCACTTCCAACAGGAATACAGCGTCTACGTGCGCGACTTCCCCGTGTTCTTGGCGCGCATTCACGGACAAAATCCGCCGGCCCCGGTCCGCCGGATGCTGGCCGATAATATTTACGAGGAAGACACTGGGGGACTCTCGCTGGGCAAATCCCACCCCGAGCTATTCCTGACCATGATGGCCGGCCTCGGATGGCCCGCGCGCGACTTTGAAAACGTGCACTTGCTCCCGGCCAGCAAGCGCTACCGCGCCTGGCTCGACACCGTCTCCAACCGCCGAGATTGGGTGGTTGGATCGGCGGCTCTAACCATCTTCGTCGAGGGTAGCGTCAAGGATCGTGCAGAAATTGCCGATCCCTCCAAGCCGAAGACCGCCGAGGAAATCGAAGCGATCGTCCAAAGCCACCCGCTCCGGAAATACCACGGGCTCACCCCCGATGCGATGGATCTCATTCGCGCCCATCAACTGGTGGAAGCGGGACACCGCCATGACGCCTATGCGATGGTGCTGAACTACGCCACGACGCGTCCGCAGCAACAGGCCGTCCTAGGCGCCCTTAAAAAAGGTCTAGCCCTCTGGCAGGCCTATCGCGACGCCGTCGCCAAGGCCTGTGGCGTGCCCAAGCCCACTCGATGACCCAGTCGATTCCTTTCACGCTCCTACTCGGCCTTCTCACACTCGGCCCGCCGCCATGGGTCATCAGCGCGCGTGCCGCCGATAACATGACGCGTGTGCCGGCCGGGGAATTCCTGATGGGGACTCCGACAGGCAGCGATGGCCTACCCGACGAACAGCCCCAGCGCCGCATCACGCTCGCGCCGTTCTGGATCGATCAGTACGAAGTCACGAACGATGCCTACGCACGATTCGTCCACGCCACCGGTCATCGCGCGCCGGCAAACGCCAATCCTGCCTCGACCTTATGGGAATCCAACCTCCCGATCGCCGGCATCGGCAACCATCCCGTCGTCAATATAAGCTGGGAGGATGCCGTCGCCTATTGTGCCTGGGCCGGTAAACGTCTGCCGCGTGAAGCCGAATGGGAGAAGGCTGCCCGTGGAACGGATGGCCGGCTCTATCCCTGGGGAAACGACTGGGACCTCACAAAAGCCAACAGCGCCAGCTATTGGGCTGGTCGCACCATCGACTTCTCGAGTGGAGCGGATTGGGAGACCTTCTGGATCAACGGCGAGGGAGCGAGGATTGCAAAAGAAAAAGGCCTCAAGGGAGAAATCCTCACAATGCCAGTCGGCAGCTTTCCTGACAGCGTCAGCCCCTACGGACTCCATGACATGGCGGGCAACGCCGCGGAATGGGTGCAGGATTGGTACAACCCGAACTACTATGCCGAGGCGCCCCTCACCGACCCCCACGGACCTTCTCGCGGCGCGATCAAAGGGATGCGCGGCGGATCGTGGCTCAAGCCGGTCATCAGTCTGCGTGTGAGCGATCGGGACTGGGGCCTCATGGACAGCCGCCCAAGCGGGACTGGCGTGCGCTGTGCGAAAGATGCGCTTTAGCTACGGGATATAGACGGTATTTGGGAAGCGCGCGATTCGACGTTCGACAAGTGACTAACCTCGAAATTCACACTGCGACTCGTTGCCCCTCGCCCCCGTCCTGCCAGGCGCGCTCAGCGGGCCTGACGGATCACTCCGGTGCAGTAGCCACGGCCCGATCGAAGCTTATGCGCAAGGCCGCCACGTCCTGCTGCGCCTCCGTCAATACGCCACATTCGACCAACAGGGCCACGCGCGGATGGGGATCGAGACGGCGCAGCGCCTGCTTGGTGAGGCCGGCAGACTCGATGGTTTTTCGATAGGTGTCGAGCCAGGAGCCGGTCACGGCTTTCAATCCTGCATCGGTCGGCTTCATCCGTCCGAGCTTGACCTGCTCAAGCAATTTGGTGATCGGATCGGACTGGGAAATCGCAGCAATCGCGCGCTGGAGAATCGGTTCGCCTGACTCCATGCTCAATTGGTGGAACAGGAACCAGGGCCACGCGGATCGCCGCAGCTGCCACAGGAACCGCCTCCATTGCCGGGCAGTACCCACGCATCCGTGCCGCCCACCCCGAACCCAGAGATTTGTTTCTCAAGCCGCGTGGCCTGGCATTTGGGACAGGCGGCGTGTGTGGAGCCATAGACCAGCAGCTCAAAACGATGTTTACATTCTCCACAGACATATTCGAAAATAGGCATAGCGTCGACTCCTTGTGATATGCGACGTATTATAGGATTAGCGCGACCAGTTCGCAATCTGCGGGGCAACATATGTACCAAGAAGAAAAAACATTCACCTTACGGTTCAGTCTGGAGGCCTCCTTCCCAGACGACTATGAGGGCGAAGAAGACAACCAGGCGTGGGTCCGGGAATGGGAAACAATGATCAAAGCGGATCTACTCAAGGGCGTCTTCGAATCGCTGCGTCAGCACAGATCCTGGCAGGCCCGCATCCGTAATCGTGGGAAATCCCCTTCTGATGAAATTGAAATTGTCCTCGCGCAGGACTTTTCGCAGACCATCGCCAAGCCACAAGGATTCACGCTGCCGTGATCACGCCTCCCCTCGGTCTGTACGTCCACATCCCCTTCTGTCGGCAGCGCTGCGACTTCTGTGCTTTCTACCTCGAGATCCATCGCGAGGGACGCGCCACAACCTTTGTCCAGTCCCTCATCCAAGAAATCGGACTCGCGACACAGCAACATGTCGCCGCAGGCCATCCCATCCAATCCGTCTATCTTGGCGGCGGCACGCCAACCGTTCTGGCCTCGGCGCAACTCGTGGCCATTCTGTCTGAAATTCGCAGCCGGCTGCCCCTCGCCTCGGACTGCGAAATCACGGTTGAAGCCCACCCCTCCACGATCTCCATGCAGAATCTCGTGCAACTCTATCAAGCCGGCGTCACCCGCATGAGCTTTGGTGCCGAATCGATGGTGGATAGCGATCTGACCCGGATCGGACGGCCCGGCGTGGTAGAGGAAACCGTCACCGCCATGCGTCAGGCCCGCGCAGCCGGCTTTATCAACATCAACCTTGACTTGATGTATGGGTTTCCAAGTCAAAGCCTGGAAAGCTGGAAACGATCGCTGACTGACTGTATTGCGCTGCAGCCCACGCACCTGTCGTGCTATGCCCTCACCGTCGAACCGGACACCAAACTCGCCGCCAATATCCAGCGCCACCGCAGTCCTGCGCTCGACGAAGGGCTGCAAATCACGATGGACGACGTGGCACAACAGATCCTCGCCGCCGCTGGGTATGAACGGTATGAAGTATCCAACTATGCCAAGCCCGGCTATGCCTGCCGGCACAATCTGCTCTATTGGACCAATGGCGAATACTTGGGCGTAGGCCCCAGCGCCCAGTCCTATCTGGGCGGAACCCGATTTGGCAACGTCGCAGATCTTACGGCCTATACCGCCGCCCTCGCGGCCAAGCACCTTCCCAACGAAGACCGCGCAATACTGTCGAAGGAGGAGCAGCTGCGCGATGCCGTGATTTTTGGATTACGACTCATTCAAGGCATCCCCTCACAGCATCTGCATCAGCATGCAACCAACTACGGACATGAGACGGTTACCGCGCAATTACTCGCGCAGCACTTGATTGAAGAGGACGGAGGGCGCAGCAAACTGTCGGCCCACGGCCGGCTTCAGGCCGATACCATCGCCGAGCAGCTGTACTAGCACGAAAAGTCCACCGGCATTCGCGTGGTGTTCCATTGACTTTTTGCGTGAGTGAGGTGGACACTAACGCCAAATCACGATGGAGGTGCCATGCCAGTTAATATGGATCCAGCCAAGAAGCGCACACGACGGCCAGTGGTGGTGGCAGTTCCTGAAAAGGTGACGACCCGGTCAGTCAAAATGGCTTCGTTCGGCCAAGAGACGGAAGAGGATCGAGTAAAAGACCTGGCCGATGCAGAGACCAAGAATCTGTGGGACGCCACAGAGGTCATTGACATGGATACGGTTTGACGTAGGGCGCGCGCAGGACAAACGAGACGAACAAAAAACACGAGCATCGCAGAGGGCTTTGGCGTCACGTCTTTCCCGCGTATCGCGTCCCTCCTACCTCCGTCCACGAACAAAACACGATTCCCTCTAATGAAACCACCTTCAGTAACCCAGGCGCTCTTCTACCCCTTTCATCTCTGCCATCCAGAAACCTTGGCTCGGCTCCTGACTCGCTTTGCGACGGTCCACTTTCGCGACTTCATGGCGCTCCAGGTGACCCCAATGTCTGGGATGACGGCCTTCCAAGACCGGATGGGCATGAGCTTTCCTGACCTTGTCGCATCAGGACGACTCCGCCAAGGACACGATGTAAGTGGACCGCTGTCACCGACCGTTGCAGCCGTCGTCGATCGTGACCTGCGCGATCCACTCTGGCGCGCCTGCTTTCATAACGCGTTTCGTCAGGACCGCCAGCTCCAACGGGGCCTCTTCGAACCCGCCCACAGTCTGCGTATTGGTGACAAGCTCGTCCCCGGGCCTGCCGCACTCCTCCACCTCATGAACGATTCGTTCAAACACGAGGAGTACGATCTTGCGACGGTTAGACGCTTATGCGGAAGGACCGTGACGCTTGAGGAGGGATATCGCTTCGAATATGGGCTGGCACTGATGAAGACCTCCGCCGCGCTGGTCTACACGCAGACCCTGGCAGTGGGCCAGCAGCTTCAGCCCGTCACCGACTCCCCCGCCCACTTCGCCCTCTATGCGCAATCCTGCGCTCGAGAACATTGGCCACGGACGAACCATCTCCTCGTGCGCACCGGATATTAAAGTCACGGCAAATTCTGCTAGAGTTCTCCCCTATGGCCGGCACTAAGACTCCCTTCGCACCCCCGATCTCGAAAGAGATCACCACCACCAGTACCAATATTGGGCTCGACGCCCGTGTGATTGTGTTCAACTGCGAGTGCCACACCTACCAGCAAGTGGTTGCCCTCTTTTGCCAACACATTCCAGGCATGACCAGCTCGAAGGCTTTCGAACTAGCCTGGAAGATCGACCATGATGGCGAAGCCATCGTATTTTCGGGTGCACGAGAACAAGCGGATAACATCGCCGCCAAACTGGCGGGGGGGGGACTCCGGGTAGCCGTCCAATAGTCGTAGCCTGCTACTTCTTGTGCTTCTTTCGTGCGGCTTTTACGGCTTTCACCCTCGGTGCAGCTTTCGGCTTTGCCTTGGGTTTCACTTTCGCCCTCGGCGCAGGTTTCGGCTTTGCCTTGGGTTTCACTTTCGCCGTAACTGCTTTCGCTGGAGCGGGCTTTGCCGCTACGGATTTCACCACAACAGCCTTTGTAGGGACAGGCTTCACAGGCGCACTCTTTTTGCCGTGACTCCCACCGCCACCCTTCACTGGCTTCCCTTCAGCGAGTTGCGCCTGCAGCTTGTGCGTGGCAGAGGTTTTATTCAGTTTCTGAACCATATCCCCGCTATGGATCCGCACTTGATAGAGATCAAGGAGTTTACCAATCGCCTTCTGATCCCCTCGTTTCGCCGCATTCAGCAGCTTGCGGCGATGGTTCATCTCTTCTTCTTCGGTATGAGATGCAGCCCGTCGTTCCATAGCTATCCTTTCGTCCTACGTAAGAATACAGCTCCGCGGGGCGCAGTATAACGCAAATGCGCAATTGCTTCCAGCTCTTCTAGCCCAAAGCAGGAACGAGGCGCGGAGCGAGCAACACCTCGGAAGCCGGTTTTACGCGCCACGCCGGTCCACTAGGCGCTTCGCGCGCACATGCGAGCGCTTGTAGCAGGTTTCCCCCGAAGGGTATAATCCTTTAGATATTTTGACTCACTAAGGAGACCCCTATGGAACACCAGAAGCCGAATGTACCGACCGTCGCCGATGACCCTAAAGCCCGTGAACTGCTACGCCAAGCCTTCGAAAAGACCGCACGCTGGGACAAAGACTTCAAGGGATTTACGGCCGACCTAACCGTCAATGTGAATGGGAAGGAAACCAGCGGACCAATCATGGTGAAAGGCCCACGTGAAGTGTCGGTCCAGCTGGGCGATGCCGACGCACAGAAGTGGGCGCAAGAACAGCTTGGGATGATCGCCGTCCACCGCGGCCCCAGAAGCTTCGAAGAATCGGACGGCAAGTACGCCTTGACGATGGAGGAAGACGGGCACCCCTTCGGGACGAAACTCACCATCCACGGATCGAACTCGTTCTATCGCCTCAAGGACAACCGCATCACCCAGATCAACCGCACGATGGCCCATCCCGGCATGACGCCGTTTGCCTTCACCATTAATGTCGAAGAAAGCGCCATGACCCAGAGCCAGAAGAACCTGACGACTAAGTACAGCGTGTACTACTACGCCCCCACCGATGGGAAGCTGACCAATGCCGAAAGCATCACCGACACCTACGTTCGTATCGGGTCGGCGGATCTACCGGCCACCCGCCGGAATATTTCCTACGAAAATGGCGAGGTCATCGTGAAGCACCTGACGTTCACGAATCATCAGTTGGTCTAACACGAAAACCGCCACCGCCGGTTCACGCGATCGCTGCCCGCTGGATGGTCAAACAGATTGTCCAGCGAGGCCGCAGCGAGTGGACAACGACACATGGACCTGCGAACCTCATTTCCGCGTAGCATGCGATTCACGCTGGAGGGCTATGCCCATTTAGCGCGGATGATCGACAAGTGCCGCGCCACGCTAGCCGGTACCGAAGGCGACTACATCTACCCCTGCCCCATGGATGACCGGCTCCTGGAATTCACCGGTATCACGGCTGCACAGTTCACCGCCGCAGTTAACGCCACCCCCTCCGATGAAGCCGTGGCGCGATGGTTCATCCGGACGGCGAAAGTCCATCCCACCATCGCGTCGGAGGCATGGAACCGCGAGATGCTAACTCGCGGACCTGGCACGCCGGAGAAACAGGTCTACTTCGAGAAACTCCGGAACGCCATCGACCACTCCCGCACCGACCTCACCGCCTGGGCCGACCTTCAAGATCTTGAAGAAGGCCGGGTCGTTCCGAAACGATAGTCTGCCACGCAGTCTCAGCCATAGATCTCCCCCGCGCCGTGACAATCGTCCTACGGCTCATCGGCAACGCGCTATTCCTCGCAAGCCATCCACCCCCATAGTTTTCTGCTCTCTCAGGTGGTACAACATGTCTCCCGTGCCCCCTGGAATGATTTGGATAAAAGAAGGAACGCCTATGTCTTTGCCGATCGAAAAGTCGTCGTCCGATGAATTAGCGCGAGAAGTCGCGCGGCGGCGTACTTTTGCAATTATTTCACACCCAGACGCGGGAAAAACCACCCTGACCGAGAAGCTTCTCCTCTACGCCGGGGCCGTCCATCTAGCCGGAGCGGTGCATGCACGGTCGAATCAACGCGCGTCGAAATCGGACTGGATGGAGCTGGAGCAGGCACGTGGCATTTCTATCACCTCCACGGCCCTTCAGTTCGACTATGACGGTGTGCGGGTCAATCTGCTTGATACGCCGGGCCACCAGGACTTCAGCGAAGATACCTACCGCACCCTCATGGCAGTGGATAGCGCGGTGATGGTCCTAGACTGCGCTAAGGGCATCGAACCCCAGACGAAGAAACTCTTCGCTGTCTGCCGAAAGCGCAATATTCCGATCATGACCTTCATCAATAAAATGGATCTACCCGGCCGTCATCCCTTCGAACTGCTCGAAGAAATCGAGCAGACACTGAACATGACGGCGGTACCCTTCAATTGGCCCATCGGCGAAGGAGCCGGCTTTCTCGGACTCTACGACCTACAAGATCCCCAAGTGCTCTTCTTCCAACGAACACTCCATAACCAGAAACGAGCGCCGATGCGGGTGGAAACCTTCCCCCACCCGAGCCTGGTCGAGACCCTTGGAGACGCCTATGGCCCCTTGCAGGAGGAAATTGCCCTGCTGACTGGGGCTGGGACCAAGTTCAACCACGACCGTTTTCTGGCAGGCCAGCTCACCCCAGTCTTCTTCGGAAGCGCCCTCACCAACTTCGGCGTCGAACCATTCCTGAACGGGTTCCTCCGGCTCGCGCCCCCGCCAGGCCCTCGTATGAGTTCCACGGGACCGGTCCAGCCGACGGACGAGCACTTCTCCGGATTCGTATTCAAGATTCAAGCAAACATGGATCCGCAGCATCGCGACCGAATGGCATTCCTCCGTATCGTATCCGGACGCTTCGAAAAGGACATGATGGTCCATCATGCTAGACTGGACCGAAAAATCCGCATGACGAGACCGCACCGGCTCTTCGGCCGTGACAGAGAAACGATCGATGAAGCCTATCCCGGCGATGTCGTGGGACTAGTAAATCCAGGGCTCTTTACCATCGGCGACACCCTCTGCTCTGACAGTCCACGCGCCTTCGATGCGATTCCGCTCTTTCCCCCAGAATGTTTCGGCGTGCTCCGAAGCCAAGACCTTACGAAGCAGAAACAATTTCAGAAGGGACTCCAGCAGCTGGAAGAAGAAGGGGTCATGCGGGTGTTCTATTCACCGGACCATGTGCGCCGAGAGCCGGTCCTAGCCGCGGTCGGAGAGCTCCAGTTCGATGTCGTGGCCTCGCGCCTCGACAGCGAATATGGAGTCAAGGCAACGGTCGAACGGATGCCCTTCGTGCTGGCCCGCTGGGTGACGGGCGAACTGGACGCGATCGCCCGCATCTATTGGCCACAGGAGACGCGCCGACTCGTCGACAAGGATGGCCGAATGGTCATGCTCTTCGGCTCAGAACGGCTGCTCGCCTATTGCATGAAAGAGTATCCGGCGCTCAAGTTTCAATTGCGAGAAGAACTCGGTATGGCTGCAGCATGACAGAGTGAAGGAATACTCGGTACGTGCGCGGGGACGCTCAAACGCTATCCCGCTACGGCCGCCCCCCTCGTGGCTGTGCCGTAAACAACCTCACAGCCACCTTCTGCCCCTTGATCCTCGTGCGGCTAAGGCTCTCGATGATTTCGCGCACTAACACTTCCGGCACTTCCACCAAGGAAAAATGGTCCATCACTTCGACGGTGCCGATTACATTCGAGTTGAGCCCGGCTTCGTTGGCAATGGCTCCAACAAGGTCGCCGGCCCGGATGCCTGCCCCACGGCCTGCGCCGATATAGAGTTTGGCGGTGCCCGCCGTTCGTGCACCACGGACAGGGGGGCTAAAGGATCGCCCCTGGCGCCCCTGCCCCTCGCGTGGCATCACGGTGCTGGGCCGCCCGCGAAGATCCATTCGAGGATCGCCCATGGGGCGCCGTGCCATCGCAGGACGCTCGGGCAGCCTACTCGCCGACGCAGGAATATCATATTCCTTTCGCTCGCCACCCTGGATGCGGAACAGAAGCTTGAGCGCTGCCGCTGCTACCTCCAGCGGGGCTCCCTGCGCAGCAAGCGAGACAGCTACGGTCCGGAACTGATCCAGATCACCGGCCACCAATACTTCTTCAATCGCGCTCTTGGTCCGTGCCAGCCGCTTCGTCCGTAGCTCGGCTACAGTTGGCACTTGCGTTACAATAATTTTGGCTTTTGTCAGCTGCTCAATGTTCCAGAGTAGACGCTGCTCGCGTGGATCGAGTACGGTGATAGCAGACCCCTCACGCCCTGCACGGCCGGTCCGCCCGATCCGATGGACATAAACTTCCGACGACGTAGGCAGATCGTAGTTCACCACATGCGACACGGACGGAATGTCCAAGCCCCGCGCCGCCACATCGGTCGCCACAAGGAGTTCGGTTTTCCCGGACCGGAACGCGCTCATGACCCGATCACGCTGCGACTGATTCATGCCGCCATGGATGGCTTCAGCTCGATGCCCACAGCCGGTCAACATCGCGGTGAGTTCATCGACTTCGATACGGGTGCGACAGAATATGAGGGCTGACTTCGGTGCCTCCATATCCAGAATGCGCGCTAAGGCTGCGACCTTATGCGGCCGAGTAACGACGTAGGCCGTTTGGTGCACACGCGGAACGGCGCCTGCCTTGAGTGCCTCTTTGGCAATCTTGATCTCCACCGGTTCTCGCAGGTGACGCTTTGCAATGGAGGCGATCCTGACCGGCATAGTGGCGGAAAAGAGGGCGGTCTGCCGCTCTTTCGGGACCTGCTCCAGGATGGCATCCAGATCGTCGGCAAAGCCCATGTCCAGCATCTCGTCGGCCTCGTCCAGCACCACCATCTGAATCGTCTTAAGCTGCAGCGTTTTTCGGCGGATATGATCTAACGCCCGGCCAGGCGTCGCCACAATGACATCGACGCCACGCTTGAGGGCATGGAGTTGCGGACCGATCGCCTGGCCTCCATAGACCGGGAGGACGGTGATCTTCAACTCCTTGCCATACCGCGTGACGGCTTCACCAACCTGCATGGCCAGCTCTCGGGTCGGGACCAAAATGAGCGCGGAAGGGCACCGCCGCGCCGAATGGGCGATGCGCTGGAGCATCGGTAACGTAAAAGCTGCCGTCTTGCCCGTCCCTGTCGCTGCCTGGCCCAAGAGATCGCGGCCTGCAAGCAGTGGGGGAATGGCTTCCCGTTGAATCGGTGTGGGTTCTTCATAGCCCAGCGTGTCGAGCGTGCTGAGCAAGGCTGCTTCCAGGCCGAGCGCCGCAAAACCTGGCGAAAATCCCTTAGCCGTCGTTTTCCCCAGTGGGGTAGGAGTCTCATGTTTCATATAGTGCCTCAATGGCCTTTCTAGATCGTATGCGGGTTACGTGATAAAAATTCGGCTGTGAACTAACTCACCATACTACGGTGATTGCGCTACAAGGGTTCAGCAGCGTGCGCTAGGCCACGAAACCCGTACCACCTGACGACCGTGGGCTTCCCTTCGTCCATTGATTGGAGGCCATCAACCTCTTCCTTTTCGTCCTTAGCGCAACTCTGGTACAGTCCGGAGATTATGATACGGCCATTGTGATGAAGACGATCCGAAGGCGTCCATCATTTCACGGCTACCAAAAAAACATGCCGCTCGGCTGCAGCAAGTGAAAACGCACGACATACCCGTGAGGTACGTTGGGGCTCTGAACAATACGAGAGCAAAGCTGGCGGACGCTTTCACTACTCTGGCTGACGCGTGAACCTATCATGTCCACACTCCCAATAGAAGACGTCCTAGTAGATCTTCAACGCATGTTAGCGGAGGGACGGAACGTACTTCTGACTGCGGCCCCTGGGGCAGGAAAAACGACACGCGTGCCCTTAGCGTTGCTCGAGGCCTCTTGGCTCGCAGGGAAAAAATTGCTCATGCTGGAGCCACGCAGACTCGCGGCCCGTGCTGCAGCCCATCGCATGGCGGCCACGCTGGGTGAATCAATTGGCCAGACGGTTGGCTACCGCATGCGACTCGACACAGCCGTGGGGCCCAAAACCAGGATCGAAGTGGTCACGGAAGGCATTCTCGCTCGCCTCCTTCAAGATGATCCTGCCCTCAGTGCCTACGCAATCATCCTCTTCGATGAATTCCATGAACGGAGCCTGCAGGCCGATACGGGCCTAGCCCTCTGCCTCGAGTCGCAACGGATCTTTCGTCCAGACCTCCGGTTACTTGTCATGTCCGCCACCTTGGACTGTGGACCGGTCTCGGATCTCTTAGGCCACGCACCGGTCATTACCTGCGAAGGCAAAATGTTTCCGGTCGAGACCCGGTATCTTGCGCAGTCCCTTTCTGGCCATCTCGATGTCGCAGTCGTCCACTCGATCACACGTTCGTTAGCACAGGACCCGGGTAGTCTCCTCGTCTTTCTCCCCGGTATGGCAGCAATCCGCCGCGTCGAACGAAAGCTGCTCGATCTCAATTTAGGCGCGCACATCCTCATTGCGTCTCTCCATGGCGATCTACCTCAAGCGGCACAGGATCAAGCGATCGCACCGACTCAACCTGGTATGAGAAAAATCGTGCTAGCAACCTCAATTGCCGAGACCAGTTTGACAATCGACGGGATACGCATCGTCATCGATGCAGGCTTACTGCGCGTCCCTCGCTTCGATCCGCGATCAGGCCTCACCAGGCTGGACACGATTCGCGTCACCCAGGACTCAGCCGAGCAACGGCGCGGCAGAGCCGGCCGTCTCGAACCGGGCATCTGTCTTCGCCTCTGGACCGCTGCCGAGCAGCACGCGTTGGCCCCTCGCCGGCCACCGGAAATACTCGACGCAGACCTAGCGCCTCTTTTGCTCGAACTAGCCCTCTGGGGCACGGCCAATCCAGCCGAGCTGTCCTGGCTCACACCCCCACCAGTCGGATCTGTGGCCCAGGCACGAGGACTGCTCGTCGGCCTCGGCGCACTCAATACAGAAGGGCAGATCACTGCCCATGGCACACAAATAGCCGAGCTACCCCTCCATCCCCGTCTCGCGCATATGCTGCTCAAAGCTGTACCGTTACAACTAACGAGATTAGCGTGCGAACTCGCGGCGTTACTCAGCGAGCGGGACATTCTGCGGGGCCCCTTCGGGTGGCGTAATGCCGACCTGCGGCTCCGCCTCGATGTGTTGCATGGGCAGCACGACCATGCAGCCGGTGCAACCGTCGACCGTGCCGCCTGCCAGCGAGTGGCCCGCACCGCCGACCTCTGGCAACGGCAACTACCGCGAGTGGCCCGTTCCAATCGGCACGAGAGCCTTGATCAAGTTGGCCTCTTGCTCGCCTTGGCCTATCCGGACCGTATCGCCCAACGCCAACCGGGAAGTACCGCGCGCTATCTCATGGCCAATGGCCGTGGCGCCCTCTTTCAGAACCCCGATCCGCTCGGCGCGGAAGACTATCTGGTCATTGCTGATCTAGACGGAGGTCAGCAATCAGCTAGGATCGATCTGGCAGCGCCAGTCACCCTTCACGATCTTGAAACCCTCTATGGCGATGCGATGCGAACCAACGATGAAGTCATATGGGATGACACCGCGCAGATGGTGCAAGCGATGCGCCAACGCCGATTGGGTTCGCTCGTTCTGTCTCAGCAGGGGCTCTCGAAACCAGCCCCCTCGATGATCGTAACGGCCTTGTTACAAGGCATCAGTCGAGCGGGACTCGACCGGCTAGCCTGGACACCGGAACTTCGGCAGTGGCGGGCGCGGGTAACATTTCTCCGCAGAATCGATGGACAAGAATCGCGCTGGCCCGATCTGTCAGATGAAACGCTGCTACGCACACTCGATGAGTGGCTTGGGCCCTATCTGGGAGGACTGACGACGCTCGACCGGGTCACCAAACTGAATCTCACTCAACCCTTGCACGCACTCCTCAATTGGGAGCAGTCCCGCCAACTCAACCAATGGGCACCGACGCATCTGACGGTCCCGAGTGGCTCGACGGTACGCGTGGAATATGAAACGCCGGACCTACCAATCCTGGCTGTGCGGTTGCAAGAAATGTTCGGGTGCAAGGAAACACCGCGTCTCGTCGAGGGAACGATCCCCGTCATGCTGCATCTCCTGTCACCAGGGCGCAGGCCGGTTCAGATTACGAAGGACCTCTCCAGCTTTTGGCGATCGGCCTATCTTGAAGTCAAAAAAGAACTCCGCGGACGCTACCCGAAACATGCCTGGCCGGACGATCCGCTCACGGCACAGCCGACCGCCAAGGCCCAGCGCCGCCCCCGCTAATCTTCACGCCAAAGGATGCACCCGCCGAATGCTCAAAACGTTCGTAACAAGGCGCTGGCTGTTCGGGACGCGCGTCGTGCAAACAGCACTATCGATGGGTGTGAACGGCACAATAGGCGGGGACGTGTCACGGACTAGATCGGGATATCACGAGTCCCATCGTACGACGTCACCGCCTGATGGGCGAACTTCACGATGTCGCCGTCCTTCACCACCGTATCCTCGGCGCTCACCTTCTTATTCACTGCAATCAGCACTTCGCGATTCATAAAAAATTGCAGCAAGGGGCCCATCCGATCGAAGTGGGTGATAATGAGCTGCTTGACCGTGGTCGGCTCGGGCACCTCAAGCTCAAACTCCGTTTCGCCCACTGCATCGCGAAGCGTCAATCCAAACACCAGCACTGTGACCATGCAACCCTTGTCTCTCGTTGTTTGCCGCTCGCGGTCTCGCCCCTATCACTGCACGTTTAACCTTTAACGCTTACGCTCCCCTTGCATGACACCGGGAGCAGTCCTGCCGTCTCGGATGTCGCTCCGGGAGAGGCGAGCTCCCAAACGGAACATGGCACTGGAGGCAGTCCTTTTCCACCGTGATCAGCTGGTGGCTCACATCGGCGGGAATCCTGGGGTTCCGATCTTTCGGAGTCGGTAGCAGCGATACCCCGACGATGACGACGACAGCAAACAGAACAAAGAGGCCATCGACCTTACGCAGCTTCATGCGACACGTCCATCGTTCTGTCGGTCTGCGGCTTCATAGGCGTCCTGAAGCATCTGCGCCACGTGTTTCACCTCTGCGGCCCCCTGCAATCCGGTTTGCAATTGAATCATACAGGCCGGGCAACTGGTCGCGACCACCTTCGCGCCGCTCTCTTCGACGGCCTGCCTCTTCCGCTCGACGATGCGCTGCGACGTTTCGAAATCCTTCACCAGATAGGTTCCGGCTCCTCCTGCGCAGCGGTCGGCGTCCGGCATCTCAACATACTCGACTCCTGGCAGGCTTGCCAGAATTGCACGAGGCTCCTTGGTCACTCCGGCCGCCCGCAAATGGCAGGAGGAGTGGTAGGCCACCTTGCAGGGCTTGGACTGAGGACTGGACATGGCCGGCTTCACCGGTGATTGTGACACAAACTCTGAAATATGGGTGACTCGTTTGGCCAACGCCTGAGCCGCAGCCTGCTCCGGCTCACCGGCGAAGAGCGTGGGATAATCCTTGAGCATGAGGGTACAGGAGGCGCAGCCCGTCACGACCTTTTCGTACCCTGCCATGGAGGCGAGGTTGACGCGTGCCCCTTCTTTCGCCAGCGCACGATGGCCATAGGTTTCAATCGGCGTTCCGGAGCACCGCTGCACCGGCAGATCCGGCTCGATCTCGTGTTTCCGCAACACCGCAATCACCGCATCCCCCACTCCGTCGTCGAAATAGTTGGCTGCGCAGCCATGAAAATAGGCCACCGGAGAGCGAGCCGTTTGCCCTGACGGTGGAATCAATTCCGGATACCGATCGCGGAGGTGTCGTATCGCCAGTCGCGGCAATGCCAGTTGAGGCGACAATCGCGCCGTCGCCGCAAGCCCACGCATGATAGGCCTCGTCAGACGATCGAGCAGTCGCCGCATCAGGGGCCGCCCCCAGAGAAATTGGCTTCGCGCAAGCAATTTCAAGAGCGGCTCAAATAGCCACGCGCGCGCATGGAGACGAAAAATCAGACCTGCCATCGCATTTGGATGCTCGGCCCGCCGATCCAGGATGAGTTGGGACACATCAACTCCGGCGGGACAGGCAGTCCGGCAGGACTTACAATTGAGACAGGCCTCCACGACTCGCTTCGAATTCAGATAGCTGTAGTTCGTGTCCGTGACGATCTCGAACCAGCCCCGCGCACTCATGTCTTCCGATTGAAAGACATCGTAGACCGGGCACACGGCATTACACTTCGCGCAGGTCGCGCAGGGCTTCGACAATCGCACATAGTCGATATCCTCCGTGAAGGATCGATCGCTGATCTTGATGCCGGGATTGAGGACCCCCACAGGATCGAAGCTCTGCTTCACCTTCACAAACAGGGCGTAGAGTTCCGGGCCAAACATCGTCTTGACATACTCAGCGCGCACCCGGCCATCTCCATGCTCGCCGCAAATCGACCCGTTAAATCGGTCCAACACCGTTTGGTGAATCTCATGATAGGCCTGCACCATCTTCTGAAAATCACCTGAGTCGTTCACGTTGAGCAACGGAATAATGTGGGCGTTCCCGTTCCCGATATGGCCAAAGATCGCGACCGGTACCTGCTGCCCCACGAAAAACTCTTCTAGGTAGCGGATCAGTTCGCTAATTCGTTCAGCCGGCACCACCACATCATCCACAAAATTGATGGGCTTCTTCTTGGGATCGAACCGGTATAGCGTAGGATAGAGGGCCTTGCGTGCCTTCCATAACGTGTCCCGCTGCTCCGGATCGAAAGCGAGCACGGGATCGGAGGTCAAACGATAGCATCGACAGATGGCCGTCATCCGCTCGGCCTGTTCGCGAAGATCAACACCGATACCGGTTGCATCTAACTCAATTAACAACGTGGCGGCCGCAGCCGCTGGAATACCGTGCTTCGCCCTACCGATTAGATTGAGCGTGTTGGCATCCATCACTTCCAACGCACTCGGACTCAACTCCAGCAGCTTCGGTACCGCCTCTCCAACATCTTCCAACCGATGAAAATGAATGAGCGCCGTGAGCGTTGCGGAGGGCTTTTCGACCAACCTGATGGTAGCTTCGCTAAAGAGACCGAGCGTACCCTCGCTCCCGATGAAAAGCTTGGGAAGATCGAACCGGCCTTGCGCAAGCCCGTCGGCAAGGCCAAAGAGATTGTACCCGCAACTGTTCTTGCTGACGGTTGGGCGCTTTTGCCCGATCAGCGTGTCATGGTCGTGGAGGAGCGCCCACAACTCCCGAATCGGTCCTGGCGCCTTGAGCAGATGGGTGCAGGCAGAATCGTTCACCCCGTAGGACTTGGCATCCAGCCATTCGCCGGACTGGAGACAGACGCGGAGCGCCGCCACATTGTCTTTGACTGAGCCATATCGCAACGTATGGGGGCCGGACGAATTGTTCGCCAGCATCCCGCCCAGTTTACACATATCGCCGCTGGAGGGATCGGGGCCGAACATGAGTCCGTACCGACCCAACTGCGCATTCAACTCAGCCAGCACAATACCAGGCTGCACCCGCGCCCAGTGCTCGTCTCGATTCAACTCCAACACGCGATTCATACGCGAGACGTCCAGGATGATCCCAGACCCGATCGCCGAACCGGTCAGATTTGTTCCGGCAGCACGCGGCGTGAGCGGAATACCTCGCTGCACGGCGTAACGCACCGTCGTGGCGATGTCATCCTCAGACTCCACCAGCACGACTGCCTGAGGCGCCATCCGATAGATGCTTGCATCCACCGCATACGCGGTGAGCGTGGAATAGTCGTCTTTGACCTTGTCCCGACCGAGTGCGGCCCGGAGGTCGGACGCAATGGCGTGGGAGCGTTCTGGCAAAATGAGAGTTGGTGTAGGCATAGTGAAACGGGTTGTGCATTCTAGACGGACTGCAGAGAACAGCACAAGCCTAGTTGTTGCGCACAGTGCAAACGGTTAAACTGCCACTCCCATGAGGAGCAGAAGCGACGATGCGTCCCACTCTGTACATTTCATGCCTGCTCCCCAACCCTGTCATGGCCATCGCGCGCGAACGGTTTCACCTGGTGCAGGAACCGCTCAATACCTTGCCTTGTCCAGCCGCGCTGCGGGAAGGCCTCTGCCAAGCTGATGCCGCAATCGTCACCTTGGGTGATCGCATCGACACAGAGACCATTCACGCTGCTACACGGCTGAAAATTCTCGCAAACTATGCAGTCGGATACAACAACATCGATCTCGCTGCCGCACAGCAGCGGGGCCTGATCGTCACTAATACGCCAGATGTCTTGACCGATACCACCGCCGATCTCACCTGGGCGCTACTCCTGGCAACGGCGCGCCGGATCGTGGAAGGCGATACCCTCGTCCGCTCCGGCACATGGACCGGCTGGAGTCCCACACAACTCTTAGGCGCAGATGTCTCAGGTAAGGTCCTGGGTATCATCGGTATGGGACGGATTGGACAGGCTGTCGCACAACGCTCTATGGGATTTCGCATGACAGTACTCTATCACCAGCGTCAACCCCTAGCCGCAGCAACTTGCTCTCAGACATGGCAGTACCGATCGCTGCATGCACTTCTCGAAGAGTCGGATATCGTGACGATCCATGTACCCCTCACACCGGACACCCGTCATCTCCTCGGCGCGCGCGAATTGGGCCTAATGAAACCCACAGCCTTTCTCATCAACACGGCTCGTGGTCCGATCGTCGATGAAGGAGCCATGGTCGAGGCCCTCACGCATGACATGATCGCCGGCGCGGGCCTCGACGTGTATGAAGAGGAACCAGCCCCTCACCCGCTGCTGACTCGATTGCAACAAGTCGTGCTACTCCCCCACATCGGCTCTGCTACATTGCAAGCCAGAATAAATATGGGACGGATCTGTCTGGACAATATCCAAGCGGTCTTGGGCGGACGTCCTGCCCCGAATCAGATTCACGAGTACGGTGGATGCGGCACTTAGAGCAAACTGAATGCGGTTGAGGCTGGAGAAAACCGAGGAGTTCCGGAGTGAGCCAAAGTCGATGGGCCAGCGGCTGCCGTGCCCTGCATAGATCGCCGCCGTCTGCGGTCGAATCGCCCCGATAGCCTGCACACTATATATGTGCTAACAGTGGCCCGGAATTGTGTCAAAACAGTGGGCATGCGTGGAGTTCAAAACAATACGGGCCTGCCCCACAGCAAATCAGGCAGGCCCTGCATCCAACATCGTACGGCGAAAAATCTTAGGCGCCAGCGACGGCTGCCTTCAACACGTTCGACGCTTGCGGCCCCTTGGCGCCTTGCACGACATCGAACTCCACAGTCTCGCCCTCTTTCAGCGTTTTGAATCCCTCTCCCTGTAGAGCGGAATAATGCACGAAGACATCCTCGCCGTTTTCAAGACGAAGAAACCCGAACCCCTTGCGGTCATTGAACCACTTCACCGTTCCTTTTTCCTTCACGGAAATACTCCTTAGCTATAAGTCGCGCACCCTGTACCATGGCATTTCAAGGCGTGTCAAGCCGTATCAAGCCATTCCTGGCCGCGGCGCAATCTGGCCAGCCGCGCGCGAAGTAGACAAGCCTCACCTCGTCGCCTATAGTGACGCATCATAGGAGGAGCGGGATTCTCCGAATGTTTTTACGAACGCTGCTAGATCGCTACATCTTCGCCGAGCTCCTGTCCCCATTTAGCTTAAGCCTTGGAGCCCTCTGCTTCGTCATGCTCACGCGGGAACTCCTGCGTCTAGTGGAACTGCTAGTCGCCAAAGGCGTCGGGATCGTGGCTGTACTGCAAGTGTTCGCCCATCTCATGCCCTCGTTTCTTGTGCTAACCCTCCCCATCGCCGGGATCATCGCCTCAATTACTGCCTTCGGACGGCTCTCCTTTGATAAGGAGCTCGTGGCGATGCAAGCGGCGGGGATGAGCCTCATGCGATTAACCCGCCCGGTGCTGCTCTTTGCCCTGCTCGTATTCGGACTGACCCTGTGCTTGGCGCAGTGGGGACAGCCCTGGAGCTCCATCAACCTCAAGAAGGTTGCGCTAAACCTCCTGAAGGAGCAATTGGTACTGGCGCTGGAGCGGGGCACATTTAACGAACCCATCCCCAATCTGACGATCTATGTCCCTGATGGGACGCCAGGACATGCCACGACCGGTATCTTTATCTCCGATGCGCGCAATGCCGACAATCCCCGCATCATCGTGGCGCAGCAATATGAAGTCCTGGTGGACACCTCCAGCAGTCAAGTCGCGCTCCATCTGCAGCAGGGGGTCATTCATAATCGGCCGAATCAGAGCGAGCAATACGAGCAGACCGTCTTCATGAGTTACGACCTTAAGCTCTCGCTGAACCAAAGCGGCTATGCAGCCACGGAGGAACGTCCCTCCTATCACGCGATTATCGCTCTACTCACCGAGTCCCAATGGCGCAATCCCTCGGCACTCCGACGATTGATGGAATACTACAAAGATCTGGCCTTCCCCACCGCCTCGCTCGTGTTTTGCCTACTGGGGGTACCGGTCGGGATCGTGTCGAAACGGTCCGGACGTATGGGCGGATTTGCGGTCGGCGTACTCATCGTCGTCATGTACTATATGCTCAACGTCGCGTGTGAATTCCTAGTCACAACGAGGGTTCTGCCACCCTTTGCCGGAGCCTGGCTGCCAAACGGCATCTTCACGCTCACGACCATCGTGTCGCTATACATCATGAATCGCCGGTAACCCTATGCCTATTCTTTTTCGCTATCTCCTTCGCGAGTACAGCAAAATCTTCATGATGTGCTTCAGCGGACTGATGACGATTTACCTCGTCATCGACTTCTTTGAAAAAGTCCGTCGGTTCTTACGCCACGACGTCAGCTGGCTCGACGTCTTGACCTATTTCCTGCTCAAGACGCCAGCGATTTTCTTCCAGATTGCCCCACTCGCCATCCTCATGGCCACGCTCCTCACGTTTGGGCTGCTCATACGTGGCCACGAAATCACCGCCATGCGCAGTTGCGGCATCAGCCTCCCCTGGATTACCGCCCCCTTCATTGCCTTGGCCGCAGGCCTGTCCCTTGTGCTCCTGCTCTTCAGTTCCACCGTCATTCCGCTGGCCGCTAGCAAATCCGAGGAAGTCAGAACGACGTACATTGAAAAAATCCCCTGGGCCGCCGCCTTAGTCCTTCAGCAACCCTGGGTCAAAATCAGCGCTAACAGCCTCATGCAAGTCACCAGCGTCTCCGTCGATGGACAACGCTTAGGCCAGGTACACCTCTTTCGGTTCGACCAGAACTTCCAACTTGTTGATATCACTGCGGCGGAGGAAGCCCGCTACGATGGATCTACCTGGACTCTCTATCAGGGGCAACACCGGCGGTTCTCTCACGATGGAACGGTCAACATCGCAGGATTCGACCGCGCAGCCTTCCCGCTGGCCCTCATCCCCGATGACTTCACGGTCTGGCTCACCGGCGATTCCGAGTTGATGACTTTCCACGATATCCGTGCCTATACCCGCCGTCGGCACCACGAGGGCACCCAAACAGCGCGTTTCCAAACAGACTACTACAGTCGAATCGCCTTTCC
>CAMBDY010000018.1 GCA_945865525.1 Nitrospira lenta | reverse complement strand
GGCCGGAACAGGATCCTGCCCCATGCTCATCGGGGTGCGTCCAAAGAAAATCGCCAGCACCTGCCCCGCACCCCAGAAGGCGACATCGCCGACTTTCACTTGATTCGTCGCCGTCTCCCGATGGTCCTTCACCCCAGCTAATTTAAAGTAAAACTCTTCGCCCCACGTGTTGACGGGACTTTCAATCGGCAAGGCCGCATAGACTTCCTGCGCCGTCTTCGTGGACTTGAGCTCCGCCTCGAGTTGCACAGAACCGACGGTGATGCGAATTTTATTGGGAAAATCAGCCATAGATTCCAATCGGCGCCTCGTGACGACCATGAGATGAAAGCCCGCTCAGGCTGCGGACTTTAGCTTGTTTATTCAGTGAAATCAAGGCTACAATTCCGCCACCATATGCTCACATCATCCTTCGTACTTCTCAAAGGTCTTGGCCAAAGCTCCGAACGGCGTCTCTGGCAGGAAGGCATTCTGAATTGGGGCGCCTTCCTCCAATCGCCGGCCCTCCCAGGCATCTCCCCGAGTAGAAAAGAATGGTACAATGGCGAACTTGCCACCGCCCAAACGCGTCTAGCCGCAGGTGACGCGCAATTTTTCGGTGTCTGCCTCAAAAGCCGAGAACACTGGCGTCTTTTCGAGACGTTTCGTCCTCGCGCACTGTATCTGGATATCGAAACGACAGGACTCTCTGCGCGCGAAGGCCATGTCACAGTGGTCGGACTCTATCGCGACGGGGAGATGACGAGTCTGGTTCGAGGGGAGACGTTGACGGAAGAGCGGTTGCACGCGGAACTCGAACACACCGATCTCTTTGTCACATTTTTTGGGAGCGGATTCGACATTCCCTACTTGCAGGCGAAGTTCCCCAGGTTGAATTTCAAGAAACCACACTTCGATCTCTGCTTTGCAGCGCGCCGGCTTGGCCTACAAGGCGGACTGAAACATATCGAAAGGAAACTTCAGATTGAGCGCGAAACCGAGGTGGCAGGGCTCGACGGATGGGAAGCCGTTCGCCTCTGGCACCAATGGTGCACAGGCGACGCGGCCGCCCGCGATCTACTTCTACGGTACAACGAAGCTGATACCAAAAATCTCGAACCTCTCGCAGCCCTACTGTACCATCAGATGGTCGGGCGATTCGGGCCATCCTCCATAGGATTTCCTCCGACCAGACGACAAAAACTGATCAAGGTCACTCCATGATACAGACTCCGTCAGGGACCGGGGTCAGCCCTTATCCCTATCGCCCATGTCGCTCACGGAAGGGCCGAAAGTAATGTGAGCCTGATCGTCGTAACCACGCATCACAAGAAGCTGGACGAAACTCACTTTCTACCCACGACCCAAGAGGATTTCATGTCTCGCATCATGCTCGGTTTCCTATTCACCGTTGTCACGGTTCATGCCAACACCGCACTGGATAGAGTGCAGGGCTCAGATACCACCGGCTACACCATCAATCGGGTACAAGCTCAGGCCTGGCAGGTTCTCGAGCGGCGCCATACCTCTTCTCCCCAGCAGCTGGTGAGTAATGAGCCGCTAGCGTCAATGCCGGATCTGAGCGGGGAATGGGAAATTTTCGAGGTCGAGGACAATAAGCGTTATAAAGCTACCATCGATAAAGCCGGCAATGGCCCCTATAGCCAGCAGGGTGGACGATTTACCACTACGAAATATGCGAACCGTCTTTGGCAAGGCACCTGGCAGCAAACCGGTAATGATCGTGAAGGGGGGTTCGAAGTCTTACTCACGGAAGATGGTACACAGGCCACGGGCCAGTGGTGGTATTCACGGGTCGGCAGCCAGAAGAATATTCCGCCTCGTGAACATGGCGGAACCTACCAATGGAAACGACTCACCCCCGTGCCAGCCATCCGCGCCATCCCCTAGGTCATTTGGGCCGCTTCGCCTTTGCCCCCGCAATGAGTTCCACCGCCGTTTCACGCATCTTTTTGGTAATGGTCAGCCCGCCCAACATTCTGGCGATTTCCTCTTCCTGCCCCATTCCCATCAGCGCTCTGACCAATGTGGAGGTCCGTTGAGCCTCTTGCCCCTTCTCTACCAGCAGATGATGTTCCGCCTGAGAGGCGATCTGAGGAAGATGGGTGATGCAAAATACCTGATGGAACGCACCGAGCTTTCGCAATCGCGTCCCCATAGCTGCGGCCACCGCTCCGCCCACGCCGGTATCAACTTCGTCAAACACCAAAACCGGAACCTGATCCATTTCGGCCAACACAGTTTTCAGCGCCAGCATGATACGCGAAAGCTCTCCACCTGAGGCCACGCGCCCCAAGGGTCTCGGCGGTTCACCGGAATTACTGGAGAGGAGAAACTCCACACGATCCCGACCAGTCGGTCCAAGTCCCGTCTCGGACTCATCACTCAAAACCGTAACCTGAAACACCGCCTGCTCCATCTTCACCGCTGCGAGCTCCGCTCCCACGAGTCTCGCCATACGTTTGGCCGCGTCCATTCTCTTTTTCGACAGCTGTTGTGCCAGGGTACGGAGGTGGCGCGCCTCCTCCTCCAGCCGCGCCGCTAGTTGAGCCGTTCGCTCATCACGGCCGTCCAAGAGTGCCAGCTCATCCTCCACCCGTGTGCCCATCGCGAGGACCGCCTGAATCGATCCTCCATACTTTTTCTTCAACTGCTGAATCAGCTCTAACCGGTCCTCAACGAGTGCCTGTCGGTCCGGATCGGCCTCAAGCTGTTGGGCATAATCGCGGAGCCGCCCCGCCAGATCTTTGAGTTGAATCGACGACTCCATCGCGGCCTGTTCACAATCAGCCATCGCCGGATCGGTCTGGGCCAACTCTGTCAGGGCCCGCCCAATCCGACTCAGCCTCGTGAGCACCGCCTGCTCATCTTCTTGTAATTCGCCATGGGCCTCATGGGCCAATTCTCTGAGCCGATACACATGCACCAAGCGCTGCCGCTCGTTCCTAAGCTCTTCCTCCTCATCCGGCAACAGGCAGGCCTGCGCGATCTCCTGAGCCTGGAATCGCAACATATCTTCAATTCTCGCTCGATCAACAACCTCGCGCTGCAGCTCAGCCAGCTGCGCACAGAGATCCTTCCAGCTCCGGTAGGCCTGTGCATACTGTCCTCGCAAGTCATCGAGGCGCCCAAATGCATCCAACGCCTCGCCCTGCTTCGCCGAGGCCAACAACGATTGCTGCTCGTGCTGTCCATGGATATCGATGAGCGTGCCGCCAAGCTCCTCAAGCACACGCAAGGAACAGAGACGGCCGTTGACATAGACCCGGTGGCGGCCCGATCGTGACAGCACGCGTCGAATGATCAACTCCGAATCGTGCGGACCGATGAGATCTTGCGACCGAAAGTGCCGAATCAGTGGATGGGTATCAGGGAGATGGAAGGAGGCTTCGAGCTGTGCCTCCTCTTCGCCGGAACGGATCTGATCGGTCGAGGCGCGCCCGCCAATCAGCAGAGCGATGGCATCAATGAGGAGAGACTTCCCAGCTCCAGTCTCCCCCGTCAGGACCGTAAAGCCTGACTGGAATTGGAGATTCAGCTGCTCAATGAGCGCGAAATTAACAATGCGCAACTCGGAGAGCATTGCAGAGTAACTACATTCTTTAAGCTGAGCCGGCTGGCTGGGCCAGCAGGGAATCAATCATTTCTTTGAACTGCCGCTTTGGCCGTGCCCCCACGAGCTTTTCCACAATCTGGCCATTTTTGAAGAACAAAATCGTCGGGATGCTCATGACTTGATAGCGTCCTGCCACTTCAGGATTTTCATCAGTGTTGAGCTTGCGCACTTTCAACTTCCCTGCATATTCTGTCGCCAACTCTTCGATGATTGGAGCAACCATTTGGCAAGGCCCGCACCAGACAGCCCAGAAGTCGACCATCACCAGTTCAACGGACTTCATCACGTCTGCGTCCCACGTTGCGTCTTCAACTTTTAATGCATCACCTGCCACGTCGCATGCCTCCTTGCTGAGTAAAAAGAAACATCTAAAACCAATTCGTCATCGTATACCAGCCCTGTTTGAGGAGTCAAACTTCCAAAGGCGCACGTCACACATCGGGTGTGCTAGGGAGAAAAAATCTACCGCCCGCTCCCCGGCATCCCGGGCTGTGGCAGGGGTGATTGTGCGCGCCCATAGGGGCCTCCCGCCGTCGCCCAAGGCAAGCCCTTCTCCCCCATCAACAGAGGACTGAGAATACTGCGCAGCACCGCCGTCCCATAATTCTCCGTCCAGCCAATTCCCGTCAGGTTCAACATGAAATTGTACTGGGCACGATCTGGGAACTGGAGATAAAAGAGCCCCAGGGACCAACATTTACAGGGATTCTGGTACAGGGCGACGACGTCATACTCAGGGCTCTTACCAGTTTTCACATCGTAATAGCTTTTGGCGCCGATCGTCCAACCCCAGGGTGTGCGAAAACCTCCACCAGCCGTGACGAACTGAATCTCTGCCGTCGGCGCATAGACTTCATTAAACGAAATCGAATTCCAGACGTCACCTCGACGAACACGGTTCCCGTCTCGAGAATAACGTTGTCCGACCTCCGCATACCAATAGTTGGACTGCTGAAGCCGGAAGTCCACGTTGAATTGGCTCATCGTGGACCGATAGGGATCAAAGAAGGCATCGACGGTCAGGTACTGATTGAGGGCGGGCAACTGACCCGATTGAGCCCCTGCCCCCCGCCCAGTTGCAGCCCCAGCTAACTGCGCTGGCGAGGCCTGAGGAGTGGTGTTACCGATCACCGCCTTCATCCAGAGGTCTGAAAATTTCTTTCCCGCAATCGCTACCGTGGCAGGCTGGAGCGGCTGCGTCAGCGAGCCGAACAGCGGAGCAGCCCCAGCAGTGAAGTCACGGGCTCTCGTTTGCGCCGCACCTACGTGATAGCTCTGAGCCATCGTGAAATCCAACCAATTAAAACTACTACTCCCCGCTTGCTCTAACAGCCGGTTACGAAGTGCGTAAGTCATCAAATTTTTCTTCGGTAGATCATCCACCTGATCGATCTGCGTAATCTTCGACTGGTCGGTGGGAGGGACATATTCATAGACCAAGCTCGGCTCAATCGTGTGCAGGAAAGATCCACCCTCGCCCACACCGAATCGACGACTTAATTTTGAGGTGGCATCGACACTAGCCCACAAAGTCTCCCGATGCTGGCTGCTGTTGGAATGCATACCTCTCGAGTAATAGGACTCCCGAACCTTAACTTGCGGCGTCAGGCCAACAACATGACCGATGTCGATGACATCGGTTGACAGACTCGGCAAAAGGTCCACCCGGTTCACATTAAAACCCTCAGTGCGATAGAAACTCACATAGTTGCTGTCTAGTCCGAACAGGGCTGGCGAACTCAGGAGCGACGTATTGGAAAGGCTGTAGCCCACCTCCGGTAGGCGCTGGAACGTGTCATTACCGCCAGATTGAAGAGGCTGCAGGTATTGGCTAAGAAAGTAGAGATTCCCATGAGACAACCGCTGCGTGGCTAAGAGGTTATTTTCCCCACTGGGAAGCGCGCGCTGGACGCCGGAGTTACTGAGCTGCGAGAGATAGTTTGGATCGGTCACCAAGGCTACTTGGGCGCGCAGCAATAAGTCGGGATTGACCTGCTGGGTATGGGTCCCGCTGATAAGCGCACGGAACTGCGTTGGTTTGCCCCCCACCTCGCTCACACCGGAAACACTCGGCACTTGGGTCTGTTGCAAGGCGCTGACGAACCATTGCCCCTTCGATTTTGGATCCAGCACATAGCGGTACTCCAGATCACTCCCGTAGCCAAGGCTGCTGTAATAAGAGGGTGAGATCGTCAGGTCCTGGCTGGGATTGATGGCCCAATAGAAGCTTTCTTGCAAATGCATGCCAAACCGGTTGTCGTACGCGACAGTCGGAATGAGGAGCCCGGTCCGCCGGCTAGAGAGGGGATAAGTCAACGTGGGAATGGGAAACACCGGCACGTCGTTTATATCGAGCCATGCATCAGCAAAGGCCACGTGATCGCCGGAGACCAAGTCCAGATCCTTGAAACGAAACCGCCACGCAGGCGTTTGACCGTCTGAGGCATCGCAATTCGTGAACCGACCCTCCTTCACCCGATAATGGTCCTCTGAAAAACGCTGGAGAAGACGCCCCTGCACCAAGCTGTTTGTAGACTTGAGATAGATTTGCCCATGGGTGAGGACTCCAGCCTCCGTATTGACATTAAGCTCAAGCCGTTCCGCCACCACGTCGGCCTTCGGATTGGTAAGCCGGACATGGCCTGTGGCAATCACGACGCCGGGCAAGGCGTGAATGGTCATGTGATCGGCCGTCAGATGCACCTCACCCTGATCGAGCACCACCGAGCCATCGGCTTCGTAAACTTCTTGGTCTTGTAGATAATCGATTCGTTCGGCCGTGATGTCGAGCGGAATCGCACCGGACGTGGTCGCCGTAGATGGAGGAACCCTACCCTGTTCTGCGGCAATCCCAGCGAACGGAATGAGCAGCCCCAGGATCAAGCACCCGACCAGGCACCGGCAACACTGCATCACGATACTTCCCATCTTATCCCTGCAGAGGCGAAAGTTTGCAGCCACGGAGCCATCCATGACATTCCCCAACGAGCATAAGCGAGCCGGTCACGCAAATCAGATCCTCCGTCCCTGCCAGATGTCTAGCTAATACCATCGCCTCACTGAGCGAGGCCGCGATGTATGAAGCTTGAAAGACCTCCCCGAGTGACGCACGGAGCTCCTGGGCGGTCGCGGAGCGGGGAAGATCCACCTGTGTCAAGACGACCTCATCCACCAGCCCTCTGAGCGGCTCGACAAACCCTCGATGGTCCTTATCGCGCATCATGCCCAGAACCAGGACGACGCGGCGAGCGGGATGGGATCGGACAGAATGGGTGAGGTAGTCAGCTAAAGCTCTGGCAGCTGCGGGATTATGTGCGCCATCCACGAGGATTGAGGGATGGTGATCGACCACCTCCAATCGCCCAGCCCAGTTCACGGCACGAAGTCCCTCACGCACCGATGCGTCTGTCACCCTAATCCCCTGCGGAGCCGAGGCCTCGAGGAGCGCCAAAGCACAGGCGGCGTTATCCACTTGATGCCGGCCCTCCAGGGCGCAGGTCAGCCCGTCATAATGCACGTCGAGTCCACGATACGAAAAATGCGCGGGTGACTCTCCCTCCGTATGGAAATCTTCATCCATCCGAAACACCGGGGCCTGCCGTTCCTGCGCCACCTGATCGATCGTCCGCCTGGCCTCCCTGTCGAGCCTCCCCAACACAACTGGGACCCCCTGCTTGATAATCCCAGCCTTCTCGAACGCAATCGATGAGAGCGTCGTCCCTAAATAGTCCTGATGATCGAGCGCGATCGTCGTCACTGCGCACGCCATGGGCGTGACGACGTTGGTGGCGTCGAACCGGCCGCCTAGCCCCACCTCCAGTACGGCCACATCGACCCCCGCCTCAGCAAAGTGCTGAAAGGCCATCGCCGTTGTATATTCAAAAAATGTGGGGGAGAGGTCCGGCAGGCAGAGCGCTTGCAGCTGTTCGGTTAATTGAGCCACCTGCGATTCCGCGATCATCTCACCGTTGACGCGGATCCGCTCACGGAAGTCCACGAGATGGGGCGAAGTATAGAGCCCCACCCGATAACCGGCCGCCTGTAACACCGAAGCGGTCATGGCGGCAGTGGATCCTTTGCCATTTGTACCGGCAATATGGAGCGTCCGGTACCGGATCTGTGGCGTCCCAAGTCGTCCCATCAATGCCGTTATCGTCTCAAGTCCCAGCTTGATGCCATGTTTTTGCAGACGATACAAAAAGGCCACGGCGGAAACATAGGTCATGCTGTAACCAGAACGAATGAGGAATTAAACAAAATGCCTTATACGCCTTGCAACTAGGAAGTTACCCGCCAGACCGACTGGGACTGTTCGCAGACCACATCGCTAAGCCCCCCCAGAAGGCCCGACCTAAAAATGCCCCACAAGCGTGCTTAACGTCTCTTTCAGCTGTTTGCGCTCCACGATCATATCGATCATACCGTGCTCCAGAAGAAACTCCGCCCGCTGAAACTGATCCGGCAGCTGCTGTTTAATTGTCTGCTCAATCACGCGGGGACCGGCAAAACCGATCAAGGCTTTCGGTTCGGCAATGATCACATCGCCCAGCATAGCAACGCTCGCGGTGACGCCCCCGAATGTGGGGTCGGCTAACAGACAGATGAAAGGCAGTTTGGCCTCGCCCAACTTGGCAACAGCCGCCGAAGTCTTAGCCATCTGCATCAAGGAGAGAATTCCCTCCTGCATCCTGGCCCCACCAGAGGTTGTGACTAAAATCACCGGCAGTTTGGTCTCAAGCGCACGGTCGATCGCCCGACAGATCTTCTCCCCAACGACTGACCCCATGCTGCCACCCATGAAACTAAAATCAAACACGCAGAAAACCACACGCTGGCTATTTATTTTCCCTTCGCCGGTCAGTATGGCGTCTTTACGACCAGTCTTCTCCTGGTGCGCCTTGACCCGACTCTTGTATGATTTTGTGTCCTGAAAACTTAGCGGGTCCTGAGGCGCGAGCTCCGTATCCCACTCGGTGAACGTCCCAAGATCCGTCAGCAGCGCAATCCGGTCCAAGACGGAGATTGGGAAATGATAGTCGCACTTCGGACAGACCTTATTATTCCGCTCAACCTCTTTACGATAGATGATTTCTCGGCAGTGGTTGCACTTGAGCCACATCCCCTCCGAAAGCTTGGTGCGCTTCGCAGGTTCCGTCTCAGTTGTTTTTTGCTTTTTAAACCAGGCCACTGGAGGCTCCTTTCAGTCCTGTGCGAGGTTGCCCTCAGCATGAGGTGGCAGAATACCATAGCCCTCAGCATGCCGCACGTGGATTTCCCACAAAAAACACTAATGATATCAGTCGGTTAAAACAGCTGTGTGCCGAAGGCGATCTGCAGCATCATGGTGAGTCCAAGGCCCATGCTTCCAAGGCTGGCCAGCCCCTGCACCACGAGAAACACAGGGCGTCCAAGATTCATCGACCACAAAACCGGAAGACTTATCACCATGCTCACCAGGATCATGCCCAGGATCGAACCCGCCCCAAATACGGCAATATAGATAAGGCCCTCGGACACCGATCGCGTAGACGACATCACGATCAGCAAGAGGGCCGCCGATCCGGCCAGGCCATGGGCCATACCAATGCAGAAGGGGCGAGCGGAATCTTGCCACCAATGTCTATGCCCGTGATCTTTGGCTACTACATGACTGTGCAAATGCAGATGCTGCGTCCCATCATGCGCATGCTGATGCACATGCCAGCGCTCCCGGACTAACTGCAGACCGAGGATGCAGCCGAGAAGCACGAGCATCGCCCCAACGCCGAACTCGGCCGCCACTGCAATCGGCTCCGGAATCGGTACCCGAAACACCAGCACCGCCCCCCCGACCAGCAATAGGATCGCCGTATGGCCCAGCCCCCAGCTGACCGCGAGCATGCCGGAGGCGCGAAACGACGGGCGCTGCACCAAGATCGTAGAGACGGCAGCTAGGTGGTCCGTGTCCAGGGCATGACGAATCCCCAACACAAATCCAAGGCCGACAATGGTAAAGATTTCAGTATCCACCATGGGGCATCAAGGGAAGAGCGCGCAACGACACAAGCGACCAGGTGGGACGTCAGCCACCGCGAGCATGCATTTCAAGATGGGGGTCTTCACGCAGTTTCTCAATCCCGATCAATCCTCCGACACGCAATCCATCCTGCTCAAGAGCCTTGCGCTCTTCTGCGCCTCGGTCCCGACGGCTCTCCCAACCGGAGCGGATCACTGCCCGCATCACATCGGGGGACACGCCGGCGCGGAGGGACGTGCGCAGATCTGTCCCCTGCGCCGCATACAGGCAGCGGTACCACATCCCGTCGGCAGTCACACGGCTGCGATCGCAGGTCGCACAGAAGGGCGTGGTCGTCGAAGGAATAATGCCGAAGGTCGTCTTATCCGGCAGCACAAATCGTTGTGCCGGCGCAGCCCCCCGCTCAGCAATTGGCTCGATCGTGCCATACCGCTTGCCCAGGATCATGAGCATCTCTTCTCGCGATAGCACTTTCTGCTGCGACCATTCGTTCGCGCCACCAACGTCCATATATTCGATGAATCGGACTTCCGCCTGTACCTGCTTGCCAAACTCGATCAGCCCCACCAACTCATCGTCGTTGAAGCCGCGAATCGCCACCGTATCGAGCTTTAACCCCGTGAAGCCTGCACGCGCCACCGACGCAATGCCCTCCATGACCCGCGCATATTCGTCACGGCGGGTCAATTGGCGAAATCGTTCTGGCCTGAGCGTATCGAGACTGACGGTCACGCGGTGCAGCCCTGCATCAAACAGGGCCTCGGCCTGATCGGCCAGAAGAATCCCGTTCGTCGTGAGCGCGATATCCAGGATCTGCCGGTTTTGAACCAACAGCCGAATCAGTCTGACTAAATCGCGCCGCAGCAGTGGCTCCCCACCTGTCAGCCTCACGCGGTCCACGCCTAGGTCCGTAAAATAGCCCGTCAGCGTGGCCATCTCCTCAAGGGTCAACACATCCTCGCGCGGTAGCCAGACATAGTTTTCCTCCGGCATGCAGTACTTGCAGCGGAGATTGCACCGGTCCGTTACAGACAAACGCAAACTGCGTAGCGGCCGGCCAAACGTATCGGCAGCGACGGGATACAGAGGATTGTTCGGCGTCGGCATTGTCATATGTGACTCGTCACCCTCCTACGGGTGCTCTTCCACCCAGACTTCACCTTCTGGCGTGTGCTCAAGTTTCCAGATTGGCGTAATCTGCTTCAATTCATCAATCGCCCATTTACAGGCTTGAAAGGCCGGCGCCCGGTGCTCAGCTCCGGCAATAATCAACACAATGTTTTCGCCAATCGTCATCTCTCCGTGCCGATGAATGATCAGGAGCTCCAGAATATCGAAATCTTTCAGCGCCCGCGTGCGGATCTCGCACAGCTTCTTCTCCGCCATCCCTGGGTAATGTTCGAAAGTGATGCTATCGACGTCTCGCCCCTTGGAACGGTCCCGGGCAATGCCGAGAAACGTCGCAATCCCCCCGATCCGCTTGGATCGGCTCTTGACCCGCTCAAGTTCGCGGTCGATGGAAAAATTGTCACGCTGCACACGAACAAACTCATTCTCATGTATCGGTTCTATGCCCGACCCACCTGCGAAGGGAGGCAGAAGCGCAATCTCATCGCCATCCGAAATTTCCATATTCTCGTGAGCAATCTCTTGATTAACTGATACCAGGATCTTCTTGTTATGGATAAGCTCCCCGATGGCGGGATATCCGCCATCAAGAAGCGAAACCAGATCTTTTACCCGTCGGCCATTCGTCAATGCCAGCGAGAGGGAACCTTGATTCCCCGCCAGCATTTTCGTCATGCCAAATAGCTTAATCGTGACCATGGATTTCTCAACCACGCCTGCTGTACGTGCCGGACTTGCCACCTGACTTGGAGAGCAAACACACATCGCTGAAACTCATCCCGCGATCAATGGCCTTACACATATCGTAGATGGTCAAGGCTGCCACGGTGACAGCGGTCATCGCTTCCATCTCGACCCCCGTCTGCCCACTCGTCTTAGCCGTCGCCACAATGGTGATCAAACAGCGACCACTGTCATCAGGCTGTGCGTCTTCTTTGAATGCGATATCAACGCTAGTGATCAGCAATGGGTGGCACATGGGGATCAGGTCTGGGGTCCTCTTGGCCCCCATCACCCCTGCGACCTGCGCAACGGACAAGACATCGCCCTTGGCGATCTTACCCTGCTGAATTTTTTTGAGGGTTTCGGGAAGGAGGAAAATAGTCGCTTGAGCCGTGGCGGCCCGTTCGGTCGAAGCTTTTGCCCCGACGTCGACCATACGCGCCCGGCCTGATTCATTGAAATGCGTAAATTCTGCCATTTTTTCAAGCTGAATCAGCGCGTTAAGGCTCAACCCCACGCGGCGATTATAGGGGCTGGTGGAAAGAGCAGTCAAGGGAGGCGCAGATTCAACTTCCCAATGCATAATTTTCAGCTCCGTCGAGTCCGCGCGTCAAAGACCGCGTTGGACGTTTGAGAGTCGAGTGATTTTGCGGGCAAGAACCTATCCCTAGCTCAGCCTCCTGACTTTACCGCAGCTGAGGGGGTATACTAGGACACCTGAGCCTGATTGTGAGCCAGGAAGGGAAAGACCATCGCATAGTTATGGCCGGAACCATCATCATCGAACGGCTGGAGTTTCAGGGGCGCTGCGGCGTGACGCAGGAAGAGCGCCAACGGCCACAGCCCCTGGCGGTCGATCTAGAGCTAACTTGCCAGACTGAACCGGCTGCCGCTTCGGACGACATCCGGTGCACGATCGACTATGCACAGGTTGCCCATCAGATTATCAAACTCGCTGCAACGCAGGACTTCTCACTCCTGGAAACCTTCACGGAACGAATCCTCGCCATGCTCTTTGCAGAATTTCCCATTGACCACGCCAAGATCTGGCTAAGGAAACTCGCACCACCGCTAAAGCTCGTCAGCAGGTCCGTCGGTGTGCAACTCGAGCGATCGCGCCTCGCGCCCCAGATTCACGGTGGAGAGCTGTCTCCCGCTCGTTTTCTGAGTCAGCAGCTTCACCGTCTACCGAAAGGCACTGCGCTCGACCTCGCATCAGGCTCCGGGCGGAACTCCCTCTATCTCGCCTCGCAGGGCTTTCACGTCAAGGCGATCGACCGGAACGAACAGGCCCTGACAGAGCTCGTGACCACAGCGAAGCAGCGAAACCTTTCAAACCTCCACGTCCAGGTTGTAGACCTCGAACGAGCAACTAGTGAATGGCCGGAACTTCCAAGCCAAACCTATGACGTCATTGTCGTGTTCTTCTACCTCCATCGCCCGCTCTTTCCTGCTCTCATCCAATCGCTCAAACCAAACGGGATCTTGCTCTACGAAACCTTTACCCTCGACAATCATGTGCGACACAAACATCCGCGCCGAGCGGAATTTTGTCTCGCCCAGAACGAATTGCTCCGGCTCACCTCCGGCCTCCGCGTCCTCGCGTACGACGAAGGTGAACATGATGGCTGCCAGGGACCAGAGTCGGCCTTCACGGCGCAACTCCTCGCGCAGCGGGCAGGCCCCGACAGCCAGCTAGAAGCATCGGTATGAGTCGCATTGACCTCCACCTCCATACAGTCCACTCAGATGGAAGCTTCTCAGTGGCGGAAGTGGTTCGGCGCGCCCACAGGGCCACGGTCACTGCGCTGGCCATCACGGACCATGACATTGTCTCCGGCATTCCCGAAGCCATCGCGACCGGCGCCGAGCTGGGTATTGAAATCATTCCCGGCGTAGAGATCAGCTCCCGCATCGGCGACAATGAACTCCATATCTTGGGCTATTTCTTAAACTGGCAAGACCCGACGCTAAACCAACGGCTGGGCACCTTGCGCGCGAGTCGACATAGCCGCAATCCGCAGATCATCGAACGGCTGCGTACCTTGGGGCTAGATGTGACGTATGAAGAGGTTAAGACGCTGGCCGGGACTGATGCAGTCGGCCGGCCTCATATTGCACGGCTCTTGATGGAAAAGCACTATGTTGAGTCTGCCAAAGAAGCTTTCGACCGGTATCTGGCAAACGGACGCCCGGCCTACGTTGCGCGCGAACTGCCCCAACCGGCTGAGGCCATCACCTGGATCAAGGCCGCAGGCGGCGTCGCCGTGTTGGCCCATCCAACCTGGGCCACATCAGCAGGAGAAGATCTGGAGCCACTCTTAGCGACCTTAAAAAGCACGGGTCTTGGTGGTATCGAAGTCCACTACAGCACCCACACGAAGAGGCAGACGACAAAATACCTCGGCCTGGCCAAAAAGCTGGATTTACTAATAACCGGCGGCAGCGACTTCCACGGTATTACCAAACCGGATGTTGAAGTGGGCATCGGACGAGGGGGCCTCAAGGTTTCTGAAAAACTCTTAGAGCCACTCAGAAAGGCCGCAACGCAAGCCTACCTCCTCACCTCCTAACCAGATCCCGCTTTCTGCCTGAGCAATGATTAATTTTCTGGCGCTTCAATGATGTGATTTTCGAATCTGGTACAACCCTCGGCGAGGAGCCGGTTGGTCAACATTTCCCCAGGCCATTCAATGGGTAAATCAGCGGTAAACACCCACACATCGGGAGAGCTCCAGACCGGGCCATGGTCTTCGGGCAATTCGGGATCGAACAGATCAGTCCAAACTGGCATATACACGCCGTTTCCACATTGGGTATGGAGATGAACGATCGTGCGGGCACGGACGAGGGGATTTAGGTCCCGCCAGACCGCCGCAGTCTCATCCGCCAACCGATGGAGCCGCACGGCGTTTTGTGCATCGAACATGGCATAGGCTGCATAAACCGGCGCTTCAAGCATATCGGGGGCGAGGGCCAACTCGGGGCATTGCTCGACGAGACCTTCGAGGAGAGCACGGCGGTGCCGGTCCTCCAGCGCATCCGGCAATCCGGAATCCGGCATACCAATCAACTCAAAGAACAGAAACGCAGTACTTTCGACGGGTGGATAGAGCCGAGCTGCAATAGACGTGGTCCGCTGGGAATCCGCCACCGAACCCAAGTGATCGTTCAAGCCCTGAAGGCTGAACGGCTCCAAGGTTGAATCGGTCAGTAGCCGGGACTCCACCCGCACAACCGTCTCCGCAGAGAGACGGAGATGCCGATGTAACAGATCCGCTGTTGCAACCGGATCGATTTTCAATTTGAGCGGATGGGACAGGTTGACTTGGAGAGGCAGCTCCAAGGCTGCCATGATGGCATAGGATAGCGGTGCATCGGTCGGCCCATCAAGAATCACCGAGCAGGAGGCCTCCGCGAGCAAGTCGAAAAGCCATTCCGCCATATCCTCATCCAACGCCGCCAACACTGTGAGGAGATCGTACTCACGCCCCTGCTCCAAAAAGGCTTGTAGCGTATCGATCGCCGCGTCGGTATCGCCATGATCATGGCGCTTGGCATTGATCAAATGGACGAGATCGCGCGTGAGAGGGTCAGGACGAGACCAACTCAACATATAAACAAACTCCTAATGACATAGGGGTATATTGCTGGGCTCATGTTGCCAAACTTTTCCTTATGGTAGCAAGTGACTCAGTAGTATCTTCCGACAAGGTCCAGGCTCGCAGTCGCACAACCGAGGACTGCCGCGCCAGTCACCTTCACTAACACGCCCTCCACCGCATCCCATTGTGGGTGCCACTCTTCGTGACGACCGCCTCAACCTGCTGCGTAATATTGAGATAGGCGCGTCGCATCTTCGTTTGGGATCAGAATGCTTCAGATAGGATTTCATCATCACCGGCCAGTGGGCGCTCATTCTGCCGAACCGGACGATCAAGATGCAAGCAGGACTAATCATGGCGCCTCTCGATCAATGGCATCTCGAAAACCATCAATCTGCCGGCGGCGGCGACTCGGTCCAGATAGCGGAGGCCTTTCTCCGTGCCTACCGACTCGGAGGCAAAAGCCTCACCGTCTTCCAGTCCAACAGCCAGGAGCAACAAGTTCTCTCATGCCATCCTCCACAACGCTTCTACCAAGGCCTCTCGAGTGGTGCACACCTCGCAAAATTGACAGCACTGGGCGATGATGATAAGTATTTTTCAATAATACGTGACCGGCGTCTGATTGAATCCCTCAGCAGAAAGGTGCTCGATGGCTGTGCTCGTTGGAAACCTGACCTCCGTCGGGAATCCTTCTCAGTGGACCGTCCTCTTCGCCCGCCAACCGGATCCGGACTTGGAGTTTACGGAAGAGGAGCTTGATCAAACGACCCCCACGCGAGCAACTGGCCCACTGTCTCCTCACAAGAAATCAAAAGGCAGCGGCCCGATCCTCTGGATTTTTCTATCCCTTCTGGTCGGCATGGCCTATCTCGCCGTCATGAAGCCCGAGATGCTGGCAGTATGGTTGACCCCCCCCTTGAGTGAACTTGCACCACAGCCACCAGTCGCAGCAAAACTAGCTCCACCGGAAGAGCCCCTTCCTGCTCCTCTATTCGGCGAAGAACAAAAAGTAACCGTCATCACAAATCTGAATGCGCCCGATGAAAGCCTTCTGTTATATGAAGATGCCACCAGCACCAAGCCTGGACCACTCGTTCATCCCGGAATAACCATGACCGTCCTAGACGGAGACATCCAGCCAGGCGGCTGGATGTATTGGGTGCGCACCGACGAAGGCACCAAGGGCTGGGTGTCGGAGAAACGCCTTCAAGTGAAACGCTGAGCCGCACATGCCTGCTTGCGCAGACTGGCCACATTGTCAATACAGTCATCATGAACACCCTTTCAGCAATCATTTTTGACTTCGACGGAGTCATCGCGGACAGCGAGCCTCTCCATTTCGCTGCCCTCCGTCTGACGCTCGCTGAAATCGACATCAGCCTGAACGAGTCGGACTACTACGCCAACTATCTAGGCTATGATGATCGCGGATGCTTTATCGCAGCGCTGACAGCCCACCAACGTCCCGCCCACCCCTCGGTCGTCGAGCCACTCATGCAACGGAAAGCGCAGGCTTACTTGGAATCGGTCAAGGACCATCTGGTCATTTTCCCGGGTGTGCGCGAGTTTGTGGCCGAAGCTGCTGCCGCCTATCCCTTGGCCATTGCGTCGGGCGCGCTTCGCCATGAAATCGAGTTTATCCTTGAACAGGCAGGGCTCAGAAACGCCTTCCTCCATATCACCGGCGCAGAGGACGTCGCCAAGGGGAAGCCTAACCCAGAGCCTTTTCTCCATGCCATGGCTGCCCTAAATCGACAACGCCAGAATCAGACCATTGTCTCGGAATCCTGTTTGGTGATTGAGGATTCTATCCCAGGCCTTCGCGCCGCAAAAGCCGCAAGCATGAAGGTTCTTGCCATCGCAAACACTCACACCATCCAAGATCTGCATGAAGCCCATGCAGTCGCCCCAAGCCTTTCACAAGTTCGCCTCAGCGAACTCCGTGAACGCTTGTGGCCGAAGACATAAGAGCTGAGCACGATGACCCTACTCTCCACAGAAAAAGCACAAGCCTACTGTACGACTCTCACCAAAAAAAGTGGGAGCAATTTCTATTACTCCTTCCTCTTCCTCTCAAGAAAACGGCGCGCCGCCATGTACACGATCTACGCCTTCTGCAAGGAGGTGGACAATGCCGTCGATGACCCTCCGACGGGCAGCAATCCCTCCACGGAACTGCAGCGGTGGTGGGATGAGCTTCAGGCTGCCTACGAAGGGACGCCGACCTTCCCTGTGACCATCAGTCTGGCTCACCATGTGAGAAGACTGTCCATCCCACGAGCCTATTTTGAAGAACTAATCAAGGGCGTGGGCATGGATCTGTCGGCCTCGCGATACGCCTCGATGCAAGACCTCTCGCTCTATTGCTATCGCGTCGCCTCGGTCGTGGGACTGATCTGCCTCCATATCTTCGGGCCGACGTCGGCCAGGGCGCAAGACTACGCTGTCAGTCTCGGCATGGCCTTCCAGCTCACGAACATTCTGCGGGACATCGGGACAGACGCAGCCCAAGGTCGCATCTATCTACCGCAAGAAGACCTCCAGCAATTTGGCTGCACCGAGACGATGATCCTCCAGCAACAAGAGAATGAGGCACTCCATACGTTACTCCACTTCGAAGCGGCCAAGGCCTATGAGTACTATGGCAAAGCACAGACGGCGTTCGAGGCCCTGCCTGCGCAAGACCGGCGAGCGCTAGCCGTTTCAGAGATCATGCGATCTGTGTATTTTCGTATTCTCAAAAAAATCGACAACCCGGCTCATCGGATATTTGGCCCGCGCGTCCGGCTCTCTACAACCCATCGGCTAACCCTCGCTGCTGGCGTCTGGCTCCACTCCAGATTCTCGTGACAGCCCCACACACTCAGTCTGTTGTGATTCTTGGTGGAGGCCTAGCCGGGCTCACCGCCGCCTACCGCCTCGCCAATCAAAACTATCGAATCACCATCGTTGATCGACCCACTCCCCTGGAAGGCACCTCCACAGGCAAGCCGCCTCACGAGGGGCCTGAATGTTTCACCATCCTAGGCTGCCATGACAACACGCGAGCCTTACTGCAGGCACTCCATGTCGATCCATCACAGCGAGCCCCCATCAGCATCCCGTTAGAGTTTCGCCTCCCCGATCATTCACTTATCCGTTACCCCAGGATCAAACTCCCGGTTTCCCTGCATATTGGGGTAAATCTCCTGAGATTTACCGGCCTCCCCTGGAACGAACGATGGCAATTGGTATCCTGGCTGGAACGGTTGTGGGAGGGCAACGAGCTACTACCTACCGACCTGGAGCAACGCACTGCTGAGGAATGGCTTGCGACGCTGGGACAGACTATGCGCACATGTCGTACGGTCTGGAATCCTATCGCGCAATGGCTCACAGGCAACGATCTCTGCACGCTGTCAGCGGATGCATTCGTAAATTCCGTGAAACCCCTGTTCCTGAAAAATCTTTGTGATAGCCGTATTTCGATCATGCAGAATTCGCTGCAGACATGCCTCGTACCACCGATCACCCAGGCGCTGACCAAGGCCGGCACCACTATCCTCCGCAATGCTGAAGCTATTGAACTTCGCTATGCCCGCGATCGCATCGCCGGCGTGCTGCTAAAGGATGGCTCCCTGCTCCAGGCTGATTGGTACATCAGCGCCCTGTCCCCCCAGCAACTGACGCCCTTGATTCCAGAGCGATGGCTAACCTGCTACGCCTACTTTCAGCAACTCACATTACTGGAGTCATCCGACAGGACCATCATCCTGACAGAAACAGAACAGCCCTGTGCCACCCCTCGCCTTATCCTGTTGGGCAACACGGCCTTTCACTCGGTACTCGTTACAAGAAGCGAACCAGATCGCACCAGCTTTTCGTTTACCACAGCCGACAACCGCTTCGCCCAGTCTCAGCTGAGCTCCGAGCTTGAAGTGCTGATTCCTAACCTGCTCAGATCCTTGGGACTTCTCCGTCCTGAGAGCACGATCACGGCAATTCGCCGGCGAACGATTCCCAATGCCATCCTTTCCCTCAGACCCGGAGCTAAATTCCATCGGCCCATCCAGCGCAGTCCGATCACCAACTTCCTCGTAGCCGGTGCCTGGACCGATACCGGCTGGCCGCCCAACCATGAAAGCGCTATTGTCAGCGGCAACTGTTCTGCCGATGCCATCCTCCGCCGCTAGCAGAATGACCAAAATCAGCGCCTGAAGCCCCCCTGCACGTTAGGGAATTGGGCGACGCAAGCGTTACTGGAACAAAAAATGAGAATTAGAAAGGTTTGCGGGCAGGCTCGTCTATATCAAAGATTTTGTGCTATTCCCCTTGCTGTATTCTGCCGCAGCCTTACACCAAGGCAGCACCCTCGAGCCACGTCATGAAAACTTCCAAAACTATAGGAGCTGCTGGACCGCTAGGAAAAACGGGTCGAGCCCCAAGCAGCTTAGATCTCAGCTCTCAACCGTGGCACTAAGCGATCGCAGGGACTTAGATAGGGCTGCTCTAACAGGCTCGAAGTGTGGTCGAGATTATACGTTCTCAGCCTTGGCAGAAGAAGCTGACTCAGAGTCTGCCTCGGACTCCTCTGCTAAGTCTGCAGGCTGCTCTTCCTCAGGCACATCGAACCAGGACACCAGCATCTCATCCCACCAAGCTTCATCAATCTCTTTCCCGGGATCGATACCGAGAAAGGCTACCTCGTCCTTTGTAATGTCAGGCCCGACCACCTGAGGCTGAAACTTTGCCCGCTCGATAATTTCTTTCGTCGCATAACCTCCGACAATCCAGGAGTCCGGATCAGCGCGGCGAGATTTGTAGGCCTTGAGCCCCAGCTTAAGATACATGAAGATCTGCTGCTGCGACGAATCCCCAACACCGGATTGCGGCAGGCCGAGAGTCTTCTCGATCCTCTTGCGCCAATGCCGGTCGTCGTATCGCGACGTGATCAACTGGAGCATGACCTTTCCAAGTTCGACATCAAGGGGCATGTGCTGGTGACTCCTCTAGGATTTCAAGTGCTGATTGAAAAATGCTGTGGCGCGAACCCAAGCGTCTTTGGCCGCTTCAGGCCGATACACCGTTGTATCCGTATCCCGAAAGAACGCATGAGGTGCCCCAGGATAGGTCTTGATCTCACCGGACTTATCATACTTCTTGAAACCTGCCGCGAGCCGTTGAACATCTATTTTTCTAATCCAGCCATCATCCTCTCCATAGAAATACAACACCGGAGCCGACAGCTGTTGCAGAGGCGTATCAGGGTTCGGCACTTGCCCATAGAAAGGCACAGCGGCCTTGATGTCCTTGTTTACGCAGGCCAGCATAAGGGCATAGCCCCCTCCCATGCAAAATCCTGTGACACCAATCTTAGTAGCATCAACTTCTGGGGCAGACTTCAAGTAAGCCACTGTGGCGTTCAAATCTTTCAAGCCGTCTTCCTGCTCCAGCGTCCCCATCAGCTTGCCTGCCTCGCCAGGATCGGTCGTGAGCGCATGGCCCAGCCGCGAGTAGAGATCTGGAGCGATCGCCACGTAACCCTCAGCCGCATAGCGGCGCGCTACGTCCTTGATATGGTCGGTCAGCCCCCACCATTCCTGAATCACGATGATCGCAGGGCGCCGTTCCTTCGTCTGCGGGGCCCCTACATAGGCCCGCATCGTCACCTTGTCACTGGAATACTGGACCAGCGATTCCCTGATCGACTCGGCCATAACTTCTCTTAGCTCCCCGCGACCATCATCTCAGCAATCTTGACGGTCGGGCTGGTAATACGCCCACGGAATACGATGTCGCTGCCGACCATCTCAATCCCAGCGAACATCTCTTTGAAATTACCCGCGATCGTAATTTCTTCGACAGGATAGGCCAGCTCGCCCCCTTCGATCCAAAAACCTGAAGCACCGCGTGAATAGTCGCCGGTGACCATATTAAAGCCAAACCCAATCAGGTCCGTGACATAGAGGCCCTCTTTCACCGTCGCAATGATCTCTTGCGCCGTTTTCGTTCCCGGTGCGAGGTAAAAGTTTGTGGGACCGACCGATGGATTCTCACCAACGCTGCGCGAGGCATTGCCGGTCGAGGGCATCCCAAGCTTTCGCCCTGAATAGGTATCGAGCAGATAGCTCTTCAAGACTCCCCGTTCCACCACGGTCGTCTTTCTGGTCGGCAGCCCTTCGCCGTCAAATGGCCGGGAACCTAGCCCACCGACTATTCGTCCATCGTCATAGACCGTCACATAGTCAGGAGCCAGCGATTTGCCTAATTGGCCTGCCAAGAACGAGACGCCTTTATAGAGGGAATAACCCGATACAGCACCACAGAGGTTCCCCATCAAACTTCCCGCCATTTCGGCATCAAACACAACCGGTACCCGCTGAGTAGCTACTTTTCTTGCGCCAAGCTTACGGACTGCCCTGCGCGCAGCTTCCAGTCCTACCGCCTCAGGAGAATTCAATTTGGAAAATTTTCGCTGCACATCGTACCAGGAGTCCCGCTGCATGGCCCCGGTTTTTGGATCAGTGGCAACAGGCGACGCCGACATGGAGAAGCTGGAACTTTGGTATCCTCCCAGAAATCCATGACTATTAGCCATCACGACACGCCCAGCAGAGGAGTCGAAATCGCCCCCTTCGGAATTCGTCACTCGCTCGTCCATCGACATGGCGGCAGCCTCGACCCGTTTGGCCAAGTCAATCTGTTGCTCCGTATTCAGTCTGGTTGGATCGTACAAATCCAGATCCGTCCTCTCTGCCGCCATCTGATCCGCTTTAGGCAACCCAGAGACAGGATCTTCCACAACAGCCTTCGCCAAGGTACAGGTCTCGGCAGCGAGTGCGCTCAAGGAATCCGCCGAAAAATCTGATGTAGCGGTGCTGGCAGAACGTTTTCCGACGAAGACGCGCAAGCCGAGATGTTTTTCCCGGGCTTTGGTGAGACGATCCACGGTACCCAACCGGACTTGCACCGAAAAAGTTTCGCCCTCGGCAATAATGATGTCCGCTTCCGTCGCCCCGCTCTGCTTCGCCTTGGCTAAGAGATCCAAGGCGAGCTGGCTATATCCGTCGTGCTCGTGCATCTGAAGGCTCATCCCTGTGTCCCACCTACGGTGATTTCGTCGATGCGAATGGTCGGCAGACCGACACCTACTGGAACGGACTGCCCGTCCTTGCCGCAGGTCCCGACCCCCTCGTCAAGCTTGAGGTCATGCCCAACCATGGAGACCTTAGTAAGGATCTCCGGTCCACTGCCGATCAATGTCGCGCCCTTGACCGGCCTCGTCACCTTCCCCCCCTCGATCAAATAGGCCTCGCTGGCGGAAAATACGAACTTGCCGTTGGTGATGTCCACCTGCCCGCCACCGAACGACACGGCATACAAGCCACGATTGACCGAGCGGATGATCTCCTCTGGATTCGAGGTCCCCGCCAACATAAAGGTATTCGTCATCCGAGGCAGTACCACGCTTTGGTAGCTTTCCCGTCGCCCGTTGCCCGTCACGGGGATGCCCATCAGCCGTGCATTTAATTTATCGGTGATGTAGGCGCGCAGAATTCCATTCTCGATGAGCGTGGTCCGACCAGTCGGAGTCCCTTCATCGTCCATATTGAGCGAGCCCCGCCGCCCCGGCAAAGTCCCATCATCGACAATCGTACAGACATCGGACGCCACCCGTTTACCGAGGAGACTTGAAAAGGCTGAGGTTTTCTTGCGGTTGAAGTCCGCTTCCAATCCATGGCCAATGGCTTCGTGCAACAAAATTCCCGGCCAGCCTCCGCCCAGCACAACCGGCATAACACCGGCCGGCGCGTCCACAGCAGAGAGATTGAGAATGGCTTGACGGGCTGCTTCCCGCGCAAACCGTAAATGCCGGTCGCCCTCATGATAGAACTCAAATCCAACACGGCCACCTCCACCGAATGAACCGGACTGGCGTTGGCCCTTCTCTTCAGCAATACAAGTAACTTGCAACCGCGACAGCGGCTGGACGTCACCAATCAAAGTGCCATCCGAGGTGGCAACCACCACCACTTTATATTCCGTATTAAACGAGGCCATGACACTCTTGATGCGCGGATCATACCGACGCGCCTCGGCATCGATCGCATTCAGCAGGGCGACACGGTCCACCGTGGCGACTTCAACCTGTACCCGGTCAACCGGATAGAGATCGTGCGTCGGGCGCTGACGGACCGGCACAGGAACGGCTTGGCCTCTGCTTGGAGAACTCGCAATATACCGGGCCGTATCGGCCGCCAGATCAAGGTCCTTTTTCGTCAACTCATCGGAATAGGCAAAACCAGTTTTCTCACCCACCGTCGCTCGGACCCCCACACCCTGCGACACACTCTTCGTGGCGCGCTTGACAAGCGACTCCTCCATCGAGACGGACTCGGACACGCAAGACTCAAAGTAAAGGTCGGCATAATCGACATCACGGACCTTGACTCGACCGAGCGCTGAGAGGACTTCGCCTTCAGTCAGACCAAAAGATACGAGATCAACAAGTTCACCCATGGTTTGAGAATCCTTATACGGTTGCATACAGATAACTTGGGAAGTATAGCCGATCTTTTTTCGCAGGCGCAATGCGAGCCTACTCAACTTGTCGCTATCACAGGGCTTTTCGTTTGACTTTCCTTCTGCTCACCAGTAGGATTGGGCCTCCTGCCCCAAGATTTTTCAAGATTAAAAACCGTGGTCAGCAACACCCTATGAGTACGAACCAATCATCGGCCATAGACCAGCTATCAACCGAAGATCTGGGTGCGAAGCTCAACCCAAACCTCCTGCCGAAACACGTGGCAATCATCATGGACGGCAACGGTCGTTGGGCAGAAGCACGATACCTCCCCCGCATTGCCGGTCATCGGGAAGGGGTCAAATCCATCAGGGAAATCACCCAAGCTTGCTCAGACCTAGGCATCCAGGCTTTAACCATTTACGCGTTTTCACACGAAAACTGGAATCGGCCTGCTCACGAAACATCCGCGCTCATGAACTTGCTTGAAGACTTCCTAGCGGAGGAATCTAGGAAACTCATTGAACATGGTATTCGGTTTCGCACAATCGGCAGAATCAAAAACCTCCCGGCCTCCACTATCCAACGGGTCCATGAGGCGGAACAGGCGACTGCACATCTTGACAGACTCCACCTCACCGTGGCCCTCAGCTACGGTGGCCGCGCAGAGATCGTCGATGCCGTGCGGGAAATCCTGCGTGACGTGCAAAAGGGAACACTGCAACCGGACGAAGTGGATGAGGCAGTGCTCCAGCAACACCTCTATACTCAGGGACTACCAGATCCCGATCTTCTGATTCGCACCAGCGGCGAAACCCGCATCAGCAATTTCCTCCTCTGGCAACTGGCCTATGCCGAGCTCTATTTCACGCCAACCCTCTGGCCCGACTTCCGGCGCCACGAATTCTTGCTGGCCCTACTGGACTACCAGGGCCGCGAGCGGCGATTTGGTCGAGTCCTGAGCCGCACGACTTCCTCATAGTGGTCAACTAAACCCTCTAGATGCAACCATCCACCACCGGTCAGCAGCCGACTCACCCAACGCCAGTGGCGGCAACTCGGTTTGATCCGCGTCGGCTCTATACCGTGCTGATCCTGGCGCCCCTACTGTATGCCGTCATTCGCTACCTCCCGCCCCTCGTGTTTTCTGGCGTCGTTGTGCTGGCGGGAGCGCTCGCCCTCTTCGAATTCTACCGACTATCTTTCAACGGTCGCAGCCAGACCTGGCTAATCGGAATCGGCCTAGCAGGATTCGCGGCCGTGATTCTGGGCGCGCATTGGCCAAACATCATCGTGCCCAGCCTCCTTGCCACATTGATCGGTATCATTTCCGTCCCCCTCTTCAGCCGCGCACCCCTTGAGCAGAGCTTGAGGGACGGGGCCCTGACCCTGTTCGGCGTACTCTACCTGGGCCTTACACTCGGCTCGCTCTCCATGGCGAGACTACTCCCTCAAGGTGAATGGCTTATTTTCTTTCTCCTGCTCGTGACCTGGGCCTCCGATACCGGCGCCTACTATGTCGGCACCCTCTACGGACGACACCGCTTGGCTCCCACAATCAGTCCGAAGAAATCCTACGAAGGCTTGGCGGGTGGCGTGATCAGCGCGATAATCGCCGCATACATCATTCGCTGGTGGTTTCTTCCGGCGCTATCGGTGCTCGACTGTCTAGCCTTAGGGATCCTCCTGACTATCACAGGTCTTTGGGGCGATCTGAGCGAATCGGCCATGAAACGCAGCGCCGGCATTAAAGACTCCGGCGGGATACTGCCGGGTCATGGCGGTATGCTCGACCGGTTGGATAGTCTCTTGTTCACCGCCCCTGCCTTCTACTACTATGTCACGATGGTGAGCCGGCTATGGATCATCAAATGAGGACACCGCTATGAAAACGATCGTGATCCTTGGGTCGACCGGGTCGATCGGCACCAGCACCTTGGACATCGTGGACCGGTTCCCCGGGGAGTTCCGTGTGGCAGGGCTGACCGCGAGCGGCAATGACGAAAAGCTTGAAGCGCAAATCCGCAAGTTCAAGCCCCGCATCGTGGCCATCTCGGACACCTCCGCTGCCACCAGACTCAGACAACGTTGCGCTGGACTACCGGTCGAAATCTTGGCTGGACAAGAGGCATTGAGTCAGGTTGCCGCTGCGCCAGAAGCTGAACTCGTTATCTCCGCGATCGTCGGCGGGGCCGGCCTCGTGCCCACACTGGCGGCCATCCGGAGCGGCAAGCAAATTGCCCTGGCCAATAAAGAACCAATGGTCATGGCGGGGAAACTGATGCAGCAGGAAGCACACAAATATGGTGTACGTATTTTTCCAGTTGATAGCGAACATAGTGCGATCTTCCAGTCGCTGGAAGGCCACCGCAAAAAAGATGTCCGCCGCCTCATCCTCACGGCCTCCGGTGGAGCCCTCTGGCCCCTGACGAAAGAAGAGCTCCGCGACGTCACCGTCGAACGGGCACTCCAGCATCCCAATTGGAAGATGGGTGCCAAAATCACCATCGACTCGGCCACCCTCATGAATAAAGGGCTCGAAGTCGTCGAAGCCCGCTGGCTCTTTGACATTCCGGAGTCACAGATTGAAGTGATGATCCATCGGGAAAGCATCATCCATTCTCTGGTAGAGTATCAGGATCGTTCCGTGATCGCGCAGTTAGGACTGCCAGATATGCGCACTCCGATTTCCTATGCGATGCGATATCCGGGGCGCTTGCCCCTTGATCTTCCCTCGCTGGAGTTGACCGAGATCGCGAAGTTGACCTTCTGTAAACCGGATCACGATCGGTTCCCTTGCCTGGGGCTCGGCTATGAGTCCCTGAGGATCGGCGGAACAATGCCGGCCACGATGAATGCCGCGAACGAAGTCGCCGTCGATGCGTTTCTCAAGGGGGGGATCCAGTTTACTGCTATTGTAGAGATTATTCGTAGCACGATGGACGCCCACAGCCCTAAAAACGTGGATACGTTGGAAGAGGCATTAGAGGCGGATCGTTGGGCCCGCGAAAAAGCTGAATCGTTAGTCGCGGCGTTAGCTCACTAGTTTTAAAGGAGCATATACCTTGTTCATGGCATTCACCTGGTCCCCCGATACGCTCTGGTTGCTCTTGCAGAAAGCCTGGTGGTTCCTCGTCGTCCTGGGCGTGCTCGTCGCCTTCCATGAGCTCGGGCATTTCCTCGCTGCGCGCTGGGTCGGCGTCAAGGTTCTCAAATTCTCGCTGGGTTTTGGTCCGAAGCTTTTCGGCCGCCAACTGGGCGAAACCGAATATCTCCTTTCCGCCATTCCGCTCGGCGGCTACGTAAAGCTGTTCGGCGAAGACGAAACCGAGGCGACCACCGAAGCGGATCGCGCACGATCGTTTGCGCACCAACGCCTAGGAGGCAAAGTCCTAATCGTTGCAGCGGGACCAGGATTTAACTTCATCCTGGCCTATGTTATTTTTTCTGCATGGCTCGCAACCGGCGCGCCGCTCTTCATCCCCACGTTCCAAGACCTGACTCCCGATATCGAAGCCATGGCTCCCGGCTCTCCCGCCGATACGGCAGGTCTCCAGATCGGCGATCGCGTCACCCGGGTCAACGGACAGGAGATTTCGACTAGGGCTGAGCTCCTCGACGCCGTGGCTAAGAGCAAGGGCCAGGCTGTGACTCTCGAGGTCAAACGAGACGGACAGATCAAAGCAATGACGATCACGCCCACCACCGCCCCTGGCCTTCAGGCCTCAGCACAGGAGCCAAACTATTATCTGGGCGTCGAGGACACTCCTCCGATGGTCACATCCGTCGTGCAAGGCTCTCCGGCAGCCCAAGCCGGTCTTCAAGCCGGGGACCATGTGGTCTCTATTGAGGGCCAAGCGATCCATACGTGGTTGCAGATGACCAGGATGGTGAAGGAACGTCCAGGCCAACAGCTGCACGTCGAGGTGTTACGGGAGGGACATCGTGTACCGCTCACCGTGACGCCCTCTACAGAAAAAGTCATGGTCAATGGTCAATCAGTCGAGGTCGGCAAGATCGGCATTTCAGGACTGGGCCGCTCAATCATGCGCTCCAGCACCCCGCTCCTCTCCCTCTATGACGGATTGCAAGCAACGTGGGGCTGGACCAAACTGACCGCCATCGGCCTATACAAAATGATTGTGGGAGACATCTCCAGAAAAAATATCGGTGGTCCGCTAACGATCGCCAACATTTCAGGAGAAGCGGCGGCGCAGGGCGCCTCCAGTGTGGTCTTTCTCCTCGCCATTCTGAGCATCAATCTGGGCGTCCTCAACTTGCTGCCAATTCCCATTCTGGACGGAGGCCATCTGCTATTTTTCCTGATTGAGGCCATCCTCGGGAAACCTCTCGGTGAACGCCAGCGAGAAGTAGCGCAACAGGCAGGCCTCGTGCTATTAGTGGGCATCATGATCTTTGCGTTCTGGAATGACCTTGAACGGATCTTCTCTCGCTAGACCGTCAATCGGAACGTCTGAATGTCGAATGTCAGCCTGTCGGCACAATCTAGTCTCTTTTGCTGGCGTTTCAGACGTTCGGACGTAATAACCGTCTGACCTTTCTCACAAAGCTATGCGAACATCTCAAGTCTTAATCCCCACATTGCGGGAAGACCCAGGCGAAGCCGAAACTGCCAGCCATAAACTCATGCTCAGAGCTGGGCTGATCCGCAAGGTGGCCGCCGGCATCTACACCTATCTTCCGCTGGGCCTCCGGGTCATCCGCAAGATCGAACAAATCATTCGCGAGGAAATGAATCGAGCCGGCGCTCAGGAATTACTCATGCCCATCGCTGCCCCTGCAGAGCTCTGGCAGGAAACAGGCCGATGGAGTTTCTATGGCAAGGAATTGATCCGTTTTAAGGATCGCCATGAGCGCGAATTCTGTTTGGGGCCAACCCATGAAGAAGTCATCACGGACCTGTTCCGACGCGAAGTCCGCTCCTACCGGCAGCTACCGATAAGCTTCTATCAAATTCAAACGAAGTTTCGCGACGAAATCCGTCCACGCTTCGGGCTCATGCGAGGCCGCGAGTTCATCATGAAGGATGCCTACAGCTTCGATCAGGACCCCGCAAGCGCCATACTCAGCTACCAGAAGATGTACGATGCCTACGACCGGATCTTCACGCGCTGCGGCCTGACCTTCCGAGCCGTGGAAGCTGACACAGGCCTAATCGGCGGCAGCTCCTCACATGAGTTCATGGTACTGGCCGAGACCGGCGAAAACACGATCGTCTACAGCGATACCGGCACCTATGCCGCCAACGTCGAGCAAGCGGAGGTACTACCTCCCACCGAGGTGGACACCGAAGCCCAGCGCCCCCTGCGCAAAGTCCAGACGCCGCGCTGCCGAACCGTTGAAGAAGTCACAAAATTTTTAAGCGTCTCCCCCTCGCATCTTGTCAAGACGCTCCTCTATTCAACAGGAAAAGAGACGGTGGCTGTGCTGGTCCGAGGCGACCACGAGGTCAATGAAATCAAAGTTCAGCGGCTCCTGTGCGTCACGGAGCTTGCGCTCGCGACTCCTGCCGTCGTTGAGCAAGTCACTGGCGCACCGGTTGGATTTACTGGCCCCGTTGGCCTGAAGCAGATTCGAATCATTGCTGATCACGCAATCAAAGTTTTGCGCAACGTCGTCGTCGGCGGCAGCCAGCTCGACACACACTATGTCGATGCAAATTTAGAGCGCGATTTTCAGGTGGAGCAATTTGCCGATCTGCGCAGCGCCCGTGCGGGCGATCCCTCGCCGAGAAAAGATGGGACGTTGAAATCAACAAAAGGTATCGAGGTGGGACATGTCTTTATGCTGGGCACCAAGTACAGTGCCGCCATGAAGGCCTCATACTTGGATGCACAGGGTCAAGAATGCCTGGCCGTCATGGGCTGCTACGGAATCGGCGTTGGCCGGACGGCGGCCTCGGCAATCGAACAGAACCACGACACGAAAGGCATTATCTGGCCCTTCCCGATTGCGCCCTTCCACGTGCATCTCCTCCCACTCACTCAATCGGCCCAGACGGTCCAAGTCACCGAACAGCTCTATGCAGAACTTCAGGCAGCAGGATTGGAAGTCCTCTGGGATGATCGGGATGAACGGGCTGGCGTAAAGTTCAACGATGCAGACCTGATGGGAGCCCCCTTCCAAGTCGTCGTCGGGGACAAGGGCCTCACCGAAGGCGTCGTAGAAGTGAAAACCAGAAAAGACGGTCTCAAGATCAAGTTACCACCAGCCCAAGTCGCCGCCTATCTCACTCGTATGTAGGCCAACTAGTAACCGGAACTCCCTCCCCTCCCGCACTCACTCGATCGGCCAGGAAGACACGGACGCCATGTCGCGCTGGGCACCTCGCTCATATACCCTGTTTTGACTACAGATTACCCTCATGATATCCTGAGCCCTGATGCGGGCAGCATTAAGTTGTCACTCCGCCCATCTCTCCCGATTGTTTCAGTGCGATTGCCCATCAGGAGTTACCACTCTGCATCCCATCATAGTGGACGCTCGAATGCCTGGCGGACAGATGAACAGAATGCGGTCGTTATTTCTGGAGCCACAGGATTTTCGGCATAGTCGAGACAAAACCTAACGGCACGCGAAGGGCAACTCACGCGAGTTACCACGCAAAGGAGGGCATCATCGGACGAGCAGGAAAAACAACCATTGCAAAACGAGACCGCGAGAAAGCAAAACAACTCCAGCGGCGAGATAAAGACGCGAAGCGTGAACAGCGCAAGACTGAGAAACCAGACCGCCCAGCGAGCACCGAGGGGGGGGAAGATCCGGATTTGGCAGGACTGCAGTGGGGCCCACAAGAACCGCTTTACTAAGGATAATGCGAGGGCACGCTCCACGCATCAGGTCACGCCAACCGACAACGCCCTCACACACCGTTCGACGAAAAGCTCGGCAAGCCTGGCAAAGGTGCCATGCCCTCTACATCGCCCGAGACCAGCCAATCATTTTGAATCGTCGGTAGCAGCCCTGAAATTCTAATATTAGCCTGCACCTGAGTCCTGGCTGCCCTTGACCGAAAGGCCTACGCTCCCTCAGGCACGACAGGACCTGACTGCTGCTGGCGTCGATCTTCGCCTGGGCTCCCCCATCGCTGACGCTCCCCTCTGGAGCGATCAGTCCCTCCCCTTGAATGGGAACGATGACCCGGGCCTGGGCTTCCCTCGGCCAACGGCACCGCATGCCCCAACAAAGTCTCAATCGCTCGCAGCTGATCATGATCCTCAGCCGTCACGAAGCTGGTGGCTCGCCCAGTCATCTTCATCCGAGCTGTCCGCCCAATACGATGGATATAGTCCTCCGGAGAGCTCGGCAAATCGTAATTCACCACATGGCCGATATTCGCCACGTCGATTCCACGGGCGGCAACGTCCGTCGCGATAAGAATCCTTACTCGCCCGCGCTTAAATCCATCGAGTGCACGGAGGCGCTGCGGCAAGGTTCGATCTCCATGGATAACCGAGACACGGTGACCTGCCTGCTCTAACGTCTGCCCGAGCCGATCGACTCGGCTCTTAGTCCGAGCAAACACGAGAACCGTTCCTCGCTCCACCCCCAGCAATGACACCAATAGATTCGTCTTTTCATGGAATGTCGTATAGTGCACTGCCTGCGTGACACCTTCCGCCGTCGTAGAGTGCGGCGTCACCATCACACGAACCGCATCCCGCAGGCTCGCCTGAACCAAACGGGTCACATCGGTTGGAAGAGTGGCTGAAAATAGCAACGTCTGCCGCTCCAGCGGCAAGGCGTCAAGAATCTGATTGATCTGTGGTGCAAAACCCATATCAAGCATGCGGTCAGCTTCGTCCAGCACTAAAATTTTAATGGGCAGCATATTGACCGTTCCGTTCCACATATGGTCCAACAAACGCCCCGGCGTAGCGACCAGGATGTCGGGGCGCTGACGTAACCCCCTGATCTGCGCCTGCATATCGCTCCCTCCGACAATGACCGTCGCCGAGATGTTGTGGCTTCGGCCCAGCTTCTCGATCGACTCGAAAATTTGCAAGGCCAATTCTCGAGTCGGTGCAAGAACTAACGCCTGCGGATGCCCTTTCGGCAAGACCGAAAGCCGTTCGATCATAGGCACCACAAACGCCGCAGTCTTCCCCGTGCCAGTTTGCGCGCAACCAATGACGTCCCGGCCCTCAAGGGCTGGGGGAATGGCTTGCACTTGAATGGGAGTCGGAACCAGTAAACCCGCCGCTGTTAAATCCCGCAACAGGGGCGCAGACAAACCAAGGGCATGAAAACTCGTGTGAGCGAAGGTATCCACTGCACTATCCTTTCAGTGTGATCGCATTAAGACGGGATCAGAGAGCTGAGGGGAGAGAAACCAGCAAGGCATCCACTCCAATAGAGCCTGGTCGCGATGCGATCGCGCAGTCCGTTATGATATCTACAGTCGCGCCGCCGGACTACTGCGACTACGCTGTGTCGCCGATCGTACAGCATGCCTCCCCTGACGTCAACTTTCGCAAGGAAAGAGTTCGGTCCGATGCCGAGTCAAAACACTCTCAGGTGGGGCATAGACCCGATGAGGCCATGCCAGACGCATAGTTTCGCTATCCCTGCAAAACTATGCTATAGTAGATCCCGTGAAGTCCGATCGCTATTCGATCCCTCGCGCTATCCTCCCCTCTTTAAGATCCTGCGTGACCGATGTTCTTGCTTCCGTCTTGTTCGGCACAGGGGCCATCGGGGTAAGCGCCACACTGCGTTAGGCTATGCCGCACGGGATCTTGTCCAGTCTCACGATCGGCACACCCAGCGCGGCAATACGAATCTCGATCAAGTCGGCATGCAAAGTGCACTGCCGCCTATAGACACCATACAAACTTCCTTCGGGACTGCGAGGCCCTTATGAATCAGACGCTATCACACCGCATGGCTCCACGCACACCAACGATCGCCCTCACCCCGGCTGGGGTCCCGATCGCGATTAGCCGACGCTATAATAAGATCTGGACAATGATTCTCTTCTGCGCCATTGCCATGGGCGCCCTGATCGGAGTCCCGCTGTATGGGTACCTCTATCACTATACCTGGCTAGACTGGTCGCTCTTTGGGCTGCTCTATGTCGTTAGCGGGCTGGGCATTACCGTCGGCTACCATCGACTGATGACCCATCGAAGTTTCGATTGCCCCAACTGGGTCAAGGGCGCGCTCCTGATCGCAGGTGCCTGGGCCCTACAGAACTCCGCCATCAAATGGGCCTCAGATCATCTACGGCATCACGCGCATTGCGATGAGGAGAAGGACCCCTACAATGCACAGCTGGGATTCTGGCATAGCCACTGCGGATGGCTGTTCACCCCTGATCAATATGCCGATCCTAAATATGCTACGCGCGTCGCAAGCGACCCCGTGGCAATCTGGCAGCATCAACATTACCCCCTGCTAGTCCTTTCAGGTCTGGCAGGCACATTTATCATCGGCTTTCTCCACGACGGCTTCATGAGTGGAGTGGGCTGCTTTCTCCTCGCCGGCCTGGGCCGCACGTTTGCTGTGCTCAACTCGACGTTTTGCATCAACTCTGTCTGCCACCTATGGGGGCGGCAGCCACACGACACATCCGACTCCAGCCGAGATAGCTGGTTGGTCTCACTCGTAACATTCGGCGAGGGCTACCATAACTACCATCACATGTATCCGACCGACTTCCGAAACGGTCCCAACTGGTACCACTTTGACCCTTCGAAATGGCTTATCCGTGGACTCGCTTCACTGGGGCTTGCGACATCGTTGCGGACCCGCTCGGATGTCGAAGCCCTCCCCACTCGGACGAACGAACAGGTCACGAAGGGAAGCTGATGGGAAAGCGGGTTCTCTATGTGGGGGGACTCCCGGACAAGGTTTCGGACTGTGAGTTACGCGGTCTCTTCGCCTCATATGGCCTGGTTGCCAGAGCTTATGTCGTCCGGTTGAAATATACCAGCAAGTCAGCCGGATACGGATTCGTTGAAATGGGATCGGGAGAACAAGCCGCAAACGCCGTGCACGCCCTTCAAGGCACCGAATGGGAGGGCCACATCCTGAACCTCTATGTAACACCCTACGCGAACCAACCTGCCTGATAGCGCACAGAAAATTCGCCTGCTAACCTCACACGTCACGGAGAAGAGCGAGCCATGGGCCGCACCAATCTAGACCCGATCATAACGTTTCCTAACGGATCACATCTCTTGATCAGCACCGCCTCTTCAAACAAAGGAAGCTTTTCCTGCGCCCTCTATATGGCAACTATCGAGGCTGATGACCGAGGGGACTTCCGCATCGTCTCTAACGGCCTGGATGCCGCGACCTGTCTGGAAGCGCAAACAGAGGCATACAACTACGCCCAACGCCTCTACCCCCGCTCCGCTGAAACGATGAAGAAACCCCCCTACCTCATTTGGCACGGCCCCGGCCCCACCGGCACCGCAGACGTATAGAGTGGGCGACTACACGCTTTCGGCTCCCAGCTTGTTCGACCCACCACCTCACGCCCTGCCCCACTGGGACCCAACAGTTCCACGTGCCACGGGCTATAGCTTTTCATGGACACCTCTGCTAGTATGGTTCTGTGTCATGCGGCGGGCCTCGCATGAAACAGCAAATAGAACGGCCCATCACCGATGTTGTTGTTGCCAAGAATCTTGATTGGAAGTTCGACCCAAGCCGCCCCATTGTTCGCGTCTTCGGCCTGTTCCTTCCCCTCGTGTATTCGCTCTCGCGGCGCAGACAATATCAATTTCAGAAGGAGGAACCCCCATGGGTTCAAAACTTTATGTCGGCGGGTTGCCCTATGCGGCAACTGAATCACAGCTCACCACCCTCTTTGCCGCGCATGGTACCGTCGAGTCTGCGCGTGTAATCACGGATAAGTTCACCGGGCAATCACGAGGCTTCGGCTTCGTCGAAATGGCCACACAGGAAGAAGCCAAGGCCGCCATTGCGGCATTGAACGGCACCCAGATGGACGGCCGTCCCCTGACTGTCAATGAAGCCAAACCCCAAGAGCCCCGCACCGGTGGTGGCGGTGGTGGTGGTGGCCGTTTTGGTGGCGGTGGTGGCGATCGCGGCGGTCGCAGCCGCTTCTAACGAAGCGCTAACCAGCAAAAGTTGCAGAAGGGGCGCTTCATCCGAAGCGCCCCTTTTTGTTACTACCGAGCCACTCGTCCAGCGCCCCACAGACCATTCGTCACAACGAACGAATCCCCTCCACCGTCATACGCCTATCAACACAACACGGTGCTCGGCAAGGCCGCAGGCAAATCCAAGCTAACGGTGGTAACGGGCCACTTAGGGCTCTTCCTCTTCGACATGCTCTATTGACTGTTTGAGCGCCTCCACGAAGGCTTCAGGTTGAGCCAAGGCGATCTCTGTCAATTGGAATTCGGAAACCAGTACACCATCTTTATCAACAATGACCAATCGATACCCCTGTTTCACCGCTGCGCCTCCGTTCGCCTACTCCACGGGAGGAGCCTAAAACTAGCAACCAGGCTCACTCATCCCCCCGCCCAATACGGAAGCACAGGAAGAACGCCTAGTATCCCCTCCCGCTGCTGCCACGCCCCATCCGATCCATCGGAAGGGCCTCGTACCGTAACTTGAGATCAAGATGCTCGGAAAGATACCGTTTGATTACCGCCTCATCGGCAAAAACCTCTGGACTCCGCTGTCTGTAGGCCTCGACCGTCAGATTATACTTCCCCAAGAGTGCCCCCAGTTTCGCGTTGATGTCCGCGCCTATTTCGCGCATCTGCTCAGGCGACGGCCGCTGCCCTGCCTTGAACTGCTCTCCACCCTGAAAATAACTCGTCATCATCTCGCCGATCTCAATGCGGGCCTTCACGAACTTTTCCACCTCTGCTGGCTCTACGGCAAGGCCTGTCCCAGCACACAAAAGGAGCCCCAAAGAGATCCCCATGATCTGGTGCGTCAGATTCATAACCCTAATCTCCTCTCAACAGAATGGATAAACATTGGCTCTACCAAGTGACAACCATCATATCATAATGGCTTACTAGGGAGCTTGCCACCCTATTCGCTATAGCGAATGTGCCTGTGGTACGATCTCCCAAATGTTACACTGTAGAAGTTATGCATCCCCTCATGAATTCTTTCGTGACAGCGACACCGTATCTCTGGCTATGCGTCAGGTCTCCCTTGTGTCCCCAGCACGAGTGCACTGATTTATTTCGTCTTGATTGAGGTGGGTAAAAGAAAGATACTACTGTCCCTCCGCCATGGAGAAGCAGGCCATACAGACTCGGCAGATACTCTTCACTCCGTATTGGATTACAGGGAGCAACGACGACCATGAATACCGTGAAGTCCGTACAGACAGGAACAACTAAATCCGCCTGGGTCCGCATCCCAGATGGCACGAAGGTGAAGCACCGGCATGAAGGACATGTCGGGTTTATCGATGGGCTCACCGAGCTTGTCACAGGTCTCAACAGAAATCCTGATGGGAAGACCCAATATCGCATGAACATCGGGGCGCCAGATCGACAGCTAGTAACCGAGGACGACTTGTCGATTCTCATCGACGACGAAGAACTCGTCATTATGCTACGACAGAAGGCTCCCTATCGCCGTGCGGTCACTCAATCGCTCCAGAGCGTGTTGACAGCAGATCGCTTTATTAAGCTGGCCTAGTGGGGCGCGAAGCCGACGAAGCTTGGGACTTCGCGCTAAACGCATCAGGATTGATACGTCGTTCTGGCGAGTGAGCGTGCCTCGGAGTGCCCATGACAGAAACTTGCTACGCAAAAGGCCAGAAAGTAATCTTGGTCACCAGCCAGACCAAAAATGGCAAATGGCTATGCAAGTTTACGATGCCTGAGTCCGGCCATCTCGACGACGGCCTTCACGGCCAAGATTCGTCAAAAGGTTACAATACGGAGTGGGAAGCCAGAACTAACGCCTTTCAACGCGCAAAGTTGCTGCTGGATCGGTCACAGGATGCCGCACACGAGGGCAGCGTGCCGAATCCTGAGGCCTAGCGTAACCCAAGCATGCGGCATGCTCAAAAAGTTGGTCCGGGAAGATCGCAGGCGCGTTGAAACCGGCGGCGTCCCCCCACGGATGCGTGGAGAATTTCGATGAGCCGAGAACAACGCTGAGGGACTTTTTCAGAATCCTGCCGCTAGACATCTGGAATCTGCCAGTCAATCGGGGCCATCCCAGCCTCGACAAGCTCACGATTAACCTGGGAGAAACATCGACACCCGTAAAACTTCCTAACCGATAAAGGCGACGGATGCGCCGCTGCAACCACTGTATGGTGTGACTGCGTAATGAGCCCCCGCTTCGTCTGCGCCTGGCGACCCCACAGAACAAAAACCACCCGCGTCTGCTTCGCGGCCACCAGTTCGATTATGCGATCGGTGAATGGCTCCCATCCCCGTCCGTGATGCGAATTGGCTTGGCCGGCCCTGACCGTGAGGGCCGTATTGAGCAAAAGCACGCCCTGCCCTGCCCATGGCTCCAGATAGCCATTATTAGGGATCCTGCACCCCATATCGTCATGAAGTTCCCGATAGACATTGCGTAACGATTGTGGCACCGGACGAACAGTCGGCTGCACCGAGAAGCAAAGACCGTGGGCATGGCCAGGAGTCGGATAGGGATCCTGCCCGACGAGAAGGACTCGAACCGAGTCATAGGGTGTGGCCGCTAAGGCCGTAAAGATATT
>CAMBDY010000017.1 GCA_945865525.1 Nitrospira lenta | reverse complement strand
ATTGAAGTCGCGGGGTCCGGCTATCATGGCGCCTACAAACCCGCAGCGGGTAGTGTGGCCGCTGGTTATATTGACATCTGGGCCCTCGACTGGACGCTCCAACGAGGCCCCTTTGAGGTCATCGGCGAATCAGCCTGGACCAGAATCAGCAACAATAACGCAACGGGCACGACCGGGAGGCAGGTCGGACCCGCCGAAATGCAGGGCTACTACATTCAGGGAAACTACCACTTCATGCCGGACTTTCTGAAGCAGTGGGCGCCGAGCCACTTCTCGGATGCCTCCACGCTCACCGCCGTCGTACGCTGGGAGCATGTGGATACCGACACCGACAACCGGACGCGCAGAAGCCCCAATACGATAGGCAATCAGCGGGAGCTGGAACGACTGACACTCGGGTTGAATTTTAGGCCGATTGAAGATACCGTATTTAAGTTTGACTGGCAGTTTAATACCCAACGCTGCCCACTAGGCTTAGCCAATGGGGGGGACTATGGCAGCTCCACTAGCCCAATGAATGGAAACGGGTTCTTGATTCAAGGTGCAACCTACTTCTAGTTGATCGGTCCGAGGCTGCACGCCAGAAGCGTGCAGCCTCAGACTAACCATAGAACGGGCACGAATGTATCGCCACCTCAATCTCTTTTTAATCACTGGACTCCTGACGGCCTGTGCCTCCACTAGCGGCCTGCAGGAACGGTATACAGTGTGCCGCTACGACCATGCCTGGGAGGCAGCGCTCGATACGGTAAAAGATCGCGCGCTCACCACGCAAGATAAAGATGCCAATCTGATTGTGACTGACTGGCTAGAAATCCCGATGCCAGGACGGACCTTTGGTGCGCTGCAACGTGACTTGGCGAACAGCAAAGATCGATCCCGTATTACCCTCACAGTGAAACAACTCGACGACGTGACGAAAGTTAGTTTTGTGGAGGAGCGGCAGCGTTGGGCTTTTCGCGGGGGATCGCGCCTCTTCGGTTGGGCCGCCACCGATCCGTCAGCAGAGGTCATGCAGGATGTGCAACGTCGTCTAGACGCAAAGTTAAAGGAGCATGGATGCTTACTCTCCTGAGTGGGTTTCGCGCCATAGCGCTTACAGTCACGGTAGCGTCACCCGTGTGTGCCAGGGTCACCCGCCAATCGGCAGCAGAGGTCATGCAGGATGTGCACCGTCGTCTGGACGCAAAGTTAAAGGAGCATGGATGTTTACTCCCCTGAGTGAGTTTCGCGCCATAGCGCTTACAGTCACGGTAGCGTCACCCGTGTGTGCCAGGGTCACCCGCCAATCGGCAGCAGAGGTCATGCACGATGTACACCGTCGTCTGGACGCAAAGTTAAAGGAGCATGGATGCTTACTCCTCTGAGTGCGTTTCGCGCCATAGCGCTTACAGCCCTGCTCACCTCTTCAGCACTTCCCGTCCTTGCCGGCGAAAAGATCTGGGATAATGAGTTGCGGCGATTCCTGAAAGAGGATGATTTTAAGTATGAGGAGTTCATGACGGAAGAAGAAGCGCTGAAGACCGTCATGCCAAAGTCGCAGCAGATTCACAAGGCATTCATCCGGCTCACTGCCGAGAAGAAGGACCTGATTGAACAACGGATCGGATGGAAGTTCCCCGAGAATTCGTTCGAGCTGTACATCGGTCAAACCGGCGACAAAGTCAACGGGTATGCCATGATTCACCATACGATCGGCAAGTATAAGCCCATGACTTATATGGTCGGTGTCGATCCCACTGGAGCCTGTACCGATGTGGAGCTCCTCGTGTTTCGGGACGCCAAGGGCAGCGAAGTCAGGACAAAACGGTTCAACGCTCAGTACGATGGCAAGACCGTATTGGACCCGATCAGGATCAACAAGGACATCGTGAACATCAGCGGGGCCACTATGTCCGTACGCTCGATGAGCGCTGGCGTAAAACGCGTGCTGGTCCTCATCGACGAATTCTATTTGAAATCGGCAGGGCTGGGCAGCGATACTACTTCATCCCGCAAAACTGACAAGGGCTTCTTCACATCAATTTTCGGCAACTAAAATACGCGGACTGAGTGTCCCAGCATGAGAAATTTCAATCAACGATTTAAACTACGTGATTCCGATCGTCATATCAGGCTGCTCTACACCCAGTTCTTACTCTTGATGTTGATTGGGTTTTTATTTTCTTTTTTCTGGGCCCATAGCATGACTGCACTTTCGCCGCAGGGCATTGCCGACCATTATCGCGGATCGGATGCGACCTTTGGCGAACCAATGTCGTTTAGAGAGCTAGCGGAAATCACCCACTTCCATCTATTTACGATGCCAGTGGTGTTCATGATTCTCGTCCATGTCCTCTTCCTGACTGGCGCCAGTCACGCGATGAAAGTGTGGCTCTCGTGGCTATCCTTCGCCGGCGTGGGACTCGATCTCCTGTCACCGTGGCTCATCAGCTACATATCGCCTATCTTCGTCATCACCATGCTGACCGGCGATACACTGATGATGGTAACCTTTCTGATCATGATGTGGATTCCCCTCTACGAAATGTGGGTTTTGAAGCAGCCGCTCATGGCTGGAAAACGAGGCGAAGAGCCCTGACACACTAGTGCAGTTTTCCGTGGGTTTAATGAGCAGCCAGCGGTTTTCACCTAGAGCCCAAGCCGCCCTATCCCTACCTCCCCCCTGCATGGGTGAGGCAACGATGAGGGTAGCCTTGGGCTCTTTATGTGATATGAGGGAGTGACAAAAAGTACCCGATCGGTCAACGCCTTCGGCGAAGGAACTGTGGTGGGGAAACGAACTACGCGGGTTCTTTATAACCGCACTCCTCGTTCCGGCATTGGACGCTACGGCCGACTTGCTTACTGACTTTCTCGATGAGGAACGGGGCGCTGCAGGACGGGCAGGCCTTGTTGATCGGACGATCCCACATGGCATATTCACAAGCCGGATACTTGCTACAGGCGAAAAAAGCCCGAGCCCCTTTCTTGGTGCGTTTCTGAACGAGATCCCCTCCACAACCAGGCTGAGGGCATTTGACGCCCAGCGAAAGCGCCTTAGTGGTCTTGCACTCAGGATAGGCAGAGCAGGCAATGAACTTTCCAAACCGCCCGGTCTTCACCACCATCGGGCTACTGCATTTCTCGCACTTCTCATCCGTCGTCAGCTCGATCTTCGGGACAATCTTAATGGTGCCGTCCTCAAGCTTCTCAAAGTTCTGCGTATTCTTGCAGGGCGGCTTGTCCTTATAGGCCGGACAGGCGAGGAATTTGCCATTGCGGCCCCACTTAATCTCCATCATCTTGCCGCACTGCGCACACGGAATATCCGTCGGTGGCTCCACGATATCTTTAGGACCAGGAATCGTCTTCGCTTTCTCTAGATCCGCCGTGAAGGGCCCGTAAAACTCGCGTACCGCCGTCACCCACGGCTTGTTCCCCTCTTCGACAGAGTCCAACTCCTCCTCCATGTGCGAGGTGAAGTCGACGTTGATCAGATCCGGAAACCCCTTCATCAGAAAATCATTCACGGTCCGTCCTGTTTCGGTGGGACCAAACCGCCCATCCACCTTCTCGGCATATTTGCGATCCTGAATCGTCGAAATGATGCTCGCATAGGTGGATGGACGGCCAATGCCTTTTTCTTCCAATTCCTTGATCAATAAGGCTTCGTTATACCGGGGCGGCGGCTGAGTGAAATGTTGCTTGGACAGCACGCCAGGAACGGTCTGCCCCTCCAAAGAAACAAGCTGCAGCTTCTCTCCCTCGGTAAGCAGGGGCAACTGGCGCTCGGCCTCGTCTTCGACTTCCTGTTCCCCCGCTTGCTTCTGGGCGAAGAGCTCCTTGTCGCTCCCTTCCATATACACAATTGTATGGCCAGGAAACTTCACTACCGTGCCGGTTGAGCGAAACAGATATTTGCCTGTCGTCTTGACGGGGCTCGATGCCACGCGTGTCACATCAAAAATAGCCGGTACCATCTGCGACGCAATAAACCGATTCCAGATCAGCTGGTACAGTTTGTAGACATCCGCCTCCAAGTACGACTTGATCGACTCAGGATCGCGGGCCGCCAACGTGGGGCGAATCGCTTCGTGTGCTTCTTGCGCCGCCTTCTGCGTCTTATATACGTTCGGCGTGGCTGGCAAATATTCTGCGCCGAACCGCGCCTGGATGACCTGACGCGCTTCCCCTGTCGCCTCGTCAGAAATACGCGGAGAATCAGTTCGCATATAGGTAATGAGACCGGTCTGCCCTTCCGCCCCGATCTCGATGCCTTCGTACAGCTTCTGCGCCAGGGTCATCGTCTTCTTCGATGAAAAATGCAGCTTGCGCGCCGCTTCCTGCTGGAGCCGGCTAGTGATAAAGGGGGCGACGGGATTCCGCTTCTTCTCTTTCCGTTCGATCGAGTCAATGACGAACTCTTTCCCCTGAATGGCGTCGACGATGCGCTGCGCCTCGATCTCTGTCGCAATCGAGGCTTCCTTGCCATTGATGCTATGCAGCTTCGCTTCAAAAGACGGAGGATTGGTTCCCGACAGCGTGACCGCAATGGACCAGTACTCTTCGGCGCGAAAAGCTTCCCGCTCCTGCTCGCGCTCACAAATCAATCGCATCGCCACGGACTGGACCCGGCCCATACTGAGTCCCCGGCGTACTTTGGTCCAAAGTAATTGACTGCCCTGGTATCCGACAATCCGGTCAAGCACGCGGCGCGCCTGCTGCGCGTTCACCAGCTTCATATCGACCTGCCCCGGCACCTGCAGCGCGCGCTTGATCGCCGCTTCCGTGATTTCGTTGAACCGCACACGGAAGATCTTGCTACTATCGGTCTTTTTCTTGGACTTGGACTTGGGGTTCCCAAGCAATTCCTGTTCGAGATGCCAGGCGATGGCTTCGCCTTCTCTATCCGGGTCCGGTGCGAGGAACACCTTGTCACAAGCTTCCGCCTTAGCCTTAATCTCCGAGAGAATTTTCGCTTTACCCTTGATCGTGACATATTGTGGCTCGAAATCGTCCTCCACGTTTACGCCCAGCTTGCTGGTGGGCAAATCCTTGATATGTCCGACCGACGCCATGACGGTATAGCCACGCCCCAAATACTTACCAATGGTGCGTGCTTTCGTCGGCGACTCAACGATAATCAATGCCTTGGCCATAAAAACTCCAGTTCACTGTGAGGCTATCCCTCACATCCGTATCAACGTAACACACATGCTGTAACGCTAGGAGATCCCCCACTCCATCCATCGATTGTGCGGCACCAACACTCCGACCCTACAGCACCGCTAAATCGTACTGCTCTAGGTGTAAATGCTCATCCGGCATCACAATGATCTTTGCGGAACATTCCCGCTCCACGGCCTCAAGCCCTTGCCGCTCTTCATCTTGTAGCAATCCGATGACTGAAGGATGGGCCCCGACGACGATCTTCTGCGGCTCGGGGCTGCTGCCGATCCGACGGATATCGCGAAAGATTTCATAGACCACCGTAGTGGCAGACTTCGTATAGCCGCGGCCTTCGCAATAATGACAGGGCTCGGAGAGGGAACGCAGCAGATCCGCGCGTACCCGCTCGCGGGAAATTTCAATCAGCCCCAAATCGGAAATTTTGGACACTCTGGTGCTGGCCTTGTCGGTCGACATGGCATCGACTAACGCATGGTACACCTTGTCGCGATTCTTCTCCCGCTCCATGTCGATAAAGTCCACAATGATGATCCCGCCAATCCCGCGCAACTTCATCTGATAGGCTACTTCTTTCGCCGCCTCCAGATTATTCCGGAGAATGGTCTCCTCCTGATCACGCTTCCCGACGAACCGGCCAGTGTTTACATCGATGACGGTCATGGCTTCGGTATGGTCGATCACGAGGTGTCCACCGGACTTGAGCCAGACCTTGCGGCTGAGGGCCCGCGTCAGCTCCTGTTCCACGCCCAGATGGTCGAAGAGGCTTTCATCCTTGTCATAGAAATGAATACGGGAGGTCTGCTCCGGCGAAAATCGCTGCACAAAATCCCGGATCGCTTGATACTCCTCGCGCGAGTCGATCCACAACCGATCGACCTTCTTCCCAAAAAGATCGCGCACGACGCGGAAGCTCAGGCTCAAGTCGGCATGGAGGAGGGCCGGTGCCCCCTTCTGCTCGCGCTTTGCCAGGATGTCTTGCCAAAGCACATGCAGAAAATCCACGTCGGACCGCAGCTCGTCTTCTTTAACTCCTTCGCTCACCGTGCGGACAATGTAGCCGCAGCCTGGATGCCGAACCCGCTTCATGACATCCTTGAGCCTAGCTCGCTCCTCGTCATGGGAGATGCGGCGGGACACGCCGATGTGCTCCACGTTAGGCATGAACACGAGATACCGGCCTGGGAGCGAAACATAGGTCGTGACCCGCGAACCCTTGGTGCCGAGTGGCCCCTTGGAAATCTGGACCATCAGCTCCTGCCCTTCGGTCAGCAACTGCTCGATTGGCTTGGAGCTTTGGCGCCTGGGACCCAGCATGTCCCCGTCTTTATCGGCATTCTTGTCATCCTCATCCCCATCGACGAGGGTATCGCCAGGCTCGGCATCCAACGACAGATCCGAAACGTGGATAAAAGCCGCTTTCTCGAGGCCGATATCCACAAAAGCCGCCTGCATGCCCGGCAGGACCTTCGCCACTTTCCCTTTATAAATATTTCCAACGAAGTCTTTGTGTTTCGCCCGATCTCCGAAAAGATCCGTAACGACTCCGCCGTCCAACACCGCAACGCGCGTTTCCTCGCGTGCGACTGTAATGGCAATTTCTACACCCATACCGACTCCTTCCGTTCAGGAGAACCGTCGAACCGATGGGGAGGATGAACGCGGGAAATTCCCAGGTTCAAGCCCCCACTCGACACCTCGTCGACCGACGGTTTCCACCATACATAGACCCTTGCGCCTCGAGCGTGATGCATTCGAGGACCCGTAATCATCTGCGCACTAAAAAAAACTTAATCGACGGTGTTTGATATTCAAAAGCAAACCAAGCGACGCCAGCGTCATTACCGTCGCGCTCCCCCCGTAACTCATGAGCGGGAGGGGAATCCCGACGATAGGAAATGTGCCTACCGTCATCCCGATATTGACCATGATACAAAAGCTCAACATGCAGGTAATGCCGACTGCCAGCAGCGCCCCAAGCCGGTCCTTCGCGCGCGCCACAATTTCTAACGACAGCCAGATCAAGGCCGCAAACAACAACAACAAGGCCAACGCGCCCAGAAATCCCCACTCCTCCGCAAAAACCGAAAAGACAAAATCTGTATGCCCTTCGGGCAAAAATTTCAATTGGCTCTGGGTTCCTCCGTGGAGTCCCTTTCCGGTCAGTTCCCCTGAGCCGATGGCAATTCTGGATTGAAGCGCATGATATCCCTTACCACTCGTGTCGTACGTCGAGTCAACGAAGGTCATAATGCGCTGCCGCTGATAATCATGCAATGACCCCCACATCGCCTCCCAGGCGAAAGGGAACAACATCAGCGCAAACACAAGGGCCATGCTCAGAGCCTTCGGCCGCGTCCCTACCATCAGCAACATCACCACATAAACCACCAAGAAGCTCAAGCCGCTCCCGAGATCCGGCTGCTTCAGGATCAGGATCAGCCCAGGAAGCACCAATAACCCAGGCCACACCACTCGCTGAAGCCATCCGACTCGTGGCGCTTTGGAATAGTAATGCGCCAAGGTCAGGATGAGGACCAACTTGGCAAACTCAGACGGCTGAAACGCAAAGGGCCCCATTGGGATCCACCGTTGCGCCCCCCGGCTACTCTTGCCTTCAACGAGCACGACCGTCAACAGTACCAAAATGATAGCATAGGCAGGATACGCTAACCGAGCGATTTGATGATAGTCTGAGAGCCACATCGCCAAAAAAGCAACCGCGCCGAGCAGAATCCAGACAACCTGCTTGGCATAAAATGGAAACGCCGCATTCTGGTCATACGTTACGCTATAAATCGACAGCACGCCGGCCCCCAGGATGGCCACGATCAATCCAATAAAACGGAGATCGAAAGTGTCAACGCTGGCGCTATTGGTGGTCCTGCCAATCATCGTGCGCTCTGACCGCCAACGTTACCATCCTGTGCAACCAAGCTATTCGTGGCGCTCGCAGAAAAAGATGGCATGAGCTTTACATAGGTCTCGATTAGCTCTTTTGCGAGAGGCGCCGCGGCGGAGCCTCCATGTCCCATATGTTCCCCCAGCACCGCGACGGCAATCGTCGGCGCATCGACCGGCGCAAAGGCCACAAACCAGGCATGATCACGAAACTTCTTGGGAATATCCTTCTCGGCTCTTTTTTCTTTCCCCAAGGCCGTCGTCTGAGCCGTACCGGTCTTTCCAGCAATCGAGATCAACGCCGACTTCGCCCGCGTCGCAGTCCCCTCTTTCACCACCCCAGCCAACGCCTCTTTAATGAGCGGCAAGATCTCGGGCCTCAGCTGCAACGTACGTTTTGGGACTGTCGGCCGCTGCTGCAACTCTCCGGTCACTCGGTTCATCACCGCCTGGACCAATCGCGGGCGGAAGGTTACGCCATCATTGGCTACGGTGCCGATTAGACTCGCCATCTGCAGCGGCGTCACTGTGACATACCCCTGTCCGATCGAAGCCGAGATCGTTTCCCCTGGCAACCATGACTCATTCTTAGCCTTCAGTTTCCAGGCTGCAGAAGGCACAATCCCGATCCGTTCAGACGGTAGATCGATCTCTGTCTCCTCTCCTAACCCAAACTGATGAGCAAAGGAGGCCATCGTCTCGATACCCATCCGCTGCCCGACGGTATAGAAATATACGTCACAGGATTGTACCAGTGCGCGCCGAAGGTCCACTGATCCATGCCCGCCAGCTTTCCAGTCATGGTACAGGCGGCGGCCGAATTGATAGCCTCCATTACAGTGGATGGTCGTCGTGGGTGTCACCGTATTGGTCTCTAGCCCGGCAGCGGCCATCATCACTTTAAAGACTGAACCGGGCGGATACTGGCCCTGCGAAGCGCGATTGCTCAACGGGTGGCTCGGGTTTTGTGCGATCTCGGCCCATTGACTCGGGGTAAGTTCCCGCGAAAGGATGTTTGGATCAAAACCAGGCCGGCTCGCCATGGCCAGCACATCGCCCGTTCTGGGATCCAGCGCGACAATTGCGCCCGCCTCATCCCCCAATAGGCGTTCTGCCACCTTTTGCAGGCGCACGTCGATCGTCAAATATAAATTATCTCCGGCACGGGGTGGCTCCACGACGACTGTTCGTCTCGCGTGGCCCACCGCGTCGACTTCAATACTTTTCCGTCCGGCCTGCCCCCGTACGAACCGGTCGAAGAACCTCTCTACGCCATATTGACCGACAATGCTCCCTTGATGCAGGTCTGAAAACTCCGGTCGCTCCAACTGCTCCGGCGAAACTTCCCCGACATAGCCCAACAGATGCGCCGCAGTCACACCGCTGGGATAGTCGCGCTGGGATTCGACCTGCACCATGAGCCCAGGCATGTCTAACCGATGGGACTCGATTAACGTCGCTTCACGGAGACTTAAACGATCCTTCACCTTGCGTGGCAGTTGCTTGCTGCCCTTCGCCATGATCTTCTTCCGGACAAACACAGGATCTAGCTTCAACAAATTGGCTAGCTGGTCGATGAGTACATTACGATCCTTGACGTCTTCAAGCGACACATAGAGCGTGAAGCTGGGAATAGTATTTGCCAACAACACCCCGTTGCGGTCATAGATCAACCCTCTTGCCGGTTCCAGGATAACCGAGCGGATGCGATTGTTCTCAGAGAGATCGCGATAGTAGGGCCCCTCACGAATCTGCAAGTACCAGAGTCGCACCCCTAAGAGGACCACGACGAGCAAGAGCCCAACACGCAGAATGACCAGCCGGTGTTGGAGCGCCTCCCCTTCAGAACTGTGCGGGCCAAATCTTGCCATGATTCACAATCACTATTATTTCCCCACGTCCATAACCTCAAGCGCTATTCGGTCCTCAGGCGTGCCATCTGCACCCGTTGCGAGAGCAGCCAATAGAGCCCCGCTCCGACCAACCCGTCAAAACACGCTTGAGGCAGAACGATCGCCCCCACCATCTGCCAAACCTGCGCACGATCAAGAGTCGTGAGGGTTACGGCAGCAAGCAGTCCACTCGCCAAAGACACCGCCAGCAACAGCACACCTACAAATATTGAGGTCACATGCGACACCTGCCGTACCACGAATCCCGCCAAGAATCCTACGCCCCCGTGTGTCAGAAGACTGAGCCAAAGTTCGCCGGCAGAGAACAGACTCAACACCCAGCCAATCGCGAACCCCACGAGCAAACCATCCATTTCACCGGCAAACAGCCCGACAAACGCGGCAGCCACCAGCCCTAAATCAGGCTTAATATTCCCGACGCTCAGATGAGGTAACAGCGTCATCTGAACAGGGACGAGGAGCAGCACAAGAATCAGATAGGAAAGAAATTTCATGGTTACGGCTTCCCGGGCAAATCTACTCCTCCCGCCACCTGCCCGGACTGCCCATGCGACGCCAAAATCACCAACACTTCTTCCACACGCCCGATATCGACTTCCGGGATCAACTCGGCAGACTGGAACAGGGCACCTTCCTGCTTATCGATATATGTAATCGTGCCAATCCCGAGCCCCCGCGGGAAGTCGCCGACGAGACCCGACGTCACAACCCGATCGCCGACTCGGAGCGTCGACAGCAACGGAAGATATTTCAGCTGGAGCCGCCCTTGCTGGGCGCCTTCCACAATCCCTTCGTCTCTCGTTCGTTGGATGAGACCAGCGATGGCATTGTTGGGGTCCGTCACCAGGAGGACCACCGAGGAGGCCCCGGTTGTTTTGACAATGCGCCCGATGACACCAGTAGGAGTAATCACGCCCATGTTCGGCTTGACCCCATCGCTCTCACCCTTATTGAGGATAATGACTTGATACCGGTTAGTGGTGTCTCGCCCCATGACTCGGGCGGCAACCATTGTAGGGCGTTCCCGTTCCTTCAACTCCAGCAAGGCCGTGAGCCGCTCAGTCGCAGTAGCCAGCTCACGCAACTGGGTATTTTGTCCGCGTAACCCCTCGATTTCTTTCCGGAGTTGCTGGTTCTCTTCCCAGACGCCTTGCAAAACCACATACTGCTGCCAGCGATTGGCAATCCCCCCGTCGATGGACGCAATCACTTCAAGTGGAATACGCGCGACGGACCAGACTGGCCCGCCGAGATACTGCAAGAGTCCTTGGCTTTGAATGGGAAACAGAAAAAGAGCTGCCAGCAGAAGTGCAAAGCAGGTCAACGCCAGCCGCCTGGCACCAGAGGAAAAACGCGAGTTAGCCATCCGCATAAGGAAGTGAGGGATGGAGCCTTATCGGTACGTATTGGACTGGGACATGATCGACACCTTGGCCAGCAGATTCAAGTCATCGAGGATTTTTCCAACCCCCAAGACCACGGAGATCAAAGGATCTTCCACGGTGATAATTGGCAGATTGGTCTCTTCACGCAAGCGAATATCTATACCCTTAAGTAAAGATCCACCGCCTGTCAGCACGATACCTTGGTCGATAATGTCGCCTGCCAGCTCTGGCGGAGTGGTCTCCAGGGCGGCTTTAACTGCGTTCACGATCGCCCCGATCGGTTCCTGTAGGGCTTCTCTGATCTCCGCATCATCGACCACTAACGTGCGGGGAATGCCGGAAATCAAATCTCGCCCCTTAATGATCATGGTCTTGCGTTCCTCAAAGGGATAGGCGGATCCAATTTCAAACTTGATCCGTTCCGCCATATGTTCTCCAATGAGGAGGTTACGCTTCTTCTTAACATAATTCATGATCGCGTCGTCCATGCGATCGCCCGCCACCTTGACGGATTCGCTATAGACGATGCCGCCGAGCGAAATGACGGCAATGTCGGTCGTACCCCCGCCGATATCAACAACCATGTTGCCGCAAGGCTCGGTGATTGGGAGGCCGACGCCAATAGCAGCAGCCACTGGCTCTTCGATCAGATACACTTCGCGGGCGCCGGCTAATTCCGCCGAATCGCGCACCGCCCGCTGTTCCACCTGCGTAATACGCGATGGCACACCAATAATGATGCGTGGACGCACAAACATGCTGCGATTGTGGGCCTTCAGAATGAACCGCTTCAGCATCTGCTCAGCCATGTCAAAGTCAGCGATCACCCCTTCTTTCATGGGTCGCACGGCAATAATGTTACCCGGGGTACGGCCCAACATGCGTTTCGCCTCTGTACCAACCGCGAGCACTTCTTGGGTATTTCTCTCAACCGCTACGACCGAGGGTTCCTTCAACACGATTCCTTTTCCTTTGACATACACGAGGGTCGATGCCGTCCCTAGGTCAATGGCTAGATCGCTCGAGAACCATCCGAAGATATCGCTCGGAAAACCCACGATTACTCTCCCTTCTCCTCAGACTCTGACGACACGCTCAGTCGGGCAACGCCAGTTGCCCCACATCCAACACTTGCGTACCGGCCACCTCGTCACCAAGACGCCGCCCTTGTTCATTTCCAAAAACTAATATCGCTTCGAACGCAATAATTGCTACCGACACAATCCATCCCACATAGGGGACGGTAAAGGCTAACTGCGCGACCGCAAAAGGCATATTACGAATAATGGATTCTCTAAACCCTGCGGCCTCATGCCGGTCTGGCAGCACCGTCTGGAGGCCGATCAATCGCTTACCGATACTCCGCCCTCCCGCAAACCCATCAGCGATCAGTATATACGCTACACCTGCAAGGAGCCCTGCCGGCACGCTCACTTGACCGACTGCCGCCACGATAAACAGATCGATCAACTTGGCGATACCGCGGTTCAAGACCTGCGCCTTGGGATAGATCCTCTCACTGATTGAATGAACCCCGCTACCCGCCTCTGCCACGAGCGTTCCTCGCAATTTGATGGCGAACTATAGCAAATCTGTCCAGCACAAACAAAGCCCCTTCTTCAGCAAATCCACAGGGTGACGGGACTTTACGCCGAGGCGCGCAGGCCCGTACCCAGCACCTGAACACACCACATGCATGAAGGAACAGTGGTCTCTTGCCTTTGCACAAGATCCCTGAGTACAATCCCGCCTACGAATTTCCCGAGGCATGTTCATGATCAAATTGATGCGCGATGCGTCTCATAACTATCCCTGGCTTCTTAAGTCCATCATGGGGATCATCGCCCTCGCCTTCGTGATCACCATGGGTTGGTGGGGATTCGGCGAGCAGACCCACACCGTCGTCGCGTCAGTCGGCGATCTCACTATATCCCACGATGAGTTTCGGCGCGTCTATGAAAACGCCTACCGTTTCTACAAAGACAAATTCCCCGGGGATTTCAACGACGAAATGTTCAAGCAATCTGTGGTCGAGCAACTGATCGACCGTCAAATCTGGCTAATCGCGGCAAAAAACATGGGGCTCACGGTGACAGATGACGACCTGCGGGACGCCATCATGCAGGACTCTGCCTTCCAAAAGAACGGCACCTTCGAGCCAGAAATCTACCAGCGGCTTCTGGCCACGAACCATCTGACGCCAGCCCTGTTTGAGGCGATGCAAGTGAAAGAAGTGCTCCGCAGTAAAGCCCAGATGATCATCCGGAACGCCGTAGCGCTCACCCCTACCGAAATTTCCGAGGCGCAGACCCTCTCGCTCCGGCAGACGGAATCGGACCCGTCCAAGACCGCCGGAGCAAAGGACCATGCTATCCAGGACGTCCTCTTTCAAAAGCAGCAGCGCGCCCTGCTGGCCTATACGGAATCTCTCAAGATCACGCTCCCGATCACGATTCACCGCGAACGGCTATAAGGGCGCAGGGCTTAGGGCAAAAGCAAGGGTGAGGCCCCCCGACAACTCTTCCCGCTAACCTCTCACCAACTACCCCTCGCTGCTTACAGAATCAACATCGCATCGCCATAACTATAGAAGCGGTACCGCTCGCGAACCGCCTCCGTATAGGCCTGGCGCAGGAAGTCCGTCCCGGCGAATGCTGAAACCAGCATCAGCAGAGTCGTTTTGGGTAAATGAAAGTTCGTGAGTAGGGCATCGATCGCCTGAAACGAAAATCCCGGTGTCATGAAGATGTCCGTCTCTCCCTGGTAGGGCCTGATCCAGCCCTCCGCACGAGCTGCCGTTTCAAGCGCGCGAACAACAGTAGTCCCAACTGCGACGACTCTCCCCCCTGCTGCACGCGCCTGCTCCATGGCATGGACCGCCTCTGCTCCGACCTCGACCCATTCAGCCCCCATCCGATGGTCTTCAATCTGCTCGGCCGTCACCTGTTTGAAGGTCCCAATCCCCACATGGAGTGTGACGGTCGTGAGTCCAATCCCACGCTGTTGCAGCCGAGCCAACAGATCAGGCGTAAAATGGAGCCCGGCAGTCGGCGCCGCAATCGCCCCTTCATGTTGCGCAAAGAGAGTCTGATACCATTCGCGGTCCTGATCGATCGGCGCGCGTTTCAAATAGGGCGGCAGCGGCATCTGGCCATGTTGCCGGAGCCACTCGGACCAGGGAATGGGACTCTCCACCCGAACCCTCGTTCCAGCTGCACCACGCTCCTCCACCACCGCAGACGCATCCGTCCCAATCTCAATCACCTGACCAGGCCGAAACGTGCCCTTGAGCAACACCTCCCAAATCGCATTACCTAAATCCTTCACAAAGAGGATCTCGACCTCCGCACCAGACGGGCGTTTCCGCCCGGTCACGCGCGCCGCCACTACTTTCGTATTATTGACCACGAGGAGATCGCCGGGCTGGAGCAGATCCGGCAGCGTATCAATACGGCGATGGGACAGCGAACGATCTTGAGGCTGCAGTACGAGCAGCCTGGCCTGGTCGCGCGGGAGGATTGGGTGCGCAGCGATCAACGAAGCATCAAATGGAAAATCGAAATCCGAGAGCTGCATCAGAAAGAAGGAGGAATCGGACGTTTGACCAGCGTCATATTCTGCACTTCGGTGCCAGGATAATAATACTGAAGAATCACCGAAAAGTGATAGCCCAGCTCAGCTAGTTCCTTGGCACCCCACTGGCACATCCCAACGGCATGACCCGCGCCATAGCCGGAGAGCACCACATCGCGGCCCATGGATTCGATGGCAAACTGGGTACTGGGGATGATGGTATAACCGACCGCTTTCCGCAGTTCTTCTCCACGAAGGATCAACTCCCCACCGGAATGAAGAATGCGCAACTTCGTGACTCGCCCCCCCCGGCTGAACGAAACAGGCGCCATCGTCGTGATCCTTCCCACCGCAAAACCCTGCTGCCGCAAATTTTGCTCGAGTGTATCGACTCGGAAAGAGGACTTCCATTGATAGTTGGGCGACGCAAGATCGAAGGGACATTCCACCCCCTTGAGATAGGGGTATTCTTTCGACCAGACATTCATGGAATCCTCCGTCAGCCCCGCGGTAGTCGAGGAAAAAGCGGCATAGATCGGCGCATCCTGATAGGTCACGACTAGGCCTCTGGTCTCTTCGACCGCTCGAAGAATTCCGGCATCAACCCCCTGTTTCCCTCGATAGACTTGGTCTTGTACTGTAGCCGCCACGTCGTACTCGCGCTTTCCACTCAACATCTGCTGGTAGAGCGCATAGGTCCTGGCTGCGACCGCCTGCGTCTTCAACATCTCCGGGTGCCACGTCGAACTGACCTCGGCGGGAACTACCCCTTTGATATAATCCTCAAAATCCACCTGATTAATGACAAAAAAGCCCTTCCCTTTTCGCACAAGAGACACGAGGCCGTTCACCGCAATCTCCGTACCGAAGTCGCCCGATAACATCGCCACCTCAGGGGACTTCTTGGCAGACCCTGGGAAGGTCAGCGTAAGACCGCTCTCTCCTCCACCCAGCGTCAGCCGATCCGTCCGCATGAAAACACCATTCAGCACAAACCCCGCTCCCTCTGCCGACACATGCACCGATGCACGCATCGCCTGACCATGGCCTTTTGCATCTGTCACCCAGAGGGAGCGGTCAGCGTGGACCTTGAGCTGCAGCACATCAGCCGAGAGCATGACCCGGATTGACTGCGCCGCCTCAGCGCCAGAAACTACACTGCACAGGCAGGTCCCCGCCATAATCAAGGCGCGACACAGCTCTATCCCCCGTTGTGTCATCGGCGAAAGATCCATGTGATGCAATATAATACCAGACTGAAGATGATACTGAGGAACAGGCTGCTGGTAAAAGGGAATGAGAAGCTGAAGTTGTCTCGCCGAATGGAGATGTCGCCTGGCAGCTTACCAAACCAGCCCAGAAGATGCCCCCCTCCTAGGACGTGATCTGCGATCAGTAACAGCACACCGACCAAGGCTACGCAGGCCCCGATTCCGATGAAGACTTTGCCGAGACTTCCCCACTCAGCCATCAGCCTTTGGTCAAATGTTCTGCGATTTGCACCGCATTGAGAGCGGCCCCTTTGCGTAAATTGTCCGCCACCACCCAGAGATTGAGGCCGTTCGAAATCGACTCATCTTCACGAATACGGCCCACGTAGACCTCGTCCTTCCCTGCAACCTCTAGCGGCATTGGGTAGATCTTATGTGCCGGATCATCATAGAGCAGCACGCCTGGTGCCGTCGACAGAATCACACGGGCCTCGTTGACCGTGAGCTTCCGCTCGGTCTCGATATTGATGGCTTCCGAATGGCCGACATAAACCGGGACTCGCACCGTTGTCGCCGTCACATGGATCGACTGGTCGCCCATGATCTTTCTCGTCTCATCAACCATCTTCATCTCTTCCTTCGTATACCCGGACGGAAGAAAGTCGTCGATCTGCGGTAAGCAGTTGAAGGCGATTTGATAGGGATAGACCTTTGCATCTGGCTGTTTGAAGCGGAGCAAGTCCTGGCACTGTTCCATTAGCTCATCCATAGCGTCTTTCCCCGTCCCGGATACGGACTGAAAGGTCGTGACGACAATCCGCTTGATCCTGGCCTTATCATGCAGCGGTTTCAGCGCCACAACCATTTGAATCGTGGAGCAGTTCGGATTGGCGATAATGCCCTTATGTCGGTGAATGTCGTGCGCATTGACCTCCGGCACCACGAGCGGCACCTGAGGGGTCATCCGCCAGGCGGCGCTATTATCGATCACCACCACTCCGGCCTTCACCGCGATCGGCGCAAACTCTCGACTAAGATCCGCCCCAGCGGAAAAGAGCGCGATGTCCACGCCAGCAAATGAGTCCTTCGTCAAGATCTCGATCGGTACTTCGTTGCCGTTGAAGGCCACTACCCCGCCAGCAGAACGAGTGGAGGCGAGGGGAACCAAACGTGAGACAGGGAATTTCCGTTCCTCAAGTACTTCGATCATTTCGGTCCCAACTGCCCCGGTGGCCCCGACGATCGCTACAACATAGCCTGTTTTATTTTTCAACATAAGTCTTGATCCTACCTACAACGCAATCTCCCGAATGCGATGATTGAAGGTATCAGCTACGAGCAGACACCCGGATCGATCCATCACAATTCCAAACGGATAACTTAAGCTGGCATCGCGAGCCGCTCCCCCGTCGCCCCCGTAACTGGCCACGCCGATACCGGCGATACGTTCAATCAGCTTGGTGGTCCGATCCCATCGCCGTACCAGATGATTATCCGAGTCGGTGAAAAAGATATTTCCCTCCCCATCTAATGCTATACCCGATGGCCGAGAGAGACTGTTACCGGGCGGTTCATCTGGCCCCTCATACCGATACTCACCACCGCCACCCACCACGGTCCGAATGAAACCGGTAACGAGATCAACGGCCCGAATCCTTCCGCTGAAGCTATCGGCGATCAGCAGGGTACCGTCTGACGCAAGCGCCAATCCTCCAGGACCGGCTAAACCGGTTTCCGTGGCAACCATACCATCGCCATTATACGCAGCCGTGCCTGTTCCTGCGACCGTACGAATCATCCCAGTGGCCAAATCCACCGCCCGCACTCGGTTATTACTCTGATCGGCAATATAAAGAACGCCTCCGTCACTCACCACCAGGCCAGCTGGCTCATGCAACCCCGCCTCGACCGCCAAGCCTCCGTCACCGGAATAGCGAGGCTGCCCCACCCCTGCAACGGTCGTGATCACCCCTGTCATCCCATGCACTCGCCTTACCCGATGATTCAGCGTGTCCGCGATGTAGAGATGCCCAGCCCGATCAACCGCCACTGCAGTCGGAAAATTCAACAATGCGTGATTGGCAGGCCCCCCGTCACCGCTAAACCGTTTAGCCGGCGCGGTCCCAGCCGCCATATAGCGAACGGTCCCACTCAAGTCTGTTTGTTGCGTAAAAGCATGGGATGCGACCGAATCACTTTCAGCCAATGGATCGTCCTCCACCCCCTCCACTTCGGGAGTTGGCGCAACGGGCGCTGCGATTGTCGCAACCCTTTGGATGAAACCTGCGACTGTGCTGATGCAGTTGGTCTTCCGATCGATCTTCCGGATGACATGATTCTCCGAGTCTGCAATGAACAGATTGCCCTCTGCGTCGAGAGTAAGACTCTTCGGCTCATTCAGGCAGGCAGCCAAGGCCGCCCCCCCGTCACCGGACCAGCCGGAGTCGCCGGTGCCAGCCTTGGTCTTAATCATAACGACTGTGAGATTCGTACTCATCTGTTTCAACGAACCTAGCTAGTTCAAATTTCTCAGAATAGCCTCGCCCATTTCCGTTGTGCCGACGAGGCGAGTCCCTGGGCTAGCAATATCTTTCGTGCGATAACCGAGCTCAAGAGTTTTCACGATGGCCTGCTCGACGGCTTCTGCTTCCTTGTCCAACTTGAACGCATAGGACAGCAGCATAGCAGCCGAGGCAATCGTCGCAATGGGATTCGCCACATTCTTCCCGGCAATGTCCGGCGCACTGCCATGAATCGGCTCGAACAGTCCGACCTGCGCCCCGATGCTGGCAGACGGCAACATGCCGATGGAGCCAGTCAGCATCGCCGCCTCATCGCTCAGAATGTCGCCGAATATATTGTTGCACAGCATCACATCGAACTGCTTCGGGTTGCGCACGAGTTGCATCGCCGCATTGTCAACATAGATATGGCTCAACTCCACATCTTGATAGCCTTTGTGGGTATCGATGACCACGCGGCGCCAGAGCTCGGACGATTCCAACACGTTCGCCTTGTCGACTGACGTCACCTTCTTCCGACGCTTTCTGGCCGCCTCAAAAGCCACTTTCGCAATGCGTTGAATTTCTTCCGTGGTATAGACTTCGGTATTAACCCCTCGCTCGCTGCCGTTCGGCAGCTTCTCAATCCCTTTGGGTTTCCCGAAATAGATACCACCGGTTAACTCACGAATGACGAGGATATCGATACCTTCAATCACTTCGCGTTTCAGCGTGGAGGCATCGGCCAACATAGGATATAACTTCGCGGGTCGTAAATTCGCATAGAGGCCCAGATACTCACGCAAGCCCAGCAGCGCTCGCTCCGGGCGCAAGCTATACTCCAGCCCCTCCCACTTGGGACCGCCGACCGCGCCGAGTAACACGGCATCGCTCTCTTTCGCGAGGGTCACGGTCGCCTGTGGAAGCGGCACCCCCACTTTGTCGAGGGCCTGGCCGCCGACATCACCGGAGACAAACTCGAATTGGTGCTGGAAGTTCTCAGCGACAGCCTTCAGCACCTTCACGGCTTCGGGCACGATCTCCCGGCCCACTCCATCACCAGCTAGTACGGCAATCTTCGCCTTCACAGACCACTCTCCCTCATTGTAAATGATGACCGCACAGACCTCTACTCCAGCACTTCCTCATCCTCCAGCCGCCACGCAGGATCGACCAGGCACAGGAACTCGATGGTAGTGGATCCGCTATTTTCCAGAGACTGCTTGCCTCCGGGAGGCACATAGATGACGGAGCCAGGTCCGACCAAAACGACAGAGTCGTCTACGCTCAATCGTCCAGACCCAGCAATAATGTAATAGACCTCTGAAGATGTCAGCCTGTGCCATTTCGAGCGAGCACCGGGAGCCAAAGTCCCCTGCGCCAGACTATAGCCAAGCGCGAGTGGTTGTTTGGTCGGATGCAGCAGCTCGCGCAGGACTGTATGGTCGCCGGCCAGAAACTCCGGCCGATCTGCCAGGGTGACATGAACCACGACGCGCCTCCCAGCCAACAATACGTTCCCGCCCAGACTTAAGCGGATGACTCTACCGTGGCCACTTTCGCTAAATCAAGTTCACCTTCTGTTCGCCCTGCGCCTGCTTTCCCGCCAAATAGGACAGCTTGTTCAGTGCGTTCAGATACGCCCGCGCCGAAGCCATAATGATATCCGTATCCGCCCCATGTCCTGACACGGTACGTCCGCCTTCTTGCACCCGGACTGAGACTTCACCCTGGGCATCGGTGCCTCCTGTGATCGCCTTCACGGCATACATGAGGAGCGTGCTCTTCGTCTGGATAATGGTGGCAATCGTCCGATAGATGGCATCCACCGGTCCATCGCCCGTCCCTGTCTGCGTGACCATGCGTCCGTCGAACTCAAGCTCGACCGTGGCGGTCGGCATCTGGTCCGTTCCGCTGGTGACATGGAACGACTTCAAGATGATCCGATCGGCCATTTTAGCCAGTTCTTCCGATACAATCACCTCGAGATCCTCTTCGTAAATCTCTTTCTTTTGATCAGCCAACTTCTTGAACCGCTCGAACGCACGATTGACCTCTTCGTCCGAGAGGGTATAGCCCAACTCTACCAGCCTCTGCCGAAACGCGTGCCGTCCCGAGAGCTTCCCCATGACCATCTTGCTCTCGATCAGCCCGACTGTCTCCGGCTTCATGATTTCATAGGTCGTCTTGTCTTTCAACAACCCGTCCTGGTGAATGCCGGAGGTATGGGCGAAGGCGTTCGCTCCGACAATCGCTTTGTTCGGCTGCACCACCATACCGGTGATCTTACTGACCAACCGGCTAGTCTTTGCAATCTCTTCAGTATGAATCTTCGTATCGGCTTGATAGAAATCTTTCCTGGTACGAAGACCCATGACGATTTCTTCTAGTGCCGTATTCCCAGCTCGCTCGCCGATACCATTAATTGTGCACTCGACCTGGCCTGCGCCTTCGAACACCGCCGCCAAGCTATTCCCCACAGCGAGGCCAAGGTCGTTGTGACAATGGACGGAAATCACCGCCTGTGAACTATTCGGCACCTGCTCGCGAATACCGAGAATGAGCTTGCTGAATTCCTGTGGCACCGCATAGCCGACCGTATCGGGAATATTGATCGTCCCAGCTCCGGCAGCAATCACCGCCTCAATCACTTCATAGAGGTAGGCGGGATCGGAACGGCTAGCATCCATCGGTGAGAACTCCACATCGTCCACATAGCTCCGCGCCCGCTGCACCATCTCAACCGCGCGCCGCTTCGCCTCATCGCGCGTCATTCTGAACTGATGTTTCAAGTGGATGTCTGAGGTTGAGAGAAACGTATGAATACGAACCTTCGGCGCCCCCTTTAAGGCCTCCCAAGCTCGATCGATATCCTCAGGCCTCGCCCGTGCCAAACTACAAATCGTCGGCCCCTCGACCTCCTGTGCGATCCGGTGGACTGCTTCAAAATCTCCTGGCGAACTATAGGCAAACCCCGCTTCGATAATATCGACACCCAAACGAGCCAGCTGCTTCGCCACCATGATCTTCTCTTCTACATTCATGCTCGCGCCAGGCGATTGCTCACCATCGCGTAGGGTCGTATCGAAAATTTTGATCATCCTAGTCATAGTTTCACCTCTCTGATCCTGTGAGATTACTCAAAAGGCTTTTCCTCCAAGGCCGTAGGAAGCGAGACGACTGCGGCGTACCCGTAGGGTACATCGCAGGGAGACACGCGACCGAGAAAGCTGCAGGAAAGCATTTTCAATAATCTCAAATAAAAAAACCTCCATCCCCGCACCCAGGGACGGAGGCTCGAGAAGCTCCGTGGTACCACCCTGATTCAGCTATGAACAACGTGGCGTTGCCCACAACCCTTCATTCCGCCTTGTTACGGGGGCGAGACGGAATCCATTGCTTGGGCTTCACGGATTCTGGCTCAGAGGCGAGTTCGGCATCGCACAGGCTGGTTTACACCACCCACCAGCTCTCTCGTTTTCTATGCACATTGCCTACTATTCCTCGTCACAGCCTTCTAGGGCTTCGATCCGGACACAGACTGCTCAATCTTGCTCGGCGACGGTTTCCTTTCGATCTTGGGCAATAACCCAACAAGCCGTTCTGCCGGACCGAGTAAAGCATAACCGACAAAAATGACAAACAACATTACCTGGGGCCAGGCGGCCACGAGCATGACAACTAAAATCCCCCACACCAGATAAGTAATGTGTCGACTGCCACTGAACTTCATATCTTTGAAGCTTCGATACTTAATGGTACTGACCATCAAGAACGACAGAGCCAACGTCATCACGAGAACGAGAATAGGCTTCACATCTACCGCAATCTTCATGCTGTAATGATCGAGTACTACGAGTGAGGCCACAATCCCTGCCGCAGCAGGAATCGCCAAACCGGTGAAGTACTTGCCGTCCGTCACAGCCGCCGTTGAATTGAATCGGGCCAACCGCACTGCCCCCATCGCGACATAGGCAAACATCACAGCAATACCAAACGTCCCCTGTCCGCTCAGTGCCCAGGAGTAAAGTAAAAGGCCGGGAGCTACCCCGAAGGACACCATATCGGACAGCGAGTCATACTCAAAACCAAAATGGCTAGTACTATGCGTCAACCGCGCCGACTTTCCGTCCAGCACATCGAAGATCATCGCCACCAGGATGGCGATGGCGGCGATCAGGTAATTCCCATTAAAAACGGACAAGATCGCAAAGACGCCGCAGAAGAGGTTCCCTGTCGTGAACAGATTCGGAATGAGATGCATGGCGGCTTTACGCCGCCGGCCATCTCGCCCAAACGATTGACGCAGTTCAGTAGTTTTCATCGCAGCTCTCCTAAGATGGTCTCTCCACCCTTCACCCGATCGCCGACAGCCACTCTAATCGCCGTCCCGATCGGCAGAAACGTATCCATCCGCGACCCGAATCGAATCAGCCCGTATCGTTCACCGCAGATTGCCCGGGCACCCGGCGAGATCCAGCAAACAATCCGTCTGGCAATCAATCCTGCCACCTGCACACAGAGCACCTTCGCCCCCTGCACCGTCCTGAGCATCAAGGCATTTTGCTCATTCCGCAACGTCGCATCAGGCCTGCTGGCGACGAGAAACAATCCCGACTGATACTGCACATCCTCGACAACCCCTTCACAGGGGATCCGATTGATATGCACATCGAATACGTTCAGAAATATCGTGACGCGAATGCTGTGATCCTTTATGAATCGCGGCTCAAACTCTTCTTCGATGGCGATAACTTTCCCGTCGCCCGGTGCCACGATGAGACCAGGCCCTTGCGGCACCACTCGAGTGGGATTGCGAAAAAACCAAGCGACAAAGAGCGTCAGGAGAGCTCCGCCGATCGCCGCAATCATCCCACCCAGCGATCCTGCAAGCAGTGTCAGGCCGACTGCAGCCCCAATGAAGGGAATTCCTTCTTTGGCAAACGGGATGCCGACGGCACGATCTGCCACAGAAACCTCGTTTTTTAGTTTTTGTTCTTATCGACCAACTGCTCTTTTTTCAGCCATGGCATCATCGCCCGCAGTCGGCCCCCGACCTCTTCGATCGGATGAGCTGCACCCTTCGCCAGCAAGGCATTATAGACTGGACGGTTCGCCTGGTTCTCCAGAATCCAATCTCTAGCAAACTTGCCGTCCTGGATTTCCCCAAGAATCTTCTTCATTTCCTGCTTTGTCTGCTCCGTAACAATCCGGGGGCCACGAGTAATATCTCCGTACTTCGCCGTCGTACTGATGGAATAACGCATATTCGCGATCCCACCTTGATGGATCAGGTCCACGATCAACTTGACCTCATGCAGACATTCAAAATAGGCCATCTCCGGCGAATAACCGGCTTCTACCAACGTCTCGTAGCCGGCCTGGATGAGGGAGGTAAGACCTCCACAGAGCACCACCTGCTCGCCGAAGAGGTCCGTCTCGGTCTCTTCACGGAAGTTCGTTTCGATCACCCCTGCGCGCCCGCCACCGATCGCGCAGGCATAGGCCAAACCAATCTGCTTAGTCGTTCCGCTGGGATCCTGATGGATCGCGAGCAGGCAGGGCACGCCGCTGCCCTTCGTATATTCCGACCGGACAAGATGGCCCGGCCCCTTGGGCGCCACCATGAACACATTGGTCGTGGCTGGCGGCACAATCTGTCCAAAATGAATGTTGAAGCCATGGCCGAATGCGAGATAGGAGCCTTGTTTCAAGTTTGGAGCAATATCCTGTCGGTAGATGGCCGCTTGCGCTTCGTCCGGCGCGAGAATCATGACGACATCCGACGCCTTGACGGCGTCGGCCACCGGCATGACTTTCAACCCGCTCTGTTCGGCCTTCTTCCATGACGCTCCTTCGCGCAACCCGATCACCACGTTCACCCCGCTCTCCTTCATGTTCAGCGCATGGGCATGGCCCTGACTACCGTAGCCAATCACTGCCACTTTCTTATTCGTAATCTGCTGAGAGTCGGCGTCTTTATCGTAATAAATCTTCATCACTCACTCCTTGGGTAATGGCCTTGTCAAGAAACCGATGGGGCGTGGCATCCGAAATGACGCCTACTCGCGGACAACCTTTTTCGCCAGCACGCTCGCCGCACGAATCGATTCGCGGGCGACCGCAACACGTCCGGTCCGTGTGAGTTCTTTGATGCCAAGGGGCTGCAGCAGGTTGATGATCGCTTCGATCTTACGAGGGGCACCAGTCACCTCAATGGTATAGGTCGCCGGCGTGGAGTCGATGATATTGGCCCGAAAAATATCGGCAATCCGCAGCGTTTCCGCGCGATCTTCCGGCCTGGTATGCACCTTGATGAGCGCGGTCTCTCGCGAGACAAAATCACTCTCATTCAAATCCACAACCTTGATAACATCGATCAGCTTATTGAGCTGCTTCACGATTTGTTCGATGATCCGCTCGTCTCCGGACGTGACGATAGTCATCTGTGACATTGAGGGATCCAGCGTTGGCGCCACTGAAAGACTTTCAATGTTGAATCCGCGGCCGCTAAACAGACCGGCGACGCGAGACAGGGACCCGAATTTATTCTCGACGGTCACCGAAATAATATGTTCCATGCCCATTCTGTACTCCTGCCACCGAAAGTTAGGCCGTCAGAATCGTATCTAAATCCTTCGGAGTCACCTGCCCCGATCCAGCCTGTTTCGTTTTTAAATGCGGTGGATCTTCCAAAATCATCTCATGGTTGCTGCCGCCGGCAGGAATCATCGGATAGACGTTTTCGTACCGATCGGTTGGCACATCAACAATCACCGGTCGGTTCACCGCAATGGCTTCTCTGAGAACTGCATCCATCTCCGACGGCTTGCTAGCTCGGAGCCCGACCGCGCCATACGCCTCGGCCAGCTTCACAAAGTCCGGCGTCGTTTCCAGATCGCTTGAAGCATAGCGCCCTTCGTAGAAGAGATCCTGCCACTGCCGCACCATCCCGTGGAATCGGTTATTGAGCACAATGATCTTGACCGGTAATTTATGCACCACCGCCGTTGCCATTTCCTGCATATTCATCTGGATACTGCCGTCACCGGCAATACAAAGAACCAGCCGACCTGGAAAAGCCGCTTGCGCCCCCATAGCGGCAGGGAATCCGAACCCCATCGTCCCCAGCCCGCCTGATGTTAACCAGCGATTAGGTTTTGCAAACTTAAAATACTGGGCAGCCCACATCTGGTGCTGTCCGACGTCCGTCGACACGATCGGGTCCATATCTTTAGTCAGTTCATAGAGCCGCTTGATGACATGCTGCGGCTTAATAGGCCCATCTACTGCCTGTTGATAGGCGAGCGGATTCGCTTGCTGCCATTCAAGAATCTGGTTCCACCAGGGCTTGCGTAACTCCCGCTGATCACCGTTCACGGTGGCCCGAAGAATCTGAATCAACTCGCGCAGCACCGTTTTACAGTCGCCGACGATAGGAATGTCGACATTGACATTCTTCCTGATCGATGTCGGATCAATGTCAATGTGGATTACCTTGGCATGCGGGCAAAATTCGGAAACCTTGCCGGTCACGCGATCGTCAAACCGTGCCCCAATCGCCACGACTAGATCTGAATAATGCATGGCCATGTTGGCCCAATAGGTGCCATGCATGCCCAGCATGCCCATGGACTGGGGATGTTCACCCGGAAAGGCCCCCAACCCCATCAACGTCATATCGACCGGCATATGGGTCAGTTCGGCCAACTCCATCAATTCTTGCGAGGCACCGGAAAAGATGGCCCCCCCACCAACATACAGCACCGGCTTCTTCGCCTTCATCATGGCCTCAGCCGCTTGCTTAATCTGCCACTTATTGCCTTCATACACAGGATTGTAGCTGCGGATGGAGACGGAGCTTGGATAGGTAAATTCGGCCTTGTCCATGGAGACATCTTTCGGAATGTCCACTAGCACCGGACCGGGACGCCCCGTCGTCGCAATGTAGAAGGCCTCCTTGATGGTCGTCGCCAAGTCCGCTACATCTTTTACGAGAAAGTTGTATTTGGTACAGGGGCGACTCAAACCGATATTATCCGCCTCTTGGAACGCATCATTCCCGATCAAGCTGGTAGGGACTTGTCCGCTAAAACAAACCAGCGGCACGGAATCCATATAGGCATCAGCCAGCGCGGTGATCACGTTCGTCATGCCGGGGCCTGAAGTCACCAAGCAGACTCCAGCTTTCCCAGTCGCCTTGGCATAGCCTTCTGCCATATGGCCGGCGCCCTGTTCATGGCGCGTCAGGACGACTTCAATGTCCTTCTGCTGGTGCAGCATGTCAAAAATCTTTAAAACGACACCACCAGGAAGCGCGAAAATCGTCTTCACGCCCTCCCGCTTGAGGCATTCGATGAGGATTTCAGCACCTGTGAGCTTCATAACAGAACCTCCATCCATTCCGCGGTAAAAACCAAGCGGAGGGATCGACACAATAATAGGCCAGACGTGAACCCCTTGACAGCTCAGAACGTTCTGAAAAATCAGGGATAAAGTCGCATAATCCTATCATCACCTATTTCACCGCGTCAATAGTGCCACGGGCTTTAGGAAGGGGGGGGGCCTCCTGACAGTCTCACTCGTCGCATGATATCCTTCCTTTCATCCTCATCCGTTAGCCTGAGTCGCAACAATATGAGCCTGCCCGTTCATATCACCATCCTGACCCGCGATGAGTGCCATCTCTGCGATGTCATCTACCAGATGGCAACCCATCTCCAGTCCGAAATGAACATCACCACGAGCAAGGTGAGAATTGAGGGAGATCCGGCCCTAGCAGAACGCTACGGATCAAAGGTTCCCGTCGTCCTGCTTGATGAAATCGAGTATTGTTCAGAGAAAATGACAGAAAGGGAGCTGCGTCGAGCGATAAAAAAAGCGCGGTGGAGAAGACCTATAAGCCGGATTCTGTCCCGCCTAGGATATGATCCCACACGGGGATGATCATTTCTCTGGGATTCGAGTCACCTCGAACCTCAAGCGACCTACCCGAAGACCTCGGCCGGGCCAGCCGGTCGCCGGCTTCCCGAAGAAAGCCGACAGGTGTCTTCCTATTTGGCCTTGCATCAGGCGACGCTTACCATGCCAGTGATGTTACCACCACCGCGGTGGGCTCTTACCCCGCCGTTTCACCCTTACCTGATCCGCAGCAACAAAACTTGCATCTCATCGCTTCGGCCATCGGCGGTTTGTTCTCTGTGGTGCTGGTGTCGGATCGCTCCGCCTGGGAATTACCCAGCGCCCTGCCCGTGAAGTCCGGACTTTCCTCTAAGAGCGTTGCCGCCCCAAGCGATCACCCAGCCCTCTCCCTCGCGCGGTTCGAGTATAGAAAGAAACAGGAGTGGTTGCAACCGGCCCCGCAGAATTAGTGCAACGACGGCAAGGCGGCAGCCGGCTGAAGCGCCTTCGGGTCAAATTGGTACGACGATGCCCAAAAAGGCCTCGTCTCCTGCCAAGCTGGCCGAACGTATGGCTGTCAAGAATCATGGAGAGGAACGGTTGGGGTCAGTGGCGAAGCTGCGCTTCAAAACAACGGAGGCCGTGATCGGAAAAACGGAGAAGCGGACTAGAGCGATTCTCCGATCTCAAGGATCGATGTCTTATCAAGATCGAGCACTGACTCAGTTTCGACAGGAGTCTGTCCGTCCCAATAGAGCATCCGGCGGCAGTAGGGACAGGTCAGGATATTTTCCCCGCGCTTCACCTCGGAAATCAATTGCGGCGGAAGCTGCAGCCGGCAGCCCGAGCAGGTCCCTTCTTTAATCTCCACAAGCGCTTGATCCTTCCCCGCCGCCTTGATCGAATTATAACGGGCGAGCAGCCCCCCCTCGAGGTGAGCTGAATGGGCTTGCTGTTGAGATTCGAGATCGACTAGCTCGGCTACGAGCTTCTTCTCCAGTGCGTCCAACACCAGCTTCTCCTGGGCAAAAGCGCTTTCAACGACGCTTACTGTGGTTTGACCGTCTTTTGCGGTCTGCTGGAGCTGCTCGATCTTCTCCATGCACAAAAGAATCTTTTCCTCGAAGTCGCCCTTCTTCTTATTGGCCACTTCGATCTCGAACAAATGCGCTTGGTATTCCTTGTTAGACTTCAACTCGGGTAGCCGCGACTTGATCTTTTCCGTGTGAGCTTCGTGCACCTCAAGATCTTTTTCGTGCGACCGTCGCTCTTTGACCAATGCCTCCATGGCGGCACTAGTTTGCTGGTGCTGCTGCTGGGCCTCCCGGAGAGGCGCTTCAACTACGTGGAGTCGTTCGGGGATTTTCTGGCGTTGCGTAGTAATCTCCATGATACGGAGATCCAGCTTTTGCAACGCAATGAGGGGGGAAAGATTATGATTCAACGAACTCCTCTGGCTGTTGCTCTGCACAACGTTCTCAGTCGGTGCATTCCGCGGCCGTGCTGGTGGGCCCACTAGGACTTGAACCTAGGACCAGCTGATTATGAGTCAGCCGCTCTAACCACCTGAGCTATGGGCCCGATCAGGCGGATGACTCCCTCGCGTTTAATCCACAGACAATAGCACTCAATTTTAGGCTGCCTAGAAAGCGGAGTCAAATCTCAAACAGCACCTCTTCACGTCAGAGCGTTTCCGCAAAACTTCGGAGCTTCTTGCTCCGGCTCGGATGGCGCAATTTCCGCAAAGCCTTGGCCTCAATCTGCCGAATACGTTCGCGAGTCACTTCGAAATCCTGACCGACTTCTTCGAGAGTATGGTCGGTAGCTTCACCGATACCAAACCGTTTCCGCAAAACTTTTTCTTCCCGCGGCGTGAGCATTTCCAATGCGCCATTGATCTGACGTTGGAGATCGTACCGGATCGCCGCCTCCAGAGGAGAGACCGCCTTCTTGTCCTCAATAAAGTCGCCCAAATGGCTGTCTTCTTCTTCGCCGATTGGAGTCTCCAGCGAAATCGGCTCGCGCGCGATCTTCAAAATCTTCCGAACTTTGTCAAGCGGCAAATCCATGCGCTCAGCGATTTCTTCCGGTGTCGGTTCACGGCCGAGCTTCTGCACCAGATGGCGGGAGGTGCGAATCAGCTTATTGATCGTTTCGATCATATGCACCGGGATGCGAATCGTCCTGGCCTGATCGGCAATCGCGCGGGTAATGGCCTGACGAATCCACCAAGTGGCATAGGTACTAAACTTATAGCCACGCTTATACTCGAACTTATCCACTGCCTTCATCAAGCCGATATTGCCCTCCTGGATCAAATCCAGGAATTGGAGACCGCGGTTCGTGTATTTCTTGGCAATGCTGACAACGAGACGAAGGTTCGCCTCAACCAGCTCAGCTTTCCCTCGCTTAACTTTTTCCTCTGCAACATCCAAGTACTTGACTGCGCTCTTGATCTCTTCCGCGGAGACGAGTGCTTCTTCAGTCTCAAGGGTTCGAATCTGGCCCTTGGCCGCCTGATACACATTCTTAATCTCGTTGAGCGCCGCTTCCGTGCAGCTCGTCTTGCGCTTGACGGCGAGAAAATCTTTCCGGTCACCACGGGCAAGCTTTTTTAGGGCCTCCGCACTAGCTTCGCCGCCGATCCCTAGTCGACGCTGGCAATTGACAATCTCTCGCTCCGACGTGCGGATTTGAATGGCCAGCTCCCGCACCCGCTGCACCATCCGATCCTTCAGGACACCATGCAGGTTGACGGACTCCATCTTCTCCACGACCTGATTGCGAATCGTATCGATCTGTTTCTTAATCTTTTTCTGTCGCACGGGATCGCTGTTGGCCTGCCGCGCCACTTTATAGAGGCCCTGAAGCGAGGTCGAGATTTTTCGGACGGAGTTCAACCCCTCGAGCGTCTTGACTTGCAGCTCTTCAGTGTCCCGCTGGATCTGTTCTTCATCGAATTCCTCCTCGGTCTCAACGAGTGGCACGATCTCACGCACATTGATGGTCCCATTTTTGAGCTGATCACGCAGCGTGAGTACAAACTCTATCGTCATCGGCATCCCGTAAATGACCGCAGAGATGTCTTTCTTCCCCTCTTCGATGCGTTTTGCGATCTCGACTTCCCCCTCGCGGCTCAACAAAGCCACGCTCCCCATCTCTTTGAGGTAGAGGCGAACCGGATCATCGGTCCGGCTGAGCGTGCCGGGGGTTAAATCGATTTCCTTTTCTTCCTTCTCTTCCTTCTCGTTCTCATCGCCGGCGCCCGAAGCAGATCCCTCGGAATCCTCGCTTAACTCCTCAGCATCTCGGGATTTCTTGATCCGCCCTCCCTCAGGTGCATCAACGATCTCGATGTCCATTTCACCGAACATTGTCATGATGCTGCTGAGCTGTTCAGGCGACACCGCCTCGGCTCGCAACGTGCTATTCAACTCGGCATAAGTCAAAAAACCCTTCTCTTTGCCGATCGCAATCAGTTTCTTAACTTCCCCGAGCAACTCTTTTTTCGCCATGACTACTCCTTCACTAAAGACAAAATCCCAGCAGCGGGCCGACCGGCCTTTTGCATTCGCAATTCATTCACTTGTGCGTTGAGCGTCTGCGCATCCTCCACCCGACCTTCCCGTTCGGCGGCCTTCAGTTGCACGATCAAATCCCGAAACAGGGCCTCGGCCCGCTTCCGCTCTAACGTATCCAAGCAGCCCGCAACGTGCGCTGGCACGTCGTCGAAATGGTCTTCCCGCATGGAGAGCTCAGTCGCCAGCGACCCGCAATCCGGATGGTCAACCACGGCATCCAACAGCAACCTGAGTCCAATTCGGCCATCGGGATCGAGATGGGTCAAGGCCGCCTCGACGAGAATGCGGCAAGCAGGCACCGAGAAGGCCACGGGCTTCAATCGTTGCACGTCGGCAGGCGTCAAATGCCCATGCAGCAGCAGATAGACCAGATCCCGTTCTTCATTCGCGCCCTTAAACATCGCCGGTGTCACGCCAGCCGATTGCACAGCCACCAGGCGCTGCCCCCCGGCCTGCACCAACGCCGGATACCGCTCAATCAGTCGCTGCTGGCTGATCCCCAGCCGTTCGGCCACCACACGAATCCGCTCTTCCCGTTCGATGGGATGCTCACTCTTTTGTAATATCCGCAACACATCGTCTACGCTGCGAATACGACCTTCAATGGTGCTGGACTCCGCGGTGCTCAAACTGTGCTCGAGGGAAAAATCCAAGAGGCTCGGCGCCTGTTCTTCTAACCGCACAAAGGCCTCTGGCCCTTCCTTCCGCACGTAAGTGTCAGGATCTTCGCCGGTCGGCAACGTGACGACTTTTACGCCGAGCCCGCTATTCACAAACAGATCAAGCCCTCGCAATGCGGCACGAACCCCGGCTGGATCCGGGTCAAACAACAGCACGACTTTCGAGGCAAACCGCCGTAACACCTGAATATGCTCCGCCGTCAGCGCGGTCCCCAGCGTCGCAACCGTATGAATCAGCCCGGCTTGGTGCAGAGCAACCGCATCGAAATACCCTTCCACTACGATCACGGTCTTCAGCCTAGCGACGGCTTCACGCGCCAGCTCTAACCCATAAAGCGTCTGCCCCTTTTTAAACAGGGGAGTATCCGGCGAATTCAGATACTTCGGATTCCCCTCTCCAAGGATACGCCCGCCGAAACCGACAACCCGCTTGCGCAAGTCCGTAATGGGGAACATCACTCGTGAGCGAAAACGGTCGTAGGACCCCGATGCCTGCTCCCGTGCGATCGTCAATCCCGCCACAACTAAATCATCCGGCGAAAAACCCTGCTCCCCCAGCGCTCTCACGAGCCCGTCCCACTCAGCCGGCGCACACCCGATTTCAAACCGTTCGATCGTCGCGGCTTGAACACCACGGCTGGCCAAATAATCCCGCGCCGTCTCGCCAGTCGCACTGTCCCGCAAGTTCCGCTGAAACCAAGCCGCCACCGCACGATTTAGCAGTTCCAGGCGACTCGCCTGTACCGCCTGAGGTCCGACGCTAGGCCCGCTCTCAGGCACATCGACCCCGAGTTTCTGCCCAAGCTCACGAACCGTCTCAGGAAAGTTCGCGCCGGTAATCCGCATCAAAAACGTAAACACGTTGCCGCCCACGCCGCAGCCAAAACAATGAAAAATCTGGCGGGAAGGACTGACGGTAAAGGAGGGCGACTTTTCCTGATGAAAGGGACAGAGCCCCTTCAGGTTCTGGCCGGCTCTGGTCAGACTCACATGATGTCCAACCACCTCGGCAATATCAGCCCGATCTCTGACCTGATTAATCACATTTTCAGAAATCAAGCCTCGGGCCACGAGAGTCGCAGCTCCTATATCCCCCACCTGCACCGGCGGGAAGGTAAACATAAGTGGTCGAAAAATAGGCCTTTAAGACTAACAGAGGGGAAAGAAACCTGTCAACGTGGTGAACCTAACGCTAGCCGGGAGGCCAGGCAAGATGGCGCCCGCCCAGAACATGAAGATGGAGATGAAAAACGCTCTGCCCGCCATGGGATCCGGTGTTGACGACGACACGGTACCCGGAATCAGCAATCTCCTTTAGTTTCGCAATCTTACTGCCAACCAACATCAACCTCCCCGGCAGTTCAGCATCCGAATTGTGCAGCTCGGCCATCGAGGCCACATGTGCCTTGGGAATGACGAGCGTGTGAATTGGCGCCTGAGGATTAATATCATCGAAGGCGACGACCAAGTCATCCTCATAGACGAGGGGTGTCGGAATAGTCCTCGCGACGATATTACAAAAGAGACAGTCACTCATAGGGCGGTTTCTTTTCTCAAACCGGACTTCCCAAATCGAGTCGCCAACTCCTGATAGATTTCTTGCGGGGTGATGCCATAATAGCCCAGCGCCACCAGTGTATGGAACAGGAGATCCGCCGTTTCATAAACAATCTCCTCCTGCTTCCCACCCTTCCCAGCAATTGCCACCTCTCCTGCTTCCTCCACGACTTTTTTCAAGATGCGATCGACTCCACCTTCAAGCAATTTGGAGGTGTAGGACTCAGTCGACGGCTGACGCTTCCGCTCTTGGATCATCTGATAGAGGCGTTCAAGAATCCCCCCCCAGGACTCGGAGGTCTTCGTCTCAGGCGAGTCTAAACGGGAAAAGAAACAGGACCGCTCTCCCGTATGGCAGGTCGGACCGACCGGCTCGACCTTCACGAGAAGGGCATCGCCGTCACAATCAAAAAACAGGTCCTTGAGCTGCAGCGTATGGCCAGAAGTCTCGCCCTTCTCCCATAACGCCTTGCGCGAACGGCTCCAGAAGTGCACCGACTTGGTCTCGATGGTCTTCTGCAAGGCCTCCTGGTTCATAAAGGCGACCATCAGTACCGTCCCATCCCGCCAATCCTGCACAATGGCTGGAATCAGCCCCTGCCCATCGAATGTCAATTTCCCTATATCCATTATCGAACCGCCACTCCCTTCTGACGCAGATAGGCTTTCGCCTCCGGAATGGTGTGAGTCCGGAAGTGGAAAATCGACGCGGCCAGGACCGCATCCGCCTTACCTCTGACGAATCCGTCATAGAGATGGTCTAAACTCCCCACGCCCCCCGACGCAATCACCGGGATCGAGACAGCCTCTGATACGGCAGCCGTCAACACCACGTCATAGCCCTGCTGTTGCCCGTCTTGATCCATGCTTGTGAGCAAAATCTCACCTGCCCCGTACTGCGCCATTCTCTTCGCCCATTCGACGACATCCAAACCGGTCGACTTGCGGCCTCCATGGGTGAAAACTTCCCACCCGCTCACTGGAGCGGGATGGTGCTTGGCATCGATCGCCACGACAATACATTGGGTCCCGAATCGCTTTGCTGCTTCCCTCACAAATTCCGGCCGCTGGACTGCTGCCGTATTGATACTCACCTTATCAGCCCCTGCGTTCAACAGAGCCCGGATGTCCTCGAGCGTTCGTACCCCTCCGCCGACAGTCAGGGGCATGAACACCCGCGCCGCCGTTCGCTCGACCACGTCAAGAATGGTCTTACGATTTTCATGAGAGGCCGTGATGTCCAGAAAACACAGCTCATCGGCTCCTTCGCGGTCGTAGGCCGTGGCGACTTCGACCGGATCGCCTGCATCACGCAAGTTCACAAAACTCACGCCCTTGACGACACGGCCGTCTTTAACGTCGAGGCAGGGAATAATACGCTTGGTCAGCATAGTAACAGTACCGATGAAGGCTGAACGATCAAGGCTGAATGAACAACTAAGCGAAGCGCTGCATTCAGAGACAAAAGAGCTCTCTCGACATCAACGGTCTTGTTTAATCCCCCGTGCATCATTCAGTCCTCCGCACTCATCGTACGGGTGGCTGCAACGGCGGCCTGATAATCCAACTTGCCATCGTAGAGGGCTTTCCCGACAATCACACCTTCGACCCTTGGACCGAGCGCCTGCACCGCCCACAAGTCTTCAACGCGAGAGATTCCGCCGGAGGCGATCACGGGGAAGGACGACAACTCGACCACTTCCCGCAAGGCCCCCAGATTCGGCCCACCCAACATACCGTCGCAGGCAATGTCCGTATAGATCACGGCACCCAAGGCATAGCCTGCCAGCTCCTGAAGGAGATCGGTCGCCTTGGTCTCCGAGACCGACGTCCAGCCCTTGACCGCCACCTTCCCGTCCCTCGCGTCCAATCCCAACAGAATCTGGCGAGGGAATTCTAGGCAGGCCTTCTCCAGAAACAACCGATCGGTCAAGGCCGCGGTGCCAAGCACAACCCGACTGACGCCGGCACCGAGATAACGACGCACCGTTTCGATCGACCGGATTCCTCCCCCTACCTGTATCTTTAGACTCACGGTACGGATGATCGCTTCGATCTGCGGAAGATTGCGCGGCTCACCCTCCACGGCTCCGTTCAAATCCACCACATGAATCAGCGTCGCGCCGCCCTGTTGCCATTGCCTCGCCATAGCCGATACGTCATCGGAATAGACCGTTTCAGCCGCCATATCGCCCTGACGCAACCGCACACAGCGGCCATCTTTTAAATCAATCGCGGGAATCACAAGCATAGAAAACACCGTCTCTGTTAACGTTCCCCTGCCGTCCCAAACGGAAATTCGAAGAGCACAAGGTCAACCCCGTAGCCCGCCAGCTCCTCCGCGGTCACAAACATGCCCCAACGCTCAAAAAATCCCAGGAGGTCTTCAATCATCGGCCTCTGCCGCTCGTAGTAATTCCCCTCCCAGAGTACTTGCCCGTCTGCCGCCACCAGCTTGGCTTCAAACCCCACCCGAGCCGTGGGGTTGGCGCCAAAGCGACTCCCAACTCGCTCCTGATACACCATCACCTGACCAATCAGCGCAGCATCTGCCTTGAGCTGTTTTGCCACCGCCACCGCCTGGGCCAGACCAGCTGGAGGTTGCGGCTTCTGGGCCGCCAAGACTTTCGCCCCCTCACCAGGCGACAGCACCGTTACACCCTGCCGAGACTTCAACCGGCTCCAGAGCAACTGTGTAACCGTGCCTCCCGCACTAGTTGGCACAATGGCTGTCTGGCTCTGAAGCTGTTCAATTTGCAGCGGCCCCGCGAGACCTCTATCAAACTGATGAGCTCCTGACGGAGCCGAGAAAATCTGACCGGCGGCATCCCTCATCTGTGGGGTCGTGAGCGTCGTAAACGGGACCAGGGCGATAGTGCGCACCTGATAACGCGGCAATTCGGCAGACGACTTTGAGGCTACTTTGGACCCGCTACAGCCGGCCGCTACCAACAGGGCTAGCCCCACCACGGCCATCGACCATCCCTTGTTGTTCATCATGCTCACTTCCATGATCCAAAATTGTTGATCAACTGCAACCCAACGGCCTGACTCTTTTCAGGATGGAACTGACAAGCCACTACATTATCCCGCCAGATGCTCGACACAAACGTTGTTCCATAATTCGTGCTGCTTGCCGCCACGGTCTTGTCAGCGGGATCGACATAAAAGGAATGGACGAAGTACCAATAAGACCCGTCAGGAATTCCCTCGAACAGAGGACAGGGCTGCTCCATCGTCACGTTATTCCAGCCCATATGCGGCACCTTCAACCCTTGGCGGACAGGAAATCTCCTGACCTTACCGGGGATAATGCCAAGACCCTTGTGCGTCCCAAACTCTTCGGTTTCCTCAAATAACAATTGGAGCCCTAGGCAGATCCCTAGAAACGGTTTTCCCGATTGAATCGCGGCTCGAATCGGCTCTACCAGCCCATACTGCTCGACATTGGCCATGCAATCACCAAAGGCACCGACCCCTGGGAGCACCACATGACTTGCGTTTCCAATCATGAGCGGATCACGAGTCACGACCGCCTGATGCCCCGTCGCCTCAAAGGCTTTGGAGACACTGCGGAGGTTGCCCATGCCATAGTCGATAATCGCAATCATAGCTGCTCTCTCAACAAGCTACTAAAAAAAGTCTGCCAACTTCATTCTCGCATCGTTTAGCCCCTCAGCGTACCCTGAAGGGTACGCCTCGGACTTTCACTCGCTGCGGCCTTGCTGGGGAGCTTTTTGAACACGCTGCGGCACACTCTCCAAGTTGTGGCACAGGACCGAACTATCAAAAGACTTAGCTCTGAGCCTTTATACTCTTAGTCTAGCCGTAAGGCCGTAACCATACCGCAACTGATGCCATCTCGCCACTCCCAATCTCCAGAACCTCTGAACTGGTCCATGAAACAAAAGAGGCAGGCTCCTTTTCAGAAACCTGCCCCTACCGACCAATATATGTCGACCGCTCACTTTGACTTACAGCAGCCCCTTCGTCGAGAGAACCTTTCCTGCCAACCGCTCTTCCGGCCTCGTGGCCTGATCGAGCGCCTTGGCTAAGGCCTTGAAGATGGCTTCCATGATGTGGTGCGGATTGCGGCCATACATCAGATTTACATGCAAGTTCAGTCCGGCATGAGTGACGAAAGCCTGAAAAAAATCTTCGAATAAACCGAGGTCGAAGGCTTTAATCTTCCGATCTGGCAACACCACATTGTAGACGAGGTAGGGCCGGCCGCTGAGATCCACCGTGACCTGAGCGAGGGTTTCGTCGAGCGGGGCCGAGGCAAACCCGAACCGCTTGATCCCTGCCTTTTCCCCCAAGGCTTGGTGCAGCGCCTTGCCCATGACGATTCCGACATCCTCCACCGTATGGTGTTCGTCGATATCGATATCGCCCTTGGCCTTGACCGTCAGATCGAAGAATCCGTGCTTGGCCAACAGCTCCAGCATATGGTCGAAGAACCGAATGCCACTATCGATCTTCCCCTGACCGCTGCCATCCAGCACCCAGGAAACCTGAATGTCCGTTTCCTTCGTGGCCCGATGGATCGTCGCCTGCCGATGTGTCACAGTTTTCTTCATGAGAACCTGCTTTGGGCCGATTTCGCGTGGGCATCGAACCCTTCCATGTGGGCCAATTGAACGAGATGATTTTTCACCTTGCTCAGCTCCTCTTTCGTATAGTACACGATGTTGCTGACTTTGAGGTAATCGTAAACAGACAGAGCCGAAAAGAAGCGCGCCGTCCCGCCAGTCGGCAAAACGTGATTCGGGCCTGCCACATAATCGGCCACAGACGGGGGCGTATACCGGCCCAGGAACAACGCCCCTGCATGACGGATCTTCTCTAAATAATCGAAAGGCTCATCCACTGAGAGGGTCAAATGTTCCGGGGCAATCTCGTTGGCCACATCGATGGCTTCGTCCATCGTCGTCACCACGAAGGCCACCGCATGGCGCGCAATCGATTTGGCAGCAATCTTTTCCCGCTGCAGTCCCTTCAGCTGGCTACCGATAAGCCGCACTACCTCCTTCGCTAACTGCGCTGATGTGGTGACGAGATAAACCTGCGCATCTTCGTCATGTTCAGCTTCGCAGAGGAGATCTGCCGCCACATGGGCCGGCTTGGCGTCACCATCGGCCACGACAAGCAGCTCGCTTGGACCGGCGACCATGTCAATACCAACCGTGCCATAGAGGAGCCGCTTGGCCGTCGCAACATAGATATTACCAGGGCCCACGATTTTATGGACCCGCTGAATCGTCTTGGTTCCGTAAGCCATTGCGCCAACGGCTTGTACGCCCCCAACGCGATAGATCTCCGTAACGCCGGCGATATCGGCTGCAACTAGTATGTAGGGATTGATCGGACCTTTTTGCGGTGGCGTACACATCACCACGCGGGAGACGCCCGCCACCTTGGCCGGAATCGCACACATCAAGACCGACGAGGGATAAACCGCCTTGCCGCCCGGCACATAGACTCCGACCGCATCAACCGCCGTCACCACTTGCCCAAGAATCGCCTCATTGTCCTGATACATCCAGGTCTTGATACGCTGACGCTCGTGGAACGACGTGATCCGCTTAGCGGCAAACCGGAGGGCGTTGCCCTCCTCTTTTCTGATGTGGGAGTAGGCTGCTTTGATTTCTTCGGGAGGAACGCGCAGCTCCGTCGCTTTCATGGAGACCCGGTCGAACTGTTTCGTATAGCGGAGGACCGCCTTGTCTCCACCCCGTTCCACGACTTGTAAAATTGACTTCACCGTCTTCTCAACGGCAGCCCCTTGCACGCGAGCGCGCGACACGACTTTCTTCAGCGCGGGGGAAAAGGCGCGTTCGCTGGAGGACACAATCTTCATGTAGGCGTCCGCTTGGCCGTGCGACGTGTCCTGCGCAAAGGCTTGCGCAGAGAAATTGCCCGAGACCCAGCTCCTGCGCGACTGACAGCCCGGAGCTTTGCGATCAGCTCTGTGACTTTCGTATGCTTCAGCTTCAAACTCGCTCGATTAACAACCAGCCGGGCCGTGGACTGCGCGATGCACTCGACTTCAACGAGGTTATGCGCCTTCAGCGTGTTCCCCGTTTCGACCAGATCCACAATCCGATCGGCCAACCCAACCAGCGGTGCCAGCTCGATCGACCCGTACAACTTAATGATTTCGACCTCCACACCACGCTGATTGAAGTACCGCTCGGCAATCTTTGGATACTTGGTCGCGACCCGAATTTTTGAGGACAGCCGGTCCCGTGAAACCTGCCCCTGAAGCGCAGCCACGGCGAGTCTACACGCTCCGAACCCTAAATCCAACAGCTCATAGACGTCGCTGTCCTGCTCCATCAAGACGTCTTTTCCCACAATCCCGACGTCCACCGCGCCATATTCAACATAGGTCGGCACATCGGTTGGCCGCACGATCAGGAAAGTCATGCCGATCTCCGGACAAGGGAACACCAAACGGCGGCTCGCGGTCGAGAAGCTCCCCATGGCATAGCCAGCCCGACGAAAGACCTCCAGCGTAAGATCCAACATTTTCCCCTTTGACAAGGCAATCGTCAGCATCATATCAGCGAGTCCCGGCCGCAGCCGCTCCCTCTTTATGGCGGGTAATCGTGGCACCCAGCCCACGTAGCTTTTCTTCCATCCGCTCATAGCCACGATCCAAATGATAGACCCGGAGGATCTCCGTCGTACCTTCCGCCGCAAGACCGGCCAGAACCAATCCGGCGCTTGCGCGAAGATCCGAGGCCATTACCGGCGCGCCGGTCAATTGAGTCGGCCCGGTCACCACAGCCCGAGTCCCTTCAATCTTAACCTCAGCCCCCATTCGCCGCAATTCTTCGACATGCATAAACCGGCTTTCAAACACCGTTTCCGTAATCACACTCATGCCCTCCGCCGCCGTCATCAAAGCCACCATCTGCGCCTGCATATCGGTGGGAAAACCCGGATACGGCAGCGTTCGGATATCGACCCCCTTGAGCCGCGAGGCCGCATTGAGGTGAATCCGGTCCTTTTCGACTTCGATGATCGCGCCGGCTTCCCGCAACTTCATCAACAACGCATCTAAATGATTCGGACGACAGCGGCGAAGCGTCACCGCTCCCCGCGTAATGGCCCCGGCCACCAGATACGTGCCCGCTTCAATACGGTCAGGGATAACATCGTGATCGCTCTCGTGCAGCTCACGAACCCCTTCAATTGTGACAACATCCGTCCCGACACCGTCGATACGAGCCCCACGCTTCACCAGAAAATCCGCGAGGTCCGTGATCTCCGGTTCCTTCGCGGCATTTTCAATAACTGTGGTCCCCTCGGCGAGCGACGCGGCCATCATTAAATTTTCCGTTCCCGTGACCGTCGGCGTATCGCAGTAAATCTGTGCGCCCTTCAGCCGCTTAGCCTTGACACGAATATACCCGTGTTCCATCGAAACGTCTGCACCCATTTTTGCCAGTCCGGCCAAATGAAGATTGACGGGCCGTGACCCGATCGCGCAGCCGCCGGGCATCGATACTGTCGCTTCTCCCCATCGCGCCAACAGAGGCCCCAACACCAGCACCGAGGCCCGCATAGTTTTCACTAGATCGTACGGGGCTTGGGTCGAGCTGATCGTACTAGCATTGATAACCGCACGATTCCCCTCATGCTGAACCTTCGCCCCCAAAATCTCCAAAAGCCGACCCATCGTAAGGACATCCACCACGCGGGGCAGATTGGTAATAACGCATTCGCCACCACCCAGAATGCTGGAGGCCAAGATCGGCAGCGCGGCATTCTTTGCCCCGCTGATCTCAACCTCGCCTCGAAGCGGCACTCCACCAGTAATGGTTGTACGGTCCACCCTTTACGCCCTTACTCGCTCCACAATCACCACCCGCTCAAGCCCCGCTTCATCGTAGACCAACCGATGAAATTTGCACCAGGGCATCTGCTCGATAATCCCGCGGATTCCACGAGCCTGGCCCGCGCCAATTTCCATGATCACGGCTCCACCGGGAGCTAAGTAGTGAAAAGCCTCTTGCAGCAACCGTTCGTGCAACTCCGTCCCCTGAGCCCCTCCCACGAGCGCGACTCGCGGCTCAAACAGTTTCACTTCCGGCTGAAGCGTCGCCCAATCAGCCTCAGAAATATATGGGGGGTTCGAAACAATGACATCTACCTGCCCCTCTAGCCCCTGCTCCGCCAATGACCCCAGCAAATCGCCTTCCACCCAGGTGATCCGCTCATCCACCCTATGCCGAGTCGCGTTGCGCCTCGCGACATGGAGCGACGGACCGGACAGATCTGTCGCAATCACCCGCGCATGCGGCCGTAATCGCGCAATCGCGACGGCAATGCAACCGGAGCCAGTACAGACATCAACAATCGTGGCCCGGCGCTCGGCGGAAATCCGCTGCGTGACATATTCCACGAGCAACTCGGTCTCCGGCCTCGGAATCAGCACTGCCGGACTTACCTCAAACTCTAATCCGCAAAACTCCTGAGTCCCCAAAATATATTGCAACGGCTCCCGCCCAACCCGCCGCGCAATCAGCCCGCGCGCTACTGCCAATTCGGAAGGAGACAGCACTCGGTCTTGGTCTGTGATCACATGATGGGTAGGGAGACGAAACGCATGCGCCAATATCCACAGGGCTTCCTGCTCCGCGCTCTCGATACCACCCTGCGCCAGCAGCCGGCGCGCCTCGGCAATCAGCTCGCCCAGCGTGACCTCGCCTGTCGACTGAGGGATCGAGGCCACTGCGTCCATATTACGCCGCCCCCACTTCTTGCTGGCGCTGCGCCTTCAAAGCCTGAATAAACTCGTCGAGATCGCCCTGAAGCACCTGCTCCAACTTATGTAAGGTCATCCCGACACGGTGATCGGTTACTCGGTTCTGCGGGAAGTTGTAGGTGCGAATCTTCTCGCTCCGCTCGCCTGTGCCCACCTGTGCCTTGCGATTCTGGGCAGTTTCGGCATCCTGCCGTTCGCGCTCCGCCTCGACGATTCTGGCCCGCAGGGTCCGCATCGCCTTGGTACGGTTTTTTAACTGCGACCGTTCGTCCTGGCAGCTCACCACCACGCCCGTCGGAATATGGGTAATCCGCACCGCCGATTTAGTCGTATTGACGCTCTGGCCTCCGGCGCCAGACGAACAAAATGTGTCGATGCGAAGATCCATTGGATCGATATGCACATCCACTTCGTCGACTTCCGGCATGACGGCCACCGTGACAGTCGAGGTATGGATCCGTCCGCTGGCTTCCGTCACCGGGACCCGCTGCACCCGATGGACCCCTGCCTCGAACTTGAAGTGGCTATAGGCCCCTTTGCCTTCGATCAACGCCACAACTCCTTTATAGCCCCCGCCCGTCGTTTCCGTCGCTTCAACCACATCGACCTTAAAGCCTTTGGCCTCCGCGTACTTGCTATACATACGGAACAGATCTCCGGCAAAGAGCGCCGCCTCATCGCCCCCAGTTCCGGCGCGAATTTCGAAAAGTAGACTCTTTTGGTCCCGCGGGTCCTTAGGGAGCAGCAGGTCCTGAGCCTGCTGTTCAATCTCCTGCTGCTGATGCATGAGCTGGGCGCTCTCCTCCGCCGCCATCTTATGCATCTCGCCCCAGGCCGTGGGATCAGCGAGAATTTGCGCGGCTTCATCCAACTGCTTAGCATTATCGCGATAGATGGCCAGCAGCCTAACCGCCGGCTCGATATCCGTCCGCTCCTTATTGACTTTGTGCAACTGCGAAGGCTGACTCATCAGAGAGGGGTCCATGAGTTGATTGGTCAACTCGTCATAGCGAGCTGCCAAGACTTCCCATTTTTTTAGTAACACTGCTTCCATGGCCCTAGTTCCTCTGCGTCGCGCTCACCTGTTACTGCACAAAAACAAAGAGACCCTGCCCCTCAACGAAGCAGGGTCCCGTGTATGACCTCTTCCGAACTACTTTTCTTTCTTCGCGTACTTCTTCTTGAATCGCTCAACGCGACCTTCGGTATCAATAATTTTCTGCGTCCCCGTGAAAAACGGATGGCAATTTGAACAGATATCGACATTAATATCGCCGCCCGTTGACCGGGTCTTATATTTATTACCACAGGCGCAATGCACGCTGACCTCCCGATACACGGGATGAATACCCTTCTTCATAGTTCCCACTCCCTTGACGTCAAAATCATCGACCTTCGCCCATTCCGAGGTGCCTACTTTACCCTGTCTCGACAGCCAGATACAAGCCTGGCATTACCGATTCATCGACTGGAGAAATTCCTGGTTGGTCTTGGTGCCGTGCAGCTTGTCCATCAGGAACTCCATCGCTTCCATCGTTCCAAGCGGACTCAGCACCTTGCGCAGGATCCACATCTTGTTGAGACGGTCCTTGTCCACCAACAATTCTTCTTTTCTTGTTCCGGACTGGCTGATATCGATCGCCGGGAAGAGCCGCTTGTCGGCCAGACGGCGGTCCAGATGGACTTCCATGTTACCCGTTCCTTTGAACTCTTCAAAGATCACATCGTCCATCCGGCTGCCGGTATCCACCAGCGCCGTGGCCATGATGGTCAAACTGCCGCCATGCTCAATGTTACGAGCCGCTCCAAAGAACCGCTTCGGACGCTGAAGGGCGTTCGAGTCCAACCCTCCCGACAAGACCTTACCGCTGGGCGGGGCAATCGTATTGTAGGCACGGGCCAAACGGGTGATGCTATCCAACAGCACCACGACATCTTTTTTGTGTTCGACCAGCCGCTTTGCCTTTTCAAGGACCATTTCGGCGACTTGTGCATGGCGCTGGGGAGGCTCATCGAAAGTGGAGCTGATAACTTCGGCCTTGACCTGTCGTTGCCAATCGGTGACTTCCTCCGGCCGCTCGTCGATAAGCAGCACAATCAAAGTCACTTCTTTATGGTTTTTGATAATGGACCGAGCGAGGGCCTGCAGCATCATCGTTTTTCCCGTCCGGGGAGCCGCGACGATTAGCCCGCGCTGACCCTTACCAATCGGGGTCGTGAGCTCCATGACACGGGTGCAATACTCCTCACGGTCGAATTCAAGATTCAGGCGCTCTTCGGGATAGAGTGGGGTCAGGTTGTCAAAGAGGATCTTGTCACGCGACACCTCGGGCTCTTCGAAATTGACCTTCTCAACCTTAAGTAGCGCGAAATACCGCTCGCTATCCTTCGGAGGTCGGATCTGCCCAGAGATCGTATCGCCGGTGCGCAAATTGAACCGCCGGATTTGCGAAGGGGAGATATAGATGTCGTCGGGGCCCGGGAGATAGTTTGAATCAGGAGCGCGCAAAAAGCCGAAGCCATCAGGGAGCGTTTCGAGCACGCCTTCGCCAAAGACTACGCCGTTATTTGCGGTCTGCGCCTGTAGGATTGCAAAAATCAATTCCTGCTTCCGCAGGTTCGGAGCGCCGTCGATCTTCAGACCGCGCGCCACGTCATTGAGATCGGCGATAGATTTCTGTTTCAGCTCCGCGAGATGCATGACCTCCCCCTTTGTTTGCGTCATAAGTATCCTCTCAAGCCCTCAGCTGCATCGCCGTTGGCAGCGTTCGCACGTGGTGAACCATAGGAAATTGTCCAGAAACTCAATGAATAGCGAATAGAAATACCGTTGGTAGTCTCTGTTATGTGTGGCAGCTAAAGAGGGTGATCCGTGAAGGACCTACTGGTTTGCGCCTAGCCCTAATCAGGGTACGACTCTGTCTCATAACTGCGGATCGTGTCGCGAACAGAAATTCATGCCGACCTGACCCATCTCTATCACGTGAGCAGTTGTAGATTGTTTTCAGATGGGGCCCGAGGGTCTTGTGCGTGGAGAAGAAGATGAATTTAGCTGAGATCCTAGCACAATACTAACGCGGGTGGCGCGCCTTGTCAACAGAAATCATGCTTTTTTACTAGCCGCCGGCGTGCGCTTTTTGCTCCATCAGCCAACAGGGCGGTTGCAGCAGAAAAGACTGGTATGCTACATCAGAAGATCCTTCATTGAGGCCCATGGTTTTATGGAACACGACAACGAGCAAGAGCAGCACGAGCGCATGTTCACGCTCTCTGAGGCGAACCGCCTGATCCCCCAGCTGAATGCCAAGCTGATCTCAATCCAGCAAGCCAAGGCCGTCCTGGCCCGCACGAAGGAAGAGATCAAAAAAGCCAGTGCGAGGTCTGAGTATGGGGGGGGCAGCACCGTGGGGCACCTCTATATCTCTGGCCTGCAACAGGTCAGCGCTAATCTTCAAGCGATTCAGGAGCTCGGCATCCTAGTGAAGGATCTGGATCTCGGCCTCTGCGACTTCCCCCATCTGCATGACGGCCGGGTTGTCTATCTCTGCTGGAAGCTCGGAGAACAAGAAGTGCTCTGGTGGCATGAAGCGACCGCCGGCTATAAGGATCGCTGCCCGATCGAAGACCTGACCTGACCGCAACGGCACCCCCA
>CAMBDY010000016.1 GCA_945865525.1 Nitrospira lenta | reverse complement strand
AACAGGGTCATCGCACAACCGGCACACATGGGGTGTTCTTCAAGAATTTCTTTAAAGCTCCCCATTTGGGACACCGAAACCTTCTTGCCGAAGGGGCCATGCTCGACCATATCCCGGTATTCTTTGGGCATAAACTTCTCAAATCCACCAGCAAACTTTACATAATCAAGGCTCATCGGAATACCTCCCTCTATCGTTACAACGGAACGCTATTGCCTGTCGGTAAAGACACCGTTATGTGCAACAAACCCGCAAGAAGTTGAGGCTGGAAAAACAGAACCGCCCCACATATAGATAGACGGCCAAACAACTACGCATCGTAGCAAAGCCGAAAAAAGACTGCAATGAGAAACGTCAGCATATCCCCGAACCACATGCACAGGGGCGAATTGTATAACTTCCTGATAATCAACACAACTTCACAGAAGACCCACCATGACAAAAAGAAGGCCTAGCCCATCTACGGCCCGTAGGCCATTCGCCCTAACACGCGATGCTTTGCTATATTCCCTTATATTTTTGCAACGCGATCACCTAGAGGGGCAATGAGAGAGAGATTGCCGATTCCGCAAAATCTGTCTACACTATGTGGATATGCCAAATCTCGTAATGATCCCGGGAGAAGACGACAGCGCACAGCAGGCCGGTGGAGTCCATAAGCGCCCCCCGATTCCTGACGGGTCGCTCAAGGCCGAATGCCCGAAGTTCATGAGCCACGGCCCCTGCGGAGGCGTGCGCAAAGGGGGCTTCTGCGAGGTGTACCCGGAGATGATCTGCCCTTGGGTCACCCTCTACATTCAATTAGAAAAAATCGGTCAACTTGAATGGATGAAGCAGGTCTAGGCAAGGGTGAGGCGTACAGCATGAAACGTGAAACGATAAGAAGAAAACAGAGAACCACAAAACTCGGCTACGACGAGCACCATGCGAAAAGCGGGATTACGGTCCCCCTGCCAGACATGGAGACCTTCCCGAACCAATACAAGGGCTATGCGATCACCATCGAAATCCCTGAATATACCGCCATCTGTCCAAAGACCGGTTTGCCCGACTTCGGCACCATTACGCTCCACTACATGCCAGGCAAAAAATGCCTAGAGCTAAAATCGCTCAAAATGTATCTCCATGCCTACAGAAATCTCGGCATTTTCTATGAAAACGCGGTTAACCGCATCCTGCAGGACGTCGTGAAGGCCTGCCAACCTGTCCAAGCCAAAGTCACCGGCACTTTCGCCGCCCGTGGCGGGCTTCGCAGCATTATCGAAGCCCACTACCCCCAACGGTAGCAGTCCAACCCCTGTCAGCGCAGCGCCCCAGGCTGCTGGATCAACCACGAGAACATACGACGAGACGGGATTGGCGATTTGCCATCAGCGCATCGAGCTGATGGACGGATCCCTCCAGGTAGACAGCGAGCCAAGTCATGGCAGCGTCTGGCAAGTTATCGTCCCGCTTAAGCGCAACGCCGCCTGCTTGTGCTCGCACCTTATTCAGGATAGGCTCGCCCTGCTCGGAGAACGCTAGCTTCATGGCTATTTACGCAATCGGCGACGTGCAAGGCTGCTTGGCATCCCTCCAACAGCTACTCGCACAAATTCGCTTCACACCGGCTCACGATCGCCTCTGGTTCGTAGGCGATCTGGTCAATCGCGGCCCCGACTCACTCGGCGTCCTACGATACGTGAAGGGACTCGGCCCAGCGGCCGTGACCGTGCTTGGCAATCATGATCTATTCCTCTTGGCCGTCGCGTCCGGAATCGCCATGCCCCGTCCCATGGATACGATCCAGCCGATCCTGACCGCACCGGACCGTGACGAGTTGCTCGCCTGGCTCCGATGCCAACCCCTGCTCTACCACGTGGGGCCCTTTGTGATGGTGCATGCAGGGCTGCTTCCGCAATGGACGATCGAGCAGGCTGAAGGACTGGCGCATGAAGTCGAAACAATCCTATCTGGTCCAGACTATCAGGAGGTGCTATGCGCCTCCTTTACGTCTCCTTCCGTCCAATGGTCGGACAACCTAACCGGGCTGCCACGACTCGCCTCCTTGGTCCACGTCTTCACCAGACTCAGAACCTGTTCGGTGGCCGGCATGATGAATGAATCGTACAAGGGCCCGCCGGATCATGCTCCGCCAGGCTTCTTACCATGGTTTCAAATGCCCACTCACCGCAGTTCCGAGGCTACGATTATTTGCGGACATTGGGCCGCGTTAGGGCTACATCTACGTGATAATGTGTTGGCGTTGGATAGCGGATGCGTATGGGGCAAAGAGTTGACAGCTGTCAGGCTGGAAGATCGCAGGATCTTCCAAGTGCCCTGCGATGGCAAGGACCGTCCCAGCCGTTAAGTCGTCACGATCTCGTCCATCTCAACATGACTGACGGGATGTTCGACAGAAGAGTCAATGGTAGCTTTCGGATTCGCTCGGAAACGCACCGGACTCAACTTCTTCTTTGTAGCGACGAAGGGCTTGCAGCGCATCAGACTTGAGGTGGGCATAGGGCTTGACGAACTTCGGTACGAAGTCATCGAATAGACCGAGCAGATCGTAGAGAACGAGGACTTGGCCGTCGCAGTGAGGACCTGCCCCAATTCCAATAGTGGGAATGGTTAATTGTTCCGTCACGCGCTTGGCCAGTTCAGCGGGAATCGCTTCAAGCACGAGGGCAAAGGCACCAGCTGCTTCCAAATCCGTGGCATCCTTTAGTAGTGCCGCGGCACGATCCGATTCTCTCCCCTGCACCTTGTACCCGCCATAGCGATGGACTGATTGAGGTGTCATGCCGAGATGTCCCATCACAGGGATGCCGATACTAGTCATCGCCGCCACCCGATCAATCACCGCTACTCCCCCTTCCACCTTGACCGCATGGGCTCCAGCCTGGAGAAACCGGCCCGCGTTGCGGAGCGCATCCTCGCTGCTGGCTTGATAGGACATAAAGGGCATATCGCCGATGACCAGCGCCCGTTGCGCCGCCCCCGCCACCAGCTTCGCATGGTACAGCATGTCGTCCATCGTCACGGAGAGGGTATCGGCCTGCCCCTGCACAACTACGCCCAGCGAATCCCCAACTAGGATCGCTTCAATACCAGCCTGTTCGACGATGCGCGTGAAGAGCGCGTCGTAGGCGGTCACGACGATAAGTTTTTTCTTGTCGAGCTTGTGCCGTTGAAACTCGGGGATCGTCATCAGCCCACTTCTGCTTTGGTGAGAATCTCTGACAACCGATGGGTGGCCTTGATCGCCATGATATGGACTCCGTCGCAGTAGGGGCGCACCGCCTTGATCGTCCGCACCGCGATGTCCACCCCCACATCCTCCGCGCGCCCATGACCGGCAGCCCTGAGCTCGTCGATGATCTCTTGGGGAACTGACACGCCAGGAATGTTAGCGTTCATAAACTCCGCCATCTTGGCGTTGCGCAAGACGAGAATGCCCGCTAGCACCTTGACCTTGAAGGGCCGCACCGCTTTCATGAAGAAGGCAAACTGTTCCGGGTGGTAGATCGCCTGTGTCTGGAAAAACTGGGTGCCTGCTTTGACCTTCACTTCGAACTTGGCCAGCATCGGTCCCAGCGGGTCGGCTTCGGGAGTCACGGCAGCCCCGATCGTAAAATCCGTCGAGCCATCCAGCTTGTTGCCAGCCATATCCAATCCGTTATTCAATCCCTGCACAAGCTGCATCACTTGGACTGAATCCAGATCGTACACTGGCTTGGCTTCTTTATGGTCTCCGACGGTCGGATAGTCCCCCGTGAGACAGAGAATATTGCGGATGCCAAGCATGGATGCGCCCATGAGGTCCGACTGCATCGCAATCCGGTTCCGATCACGGCAGGTCATCTGCATCACGGGGTCGTGGCCGAGCTCATAGAGGAGCCGGCAGACAGGGAGCGATCCGGCCCGTACCACGGCGGCCGTGTTGTCCGTCACATTAACCCCGTGCACCCGCCCCACCAACTGCTTGGCATTGTCCAGCACGCTGGAAATGTTGGTGCCCTTAGGGGGATTGTACTCAATCGTGACAGCGAACTGTCCCTGCGCGAGCGCATCCTTCAACCGTTTTGGCTCTCGACTCATAGTTGCCCTACACCCCGCTACAACATCCCAGCCTGCCGTTTGGCCGACTCCACCGTATTATACAGCAACATCGCAATCGTCATTGGGCCCACACCGCCCGGCACAGGGCTGATCCAGCTGGCCTTCTGACTGACCGGCTCAAAATCGACATCGCCGCACAATTTGCCGTCTGGCAACTTATTGGTGCCCACGTCGATGACCACGGCTCCCTCACTCACCATGTCGGCGGTTACGAACTTAGCCCGCCCGATCGCCACCAGAAGCAACTCGGCCTCCTGGCAGACCGAGGCCAAATTCTTGGTCTTGGAATGGCAAATCGTCACGGTAGCGTTCCGTTGGAGTAACATGAGTGCCAATGGCTTGCCAACGATAGTGCTACGCCCTAAAACGACCGCGCGCTTGCCCTCGATTGCAATCCCAGCCGATTCGATCATCTTAATCACACCCTTGGGGGTACAGGCCTCGAACACCGGACTGCCTTCGACCAACCGGCCCAAATTATACGGGTGAAACCCGTCTGCATCCTTGTTTGGCGAAACTGCCTCAAGGACCACTCGGCTCTCGATATGTTTCGGTAGGGGGAGCTGCACCAGAATGCCGTGAATCTTCGGATCGACATTTTTCTTCTCAATCAACGCTAGCAACTCCGCCTGAGTAATACTGGTTGACAGCTTATGGTCGTCCACATAAATGCCGGCTAATTCGCAGGCCTTCTGCTTATTTCTCACATACACCTGGGAGGCCGGATCGTCGCCCACTAAAATCGTAGCCAAGCCCGGCTTCATCCCAGTTTTAGCCAAAACCGCCGCCGATTCGACGGCTAACCGCTCCCGTACTTGTAATGCCAATGCTTTGCCATCGATTAATCGTGCGGCCACAACACCCTCCTCAGTGAGAGACTAACAAGAACAACCGAGGCACCATAGCAGGGCATTTTTGAGCAAGTCAACGACAGGGCGACGTGAATGTCGCGTCTGTTTCTTGACAGGCTCTTCGGCTGGCAGCTACGATAGATTCATCGACCACGATCAATAGCCATCTATCCTGTGAGCAGAACCTCTCCCGTGATGTCCCTTCTAACACGCAGTATCAATCATCCAGGCTCTTGGCTAATCTGGACCCTCGCCCTGGTGGCCGTCAGCCCGCTGGGTGCCCAGATCACCGTGACGGAGCTGCAATCCCCCTATAGCTTCATCAACGACCCAGCCGACAAGGGCTATTTCATCTCCAGCGTCAACGGCGAGGCGGAGACCGCCGACAACAACGGGTTCATCACCAAACTCGATCCGAACGGCAAGCTCCTCAATCTGAAATTTATCCAGGGCGGAAAAAATAATGTCACCCTCCATGCCCCCAAAGGCATGGCGCTGGTGGAACATGTGCTCTACGTCGCTGACCTCGATACCTTGCGTGGCTTTGACACGACCACCGGGAAGCCGACCCTGGCACTGACTATCCGGATGCCAACGGCCTCGTACGCAACTGGGCCTCAAGCCTCCTTGATCGATGTGACCTTCGATGGTAAGGGCCATTTATATTGCTCCGATCAGAAAGCCAACACGATTTACCGAGTCGATCTAAACACCAAGACCTTTTCTGTGCTGGTGACGGACCAAAGCCTGGCAGGCCCTTCAGGACTGGTCGTCCATCCAAGGTCCGGTCAGATCATCGCAGTGAGTTGGGAGAAGGGCAAGATTTCCGAGATCTCGCCGGAGGGACGGGTCACCGAGCTCTTCTCCAACGGGTTCTTTTCTAACCGCTTTCAGAATCTCCGTGGTGTGGACTTCGACCGTTGGGGCAACATGTACGTGTCGGACTTCACCACAGGGAAAGTGTGGCGCATGAGCTGGGATAAACGGTTTCAAGTCATCGCTGAATTCCTTCCTTCGCCAGGAGACCTCAGCATCGACCGTGCCAATAATCTAATTCTCGTACCCTATGAATATGCCAATGCCGCGGAAATGAACGGGCTCGAAACCCCGAGCGATGGGAAGCCCAAACAAGAAAAACGGACGTTGGCGGACTACGGGTTCATCCCTCCCCCGCCGAAACCGGCCCCGGACGGATCTCTAAAAAAATGAGCCAATGCGCCTATTGCACACAACGGAAAGGCAAACGGCCTTGCCCGGCTCTGTCTGGCCTGATCTGCAGCCAATGCTGCGGTGAGCATCGCATCGTGCGAGTCGCCTGCCCACAAGACTGCATCTATCTCGAATCTGGGAGCGACTATCAGCAGAAGCGGCTGGCGGTACAATTTATGCCGTTGCGGCGGGACTTCTATCGCGAACTATCTGAACTGGGTGGCGAGAAAGCCGTAGCCCTGTTTAATCTCGTCGAAGTGGTAATCTTCGGCTATTTCCAGTCACGCCGCGATGGGCAGGATGCGGAAATCGTGGCGGCGCTCCAAGCTCTGCGACGGACACTGAGTCCGCTCCATGTCCCGGCGGCCCCGGCGCCGGTCTTTGCGGAACATCTCATGAAGGAGTATGACGCGTTCAAGAAGCAAAACCCCCAGCAGATCGCCGATATGTCCTCCGCACCGGAGATCCTAGACCGAGCAATTACCTTCGTTTCGAACTTCTCTGGAACGGATTTTCAATCACACCGGTTTCTGAACGGGCTCGTCGGCTATGTCCGCGCTTACCATCCGGAGATTGCAACGTATCTGACCAAACAACGGGAGTCTGGCCACATCATCTTGCCAGGACAGCAGTTGATGCCACCTCCGGCACAGGAGCAACAGGCCCACGATCCGAGTTGCCAGCACCACCATTAAGCAGGGTGCTGAAACATCCCGCCAGCTTCGAAAGGGTGAGTGCTGAACAACAAACTCTCTTCCGAACCGTGATCGACAAAGACGATTGCACACTTCTTCAAGAACGAACGCCATACTTCCTACTACCTCTTTGCAGCCCCGCTCACCCACTTATTACACGCCATCCGGAAGCAAAAAAGCCGCTGAGACTCCGGGGCTATTCAACAATCGTCACCACCATCTCAATTCGCTCTTTTGGCAGGTCCTGGTCATTCCTAGGTAGGGCCACGATCTTATCGGCCACACCAAGACCTTTGATCACCTCGCCGAAGGCCGTGTATTTCCGATCGAGAAAGGGAGACACCTCGACAACGATGAAGAACTGCGATCCCGCTGTGTCCGGCTCGGTCGCCCGCGCCATCGACACGATACCCCGCTTGTGCGGCACCTCGTTGAATTCCGCTTTGAGATAGATCGGGTTCCCTTTTTCATCCTTCGGCCCGCCCGCCCCATAGGTCTCCTTGCGCAGCGAGTTCTTGGTGTTGGGATCACCGCCTTGAATCATAAAGCCTGGAATGACACGGTGGAAAATCGTCTGATTGTAAAATCCCGACTTGGCCAAAGCGATGAAATTCTCCACATGCTTCGGAGCCACATCCGGATAGAACTTAAAGTGAATCTCCCCGAACTTCGTTGTGATAATGGCTTTAGGCCGAGGGTCCGGTGCCGACACCACGGGCTTCACGTCAGGCTTCCCTCCGCAGGCTATCACCAACGTGAGTGCCACGAGTACCGTGCAGAGCTGGCCCAATCTCACGGCAACAGCATGGCCTGTTATGGGCCAACAAGGTTGCATCGGTTACTCGACGACCGTGACCATCAGCTCTACCCGCTCAGCTGGAAGGTCTCGGTTATTCCTCGGCGCGCTGACAATCTTATCCACCACGTCCAGCCCCTTCACCACCTCGCCGAAGACCGTGTACTGGCCATCGAGGAAATTCGAATCCTTCACGACAATAAAAAACTGCGACCCGGCGCTATGAGGGTCGTTCGTACGCGCCATGGAGAGAATACCGCGCCGGTGGGGAATATCGTTGAACTCAGCCTTCAATCGCTGGCTCGGTCCTCCCTGCCCATAGGTCTCCTGCTTGTTCGGATCTTTGGTGTTCGGATCACCGCCCTGGATCATGAACCCGGGAATCACCCGATGAAAAATTGTCCCGTTGTAGAAACCGGACTTCGCTAACGTCACGAAATTTTCAACGTGCTTGGGGGCCTTGTCGGGAAAAAACACGATTTCGATCTCTCCGAGCTTCGTTTTGATAATCGCCTTGGGACCTTTGGCCGGCTCCACTTTCCCAGACAGGACTTTATCGGCTGCCTGAAGCAAGCCCAGGCCCAACAACAGACTACCTCCCAGCGCAAGCACCATCGCTACCGTGCGTACCATGATTCGCCTCTGCATCGTCTGCCCCCCTAAAATGAAAATTGGTCTCGCGGTAAAGCGACCGACCCTGCCGGCAGAATCAGCGCCCTAACTGTTCGAGAGCCTGCTTGGCCGCCTGCTGTTCCGCTTCTTTCTTGCTGCGCCCCGACCCCGTCCCTACCGCCTTGCCCTGCACGGATAGCTCGACGGCGAAAAGCTTTTGGTGATCCGGTCCTGTTTCGCGAGTGGTGACATAGCACGGCAAGGTGCTATGCGTTTTTTGACACCACTCTTGAAACTGGGTCTTGTAGTCTCCCGCTCCCGGCTGCTCCTGCTGCGCGGCAATATTCGCCAGCTCTTCGGCGAAAATGTGGCGTGTCACCGCCCGACTGACCTCGAATCCTCCGTCCAGATGCACCGCCGCGAGCACGGCCTCCAGCGCATCAGCCAGCAGCGAATCTTTCTCACGCCCCTTCGAACGGTCTTCGCCGCGTCCGAGCTTAAGATGTTCCCCTAGCCCGAGCCGGCGAGCTACCTGCGCCAGCGATCCCTCACTCACCACCTTCGCCTTCAGCTTCGAGAGGATTCCCTCGGGAGACTGCGGAAAAGCGGAAGCCAGATACTCGCTCATCGCCAGCGACAGCACGGCATCCCCGAGAAATTCTAGCCGCTCATTGTGTGGCAGTGGAAGTGTTTTCTGTTCATTGACGTGAGAGGAATGGGTCAGCGCCTCTTCGAGCAAGGCCGGCGCCTTGAATCGATAGCCCAACAAAGACTGGAGTGAGTCGACGGAAGAGACCGACGTCATAATGGCGAGTCTATCCCTCGTACAGGCCTGTTAGGCGTCCTGTTTTTTAAAGAGCAGACAGGCATTGACCCCGCCAAACCCGAAGGAGTTCGACAACGCAACCGTCACCGCCGCAGGCCGGGCCTTATGCGGGATGTAGTCTAGGTCGCACGCCGGGTCTGCATGGTCCAAGTTGATCGTCGGAGGCAATATCCCGTGATGAAGCGCCAGCACACTGAATACCGCTTCGATCCCACCTGCGGCTCCAAGTAAGTGGCCGGTCATCGACTTGGTCGAACTCACTGGAATCTGATAAGCGCGTTGGCCAAATACCTGCTTGATGGCCTTGGTCTCAATGGCATCCGCCATCGTCGAGGTGCCGTGGGCGTTGATGTACCCAACCTGATCCTTGCTGATCCCAGCATCCTTGAGCGCCAGTTCCATGCAGCGGACTGCGCCCTCACCTTCTTCCGACGGGGCCGTAATATGGTAGGCGTCGCTGTTCATACCGTAGCCGATGAGTTCGGCATAGATCCGAACCCCGCGGCGGCGCGCATGTTCCAGCTCCTCCAGGACCACGACTCCGGAGCCTTCACCGAGCACGAACCCGTCACGATCCTTGTCGAAAGGCCGACTGGCTTTCGCCGGCTCATCGTTGCGGAATGAGAGGGCCTTTGAGGCGGCAAACCCCGCGACCCCCAACGGTGTAATGGCGGCTTCCGCCCCACCAGCGATCATAACATCGGCATCACCCGCCTGAATCAGCCGAAACGCGTCGCCGATGCAATGATTGCCCGTTGCGCACGCGGTCACGGCACAAGAATTCGGCCCTTTAGCACCCAATCTGATCGCCACCTGCCCCGACGCCAAATTGATGATGGTCATCGGAATGAAAAATGGCGAGACTCGACCCGGCCCTTTTTCCTGTAAAATCTTATGGTAGTGCTCGATCGATCCCAGCCCGCCGATGCCGGACCCAATATAGACCCCGACTCTCGTGGCCTCTTCCGGGGCCACGGTGAACCCCGCATCATCCACCGCCAGCTGGGCTGCGCCCACGGCGTAATGGATAAACGTATCCATCTTTTTAATGTCTTTTTTCTCGATGAACTGGGCTGGGTCGAAGTCTTTCACTTCACCGGCAATGCGAGCATCGTAGCCCGCGGGATCGAACTTCGTGATCGGACCGATACCGGAGTGGCCGGCACAGATGGCCTTCCACGTTTTGTCGATACCGGTACCCAGAGGCGTCACCGCCCCCAAGCCGGTCACGACGATCCGTCTGGTCGAACGAACACTCATAACGCCTTGCGGCCGTTTAGGCCTTTTCCTTGATGTAGTCCAAGGCTTTCCCAACGGTCAGAATCTTTTCTGCGTCTTCGTCAGGAATCTCGATTCCAAACTCTTCTTCGAGGGCCATCACCAGCTCGACCGTATCGAGCGAGTCGGCACCGAGATCTTCCACGAAGCTGGCTTCGAGCGTGACCTCATTTTCCTCGACTCCGAGCTGCTCGCCGATAATTTTCTTCACCCGCTCTTCTACAGTACCCATTGATTTCCCTGCCTCCTTCGCCATCGTAGATCCTCCTTGTCGCTGCAAATCTTTCACCGACGCATCATACAAAACTCCGTCCACACCGTCGTCACGGCATCAGCATGCCCCCGTTCACGTGCAACACGTGGCCCGTGATGTAGGCTGCCTCGTCCGACACGAGAAAGCGCACCGCGGCAGCAATATCAACCGGCGTACCCAACCGCCCTAGTGGGATTTGCTTTTGAAGCGTGTCTTTCACCTCGGGCGACAATCCCTGCGTCATGGCGGTGTCGATGAATCCAGGCGCGACTGCGTTCACCGTCACGGACCGGCTCGCATACTCCCGCGCAGCAGTCTTGGTCAAGCCGATCACCGCCGCCTTGGAGGCTGCGTAGTTGGCCTGGCCCACATTGCCCATTACCCCGACGATCGACGCAATGTTGACGATACGACCATACCGCTGCTTGGTCATCGGGAGCAAGACCGCCTTGATACAATTGAACGTCCCCGTCAAATTCACTTGCAGGACCAAGTTCCAGTCTTCTTCCTTCATCCGCAGCAGCAGCCCGTCGCGCGTGATCCCAGCATTGTTCACTAAGATATCGACCTTCCCCCATTCCTTGATCACCTGATCGACCATGGCTTTGGTGTCGGCGCCGTCCGCCACATTGACCTTGACGTTCAACGCCTTGCGGCCCAACTGCTCCACCGCCGCAATCGTATCCTTCGACCGGCCCGGATCGAGGTCGGCGACGACGATATCCGCCCCAGCCTGCGCTAACGCTTCTGCGATCGCCCGGCCAATCCCCTGCGCGGCCCCTGTAACAATTGCAACCTTACCCTCTAGTGACATTCGTTCGTTCCTCACATTCCTTCACGCACTCAACGCCACGCGAGCCGCCTCAAGCGACTTCGGATCATTCACGTTCAAGGTCACTGCGTCGGGTACGATTCGTTTGATCAAACCGCTCAAGACCGCTCCTGGCCCGACTTCGACGAATGTCGTCACGCCCATCGCAGCCATCGCCTTCACCGAGTCTTCCCAACGCACCGATGATGGTAACTGCCGTATTAACGACGCCTGAATGTCGCCGGCCTTACTAATCACCCTAGCTTCCGCATTATTCACTAGGGGTATCTTCAGATCGGACCAGGCGATCCTGGCCAAATCGCCCGCCAATCGATCCGCCGCCTTCTGCATCAGCGGCGTATGGACCGGCACACTAACAGGGAGTGGAATCGCCCTCTTACAGCCCCTAGCCTTCGCCAGTTCAATGGCCCGCTCGACAGCAGGCTTTGCTCCGGCAATGACCACCTGCTCGGGCGAATTGAAATTCGCCACGGCCACGACTCCTACGGATGAAGCCTCGCGGCAGAGCTCTTGCGCAACATCAGAGGTCAAGCCGAGGAGCGCGGCAACCAACCCAGTTCCTAGCGGCACAGCCTCGGCCATATAGCGGCCCCGCTGCTGCACGATCGCCACCGCCTCACGATAGGTCAGCCCTCCGGCGGCAACAAGAGCGGAATATTCTCCCAAACTATGGCCCGCAACCGCAACCGGGCTAATGCCCAAAGGCTCGAAGGCACGGAGCGCGGCTAGGCTGCTCACCAGCAAGGCCGGCTGAGTATATTCCGTCAGGTTCAACCGTTCTGCCGGGCCCTCGAAGCACAACGCGGCAATATCATACCTCAGCACCGACGAAGCCTCCTCGTAGAGACTCCTGATGCCGGGATTGGACTCGGCCAAGGCGCGGCCCATCCCGACTGACTGGGACCCCTGGCCCGGAAAAACCAATCCAACGTTGCAAGACCTTGTCGATTGGAGAATCGTCATGCTACCGGAGTGATTGCAGGGGGTTCCTAGTTACTCTCATCATCATAATACTCAAAGCTCGAGCAGGCGCTATACGCCCTTTCGGTGGTTAGATATCGTCGAATTTCCCTTGAATGTCAACGAGAAAAGTTTCTTGAGCCTACACGCTGAGCGCGCTGGCTGGTCGGTTCTTGTCCTACCACCGGATAAGCGCCGAGGCCCACGTCAATCCGGCTCCGAAGGCTCCCAACAGGACCAAGCTGCCCTCTTTGATACGGCCCTGACGCACCGCCTCATCCAACGCAATGGGAATCGAAGCAGCCGAGGTATTCCCATACCGATCGAGGTTCAGCATCACTTTTTCAGGCGGAAGCCCGAGACGGCTGGCCACGGCCTTCAGAATGCGAATATTGGCTTGATGCGGCACATAGAGGTCGAGATCCTCCACCCCAAGATGATTCGCAGCCAAGGTCTCGCGTGCCACTTCCTCGAGGGTCCGCACCGCCACCTTAAAGGTCTCGTTTCCCTTCATCTTGATGTACTGCATCCGCTCCGCCACAACTTTTTCAGAGAGAGGCAGGCGCGACCCGCCCCCTGGGACCGTAATCAACTCGCACAGGCTTCCATCGGAACGGAGGTGCGTGGATAGAATGCCTCGGTCGTTGTCACTGGCGCTGATCACGGCAGCCCCGGCTCCGTCGCCAAACAGGATGCAGGTGTTCCGATCAGTCCAATCGGTAATCCCCGACATCACTTCCGACCCGATGATCAACACATGGCGCATGCCGGTTTTAATATAGGCATCCGCCAGCGAGAGGGCATAGACAAATCCGCAACAGGCGGCTGACACATCACATGCTGCCGCCTTTGCCGCCCCCAATCGATGCTGAATCAAACAAGCGGTCGCAGGCAGCGGGTAATCGCCGGTACAGGTAGCTAACAGAATCATGTCGAGCTCGGCCGCGCTCACCCGCGCGGCGGCCAAGGCCCGCTCCGCCGCCTGCACCGCCAGATCTGAACAGGCCTCACCGGGACTGGCCACATGCCGCTCGCGGATACCGGTTCGCTCGACGATCCATTCGTCCGAGGTGGCCACCATCCCTTCCAAATCGGTATTGGTCAGCACCTTGACCGGCACATAGGAACCCATCCCTGCTATGCAGGCCCTCATGCTGAAACATCCCCGGCGGGCTTGGGTTGCGAGAGGCTCTCTTGAATATCACGCTGAATCAACTCATCGACGCGGCTCTCGGCCAAACCCTTCGCCAGGCGAATGGCATTCTTAATCGCCTTGGCAGACGAACGGCCATGACAGATCACCGTAATGCCATTGACCCCCAGCAACGGGGCGCCGCCGAATTCTGCATAATCAATTCGTTTTTTCAAATTCTGCAGCGGCTTGGCAAACAGCGGGTACGCCAAACGTGCGAAAAAGGAGCCGGAGATTTCCTTGAGCAACAACTTCTTGATCGTATCGGCCACACCCTCGGAAATCTTCAGCGCGACGTTCCCGATAAATCCGTCGCACACCACCACGTCCGCACTCCCGCTATACACATCGCGGCCCTCGACATTACCGATAAAATTCAGTGAGCTGGCCTTCAGGAGTTTGAACGCTTCCTTCGTCACCTCATTCCCCTTGCTGTCCTCTTCCCCGATACTTAACAATCCGATGCGCGGATTAGGCTTCCCGAAGAGATGCTTGCCATATTCATTCCCCATGATGGCAAATTGCGCCAGATGCTGGGCGCTACAATCCACATTAGCCCCGACATCCAACATGATGGCCATGCCGGTCACCGTGGGCAGGCAGGTAGCGATTGCCGGGCGCTCAACGCCTGTGGTTAGCCCGAGCACAAAGAAGGAGGCCACCATGCTGGCGCCGGTGTTCCCGGGACTGACGACGGCACTGGCCTCGCCGCTCTTGACCAGCTCGGTCGCAATCCAAATGGAGGAATTTCTCTTTTTGCGGGCGACCGCTGCCGGCGATTCGTGCATCTCGACGACTTGCGACGCATGGCGAATCGACAGACGGGGATCGGTACAGTCAAGGCGGTGACATTCGGCGGTGAGCAGGGCCTCATCGCCGACGAGGATGATCTCCACGTCACATTCCTGGGCAGCCTCAAGCGCCCCCTGAATAGCCGGGGCCGGTCCATAGTCACCGCCCATGGCATCAAGCGCGATTTTCATAGCGACTAGGTACTCGTCAAATGATGGTGTATTACGCGGTCACGGTCGACGGTTGTCCGTCACCCCGCGACATACTGGAGAAGTGTAAAGCAGTGAAATACTTGACGCAACAAGCGAACAGACATCTTCCCGTCGTGATCTTGAGCCTCGATCCTGCGGGCATCGCCCACGGACATGAGTGACCTAGGACTCTTCGACCTGAATGACCGCCTTGCCCTTATACATGCCGCACTTCAAGCAGGCGTAATGCGGCAGCTTGATCTCATGGCACTGCGGACAGACGGACATGCCCGGAGGGGTCATACGCAATTTCTGGGTGCGTCGCGTATCGCGACGTTCCCGTGAATGTTTATGTTTCGGATTTGGCATAGCAACTCCTTCTCACTCTCCGTAGCAAGCGGTCAGGCCTAAGAGGCTAATGATCCGCCGGTCTTGCGTTTCATGCTCTGGACCACCCGAAACGTCGGGATCGGTGGTTCCGCGGCACACTGGCAGGGGCCCTCATTCAAATTCTTCCCACATCGCGCGCACAGCCCCAAACACTCGTCGCTGCAGATCGGCTGCATCGGTGCGGCTAGGATTATGTGCTCTCGTAACATGGGAGCGAGATCGAGACGGTTGCCCTGATATTGATACTGATCGTCCAGGTCCTCTTCTTCTTCGGCCGCTGCAGCCTCTTCACGGGCCTTTCTGGAATCGACACGCTTGGGATGCTTCGACGCGGGTTTGGGCTCCGAGATAAAGGCCGCTCGTACAGAGAAAGCCAAGGGATCTTCGTACTGCTTCAAACACCGCACACACTCGCGGACAATTGTGCCTTCCAGCACACCGGTCACGGCAACCAGCCCTTCGACGTTGGTCAGGTCAAGACTGACAGCCAGAGGACCACGGGCGACGCCATCATCCTCGGTTAAGCCGAGCTCTTCAGCCGTGATCTCGCCAACTAGCGAAAGCCCGTCATCTGTGATGTCCGCCAACAGCGGCGTCAGCAAATCCATCGCGACACCTACCTGCATCCCCATCCCCACGTCACCAGTGATCTATCGCTCTTCCGCAAAACTGATGAGGGCAATGTGCCGAGCCCGCTTGATGGCTGCCGTCAATTCGCGCTGGTGCCTCATGCAATTGCCGGAGATACGCCGCGGGACAATCCGACCCCGCTCCGTCAAAAAATTTCTCAGCAAACCGACATCTTTAAAATCAATCGCCCCTTTTTCGACACAAAACCGACAAGGCCGACGGCGTTGAAAAAACCGTCCGCCTCCACCCTCGCGATCTCCGCCCTGCTCACGCTCCATAACCGTCTCCCTCTCTGTTAGACGTGTTCTTCAGGTTCATAGCCGACATCATCATTCGCTGGCGCCTCAGCCCCACCGCCGCCATCCTGGCGTTTTGGCATGAACGTGACCGTTTGGGCCACCACCTCATGCTTGCTGCGCTTCTGGCCGTCTTCTGTTTCCCACCGGCGCTGCTGCAGTCGCCCGTCGACGATGACCCCGCTCCCCTTGCTGAGATACTGTCCGCAGTGTTCCGCTTGCTTTCCGAAGACGACAATGTCGACAAAACATACTTCCTCTTTTAATTCCTCACCCTGCTTATAGCGCCGGCTGACCGCCAGACCCAAACTGGCCACCGGCGTCCCGTTCGGCGTATACCGCAATTCGGGGTTCTTCGTGAGGTTCCCGATAAGAATAACTTTATTAAACCCGGCCACCGGCGAACTCCTCCGATGGCGCCTGAAGCGGACGTGGCGCCACTAACTCTTTTTTGAGATGGACGGTCAAAAACTTGATGATGGGGTCTTCGAGACGATAGGAGCGCTCCAATTCACCAACCGTGATGCTGGGCGCCCTGAAGTAGAAGTGGACATACGTCCCCTTCCGCTCCCGTTTCACCTCATAGGCGAGCTTTTTCTTGCCCAAGTTTTCAGATTTGATGAACTGTGCGCCGGTCTTTTCCGCTACTGCTTTCATCTTCGCGATCAGGGCAGCAGTCTCCTCATCGGAAATAGACGTACGAATAATGAACAGAGACTCGTAGAGCTCCATGAAGCAATCCTCCTGGACAAAGGCCCCCGAACAAGTCGGGAGCAAGGTGTAGGGGCGCTGGTTCAACCAGCGCAAGGGGTCAAAACTAACATAGCCTTGAAGAAACTGTCAAATCAAAGGGGGAAGCACTCCGAGCACTCTGCTCAGCCCGGCTGCGCCTCCGCGTCGTCCTCCGGCTTCTCTCGTATATTAAACTGGTTCATCGCAACAGCCACCCCTCGATGGATCAGACATTCCAGCGCATCGACGGCACGATCCAGGGAGGGATTCAACGCCTCGATCTCTTCTCGCGTGAAGGCCTGCAATACGTAGTCCGCTGAATCCTGACGCGGCGCTGGTCGGCCGATTCCAACCTTGATCCGGACAAACTCGGGCGTCCCGACCGCCTCAATCACCGACTTGATTCCATTGTGCCCCCCATGCCCGCCGCCCTGCTTGATCCGGAGACGTCCCAAGTCAAGATCTAGGTCGTCGTGGATGAGGATGAGATCGTCGACAGTGAGTGAATACTCGCCCAGGAGACCTTGAAGAGGGGGACCGGTGAGATTCATCCAATCGAGCATACCCGCGAGCTCGAGAAATGCCGACCCAAGACGGCCCGAGCCGCGCTGGCCTACACCGTGTTTGGAGAGACGGATAGACCACCGAGCGGCTGCCCGCTCAATGACCCACATGCCAACGTTATGGCGAGTCTGGACGTAGGAAGTACCCGGGTTGCCCAGTCCAACAATGAGACGCAACGTTACTTCTTCTTTTCAGCTTCTTTCTTCTCAGCTTTTGGCGCTGCAGCGCCCTTCTTGTCGCCGCCCTTGGGATCGACAGCTGCCCCAGCTTTCGCCGCGTCGCCGACAGCCGCGCCTTCAACCTTGCCCTTCGCGGCTACTTCAGGCTCTTTCGCGCCCTCGGCACCAGCTACGCCACTAGCAAGGAGCGACTCCAGTTTGGCTTCCGTAATCGGCGCCGCGACGCTCACCACCATCTGCTCAGGATCGTCGAGATAACGGATCCCTTCGTACGCGGCCACGTCTTTCAAGTGAAGACCCTGCGAAATATTCAAACCAGACGCATCGACTTCGATGAAGTCCGGCAATACATCCGGCAAACATTCAATATGCAACTCGCGCATATTGTGGTGCAGGATACCGCCTTCCTTGACCCCGGCCGGCACGCCGCCGGTCAAATGCAGGGGCACCTTGACGCGAATCGGCTTATTCATCGAAATTTCGAACAAATCTGCATGCAGGATGTTGCCCTCGACCGGATCGACCTGAAAATCTCGTAAGAGCGCGGTCCGTTTTGGTTTGGACTTCGCGCCGGTCAACGTGAGCGACACGAGGGCGGACCCTCCGGATTGAGCCGTCAAAATCTTGACCAAGCTATCCGGCTCAATCATCAGCATCAGGCATTCGCCCTGCCCATACAACACGCCAGGGATCTTGCCCTCGCGCCGAAGCTGGCGTGCCGCACCTTTGCCCGTTGTTTCTCGTACTGTGACCGCTAGTTCAAATTTCATGGTACTCCTCCGTCCCCTTCTCGCTAATCTTCAGATGCGGTGATCTCGCGCTAGGCAAATAATGAACTGACTGACTCATCTTCATGGATACGCCGGATCGCTTCACCCAAAAGTGGCGCGATCGATAATTGATACAACTTCGGGCAGATCTGCTCCTTGCCCCGCAACGGAATCGAATTGGTCACGATCACCTGCTTCAGGCAGGATTGCTGAATCCGTTCCAACGCTGACCCCGTCAGCACGGCATGAGTACAAGCGGTCCAGACTTCCCGCGCCCCTTTATCGAGACAGGCCTGCGCCCCCTTCACGATGGTACCGGCCGTGTCAATCATGTCGTCCAATAAAAGCGCGCTCTTGCCCGACACGTCGCCGATGATATTCATCACCTGCGTCTGGTTGGGACCTTCACGCCGCTTGTCGATAATGGCCAAATTCGCTTGAAGCCGTTTCGCAAATGCTCTGGCTCGCTCGACGCCACCGGCATCGGGAGACACCACCACCAGATCGCTGACTTTTTGCTTGGTAATGTAATCTAGCAAGACGGGAAGCGCATAGAGATGGTCCACCGGAATATTGAAGAATCCCTGAATCTGCCCCGCATGGAGGTCCATCGTGAGGACGCGGTCCGTACCGGCCGTGCTGATCAGGTCGGCCACAAGCTTTGCTGAAATCGGCACGCGCGGCTGGTCTTTACGATCCTGCCTAGCATAGCCAAAGTAGGGGATGACTGCCGTGATGCGATCCGCGGAAGACCGTTTGAGCGCATCAATGATGATCAACATCTCCATCAGGGAGTCATTAACCGGCTGACAGCTAGACTGCACGACAAAGACGTCGGCGCCACGCACGTTTTCCTCGATCTTGACGCGAATCTCACCGTCGCTAAACGATCCGACCGTGGCCTCGCCAAGCTTTATCCCGAGATAGAGACAAATCTCATGGGCCAGAGCCGGATTCGCATTACCGGAAAATATCTTAATCTCTCGACTCATTGATTTCCCAGATGATCCGTTGGATACAACTGCTAAGATTCTGATTTCGTTGAGTGGTTCGTCTCGACGGCGGACATTCGGCAAGCGTAATAGTACTACTCGCCTACCCCTCTGAACTGCGCGCTATTGAGGAAGCCAACTAAGGGATGAAACTCTAACGGAATGCACGGAAGGTTGTCAACCGAGCCCTATCGCGGAGGCCCCTCTTGGACGAGGAGCGGGCCGGAACAGGTTGGGACGACAAACAAGGCCATCCCCTGCTCACCCGCAAACGTGGCGTGCGCTAGACGCGCGGCCGTTTCATCCGCAAAAACCCCAAACACCGTCGCCCCGCTTCCGGATAAAAGTGCAATCTCAGCCCCTTGCGCCTGCAGGCGCTGCTTGATCTCCCGGAGCTTCCCATGGGCGGCAAAGACGGGAGCCTCGAAGTCATTAACTGCTGCGCTAGCTAATTGTGGCCAACTCACCAGAGCCTGACGGTCGAGCTCTCGGTGAATCTGGGACAAAGACGTGACTCCGGTCCTCGCCGCAGCCAACTCCTGGTAGGCCCACTTGGTATTGACCTCGAACCCTGGGTTAACCAACAGGACCCAGCGGCCCCCTTCAACGACAACCGAACGAACCGTTTCGCCTCGGCCGGCCACAAAGGCCGAGGGAGCAAAGAGAAAGAAGGACACATCACTCCCCAGCGCTTGCCCGACATCAGCCATCTCCAGCGATGACCAGCCCAGCCGCAACAAGCGGTTCAATCCGATGATCGTCGCAGCGGCATCGCTGCTCCCTCCACCCAGACCTGCGCCCATAGGAATGCGCTTACGCAGTGCAATGTCGAGACCAATCGATTGTTGGGCTCGCGCCAAGACCGCCGAGGCCGCGCGATAGACGAGATTGCTCTGATCCGCCGCCAGCTGCACGGTATCGCAACTCAGATGGATACCAGGCCGTTCAGGACAGAGCCTGATCCGCACCTCATCTGTAAGCGCGACCGTCTGCATGATTGACCAGAGATTGTGGAACCCGTCGGGACGGCGGTCAAGAATGCGGAGGATACTATTGATTTTGGCCGGAGCGAAAACGGTAATCTCCAAGGGACTTAGTGGCGGATTACTCACGATCTTCTTTGATCGCATACTTCTCTAATCGGTATTAGCTGCACTCGTGTCCCTATAGCCTCGGTAAAGGTAATGCAGCCCGGACATGAGCGTAAAGGAGATCATACAGAACAACAGCGGTAGCATGACAGCAGCATTGAGCTGATGGGAGGTCAGGAATATCACCATCACAATATAGGATAGCTGGAACAGCGTCGTGCCTTTACCCAGAAGCGTGGGGGTAATATCCACGTGAGAATCCGTTACGTGCGCCACCACTGTTCCCAGCATCAAGATCAAATCCCGACTAACCACGAGGATGGTGACCCATGAGGGGATCAAATGAATCAGCGAAAGCGTAATGAACCCGGAGGTGAGGAGCAGCTTATCGGCCAAAGGGTCCAACATGGCCCCCAACTTCGTATGCTGATTCATGACACGGGCGATCGCCCCATCAAGCGCATCGGTGATGCCGGCCACAATCAGAACGACCAAGGCCTGATCGAACTGGCCGTAGACCAACAACCCGATGTAGCAGGGGATCAAGAGGATCCGGAGGATGGTCAGACTGTTGGGAACATTCATATTTTCCTAAGCATATCCTCTACGGTAGCGGGCGGTGAATAATAGGAGTGCGTTATGTTGATGTCAACGGCTTGCGGTCGGCAAGGCCTCTCCTTATAATCGGGGTTCTGGGCATTTCACTGGCGTGTTATGGAGGTCGTGATGAGTTCGCTTCCCCTGCTCTTTAAAAAAGAAGGTCTCGTCGAAAAACACCAGGTTGAAGGAGTCGATCCAAGCGACCGGTATTTCAATCGTGCCGTCCTCGTCAATCGGACTCCCTCCGGCTACGCCGCCAAGACCATGTATGAAGCCCTCACGGTCGAAGGGCACTCGCATCAGACCATCGGCGCAGCCGTCAGGGAGCTCATCAACGTGATGCAGGGATTTGGCTTTAGCAAGCTGAGAACCCGCCCCAACTTCAAAGGCGCGAAGTATCTCGCCGAAAAAGAAACCTGGATCGAGTATCAAGACCAGGCGTAACCCCGACTATCCCCTCGCCACAAACTCGCGATAGATCAAATCATGAATAAGCGGGCGGAAAGCTTTAATCTTCTCGTTCGTCCGATGAGGGTGCACACGGTTAGAGAGCAATACCACCTCCAACTCGCACAGCGGGTCGATCCACAGAGACGTCCCGGTGTAGCCGAGATGCCCGAACGACTGCTCGGAGAAGTAGGACCCGGAGGAGGAGGGGGCAGACGGAGTATCCCATCCCAAGGCCCAACTGGATTGATAGGCTGATTTCTGGCGCAGCGTAAACTGCCGGACCAATGCATCATCCAGCATCGACTCTTTCCCGTGATAGGCGCTGAGCCAGGCCCCTGACACAGCCAACACAGACTCCGTCGTCCCAAACAGGCCCGCATGCCCTGCAACCCCGCCCATCGCCGCGGCATTTTCGTCATGCACCTCGCCGCGCAACAGCCGCTGGTGCCTCTCACTCCATTCAGTCGGTGCAATACTTAATAGATCAATGGGGGATTGCCCATGCCCTTTTGTGGGACAAAATATCAGCGGGTTAGTCCCCAGCGGTCTCGCAATGGCCGCTTCGCACCAGCGGTCCAAGCCCATTCCCGTGAGACGCTCCACCAGCAATCCCAACAAGATAAACCCAAGGTCACTGTAGAGGCTTCGCGCGCCCCGTTCGTAAATCAAGGGTTCGTCACGAATCAGCTCCAGCATTGCCGACTTGATGGACTGATTTCCGTCGGCCCCTCCGGAAACCAAGCCTCGCGCTTCAAGCCGCTCATATAAAGGCCTCCAGCCTGGCAAGCCTGAGCGGTGGATCAGAATATCCCGCACAGAGGCCTGTCCGATCGGCGTCCCTTCCAGCTCCACAAAGACCTGTTGCAGGGAGTCATCGAGCGCAACCTTTCCACGTTGAATCAGAAGCAAGAGCGAGGTGACCGTCACCAGCGGCTTCGTGAGCGAGGCTAGGTCATAGATAGTGGAAACTTGCACGGGAGGGCCAGAAGGCTCCGACGACAATCGCCCCACCACCAGCAGACATTGCATCTCACCGCGCAAACGCACCGCTAATTGCGCGCCTGGGAAGACCCCCTCACCAGCGGCCGATTGCAAGGCCGCTACAATATGTTGCGGAGTGGCCATAGGCACGACAACTCGTTACCAGTGGAGAAATCTGTTGGCGGGTGGCACAACGGACATAAAGAACGCCTCAGCGAAGGGGAGAGGCCTAATTAAGCTCATCACAAGGCCGGTCTCCGCTCTCCCGCCAGCTTGTTCGTCGATGCAGGGGCGGCGTCATGCAACGCTTCCTGCTCTTCCACTTCCAACATCCGCTCGAACATTCGCAGCGACGCGCGCAACCGTTCGACCATGAGGAGCCGCTGTTTCTGGAGCGCTAAGAGGTCTCGCTGCGTATCCGTCAACTCGACTCTAGCCTGACGGATCAGTTCGCCGGCCTTCAGCTCGGCCTCCTTGACGATCAGGTCCGCCTCACGCTGCGCATTCCGCTTTAAATCATCCGCCAGTGTCTGCGCCGACAGGAGCGTACTCGACAGAGTCGATTCCGTCCGCTTCAGCTCGGCAAGCTGTTGCTCCAGCAACAGAATTCGTTCTCGCTGGGTCGTAGCGCTCAGGTTCAGCGATTCGACCGTCTGCGCCACCTCTTCAAGGAAGTGATTGACCTCGTCTTTGTCGTACCCCCGAAAACCCACCCTGAAAACCATTTGCTGAATGTCGAGCGGTGTGATTCCCATGGCATCCTCCCTGGTCATCTCAATTCATCCTCAGGGCCAATTCCTTAAGTGATTGCACAACTGCGATCTGCAAAAATGTAATAATCAGAATCACAATCATCGGCGATAAATCGATCCCCATGCGCCAGCCAACCCATCCACGAATCGGCGCCAAGACCGGCTCGGTCACGCGATCGAGAAATTGCACGATAGGATTCCAGGGGTCCGGGTTCACCCAGGAGATCAGGGCTCGCGCGATGACCACCCACATATAGAGCCACAACACATAATCGAGAATCGTCGCAATCCCCGTTATGACATTACCTGCAACAAACATCAGTCTCCCAGTTCCTTCGACCGTATCGTCGCCGCTTCGACGGCCGCCATCAGCGTCGCCCGGAAGCTCCCCTGTTCAAGTTGATAGAGCCCGGCAATAGTGGTACCTCCTGGCGAGGCCACTCGGTCCTTGAGTTGCGCAGGATGTACTCCTGACTCTAACACCAACCGAGCCGACCCGAGCACGGTCTGGGCGGCCAGCAGTTCGGCCGTCTGCCGCGGGAGCCCCATCTGAACGCCCCCGTCAGCTAACGCCTCAATGGCAAGAAACACATAGGCTGGGCCGCTGCCGCTCAATCCCGTCACCGCATCCATCAATCGTTCCTCAACCAGCACGACCCGTCCGACCGCTTCGAATACCGTCCGAGCCAATCGGCCATCCTCTTCAGAAATGGCACTACCCAAGGTCAAAGCTGTCATCCCCTCCCGAATCAAAGCCGGAGTATTCGGCATGGCCCGCACGACCCTCATTGTCCCGCCCATCTGTGCCGCAATGGTCTTGATCGTCACGCCAGCTACAATCGAGATCACCAGTGCCTTGGCCAAAGCCGGGCCAAGCTCGCTTAACACAGCGGGAAGTGTCTGGGGCTTCACCGCCAAGACCACCACATCGGCCCAGGCGATTGCTTCACGGTTCGCAGAGCCGACCCGGATGCCGAACTGGCCCTTCAAGTGGTGGCAGCGCGCAGCAACGAGATCCGTTGCCCAGATCGACTCGGCCGAGCAGAGCTGGCCCGCAAGGAGACCACCGATCAGGGCCTCGGCCATCTGGCCTCCCCCGATAAATGCGATCTTGTTGGTAATCGTGGAATTAGCCATGCCTTGCTCCAAATATCGCCGTACCAACCCGAACCATCGTCGCACCCTCTTCAACTGCCACGGGATAATCGCTCGACATACCCATCGACAGTTCCTTCAGCGAGACGGTGCTGATCCCTTGACGAGAGAGGCGCTCGGCCAACTCCCGCAGGCGACGAAAGGAGGGCCGAGCCTGTTCGGGATCGCTGACCGGAGGAGGAATCGCCATGAGCCCCCTCACGTCCAGATGGGGCAGGGTCCCCACTTGCGGCAACAGCCGTGCAAGTTCGTCTGGCTGAAAACCAGACTTCGTCGGCTCCCCTGCAAGATTCACTTCCAGCAACACCGCTTGCCTAATCCCTACCTCCTGCGCCCGCTTGTTGATCTCCTCCGCTAGCTCGAGACTATCAACCGAGTGAATCAGGTCGAAAGCTCCCACAACCAACCGAGCCTTGCGCCGCTGTAAATGACCGATAAAATGCCAGTGGATCGGTAATCCTCGTAACGCCTCGATTTTGGGAAGCGCCTCCTGGAGGCGGTTCTCACCAAGGATCGTCAACCCTGCGGCGAGGCCCTCACGAATCTGCTCTAGCCCTGCCGATTTCGTCGCTGCGACGACGCGCACAGTCCCTTCGGGCCTTCCGGATTGCTGCATCGCATGCCGGATCTGCTCAAACACGTTCCGAACATTCTCACTAATTGTCCCGCCTGACCGTAAATCCATTGCATTTGATCAGCCACCGCTGAATTCCTGTTTTGTAAAAAGCTTCTCGTATTCTACCCAAACTGCCAGTCAAATGTCAGCGCAGGCGCAGCTATCGGCTACTTACTAGGCACCAGCGTAATACCGCTGACCATCGTCCCCTTTACCCGGCCTTCCCGCCGGTAGGAATAGAAGAGCTCCCCCTGGCAGATCGTACAGAGATTCACCGACGAGACAGAGGGAGCAGACACCCCCGCTCTCTCCACTTGCCGACGGATCAGGGCCTTGAGATCCAATCGCGCCTGCTGCCCCTGATAGTCCCGTAGCACCAACTCCCACTCAGGCAATCGCGCTCGCAGCTGTTCAAGAACCGGCTCATCCACTTCATAACAACAGGGGCCGGCGGAGGGGCCAATACTGATCCGCAGATCCGCGCTCACCGAACCGAACCGAGCCGCCATCAATGCGATCGTCTTCAAAACAATCCCCGCGACAGCGCCACGCCAACCTGCATGAATCGCCGCCACCACACGCTGGTGCGGATCATGCACAAGCACTGGAACACAATCAGCCGTGCGCACCGCCACCGTCACGCCAGGCTGGTTGGTCACCAACGCATCCCACCCACCGAGAAACTGGTCGGAGTCGGTTAGCGGCCGATCCACCACCAACGCATCGGTCCCGTGCACTTGCTTGACGGACAACAGCCAGCCGCGCCCCTTCGCCCCAGACTGACGGGCAGGCACGCCGGCCACGAGGCTCTCCAGGTCCGCATGGCGGCGCGTGCCAAAAAAATGCCGGACGCCGTCACGCGTGGACGCAAACGCAGGTACTGTAATGACCGCGGCATTCATGGACATATTCCACTCACACGACTCACCCTTGAGGGAAACCGGTCGGTTTAATCAACCCGCTTCCGCAAAAACGTGGGGACATCCCACTTATCGTCCGCCGGCACCGGCACCCCGACTCGCTCTATCGAATCCCGCGAATCGGTGATCTCCTCAAAAAATGTCGAGCGGTCACCCTCTTTGCTCGTCCGGTCAGAACTCCGCTCACCCGTCTGCGCACCGGTAGTAGTCATAACTTGCTGCCCGGTGCGTACCCCCCGCGCCATAATCCCAGATCTCGGCGTGGGCAACTCTTCCCGTTCAAACCCTGTGGCAATCACCGTCACAACCAGATCATCGCCCATATCGGGATTGATCACCTGCCCGACGATGATATTAGCCTCCGGATCGGCCGTCTGCTGGACGATCATGGCCGCTTGCTCGATCTCATGCAACGACATGTTCGATCCACCGGTGATGTTCAGCAACACCCCACGCGCGCCCTCGACACTACCTTCTTCCAATAAGGGACTGCAGATCGCTTTCTGCGCCGCTTCAATCCCCCGATTTGTCCCACGCGCGACACCCATGCCCATGACGGCACGCCCCGTATGAGACATCACGGTGCGCACATCAGCAAAGTCCACGTTCACATGACCCGTCGTCGTGATCACATCGGCGATTCCCTGAACCGCCTGGCGGAGAACGTCATCGGCCACCTTAAAGGCTTCGAGTAGCGGTGTGGATTTATCCACGATGCCCAGCAACCGCTGATTCGGGATTACGAGTAAAGTATCCACATGGCGACGAAGGTCGCGAATCCCTTCATCTGCATGAAGCATCCGGCGGTGCCCTTCGTAGGTAAACGGCTTCGTCACGACCCCGACTGTCAAGATCCCAAGTTCGCGGGCGATGCTCGCCACGATCGGCGCCGCACCGGTCCCAGTCCCACCGCCCATGCCTGCAGTCACGAACACCATATCAGCGCCCGTGAGACATTCTCGGATCTGATCTTTGCTTTCCAGTGCCGAGTCTTTTCCGACTTCCGGCTTCGCCCCAGCCCCGAGTCCCCTAGTCCGATCGGGACCCAGTTGTATCTTGTAGGATGCCCGCGACCGGTCCAACGCCTGCAGATCAGTATTCGCCGCAATGAAATCGACCCGTGCCAATCCGGACAGGATCATCGTATTGATGGCGTTACAGCCGGCGCCACCAACACCGATCACTTTAATCCTGACAGGGGAGACCACATCCTCTTCAAATGAAAACATTGAGACACCTCCCTTGGTAAAATACGTGGAACGGCCTGCCTTCTGGCCTCACAGTTAAAAGAACTCGGACATCCAAGACTTCATTCGATCGAACGCCTTACTCAATGGCCGTCTACCGCGCACCCCCGTCGTGGCCATCTCCTGAGCATGGTGCCTGGCATGGAGCAGCAGACCAACTCCCGTGGCATACATGGGATTACCGGCGATCTCGGGCAGGCCGTTAATCCCAGATGGCGCGCCACGACGGGCGGGAAGGTTCAAGACCTTTTCTGCCGCATCAGGCATCCCTTCCAGCAGCGACGTGCCCCCGGTAATCACCACCCCCGCTCCCAATATGCCCTCGTAGCCAACTCGCGTAATTTCCCGACGGACCAGGTCGAATATTTCTTCAACCCGCGGCTCAAGAATCTCGGCCACATCGCGGCGCGAAAACATCCTAGCAGGGCGGTCTCCGACCAACGGCACTTCCACTGTTTCATGACTCTGTACTAATTCGGTCCGGGCAATCCCATGCTGTAGCTTAATCTTCTCCGCCTCGGTCTGCGTGGTCAGCAACCCGATCGCGAGATCCTTTGTCAAATTCTGCCCGCCGATCGGCAGCACGGCCGAATGCCGGATACTCCCATCGAGAAAAATCGCGAGATCGGTCGTTCCGCCGCCAAGATCGATCATGACGACGCCCAGCTCCCGCTCTTCCAGGGTCAACACCGCTTCACTGGAGGCCAAGGGCTGCAGCACGATATCCACGACATCTAACCCCGCACGATTGACACACTTGATGATATTCTGCGCGGAGGTCACGGCGCCGGTAATCACATGCACGTTAACCTCAAGGCGGTTGCCAGAGAGCCCCAAAGGTTCCCGTACGCCCTCTTGCCCGTCCACCGTGAATTCGCGTGGGAGGACATGAAGTATCCGCCGTTCGTGAGGAATAACCGCCAGCGTGCGGGCGCTCTCGATGGCTCGCTGGATATCCTCGCGCGTCACCTCCGACTTCTTGAGCACTACCACGCCCTTACAATTCTCCGCGGAGATGTGACTGCCCGCAATCCCTGTATAGACGGAATTGATCTGAACCGCCGCCATGAGCTCCGCTTCCTCGACCGCTTTCTTGATCGATTCAACGGTACTCTCGATATCAACCACGACGCCTTTACGGAGACCACGAGACGGAGAGGTTCCGACCCCGATAATGTTGAGGATCCCCTCATCTGTCACCTCCGAAACTATGGCGCAGATCTTCGTGGTCCCGATATCCAACCCCACAAGAATCTGATCACGCTTCGGCACAGCCCTCACCCCCTTTCACGCACAATGACTCGGTTGTCGTAACGCAAATCAATCTCGCTTGCCTCGTGCTTCCGCCCATCAAAGGCCACAGCCCTGAACAATGGCTTCAGTTTCTGGAACCGCTCCCACTGACCGATCAAGGAGTCGTTACCAAACTGAAAGCGCGCCCTGTCGGTCGACACCACCACATTCGACAAATTCGCGAGATCCACTTCGACTCGCCCCTCGATCGTACTGGCGATCAGCTTGGCCAGGACGACTCCAGACTGCACCGCATTGCGGGCGCGCGGATCCCCCAGCAGCAGGGCCTTCGATTCCAGTCCGACCAAGAGAGGGAGCGTGAGATCCTCCTGGCTGCCCAACTTAGCTAGGAGGTGTCCAGTCTCATCACTTAGCCAATGATCGACGTCCGTGCGAATAATCGCAGCCGGCGTGCGCTCCAAGATGGTCACATGCAGCACATGCGGTAGCCTGCGTTCAACCACGGCCTCTTTGATCCAGAAATGCGTTCTCACACGCTCAGCCAGAAAGGTAACGCTGACTTGATGGAGCCCCACACCGGGTTTTAAGGCTAGCAACGCCTCCACTTCCGGCTTCGTCACATGATGAATCCCCTCCACCGTGACCGACTGGATTTCCAACCACTTCTGGAGCACTGGCCCCATTTCTCCGGCCGCAAAGGCCAATCCCCATGCCAGTGCCGCCAGACCGACAATGCCTTGTCCCATCCGCAACGCCCGGCGGCCCCACGCGAACAGTTTTTCACGCTGCACCTGCTGCCGTTCATCGGCAGCCTGACTGGCACGCGCGCCCTTCCACTGATTCAGCCGCGACCCAGCGTTGCGCGCCGATCGGTTGCGCATCAACAACTTCATGACGTGCCTCCTGCCCCTGACGAACGGTCTAGCCGCGTGAACGCCGACTCCAGAATCCATTCAGTCAGCTCGTCATACTCGATCTTAGCCTTCGCCGCCGCCATCGGTAGTAGACTCGTCTCCGTCATGCCCGGTGCCGTATTGATCTCTAAAACGAACGGACGTCCTCGCGGCGTGACTCGGAAGTCGACCCGGGCCGCCCCTTCACAGCCCAGCACCTCATAGGTGCGCAAGGCCAGCGCCCGAATCTGTTTGGTCACCGATGCCGACAAAGGCGCAGGACAGAGATACTGGGTTTTCCCCTTTTCGTACTTTGCCGAAAAATCGTAGAACCCACCCAGCGCCACAATCTCCACGCTGGGTAGCACTAATGGAGACGCCTGGCGTCGCCCGATAATTGAAACTGTCACCTCATGCCCAGGAATATAGGCTTCAACCAACGCATCCGTATCGTACTGATGAGCCAACGCTAGCGCCGCACCCCATTGCGATGGATTTCGCACGATCGTCACACCAATCGTGGACCCTTGCGAGGCCGGCTTTACCACCACAGGCCAGCGCAACTTCACTGTCCGCAATAGAGCAGCGCTCGAGACGGTCTTCCCTCGCTTCACGACCGTGCCGGCCGGCACAGGAATATGCGCCATGGCTAAGAGCGTTTTCGTTGTCACTTTATCCATGCCCATCGCGCTAGCCTGGACGCTGGAACCCGTGTAGGGGATCCCTACCGTTTCTAGAAATCCTTGAATCGTGCCATCTTCTCCCCCTGGTCCATGCAAGGCGAGAAACGCCACCGCAACCTTCTGCTTACGCAAATCCTGAACCAGCGTCGGGCCGACATCGATAGCTACGGCATCGTACCCGCAGCGCACTAACGACCGATGCACGGCGGCGCCGGTCCGGAGGGAAACCTCGCGCTCCGCCGATTGCCCACCCATCAACACCCCAATGCGGGCGTGGGTCAACAGGGGTCGCTTTGTCGAACGAAGATTGCGCATCGAACTACGCCTCTCCTACAATTTTCAGCTCAAGATCCAACCGGACGCCGACCCGCCGGCGAATGGTGGTGCGGACTTTTCCAATCAGGGCAATCACATCCGCGGCGCGCGCCTGTCCTCGGTTCACCATGAAATTGGCATGTTTCGTCGAGACTTCTGCGTCGCCGACGCGAGCGCCCTTGAGTCCCACAGTCTCAATCAGTCGGCCGGCAGAATCGTTCGGAGGATTCTTGAACACACAGCCAGCGCTTGGCATCGCGAGCGGTTGTGTATCCCCCCGATAGTGGAGGTAGTCCTTCACCACCTTCTCCATCTCCACCCGAACTCCCGGCTTCAATTGGAGTGAGACCCCTACGACAATGCCGCGCGGCAACCGCGCCCAGCGATACTCAAACGGAATTTGACTCGCCTCTAGGTCCACGGTCTGGCCTTTCAAATTGACCATGTGAACCGCCTTGACGGTATCCTTCATTTCCCCAAGCTTCGTGCCGGCATTCATCACCACACACCCAGCCACCGTTCCGGGAATACCCGCCGCCCATTCCAGCCCTGCAAGAGAATGTTTGATGGCGTAGCCGATCAACGTCGGCATCCCCACTCCCCCTTCGGCATAGAGAACATGGCCCGGCTCTTCCTTGATGGCCCGCAGACGCACTAGGCTGACCACAATGCCGCGGATGCCTCCGTCCCGGATGAGCAGATTCGTTCCACCCACGACAAATAGAGGGATCTTACGTGCGCGTGCCTGCTGGACGACCAGACAGACATCCTCAATATCAGCAGGTTCTACGACTACATCTGCAGGCCCGCCGATCTTGAATGAGGTGTACTCTCGCAACGAAGCCTGAAAGAACACAGGGCCCCGAAGACCTGCCACCGCAGCCCGCACATCCGCCTGTGTAAATCTCGCAGACTTTCTCACTGCTGTCGTTGCGCGCGCCCCACCTAATGCCATGGCATCATGCGGAAGAAGTCAAACGAGCCAAGAGTCCTGGCCCCGTCTTCCAAATATCCCCCGCCCCCAAAGTAATAACGAGATCCCCCGATGTCAGATGGGGCAAGACTTGCTCCACCAGCTGCTCTTTCTTCTCCACAAAGGTCACGGAGGGGTGGCCCGCCGCACGAACGATCTCGGCCAGCTTGGCTCCGGACACTCCAGGAATGGGCTGCTCACCGGCTGCATAAATTTCCGTCAGAAACAACACGTCCGATTGCGCGAAGGCCTTCGCGAAATCCTCCAACAGATCTCGCGTCCGGGTATACCGATGAGGCTGGAACACCACCACCAACCGCCGGTCCCCCCAGCCTTGCCTTGCCGCGGACAGAGTCGCATGAATCTCCGTCGGATGGTGCCCGTAATCGTCCACGACCATGATCCCGTTGACTTCCCCTCGCAGATGGAAGCGCCGCTCCACACCCGTGTAGGACGCCAGCGCCTTTCGAATCAGGTCCACCGGCACATCCAACTCGACCCCGATCGCAATCGCAACAAGCGCATTGGAGACATTGTGCCGACCCGGCACCGCCAAGCGGAAGGGACCTAGGTTGCGCCCGCGGAACTGCGCCCGGAATTCAGCGCCCCATTGGTTCAAGCTGATACCCGTTGCAAAGAAATCCGGCGTCACTCCATCCGGCTCACTGAGCCCATAGGTCTGATAGCGTTTGACGATCTTCGGAAATAGCCCCCGCAGCCGATCATCATCCGCACACAATACCGACAATCCATAGAAGGGTACCTTATTGATGAATTCGAGAAAGCATTCGCTGATGCGCTCCATGCTGCCGTAATGTTCGAGATGCTCTCGGTCAAGATTCGTGACGGCGGCGATGGTCGGAGATAGACGGAGAAACGACCCGTCGCTCTCGTCCGCTTCCGCTACGAGGAGATCCCCACGACCAAGACGGGCATGACTCCCCAGCGCATTCACCTTCCCCCCAATCACCATAGTGGGATCCAAGCCCCCCTGGGCCAGCACATGGGCCACCATCGATGTCGTCGTGGTCTTCCCATGGGCACCGGCAATAGCGACCCCAAATTTCAACCGCATCAGCTCCGACAGCATCTCCGCCCGTGGGATCACGGGAATCTGTTTGGCCTTCGCCGCCACTACCTCAGGGTTCTGGGCCGAGACTGCGGAGGAGATGACCACCACTTGCGCCTCCCCCACATTCGACTCCTGATGGCCCACAAAGATGCAGCCACCAAGCTCCTCCAATCGCCGCGTTGTATCGGAAGCTTGCAAATCGGAGCCCGTTACTTTGTAGCCTAGGGTCAACAGCACCTCGGCGATGCCACTCATCCCCGAACCGCCAATGCCCACGAGATGTATCTGTTGCGTCTTGCGAAACATGGTCGCGCGCCTTACTCCACCGACCGGTAGACGTAAAACTTGCCCCCCATCACGTTGCTCTGCACCATTAGACTCCCGCCTCTCTACGAGACCGGTTGACATCATGATGGCCCTCCATAAGTGCGTAGCATTCGCGCACGATGACCTCGGCTGCATCAGTTCGTCTCATCGCTAAACTGGCCACTCCCATTGCCTGCACGCGCACTGGATCTCCAAGAATCCCCACCACCGCGCGCGCTAGCGTAGCGCCCGTGAGCGCAGATTGCGGAAGGACGACGGCGGCCCCTGCCCCCTCCATCACTTTGGCATTCTGCATCTGGTGATCATAGATAGCCGACGGCAAGGGGATCAGAATCGCCGGCTTGCCACAGGTCGTCAGTTCTGCCACCGTCATGGCCCCGGCTCTCGCCACCACCAGATCGGCCTGCTGGAACGCCGCGGGCATATCATAGAGAAACGGCCTCACGTGAGCAGTGATCCCGGCGCGGCGATAGGCTTCAACCACTTCCGCATGGTCGGATTCGCCGGTCTGATGGGTGACGGTCAATTGTGGTAGTTGCGCCATCAGTTCTGGCAATCCTTCTATCACCGCTGTATTAATCGCCTTCGCCCCCTGACTCCCGCCGAAAATCAACAAATGGAAGCGCTTTTGGCTTTCCTGGCTCTGCGGTACACAGTCCAGAAAAGACTTGCGAATCGGAACCCCCGTCACCCGCACCTTAGAACGAGTGAACGATGCAGCCGCCGATTCAAATCCGAGAAACACCAATTGCGCGAAGGGCCCCACCACCTTATTCGCCATACCGGGACGTGCATTCGGCTCAAGAATCACGCGTGGTACCCCCCTCAAGGCTGCGGCTAGCAGCATCATTGGACTGGCATAGCCACCGACCCCGATCACTAGGTCTGCCCGTCTCGTTCGCAAAATCTTCAAACACTGCCACAAACTTTTCGGCAAGACGCACAAGCCTCTCACCGCCTCGAATAACCCCTTGCCCATCACAGGCTGCGCACTGATCAGTGCCAGCTCGAATCGCTCATGGGACAGCACCTTGGATTCCAACCCCCGCAAAGTCCCCACGAAGAGCGTCTCGGTTACGGGGTCACGCCGGAGAAACTCTCGCGCCAACGCCACAGCCGGATAGAGATGACCACCGGTTCCCCCTGCGGCAATGACAATCGTCATGCGTAATCCGATCCACCCTGTCCACCGCGCAAGTCGCCTGCATGCCGGTCCCGAGAGATGTTGAGCAAGATCCCCACACCAATCAGACTGACCACGAGCGATGAGCCCCCGTAGCTGACGAACGGTAAGGTCAGCCCTTTCGTCGGCAAGAGCCCTGTCACCACCGCCGCATTCACCAAGGCCTGACCACCAATCAAGAGGGTAATGCCCATGCCCAGATGCCGACCGAACGGGACCCGTGCACGCGCGGCGATCTGAAAGCCCCGCCAAACGAACGCTGCAAAAAGCAGGACCACGATCACAGTCCCCATGAGCCCCAGTTCTTCCCCGACCAACGACAACACAAAATCCGTATGCGCCTCTGGGAGAAAGTACAGTTTCTGCTTGCCCTCGCCTAACCCGACTCCGAAGGGCCCACCGCTGCCGAAGGCTAGGAAGGACTGCGTAATTTGAAACCCGGCAGCCGACGCTTCCTTCCAGGGATCCAAAAAAGTCATAAGCCGTTGTCGCCGATAACTGGACCCTAGGGCCAGCACCATGACGACCGGAATGGCGCAAAGAGCCAGCGCCGAGAGATGGGACAGACGCGCGCCAGCAAGGAAACAGAGCCCGATCGTCACCAGTCCCATCACCACGACCGTCCCAAGATCCGGTTCGAGCAAGACCAGCCCGCTCAGCAGTCCGAGCACGATCAGAGCTGGTAACAGGCCCTCGCGAAATGACGCGATCTTGTCTCCTTTTCTGGCGAGATAGGCCGCCATATAAATAACCACGACTAGCTTGACCATTTCCGCCGGCTGCATCGAAATCGGCCCCAACCGCAACCAGCGCCGTGCCCCCTTGGCCACCACACCAATCCCGGGTATCAGCACCATCACCAGCAGCAGTAGCATGCAAAGCAACATCGGCATGGAGAGCTTCTTCCACAGCGTATAATCGATGCGCGACGTCAGATGCATTAAGAGAAAGCCAAAAGCGAGCCAGGCGACCTGCCGCTTCAGGAAAAATCCAGAATCGTGAAACCGGTTGCCCGCCACAATGGCGCTCGCGCTGAACACCATGACCAGCCCCACCAGGGCCAGGGTCATGGTGACGGCCAGGAGCGTGTAGTCCGCCGCCACCCGCTGCTTGCCCGATCGTTGGTTGGTCTGAGACCATGGAAGAGCCAAGGTCCCCGCTGATCGATACCCCATTACTCAGAACTGCCCCTCCCTTGCCTACACGTTACGCCGGTAAGGCATGAACCAATGTCTTAAATTGACGACCGCGGTCTTGATAGTCCGTAAACATGTCGAAACTGGCACAGCACGGAGACAACAACACGACATCGCCGGACTCCGCCCCCTGCGCCGCGCAATCCACGGCCTCCTGCAAGCTGTCCGCGTCAATCATCGTGGCAACTCCTTCCCAAGCCCGTCGCAACAGCGGCGCCGCTTCTCCAATCAGAATCACGCGCTTCACCCTTCGGTCGACCACCTGAGCCAGCCGCGAAAAGTCGCCACCCTTATCCCGGCCTCCGGCAATGAGACAAATTGGTTGATCGATACTCTCCAGTGCCTTGAGTGTGGCATCGACGTTCGTACCCTTCGAATCGTTGACGAACCGAACTCCTCGCCACTCACGAACAATCTCTAACGCATGCTCCAGTCCGGGAAACGTCGCGAGGACTCGCCGGATCACCTCAAGGGGACAGCCGCACAACACCGCATTGGTCACCGCCGCCATAACGTTCTGCACATTGTGATTCCCGATGATGCGGATCTCGCTTCTGCGGCAAATCTCCAGCCGAACCCCTGTGACTGTCGTCACAATCCAGTCTCCCTCGAGATAGGTTCCCCCGGACAGATCAGCGCCGAGCGTGGACCGACTCGTAAACCCCAGCCGTCTAGCCGCCACACGATGCCGCAACGAGGCCACACGGTCATCGTCGAGGTTGAACAGAGCGAAGTCCGACGCGACTTGATTCTCGAAGATCCGCTGTTTCGCCGCGACATAATCGTCCAGCGACTCATACCGGTCCTGATGGTCCACCGTCACATTGAGCAGGGTCGCGACCCAGGGATGGAATTGGTCGATCGTTTCCATCTGGAAGCTGGAGACCTCCACGACGACGTAGTCGTACGGACTTGGCTTCCCTTCAAGCTGGGCGCGGAAATCTTCCAGCGCTGCCTCGCTCAAGGCCGTACCTAAATTCCCGCCAACGAATGCACGCTTGCCGCTCTCCATCAGAAATTTACCGATCAAGGTCACCGTCGTACTCTTGCCGTTGGTCCCGGTGATGGCCAGAATCGGACTTCGAATAAATTGCGAGGCCAACTCCAATTCGCCGATCACCTTCACTCCACGCCGACGCGCTGTTTCAAGCGAGGCCAATCGAGACGGCACTCCCGGACTGATCACCACCAGCTCCGCCACCTCAAGCGACGATTCGTACTGAGCCCCGACCGTCACGCCGACGCGCGCGCGATCGATGGAACCAAGAATCGACGTCAATTCTTCTGGCTCCTTCTGATCTGCCACCGTGACCTGCGCCCCGGCAGCCTGGAGCAGGCGGCAAGCCGCCACACCGCTTCTCGCCAGTCCCATCACAGTGACTTTGGCTCCCGCAAGTTTCACTGAGCCGACTCCCACTACGCCCTCACCGGAGCTTTAAGGTGCTCAAGCTCAACAAAGCCAACAAAATGGCGATAATCCACAACCGTGCCACGATCTTCGGCTCCTCCCATCCCTTCATCTCAAAATGATGATGGATCGGCGCCATGAGAAAAATGCGCTTCCCACGCGACTTGAATGACGCGACCTGGAAAATGACCGAGACCGCTTCGATAACAAATACCCCGCCGACCATGAGGAGGAGGAGCTCGTGCTTGCTGATCACGGCGACCGTACCCAGCGCCGCCCCCAGCGGAAGCGACCCGACATCGCCCATGAATACGGTAGCCGGATAGGCATTGAACCAGAGGAATCCCAGACTCGCCCCGAAGATCGAGGCGGTGAAGACCGCCAATTCCCCCGCACCTTCGATGTGTGGAATGAGTAAATAGTCCGACATGACACGATGACCAGTAATATAGGCCACGATCGTATAGGCCAGGGCTGCGATCATGACCGGCCCGATCACCAATCCATCCAGCCCGTCGGTCAGATTGACGGCGTTGGAGCTCCCGACAATGACCAGAACGGCAAAGACGATATAGCCCCAGCCGAGATCCGGAACGAAATTCTTGAAGAAGGGGATGCTGAGCTTAGTCGTATACCCAGGTAGGAAATAGAGGGCGACCGCGATCGCCGTGGCCAACACGATTTGCGCCGTAAATTTCTGCCCCGCCGTGAGGCCCGTCGACTGCGCCTTGACGAACTTGAGATAGTCGTCCACAAATCCGATCGCCCCGAACCCCACCGTAGCAGCAAGCACCAACCATACATACGCCCGCGAGATATCGGCCCAGAGAAGCGTCGAGAGCAACACCGCAAAAATGATGAGCACGCCTCCCATAGTAGGCGTCCCGCTCTTGGCTAGATGGCTTTTGGGCCCGTCATCGCGAATGCGTTGACCCAACTTAATTTCTTGCAGCTTCCGGATCACCCAGGGCGCTAGAACGAACGCAATTAAAAATGCCGTCACTGCGGCATAGATGATACGGAAGCTCAAATACCGAAAGACGTTCAGAAAGGAGTATTCGGCATGAAAGGGATAGAGCCAGTTATAAAACATGCCGCCTGCACCTCAATGAAAATGAATTAGACCGATACCCACGCCCACGAAACGCTCACTCCTCAGGATGCCTGCTTGATGACCGCTCTCATTCCTGTCAGAACCTGGACCACCCGCTCCATCTTCATGCCGCGCGAGGCTTTCACCAGCACCACATCGCCTTGCCGCACAATCTTCTTGAGCCGATCAGCCGCCGCCACCGCATCCGTCACTTCCTCGATCTGCGAATCGGTCATCCCTCCGCGCCTCGCCCCCTCGGCCATGTCCCGACCGCGCGGTCCACAGGCGATCAGCCGCGACAGACCCTGGGCGGCAAGAAACTCCCCGACCCCTCGGTGCATCGCACGGCTCTCAGGACCGAGCTCCAACATGTCTCCTAGGACGGCAATCCGTTCACGCGCTGGAGTCCACTGCGCCAAGAGCTGAAGCGCCGCTTCCATCGACGCAGGGTTGGCGTTGTAACAATCGTTGATGATAGCGACGCCATGATGAGTCACCACCTGCGACCGCATTGCGGCAGGGCGGAATCGGCCCAGTCCCTGGACAATCATCGAACCGGATAGGTTCAATGCTGCGCCCACTGCTGCAGCGGCAAGTGCATTGGCTACGTTATGGGCTCCATGAACCTTAATGCGGACGGCTACGGGACGGCTCTTGCCTGGAAGATGCAACCGGAAGGTCGTGCCCTCACGGGCGTCAAACATCACCTCACTCGCATGGACATTGGCCCGCGCTGACAATCCGAACGACATGACGCGGCATTGTGCGCGCGCGGCGAGATAGTCAAAGGAGGGATCGTCCGCGTTCAAAATCGCTGTACCATCGGCCGGAAGCATCTCTAATAGTTCCGCCTTCGCCTGCATCGATCCTTCCATGCTCCTGAAGAATTCGAGATGATCGGGTCCGACATTGGTGATCAACCCGACCGTAGGGCGAACAATCTCACAGAGCCTGGTCGTCTGCCCCTGATGATCCACCCCCATCTCGATGACCGCGGCTTGATGGTATGCGGTGAGCCGGAACAAGGTATGGGGGACACCAATCCGATTGTTGAAATTCCCCTCAGTCTTCAGCGTCCGCCATCGCTGCGCCAGCACCGCCGCCACCATATCTTTTGTCGTCGTCTTGCCATTGCTGCCAGTGACCGCCACCACGGGGATCGCGAATCCGCTGCGATGATGGGTCGCCAGCTGCTGGTAGGCAAACAGCGGGTCCCGTACACCCAAGAGAAAGGGGGCCGACCGTCCCTCAAAAAGCCGTTCCAACGTGGAACTGCGCGGCAAGTTATATTCATCGTGGACGATCGCGCCAGCGGCGCCGTTCGCCAGCACCGCCGGGACGAACTCATGCCCGTCGAACTGCTCGCCTCGCAACGCAACAAAAATATCCCCGCGGCGAATCGATCGCGAATCCGTGCTGAGCTGCCTGATCTGACGCGTCCCCGATACCGCGTCCCGGCCAGCGAGGATCTTTACGCTGATGACTTCCCGCAATTCTTCAACCGTAAAGAGTCCCATCGATTCCCTATCCTGTCCAACCGTCCCCGTGTTCTGCATCGTCATGCGCAACTCTGCAGCTGCTGAATCGCTTCGCGCGCGACCTCACGGTCGTCAAAATACACTTTCTTCGTGCCGATGATTTGATAGTCTTCATGCCCCTTGCCGGCAATGAGAACCATGTCACCGTGGTGCGCTTCACGGATCGCCGCGCCAATTGCCTCACGGCGATCCGGCACCACGCGATACTGCACATGGCTCCGGTGCGCGAGGGCCTCGCGTACGCCGGCTTCAACCTCACGAAGGATCGCCATCGGATCCTCGGTGCGCGGATTGTCGGAGGTCAGCACCACGACATCGCTGAACTCCACAGCGGCACGGCCCATCTTCGGCCGCTTCCCTCGGTCGCGATCGCCGCCGCAGCCGAACACCGTAATGATCCGATGGGTCTTCAAGCCCTGGGCTGCGGTGAGGAGCTGGATGAGGGCATCTTCCGTATGGGCATAATCGACGACGACGGTAAAGTCCTGCCCGGACGAGACCCGTTCGAACCGGCCTGGGACCTGCGTGATATGGGCGGCCGCCTCACAGATCTGATCCGCCGTCGCCCCATCATGCAACGCGACCCCAATCGCCCCCAATAAGTTATAGACGTTATGTTTCCCTACCAGCCGGCTCTCGACCGTAAATGACCCCACGGGCGTCGCGGCAGTAAAGGTCGTGCCCGACAAAGAGAGCCGCACCCCCTCCGCCTTGAGCTCGGCCTTATTCTGAATGGCATACCCCCAGACCGGCACAGGACAGGCCTCCCGAATCGCAGACCCCTTCGGATCATCCATATTGACGATGGCGCACTTCCCGGTCTTCTGCCCTCCGGTCAATCCAGTAAACAGTTGCAACTTCGCGGCAAAGTACGCCTCCATCGTGTGATGAAAATCGAGATGGTCCTGCGTGAGGTTCGTAAAGACGGCCACGTCATACTCACAGCCGGACGTCCGGTCTAATGCGAGGGCATGAGACGACACTTCCATCACCGTCGTATCAAGTCCATGTTCGACCATCTTTGCCAACACGTGCTGCAGCTCGAGCGCGCCGGGCGTCGTGTGCGAGGCCGGAACGGTCTCCGGCCCAATCTGATACCCCACCGTGCCGATCACCCCGACTTTCCGGCCGATTCCTTCCAGCAACGACTTACACAGATAGGTGATCGTCGTCTTTCCATTCGTCCCCGTCACGCCGATCATCTTCAGATGGGCGGACGGTGCTCCATGGAACCGACTGCCGAGGAGTCCGAGCGCCTTACGCGAATCCGCCACCCGCACAAAGGGCAACGACCCTGAGGCCACAGGCGCCTGCGCAACAATGGCGCCGGCTCCGGCCTTGATGGCCTGCTCAATAAAGTTATGCCCGTCCACTCGCTCGCCCGTGACCGCGACGAAAAGACTCCCGGCCGTGACCGCCCGCGAATCGTCCGTGATCCCCTGCACCGGATAAGTCATCGCCCCACGCTGCTCTTGAACCGCTACCTGCCCACGGAGCGCCACGAGCAACTGCGTGAGCGTGGGCGGGTCGCGCCGCATGGCTATTTGGCGTCCTTCGCCACCAATGCAATTTTCACGGTGTCCTCTCTGGACACGCCAAGATAGTTCAACACCTGCTCCCCAACCCGCCGAAAGACTGGCGCCGCGACGGTCCCACCCCACGCTTCGCCTCGCGGCTCATCGATGACCACGATCATGGCCAACCGAGGGGATTCCGCCGGCACATAGCCGACGAACGATCCGACAAATAGGGAGGTCGAATAGCGGCGGGTTTGTGGATCGATTTTTTGCGCCGTCCCCGTCTTGCCCGCCACACGGAATCCGGGAATCGCCGCCTTCTTGCCCGTGCCGTTCGTGACAACCCCTTCCAACATGGTCGTCACCATCGTGGCCGTCTCCTCCGACACCACGCGCCGCTTCGCGTAAGGCGCCACTTCCTGCATGAGCAGCCCCTTCGGATCGTGCACGGCAGACACCACATAAGGCTTCATACTCACGCCCCCGTTTGCGAGTGTCGCGATCGCCGACACCATCTGCAGTGGCGTGACCCCAATCTCCTGTCCCATCGAGATCGATGCCAGCGTTCGGCGGCCCCAATCCTTCGGCGCCTTCAAAAGCCCGTTGACTTCGCCCGGCAGATCAATCTCCGTCCGTTGACCAAATCCAAAAGCCCGGAGATAGCGGTAGAGCCGCTGGTCACCGAGGGCGATTCCGGTTTTCGCAGCGCCGATGTTACTGGACTTTTGAATCATCTCGAAAAACGTCATCCAGCCGAGCTTTTCATGGTCGTGAATCGTCGTACTCGCAATCGTCATCTTGCCGTTTTCACCAAAGATCATGGAGTCCGGCGTCATCACCTTTTCTTCCAGCGCCGCCGCCGCCACCATCGCCTTCATCGTCGACCCCGGCTCGTAGGTGTCGGTCAGCGCCCGATTACGCCACCGATCAGGCGTCAAGGCGTTCACGGCATTCGGATCAAACCGCGGACTCACGGCCATCGCGAGAATCGCGCCGGTTTGCGGCTCCATGACAATGATCGTCCCGGACCTCGCCGCGGTGCGCGAGACCGTCTCATCCAATTCTTTTTCTGCAATGTATTGAATGACCTCGTCCACCGTCAGCGTCAGGGCCTGTCCCGGCGTCGGCACTTGCTCCTTCAGGCCCTTCGGAAAAATCGTTTGGCCCAGCGCATCACGCTGCAGCACGGTCACGCGTTTTTCTCCTTGCAGTTGGGGGTCGTATCGGCGCTCCAGCCCCTCCAGCCCCTGCCCATCGATTCCTGCAAATCCAAGGACATGAGAGAGTAACGGTCCATTGGGATAGAAGCGCTGCCCCTCCATCACCACTCCAATTCCGCCCAACGACAACTGCTCCAACCTACGGCCCTGCTCAGGCTCGACCTTGCGCGCCAGCCAAACGAAGCTCTTCTTCTGCCGGAGTTTCTTCTCCAGCTCACCGCTGCGCATGTGGAGGACTGGCGACAGGTGGCGAGCAGATTCCGACGGGTTCGCGAGGGACGTGGGGATGCCGAAGACGGAGGGCACCTCCACATTCATCGCGAGCACCTTGCCATGGCGATCCAGCACCATACCCCTGGCCCCCTCGAACGAGACAGTTTTTTCATGTTGGCGATCGGCCTTGGCGGTGAGGTCTGCCGCTTGCAGCACTTGGAGCGTGACTAACCGAAACAGAATGATGCTGAACCCGCAGAAAAACAGGAACAGCATCACATAGCGACGACCGCGTGAGGGGCCGACGGTCACTCGTTTACTCTCCCCGTTACCATATGCCGCGCTAACCGAACCTGTTCCACGGACGGAGATGACGAGCCCGGTGCCTCCATCGGCTGATGCACCATGATGATTTGCCCCTGCTGTGGGGGCCCCATCCCCAACTTCTCCGTCGCCACCTTTGCGATCCGCTCAGGCGCCGCCAATGACGAAACCTTCACTTGCAGTTGATCCCGCTCGCGCTCCAGCAATATCTTCTGACTCTTCGATCGCTCGATCTGATATCCGAGTCGCACGACATCTACCCGCTCCCACACAAACACAAAGACCAACATCACACCGGCTAGAATCATGAGCGTCTTCATGCATGCCCCTCCATGGTGACTCGTTGCGCGGCCCGCAACTTGGCGCTACGCGAGCGTGGATTTCGAGTTGACTCTTCACTCGTGGCGACCTGCGGTCGCTTCGTGAGGATCGCTAACTCCGGATCCTCCTGGTCTGCGAGGGCCCGAAACGTGTGCTTGACGATCCGATCTTCGAGCGAATGGAACGAGATCACGCAGAGGCGTCCGCCGGGCGACAACACCTCCACCGCATCGCGCAAGGCCCCCTCCAGACACTCCAGCTCCTGATTGACGGCAATACGAAGGGCCTGGAATGTGCGCGTCGCGCAATGAAGCCGACCATGCCGATACTTGGCCGGCACCGACCCTTCGATGACGGCAACTAGCTCCTGCGTCGTCGCCAGCGGCTGTCGTGCGCGCGCGCTCACGATGGCGCGCGCAATGCGCCGAGAAAATCGTTCCTCACCGAATTGAAAAATTGTGTCGGCCAACTGCGCCTCCGGCCATTGGTTGACCAGGTGGGCGGCGGTCTCGCCCGTCGATTGATCCATGCGCATATCCAACGGACCATCTCCCTGAAAACTGAACCCCCGCGCCGCTTCATCTAACTGCGGAGACGAGACACCCAGATCGAACAAAATCCCATCGACTCGACGAATGCCCTGCGCCGCAAGATGCTGTTTCAGATCCGCAAAATGCCCCTGTAGAAGAAGTGCGCGATCGCCAAATCGCGCGAGTCGTTCGCGACTCGCCGCAATCGCCATGGCATCGCGATCCAATCCGATAAGTCTGCCACCAGACCCGCTCGCCTCAAGAATTCTTTCAGCATGCCCACTGTATCCCACCGTACAATCCAGACAGGTTCGACCTTCTTCTTGAACCAGCCAAAACAGCACCTCTGCGGGCATGACCGGTAAATGCCTAGAATCCTCCATACATATTCGCGACCAAAACTACCCACTTTCTCCCACTTATCGGTGGATTATACACCCGCAAAAACACTTGTCAATAAGAAATTCAGGTACTTACGAGGTCCCGAGCCCCCTCTTTCGTTTCGCCCGATTGGGCCCTCGGCCTGTGCATAAGAAACGACGATATTGTTTGGTCCGCCAAGCCCCTGTCCGCAAACGCCGGCGGCGGATTCGGACGGAAAACGGTCATGGCTATTGATGGAACAGCGCGCGGCGGTGCCGATTGGACAATCCGTCCCCCGCACAGTGCGGACATACGCCGGACGTCACGCACGCCAACCCTCGACGACGTCCGTTCAGCGCGCTAACTCCGCGGCCACTAATTCGCTTGCACGGGTACTCAGCAACCTGTATGGTCACAAAAACTTTTTGAACCTCACAGTGGCGGACGGCATTACACGTCGCCCGCGGCTATTTCCATAGGAGCCCCTATTACATGCAATACCTAGTGATTCTTATTCTCACGGCACTCAGCACGATCGGGTGGTGCCTCCCCAGTCACGCCGAATCTGAGTTCAAGGGATTTTATGGGCAAGTCGCAACGGGGTACGAGGACAACCGGTTCTCTAGCATCAACCCGAACTGGCGTACGTCTGGGAGTTCTGGCATCGGACCTGGCGGCAGCCAGCATAAAACAGGCGCTCCGCTCGTGCTAGGGGGGGGTACTTTCACGAAGTGACCAATGATTGGCTGATCGGGTTCGGGGTGGACTATCACCCCCTCGCCCAAGATAATGGTACTTTCAAGGTCCTCACCAATCCCGCATCCAGCCACAGTAGTTTTTATCAGAATATGTCGTACCAGGTTTCCAACAGAGTCAATCTGTCTGTCATGCCGGCGTATACGCTTGCGCCAGACAAGCTGCTGTATCTGAAGCTCGGATATTCCACGCAAACGCTGAAATACAGACAAATAGCCCCTGACGCAGGGGGTCTAACTTCAGGTTTTGAACGAAACGCACGGCAAAACGGGATGCTCATCGGTGCAGGCTACAAGCAAACGGTGGCGCATGGGTTCTACGGCTTTGTCGAAGCCAACTCTGTGCTCTATGCGAAGGCGACGATACAGGGATCTGCGTATGCGGGGGCACACGCGGTTTGCTTCTCGTCGCGCCCGTTGGTCAGTGCGATGAATGTCCTGTTCGGGGTGGGCTACACGTTTGACGCGTTTGGGCACTCGCCCACTCCACAATGACGCGCCGGGCCAAACCGTACGCCCCCTGACCTCAAAGGCTCTGTGCTGGACAAGATACGACGGGAGCCAATGCTACCTATTTCCCCACCACCGGTGGCATCGGCTCCCACGTCTCGCCCGCATCCTTGCTGCGATACAGCCCGCTCCCGTTCGTCCCGAGATAAAACAGCCTGGGATCAATCGGACTCTGCGCTAGAGACCGCACGTTCGACGTCGCCAACCCTTTATTCATCGTAGTCCAGGTGGTGCCACCGTCTTCGCTCCGGTGAACTCCCGCCCGCCCACTCAAATAAATTACGCCGGCTTTCGTTCGATCTAAGATCATCGAAAACACCATTTGGTCCTGCAGGGACTGTCCAATGCGCACCCACGAGGCCGCGCCATCCGTCGTCTTATAAAGCCCTTCGAGCGTAGCCGCATAGACCGTATTCGGCTCATAGGGATCAACCAGAATCGCCGTGACATTCAATGCGCGCGACGACTTGATGATGGCGGGGTCCACGAGTCCGCTATTGACCTTCGTCCAATGGGCCGCGTGATTGACCGACTTATAGACGCCGCCGCTCGTGCCCGCATAGAGGATCGCCGGTCTCGTCGGGTCCAGGCCGAGCGTCACCACCATCAAAACCTCTTTCATGCCCTCCATCCGCTTTGTCCAACTATCGCCGGCATCCTTCGTTTCAAAGATGCCCATCGTCGTGGCGGCAAAAAGATGCGTTGAGTCAGCGGGGTCGATGGCAAACTGATTGACCACCGAGGAAACCGTCACATCGTCGAGGCCGGCGCGCTGCGAGACCCAGCGCTGCCCTCCGTCGTAACTCTTATACACCGCATCGCCCTTGGTGCCGGCATAAACCGTGGCCGGATAGGCGGGGTCGAGCGTCATCGCAATCACCCGCGAGTGACTCATCCCCTGCGACAGATTCGTCCAGGTGAGGCCCCCATCGCGCGTCTTATAGATGTAGTCGTTCGTCGCGATATAGAGGAGGTCAGGATTCTTTGGATGGAGCTGGATCACAACAATCGCATCGCTGCGATTGCAGCCTGCAAGCGTGGCGACGAAAAGCAGCAGAAGGGCCAGAACGTGTGTCATGTGTTGAACGGGGCCGAGGCGGACCGCCGACGCGTGGAGGCGCGTGATCGACGGACAACGCCGCTCGTGACCTGTTTCGGCCTCCTGCGTTAGCGATAGTTCGTAAACTGAAGGTCTATCCCGAACTCCTGCCCCTTAAGAAAGGCCATGGCCGCCTGAAGATCGTCTTTGCTCTTACTCAGCACGCGCACCTGCTCGCCCTGAATCTGCGCCTGCACCTTCAGCTTGGACTCCTTGATGGCCTTCGTCACTTCTTTGGCTTTGTCCGCCGCGATCCCACTTTGGATCTTTGCTACCTGCCGCACCGTGCCGCCCAGCGCCGCTTCGAGGGCCCCATAGTCAAAGGCCTTCAGCGAGACGCCGCGCTTCACGCACTTGGCCTTAATGATATCGATCACCGCGTTCAGCTTGTACTCGTCGTCGGAGACCAGCGACAG
>CAMBDY010000015.1 GCA_945865525.1 Nitrospira lenta | reverse complement strand
GTACCGTCGTCAGCGACGAACGATTCAGCCGCGTCGCCACCATTGTGGCCGCTGCCGGGGTCCGCTGCAGGAGTTGCCGTCAGTCAGTCAGAGCCAGCACGAACCGTCGCCGACCGTCTTGCTGCTGGGGCAATTGTCCTTTACGCTCTAGCAGCGGCCGCTCCTCCAACGCGAAGATTGTAGAACGCAAAACTCTGCACCGCATCGACGGTGAGAAACGAACGACGCTTTACGCACAACGGACATACTCCATGCGCTGGACTCGCCAGATCCTCTTTGGAGACGTAGATGCCATGTTCGCCTCAGCGGCGGTCCTGGCAGATCCCCGCCTTGCGGGTAAACCGGTGGCGGTCGGAGGCGCCGCCCCCCGAGGTATTATCGCGGCAGCGAGTTACGAGGCCCGTGCGTTCGGCGTCCGTTCTGCCATGCCGACCGGCGAAGCCAAACGGCTCTGCCCCCAGCTCATCCTCGTTCCTCCGAACAGACCTCTTTATCAACGGCTCCATGAACAAATGCAGGTTGTCGTGAGCCGCCTGCTCCCGGTTGTCGAATGGGCCAGCATCGACGAGTTCTACGCGGAGACTACGGACATGCAGTCTCTCTATCCCGATCCTTCGCATCTCGGCCACTGTGTCAAGGAAGCGATCGTCAAGATCACGGGGCTCCGCTGCACGGTCGTGATCGCCAGCGGAAAAACTGTGGCGAAGGTCGCAGCGGATGCCCACAAGCCGGACGGGCTGGCGGTGATTGAGCCGGGAACCGAAGCGGCCTTTCTGGCGGTTCGTCCGGTGCGCGAGCTGCCTGGTATCGGGCCGAAGTCCGCGACCATCCTACAGGGGCACGGCATCCACTATGTCGGGGACCTACTCGATCCGCAGCACGAACTGTTTCTCCGGCAGCAATGGGGCAACCGTCTGATCGCCTGGCAGGAGATAGCGCGCGGGATCGATCACGACCCGGTTGTGGTCAAACGAAGAGCCAAAAGTCTTGGTCGTGAAACGACGTTCGAACAGGACAGCTGCAACCTAACAATCTTAGGAGAAACGGTAAAAGGCTTTCTCGGCATCTTAACGCATGATCTGCGAATGCAGGGCCTAGCGGCTGGATCCTTCACCGTGAAACTGAAAGACACAACATTCCGGGTCACCACTCGGCAGCAACAGTTCCCGCAACCGCTCAATTACGATTCGGCCATGTGGCCAGCCATCCAATCAGCGCTTCACCGCCTAGCCATCCCCCGAACAGACTACCGGCTGGTGGGCCTATCACTATCCGGCCTCCTGCCTGCGACCGAATCCCTCTTTGCGCAACGCCAGACTCAGGCTGTCGCAGCCTTTGATAAATTGATCGAACGATATGGCCGTCGCGTGGTGCGGCTCGGGGGGATTCCGGAAGAATAGACCGGATCAGTTAGGGCGTGAACTATCGGGCGGGCGAACTGAGTTCAAGAAGGCTTCCACTTCCTGAATGACAACGCCCTGTTCCTCGGCCGACAACTTCTCCCAATGTTGCCGTAGCGGCTCGAAATAGCGCCGGATGGACGTGTAGAGACTATAGGCTTTCCCGTTGCGCTCGTCCGGACTGTCGGCCATGGTTCAACCCTCTATGTAGGAAAGCAGTCTAGTCAATTCTCCGCCGGCACACAAGAGCTTACCTCGCCATTGTAGATGGCACATCACCTGTCCGTTTTAGGGTGCCCCCTCAAGGAGGATGACCATGACGCGCGCGGGTACTGCAGAAGGAGAGCCAAGAAGGGAAATGGATGGGCATTGATTCAGTCGGTGCATCCCCCTATGATGCCCCTCTCAAATTGAGGAGAGATTTCTAATGCCTTCGAAGGTCAAACAACGGCAAGAACTCACCACGCTATTACAGTCTTGCCGGGAAGCTGGGAAGCGTATTGTGTTTACGAACGGTTGTTTCGATCTTATGCACGTGGGGCATACACGCTACCTTCAGGCCGCGAAAGACCTGGGAGATGTCTTGGTCGTAGCCGTCAACAGCGACGAGTCTGTCAAAAGTTTGGATAAGGGGCCAGATCGACCGATCGTCCCAGAAGCTCAGCGGGCTGAGGTGGTCGCGGCGCTCGGCGTAGTCGATTATGTTATCCTATTCAATGAAGCGGACCCTCAGGACCTGATCGCCGCCTTGCAGCCGGATATCCTCGTGAAAGGGGGAGATTGGGCGGCGAAACGGATCGCCGGACGCGAGATCGTCGAAGCGCGCGGCGGAATCGTCCGAACGATTCCCTTGGTTCCCGGCATGTCCACTACCTCATTGCTCAAGCGTATTCGCTCAACTACCACATAGGCAGGATGCAGAAACGGTTCGCCAGCTTCCCTCGTGGCTCATTCAAATCCTCAACGGGCCCTCACGGGTACGCCTCCGGATTCAACTTACCTCCAGCCTTGTCAACAAACTGTTTCAATATTCTGTTCTGCTATGCTCTTCTTGTATGATTCGATACTCTGTTAGCCATCAAAAAACTTTCATCAAGAATTAGCTGCTCTCTAGCTCGTACACCATGGCCGAAACGATCTCTTCAGCATCAACATCCCAATGGTTCGTACCTGTGGCGGCGGCCTTGGCAGGCAAGGTAGGCCGCCCCTCTGTCACCGGCTTGCACGGCTCCACTTCCGGCCTCGCCCTCACCACGCTCCTGCAGCCTCAGTCAGGCAAACTGGGTAACCGGTCCTGGCTCATCATTACAGGATCGGATGAAACAGCCGAACGGCTCTTTGACGATCTGCATTTCTTTCATGACCTCGTCGGCCTATCGACGGCATCCCTCGCCCTGTTTCCTAAATGGGAAACCCTGCCCTATGAGGGTAGCGCCCCTCATGTCAGTCTGATCGCGCGCCGAATGAATACCCTACATCACATCCGCACAACCCCGCAGACCTGCCTAGTCACCTCCCTCGCAGCCCTGATGCAACGGCTGTTACCCGTCGCGGCTTTCACCGGCACCACCCTGCAATTCAAACGGGGCGGCACAGTCGAGCGGGAGATTCTCACCCGTGGACTCTTGCGTCTTGGCTACCGCCAGGTCTCAGTGGTGGAAATCCCCGGCGAGTTTAGTATTCGGGGCGGGATTGTGGATATTTTTTCAACGGCCTATGCGGAGCCGCTGCGTGTCGAGTTTCTTGGTGAAACGATCGACTCGCTCCGCCTCTTCGATCCCGCCACACAAAAATCTACCGCGAAGCTGGATCGTGGGATGGTCCTGCCCGCACGGGAATATCTACGGGCGGAGGATTCTCTCGATGACCTCGCTCCCATTCCGGCCGATGCAGAGTGGCGCGCACCAGATCTCTATCCGGCCATGGAAACTCTCTTCGATTATTTCTTAGAACAGCCAATACTCGTCCTGGATCAGCCTTCTGCCTTGACCGGATCCTGTGAAGACCTCTGGCAAAAAATCAACGACGGCTACCTCCGCCATGCCGATCGGGAGACCGCCGTCCCCTACCCCGCGCCGAAACGGTTGTTCCTCTCCTGGCCGGAACTGATAGATCGCACTAGCGGCTGGCCGACACTTGCGCTGGAGCTACTCACGCCGAGCGATGCATCATGGAATCCGGTGCAAGCCTTTCCCGCCCAGGCCCCAGCCAGCGCCGGCCTCGCAGCGCGCGGGATGCCCTTCAGCCAAACCCTTACCATCATGGATCGCCTGCGTGAAGACTGCCGAGTTGTCCTCGTCGCGCGCAGTCAAGGCCAAGTGGCTCGCTTGCTAGCACTCTTACGTGAACACGATGTGCCGGCGATGGAATGGGCTACAGGAACCTGGACCACTTCGGGCAAAACAAAAGCGCCGTTCTTCGTCTTGCATGGCGATCTCTCCTCAGGGTTCCTCGCCCCGGACTTACGTTTGGCCATCCTCACGGAAGAGGAGCTGTTCGCTAAAGGCGCGCGCCACAAACCGCACGCTAAGAGTAAAGCCGCCACCTTCCTGTCCTCCCTGGAGGATCTCAACGTGGGCGACTTTGTCGTCCACGTCCAACATGGTATTGCCCGCTATCAAGGTCTTAAACGCCTCTCGGTGCAAGACTTCGACAGCGATTACTTGATCCTGGAATTCGCTGGCGGCGACAAGCTCTATGTGCCGTTGGAAAAGCTGAGCCATGTGCAGCGCTATAGCGGGGGGGAAGGCCATGGGCCTCGCTTAGAACGGTTAGGCGGCGCCAACTGGGCCAAAACGACCGCGCGTGTGAAGAAAGACATCGAGGAGATGGCCCATGAGCTAATTGATCTCTATGCCAACCGCGAGCTCGTGACGCGCAATGCCTATGGATTCGACAGCACGATGTACCGCGAGTTTGAGACCGCCTTTGAATACGAAGAAACGACGGATCAACTCAAGGCGATCGAAGACATTACCCGCGATATGGAGTCCAGTAGGCCGATGGATCGCCTCGTCTGCGGTGACGTGGGATATGGCAAAACGGAGGTAGCCATGCGGGCGGCCTTCAAAGCGGTGGAGGCCAATCACCAGGTCGCAGTGCTCGTCCCTACGACTCTCTTGGCCCACCAACATTACGACAACTTCGTGGAACGGTTTGCACCCTTCCCGGCTCGCGTCGCTCTCCTCTCGCGCTTCCAATCACCAAAAGAGGCCAAAGCCATTCTCAAAGATATGGCAAGCGGCGACATAGATGTCGTGATCGGGACTCACCGGCTCATCCAGAAGGATGTCCTCTTCCGCGACCTAGGCCTCGTAATCATCGATGAAGAACAGTGGTTCGGGGTTAAACATAAGGAACGCTTGAAACAACTCCGCGCCCAAATCGATGTCTTGACCCTCACGGCTACTCCAATTCCACGCACCTTACAGATGGCCATGGCCAGTGTGCGAGACCTTTCCATCATCGAGACTCCGCCGGCCGGTCGCCTAGCCATTCGCACCCAGGTCGTCCGATCCAGTGACAAGCTCGTCCGGGAAGCAGTCCTGCGTGAACTGGGACGGGGCGGGCAGGTCTACTTCGTCCATAACCGAATTGAAACTATGGAGAAGACGGGCGCCTGGCTCCACCAATTGGTGCCCGACGCGCGCATCGTGATGGCCCATGGGCAGATGAATGCCAAACCGCTCGAAGCCGTCATGCTGAAATTCTTTCACCGGGAGGCAGACATCCTGATTGCCTCAGCCATTATCCAGTCGGGTATCGACGTCCCCACGGCCAACACCATCATCATTAATCGCGCCGACATGTTCGGCCTCGCCCAGTTGTACCAGCTACGGGGGCGCGTGGGCCGAAGCGGCGATCAAGCCTACGCCTACTTCCTAGTGCCGGACGAGGGACAGCTGAGTGACGACGCCCAAAAGCGCCTCACGGCCATTCAGCAATTTACCGAACTGGGAGCCGGCTTCCGTATCGCCGCAGCAGACATGGAAATCCGAGGCGCCGGCAATCTCCTGGGAAAACAGCAATCGGGACATATTGCTGCGATCGGACTTGATCTCTACATGCAAATGGTGGAGCAGGCCGTCCAGCGCCTCAAGGGCCAGGTGGTGGAAGAAGAGCCAGAACCGGTCCTCCGGCTCAATATCTCCGCCTTCATCCCGGATGAATATATTACCGATCCCCACCAGCGCCTCTCGCTTTATAAACGGCTCTCCTCGTGCACCCAAATCGGAGATCTCGCCTTGCTGCACGGTGAAATGCAAGACCGGTACGGAATGGCCCCTGACTCCGTTGAACGGCTGTATGAGGTAATGCAGGTACGGCTCCAGGCTAAGGCCTTACGCCTAGCTGCCATCGAGCTCAAGGCCCACTCCCTGATGGTGACGCTCGATGCCAAAAGCCGGGTTACCAGCCAGGCGATTCATAAACTAATGGACCGGTATAAAAAGCGGATTTGCTTTCTGTCGCCCCTTACCTTTGAACTGCAAATACCTCATCAGGACTGGTGTTCCATCTTTCAAGAACTGACCGCAACCTTGCAAAGCCTAAGAGGCTGTGATACCAACGCGATGTTGTCTTCACAATCATCCCGCTAACCAAGATCACATAAGCCTTATGACTCAACCCTCCAACCTTTCCAGAAACTTCGTCACCCTCTGTTTTCTCGCCTGGCTGTCCTGCGCTATCGGAGGGAGCCTCCTGTCGTTTACCGGCTGTACTCCGTCGTCGGAAGAAAGTGTTGTCGCCCTCGTCAACGGACGGCAGATCACACAGAACAAACTCGAAGCTAGCTGGGAAGAACTGTCCGAGGCCACCAGGTCCCAGTACGAGAAAGAAGGAGGGAAGCGCCGTTTCCTCGACGAGCTCCTCACTCGCGAACTGCTACTACAGGAAGCGCGCAAGCAAGGAATTGACCAAAACGACGCCATTCGGGATCAGACTCAACGCTATCGGGAACAACTGATTCTCGACGAGCTCCTCAGAAACTTGGTCAAAACCAAGATCGAACTCTCGGACGAAGAGTTGGACGCCTTGTATGCGAAACACGCCCACGAACTCCTACCTTCCTTGAAGGTGCACGTATCCCAAATACTCCTCCCTAGCCTTTACGCCGCGAAGGATATCGAAGCGAGAATCAACCGGGGCGAAGACTTTGCCAAGCTTGCCCAACGCTATTCCCTCGACAATACAACGAAATCCAAGGGGGGCGATCTTGGTCCCTACCGCAAGAATTTAGTCCTCCCCGAGGTCGACGCGGTCTTGCAGGCCCTCACGCCGAGAACGGTCAGTGCACCAATCAAGACGGAGGCCGGCTATTACCTCGTCATCGTCACGGCCCTCGACGAAGAAATGATCCAGGCCGACTTGGTCATTCGAGACCGCCTTCGACAGGAACTGCTCAACGAGCAACACCGAAAGCGGTTTGACGATGCGCTCGTAGACATCCGCGCGAAGGCCACCGTCCGCCTGGACACCACCTCCCGCTATATTGTCGACGTCATCGGTACCCCCTGATTCTACAGCTGGCCGTCTTCTGACTCACACTCCTCAAACCACCTACAATTCGTGTACAATCGCTCAAACCCGCATCGGCAGTTCAGCAAAAGACTCAGAGCCATAATCATGCACCGTCCCTTCATCATGATGCCTCCATCTCGACTTTACCGCATGGTCCTCTACACGCTCGCGCTGCTTGCGCCAGTCTCCCTGCTGTCAGCTGCACAGGTACAAGATCGGATCGTTGCGATCGTCAACTCGGATCTCATCATGCAGTCCGAGATGAAGCGGGACCTCGCTCCAGAGAGAGAGCGGATTCAAAAGGAATATCGGGGCGAAGCCCTCATGCGCCGCCTCAGAACGGCAGAATACATGGCGCTGACTTCGATGATTGAGCGCACACTCCAGCTCCAAGAAGCTAAGGCTAAAGGGGTCGAGGTCTCCGACCAGGAGGTCTGGCAAACCCTTCAGCAGATGAAACGACAAGGAGAAACGATCGACGAGACGAATCCAGCGAACATGAAAAATGTCCGGGAACAGCTGATCCTGCTCAAGGTCGTCGACCGGGAAGTACGGAGCGGCGTGATGGTCGGGGAATCCGAACTGAAACGCTACTTCCAGGAACACCGTGACCGGTTTGCGCTCCCAGAGGAGTACACTTTCAGTCAGATTCTCCTCAAGCCACGGTCGCCTGACGATACAGCAGAGGCCAAAGCCAAAGCCGCCGAGATCACGGCCCTGCTCAAACGGGGGGAACCCTTCGAAGATCTCGCGTTACGTTTTTCCGACGGGCCGAACGCCTCACGCGGAGGGCGATTGGGCTTGGTGCGGCAGGGAGAGCTCTTGCCTGGTATCGAACGAGCCATCGCAAAGCTCGTACTGGGTGGCATCTCGGATACGATCGAAACCTCTGAGGGGCTCCATATCGTGCGTCTGGAAGACAAGCAACCCAAACAATTCCGGCCGTACGAAGAAGTCCGCGTTGAAATCCAGGGACTCGTTTTTCAACAGAAAAGCGAGGATATCTTTCAAGAGTGGCTAGCAGAACTCAAGAACAAAGCCTATATCGAGATCAAGTTCGAATCCGCTCCTTCAGGGCCGCCCACAACCGGTCCCGCCCCTCGCCCGTCGTCGACGAGTAAGGAATAGCCTCCTCGATCAATCCCAGCTCTTCGTGCAGCCGGCGCAGCGTCCGGATACGCTCACTCATTTTCAGCTTATCGACTTTCGTGGCCACCACGATGGGCGGACGTCCGACGGACAACAGCCAGGCGATCGTCTCCCGATCCTGCTCACTCACCACCCGGCTTTCCACCAAAACCACCACCGCACGCAACTGTTTGCTGCCGTCGAGATAGTGTTCGATTAGCGGCGCCCATTCGGCTCGCAACGATTTCGAAACCCTCGCATAGCCATAGCCTGGCAAATCCACCAACACGAATCGCGCCAACCCGAGATCATCGCTGGTGATGCGAAAAAGATTGACCAGACGGGTCTTGCCAGGCGTGCGGCTCACCTTGGCGAGCCCCCTGCGTTGCAAAAGCGAATTGATAAGCGAGGATTTACCAACGTTCGACCGCCCGATGAACGCAACTTCCGGAAGGTCGCCCTGCAAAAACTGTTCTGGTCCTGCGCAACTTCTGATAAACTCTGCCGTGAGAATTTTCATGTCCTACTTATTCACCCATCAGACGCCATGTTATTGACACAACCGCGCATGGTCTCTGTGATACGCAGCCTCTAATGCGGAAGTCAACCACCTACTCGCGGTCCCGCGTAAAGGCTTTCCTGATCATCGGCCTTGGCCTGCCGATCGGCGTGCTGCTCTTCGCGTGGCTGCTCACTATGCCAGCAATCTCATCTTTGCGCGCGAACAATCCACCGGTGACGGCCCTGATGACCGCTCGCCAGGCCCAGGCTGACGCGCAGGGGCTCACGATTGAACGTCATTGGGTCTGGGTGCCCCTCGCGCGAATCTCCCCACACCTCCGGGAAGCGGTCGTGGCGGCGGAAGATGCGTCGTTCTTCACGCATGAAGGATTCGACTGGGAAGGCATCAAGGAGGCGGCCAAGTACAATCTCAAAGCGGGTGAACTAAAACGGGGCGGGAGTACCATTACGCAGCAGCTGGCAAAAAATCTCTATCTCTCCTCCGAACGATCCCTGTTTCGCAAAGCGCGAGAGGCCCTAATCACACGCGCACTCGAACATCAACTCACGAAGGCGCGGATCCTCGAGCTCTATCTGAACGTTGCCGAATGGGGACAGGGCATTTACGGCGCTGAAGCGGCGGCTCGTCATCACTTCCAAAAATCCTCGCAGGATCTGACGGCCGATGAGGGAGCTTGGCTGGCCGCTATCCTACCCTCGCCACAGCAATACGATCCGATCAAAAAAACCATGGTCCTGACTCGCAGACACGATCGTATCCTACGCCTCATCTCTCGGAAGCCCCTCTCTCCAGTTCCGTAACGGTTTCGAAAGCCTGCTTGCTGGAACCATGCGGGGGGCAACGGAGTCCGTGCGAATATTTTATAGAAATTGTGCTCGAACTTTCGGCGAGCCGATCTCATTCCACCAGCCGACTTCTATATAAGGCGTGACATGCCTGATGGCGAATTGCCCATCCGGGGAAAAAACTAACGCCCAATTAGTTTCTGCCTGGCCTTAGCTGCGCCAACGCGCCTTCGAGGGTAAGCAATTTTCGTTTCGTGCTCACGCCACCGGAGAATCCTCCGAGCGACTGATCCTGCGACACGACTCGATGGCACGGAATCAAGATCGGCATCGGATTCGCCCCCACGGCATTGCCAACGGCGCGGGCATACTGCCTGCCCCCTACGCGAAGGGCCACCCATTGATAGGACCGCAGCTGACCATAAGAGATATGCCGGAGAACTCGCCAGACCTTCTGCTGAAAATTCGTTCCACGTGAAAGATCCATCGGTAAATCAAACAATATTCGTGCTCCGGCCAGATAATCAGTCAATTGCGTCCGCGCCTTTCGTAATCGCAGCGAGGCCTGGCCTTCTAGCAGTTCGATCGAGCCAGGCGGCAACTCGGACTGCGCAGCCCGGCGCGAGGCCTTCGGCAGCACCAGGGAGTCGATCCCCTTCGCTGTCTCGGACAAAGCTACCCAGCCCCATTGCGATTTAAAGATGATCGCCAGGCTCATACCAGACCTCAACGACTGATGACTCCACCCAGTTTCTTTCGCATTATGCCCCACACCAACCCGAGTTCTTCCGACCGTAGCAGCACATGAACGCCTATATAGGCGCTCACGCTCAATCCAATGGCCAGAAAAAGCATGGCCGACTTCGCCGCCCATTCACCAGGCTGCGTCCAGATCTGCGCCGCGGCTACCCACGCGCAGATCAAGACCAAGGGTATGGATGCGGCGAGTACGCGCAGCGACGATCGCCCCACAGAGGCCCACTCGACACCGCCCAACCGGCGGTGCAGCACCGCGACTAAAATGCCTCCATTCACCATCGCCGCTAAGGCTGTGGCCAGGGCCAAGCCCGCCACGCCAAGCCAAGACATGAGCATCAGCGAAAGCGCGAGGTTCGTGATGACGGCGATGGCCGCGGAGATGGCCGGCGTGCGGGTGTCTTGCAAGGAATAGAAGGCTGAAACAATGATGCGGACGCCGCCGAAGGCCCAGAGACCGACAGCGTAACAGAGCACTGCCAAGGATGTCTCGGCTGTATCGTGTGAGGTAAAGGTCCCGTGCTCGAAGAGCAGGTGGACGATGGGTTGACGCAGAAGAATCAAGCCCAGCATTGCCGGCAGGATGATAAAGAGGATCATCCGCAGGCCAAAGCCCACCGTCGTCTGCAATTCACCAAAAGCCCCGCGCGCCGCCTGCGCCGAGAGCGTCGGTAAAATCGCCGTGGCCAATGCCACGCCGAAAATTCCAAGCGGAAACTGAATCAGCCGCATACCGTAAAAAAGATAGGTTGGCCCACCGGCAAAGAAGGAGGCGAGAATCGTGCTCACCGTAATATTAATCTGCGTGACGGAAAGCCCGAGGAGTGAGGGCCCCATCAACCGAGCAATCTGTCTCACCCCAGGATGGCCCGGTGCGAACTGGAATCCAAACAACATACCGCGGCGCCGTAACCCTGGTAGCTGCATGGCAAACTGCGCCATTCCTCCTGCCACGACCCCAATGGCTACCCCAAGAATCGGCTCTGACATGACGGGGGACAGAAAGAACGCGCAGCCGATGATCACAATGTTGAAACACACCGGCGAAAAAGCCGGCGCGGCAAAAGCGCGCATAGAGTTCAGAATGCCCATTGCCAGCGCGGCTAAACTGATAAAGATCAGATAGGGGAACATAATCTGCGTGAGCAACCTCGTCATATCTAATTTCGTGGGATCGCCGTGAAACCCAGGCGCTAAAAGCCAGACGATTCCTGCAGCGGCGATAATGCCCAGAATCGTGATACCGGTTACGATCGTGAGCAATGTCGTAAAAACGGCGCTCGCCAGTTCCCAGGTATCGCGTTTCGATTTGAGTGTCTGATATTCCGTGAAGACTGGAATGAAGGCGGAGGACATCGACCCTTCCGCAAATAACTCGCGCAGTAAGTTGGGCACACGATAGGCGACGAAGAACGCATCGGCCGCGGGCGTGGCACCGAAGAGCCCTGCCAGCACCATGTCGCGGATGAGCCCAAGGATACGGCTGAAAAAGGTACCCAGGCCGATCAAGCCGGCCGCCTTGACCACCGAGCGAGTCTCGTCCTGCATGTTCGCAGAAGCTGGGGCAGGAACCGTAGGATCGGCCATGGGTTGCAATTCTAGCGGAACCACGTAAGGCAGTCTATCGGACCGAATATTATGGTTTTAAGTCAAGAAATTCGACAGTTCGTTGGGATTGTCGCGGAAGCCTACAGGGCCTTACCCGCAAGCCACCCCGTGGCCCAAGCCCATTGAAAGTTAAACCCCCCGATGCAGCCGTCACAGTCCAGAATTTCGCCCACCAGATAGAGACTCGGGACGAGTTTCGACTCCATCGTGCGAAAATTGATTTCTTCAAGTGGGACTCCGCCCGCCGTGACTTCCGCATAGTTCCATCCCCGGTCCTGCTGCACGGGAAGCCGAAACTTCGTAAGCGCTGCCCGCAGACGATCCCGATCCTCCCGCGGAAGTTGCGCAATGGCCGTCTGTCTGTTGATCCCCAGATATCGGCAGAGGGATTCAGCAAATCGCTCCGTAACCAGACGCGCTAGGGTCTTGGTCACCGAGCGACGCGGCGCCTCCGCTGCCTGCTCTATGAACCACTGCCGGGCTACCTCCTGGGTCAAGGCCGGCAGAAAGTTCACGCACAACTCAACGGCCTCACCTTTCTCATGAGCGCCCGTCCAGAAACGGCTGGCATCCATCACGACGGGGCCGCTGATCCCGAAGTGGGTCCAGAGCAAACTGCCGGTCCGCCGATCCACCCTCTGGCCCTGCACCGTCGTCGTCAGCTCCACCTCCTGTGAGATGCCTGAGAGATCCTTGTGAAATAGCGTCTCATCCAACACTAACGGGGTGAGGGCCGGAGCGGGGGTGTTCACTTGATGCCCTAGGCGCCGCGCCAACTCATAGCCAAACCCGTCGCTCCCAGTTTTCGGAAGCGAGCGGCCCCCGGTGGCCAAAATGACCTTTTTTACGGATAGGGTTCCATGGGTATGGTGAATGCGGAAACCGCCCTCTGAATCAGCGAGACAGACGACCTCTGCCACTCGGTGGTCCAGACAGATGGCTACACCTAGTTCGTAGCAGCGATTGACAAGCGCGGTCAAAACCGTTCGCGCCTTGTCGGTCACTGGAAAAAGTTTTCCGGTCTCTTCGCGCTTGAGATCCACGCCCAGTGAGGCGAACCACTCGATCGTAGCCTGAACCGGAAACGCGGCCAAGACATTCTTGATGATATGGCGATTGCCAAAGAAATCGGTGGCCGACACAACATCATGCGTGACATTACAACGACCGCCGCCAGAAACGAGGATCTTGGCGCCGAGGGTCTTGGCCCCGTCCAGCAGCACGATCTTTAACGAAAGACCTTCCCTCGCCGCAGCCTCTGCTGCAAAAATCGAAGCGGCGAGCCCTGCGGCGCCTGCACCGATCACCGCAACATCCTGCCTGTCATTTTCCATAAACATTAGAGAGTTTTAACTGCCAGTTAACGCCCTGTTAATCTTGGAATGCTATTGTCCCTGCGTGTAATGGTAATCCCCCGACACCGCGATACATGACAGCAGGAGGAACGCAGCGTGACCTGTCAAAAATGTAATGGCCTCATGGTAAAGGAATCACGACCAGATTTCTCGCAAGACGTTGTGGTCCGTTGTATCAATTGCGGCTTGGTCATCGATCCATTAATTACGCAGAATCGCATGACCGTAGCGCGCGCGAAATAGCCGGTCCTGAATGCGGCACAATGAGGCGTTCGGGATCGTGGACCAGTTCGGTCGGAGCGGGCAGTTTGCCGACCCGATCGAACGGGGGCAGGTGTGGACGTTGCGCTTGTGGTTAGACCGAAAACTCCGCCCATAAGAATGTATGATCCGAGGGGTCTTTCGCTCGCCGCGGCTCGACGTCCACCTCTACCCTGACACAACGCTCGGCGAGCGGGGCCGTCGCCAGAATATGGTCGATGCGCCAGCCGCGATTGGCTTCTAGCGAACTGGGTGCCCGGTAATCCCAAAAGGTATATTGCTGTCGGTCCGGATAGAGCTTCACGAACACATCCTGAAATCCCCACGCCAACGTCTTCTCATAAGCCCGCCGGGCATCCTCGTGATAACAGACATGCTTGAGATGTTTCTCGGGGCTATGCACGTCCATCGGCCGCGGTGCTACATTCATATCGCCGCACCAGATGGCTGGCGTGTCGGGTGACAACTGTTTCTCGAAATACTTGCGGAGCCGATCGTACCAACTGAGCTTGTATTGATACTTGGGTGAATCGATCTCGAAGCCCTGCGGCACATAGGTATTAACGATGGGGACTCCCTGAATCACCACGCGCAAGAGCCGCGCATCCTCCGAATCCCCCCCGTCGTCGAATCCGTAGGCCACGGCCTGGGGTTTCTCTCGGCTCAAAATCGCCACACCGTTGTACGACTTCATCCCCCGGTAGGTGATTTCGTACCCCGACTCCGCCAAGGCCAGCAGGGGGAACTCGCTGTCCTGGACTTTGGTTTCCTGAAGACAGAGCACATCGGGCCTCTGCCGAGCCAGCCAGTCGAGCACACTAGGCAACCGTTTGCGGATCGAATTGACATTGAACGTCGCGATTTTCATCTTGTTAATCTCTTATACGAGGGTAGGATTTTTAAATTTTTTGTGAATTGCTCAGTTTTTTCAGCAGCCTGCTAATTAAATGCGTCGAGATAGCGGCGCAAGATCGCCTGTTCAGTCCGTGAGCGGCTAGGAGTCGGTGCCGGGAATCGCAACACCAACTGGATCTGCCCTGCTTCGGAAAGTTGGATGGTCACCCGTGGCTCCGGCGACGGACCCTCGAGAAGATTCGTCTGTTCCAACAACTTCATGTGCCGGCCCACCGCTTCTAGAAACGATGAACATTCCGCCTTCGCCGCATCCAACAGATGCCCCTCGGCCTCCCGCCAGTCATGCTGCTCCCTGAGGGGAACCACGAGGAGATAGAGCCCATATTCCTGACCTGGATTTTCTTTGATTAACGTATTCGTGAACAACAGGCTGTTTGGAAAGACGACAATGCGGCCGGTATAAAGATGGGAGGTTTGGCCCGGCCCGATCTCGAGGAGCTTAGTCGCAAAAATGTCGTGATCCAAGACGACGCCGCGGTACCCGGCGATTTGAATGCGGTCCCCTACCTCATAGACTTTCCCTCCTACACGTAGCGCCGCTCCGCTCCAGCAGAGAAGAAGTTCCTTTGTCGCCAACACAAGCGCCGCCGCAAGCGCCACAAGCGACACGGCAAAGGCCTGGAGCTCGTGCGCCCAAATAACGACCAACCCCACTAGCAATGCGAACAAAATGGTATTGCGGACGGAGACGACCCCTCGGCGCTTCGCTTCCATTGAGAGGGCCGGATTCTTCGCGATTGCACGGACGATCAAGGCCCGTAAGATCAGGAGGGAGAGGAGCAGGAGAAAAGACTTGAGACTGTCGAGCACGACGGAGCTATCGATATGCGGTACCCAAGCAGGCATGTGGGACAAGACCTCGCTGGCTAGTTTGCCTTGAGCGTGTTACGGATTCCCGGCACACACTCTTCCCGTTTCCACTGCTTGAGAACTTTCTGCTCGTTAAAGGTCAGGCTATAGAGGTAGCAATATAACATGGCCTTGGGCCCGTCGGCGCTACTCTTGCCGATTAATGACGCTGCCTCATTCACGGCATCACCCAACTTAAACAGTTGTAACGACGCCAGCTCCCTGTCGCTGAGCGGCACGCGGTAGGTCCAGACGGAATCTCCCCCGAGCACCGGCGTCTTCGCCGTGTGGGGCGCTCCGAATCGCCCCAGCACCTCATCCTGCGTGAGCTTATCTACGCCCTTTTTAAAGTAGACGTCACGCCAGGGGCCGCCGCCGCAAGCGAACATCATCTCTGCAAGGAGCAGTAGGCAAACCGTCAACAGGTGCTGAGATGCTCGTTTCATTGCCTAGGCCGATCGTTCATCTCTTGCATGCGCTTCACGGAGCAATAAAGGGCATAGCCTTGCGCCAACATGCCAGTTGCCAGCAGGCCTAACGCCGTCTGCAGCCACCGCGCACCGGTCTCTTCCAAGCTATAAGTCCCAACGACGAACCCAAGCGCAATCGCCACAATTCCGACAAATCGCGCAATCATCCCATTCATACGCCAATTGATAGGGGCTGGATCGTTTTGCCTCGTCATTGGGGGGTACGCTACACTGGATCATGCAACCGGTTCAACTCCGCGTTGCGCGAATGCGCTTGGCGCGCAACTCCAACGAAGCCGCCTCGTCTGCTCGCCCGACTTTTCGCAGGGCCGTAGCCAAATCTTCCAGCGTCTTCGCTACCTCAGGATGGGACGGTCCCAGCGCCCGCTCTCGAATCGCTAAGGCTCGACGGTAGAGCGGTTCTACTCTCTCGGGCTGCCCCTGTGCTACATACAGCTGGGCCAAATTAATGAGGCTCAGCGCCACGTCCGGATGGTCGAGACTCAGAAGTTTTTCTTTAATGGCAAGGGCTCGCCTCAACAGGGGCTCGGCCTGGGCATACTGGCCGTACATGCGATGGAGGACGCCGAGGTTATTGAGTGTGGCCGCAACATCGGCGTGAACCTCTCCGTGCACGACCTGATAAATCTTGAGCGCCTGCAGATAGACCGGTTCCGCCTCCACATACTTCCCTTGACCGGCATAGACCTGCGCCAGCTGTGACAGGCTGACCGCCACACGCCGATCTTCCAACCCGAACTTCTCCGCTTTGCGTGTCGCCACAAGGAACAGCCGTTCCGCGTCGGCGTAATTGCCTTGCTGCACAGCCTGCTGCCCTGCCGTCATCGCCGACTCCCAGGTCTGCTCCTGACAGGCAGGCCCTGCGAGAAGGAGAAGACCGAGCGTAAACATAAAAACTTTGCTCATCGTGTCCCCAGCTGTTCGACCATGGACTCCGCCGGATAGGTCACGATTTCCGCCAGCGTGGGATGGTAATGCGGCATGCGCACAAGGTCCGCTGCGGTCCCATGGTAATACATGACTGCAATCAGTGCATGAATCAGTTCACCCGCCTCCGGGCCGACGATCTGCGCACCGAGAAGTTCGCCCGTCTGTGGCGCACAAAGCAGTTTCACAAAACCGTGGGGGGCGCCGAGACAAAGGGCCTTCCCGTGGTCGGCAAAGAGATAGGAGGCCGTCAGGTACGGAAGGCCTCGGGTGCGACATACGGATTCGTTCAGTCCCACGACGGCAACTTGAGGGTCCGTAAAGACCACCTCAGCATCAAGCCGATGGTCGAGCGCTTTGACCGGCCCGCTTCGATGCATCGCGTTATGGGCTGCCGTCTCGCCCTGCTGAATGGCGAGATGCACGATGGGCGAGATCCCCGTCACGTCACCCACGGCATAGATATGGGCTTGCGACGTACGCAGCGTCTCATCGACCACAATCCGCCCTTCCTCGACTGCCACCTCTGCCAGATCGAGCTGCAGCCCTTCGATATTGGGCCGGCGGCCCAAAGCCTGGAGAATTTCCTGGCCGACATACGATCGCTCACGCCCGTCTTTCATGACCCACACAGTCTTCCCCGTCGCATCATGGGTCACCCGCAGCAACTGCGCGCCCGTGACAACCTCGATACCCTCATCAAGCAAGGCAGCTTCCAACGCGCGCCCAACAGCTTCATCCATACCCGAAAGGAGCGTCTGACTCCGTTGAAGGAGCGTCACCCTCGTCCCGAGTCGTGCGAAGAACTGCCCAAACTCAAGTCCCACCGCTCCGGCGCCCAAGACGAGCAAGGCATCCGGTCGTGTACGCAGATCCAGAATCGTATCGCTGGTGAAATAACCTGCTTGAGCCAAACCGGGAATCGCTACGTCGTCAGGACGCGACCCCGTGGCAATAATGAACGAGCCGGCCGACAAGACCCTGTCCCCGACGATGATTTCACTGGATGAGCGAAATGCCGCCCGCGATTGATAGAGCGTGAACTGTGGATCATGAAGCTGCTGGATACGATAATCCGCAAATTCGCGGACCAGCCTATTTTTCCGATCCACAATCGCCGATAGATCGGCCTGGACCGACACGGAAGCAAGCCCGAACTCCTTCGCCCGCCTCAAAAGAGCTGCCACTTCTGCGGAGCGTAAGATGGCCTTTGTCGGCATACAGCCACGCAAAATGCAGAGGCCCCCCAGCGGACCCTGATCCACAATGGCCACGTCCGCGCCAACATCGCGAGCCGTTCGGGCCGCGGCGTAGCCAGCCGAACCTCCGCCGATGATAATTATGTCATGTCTCTTCTTCATCGAATCCTGACCCTATCATGGGACCCACCCCCCCATAGCCATATAAGAGCGGGCAGGATACACGATGGGGCCGCCCGGCTGCTATCGGCACACGACCCCTTCAGCACTGTTATTCCATCGTCTATTCTCATATAGTGTGAGAGAGAAATGGAAACGTGATGATCCAGCCTGGCCGCTATCGACATTACAAAAATGGCTACGAGTATGAAGTACTCGAGGTAGCGCGGCATTCGGAAACGGAAGAGGAGTTCGTCGTCTATCGGGCTCTCTATGGCGAACGAGGCCTCTGGATCAGACCCCTGACGATGTTTCTGGAAACCGTGCTGGTCAAAGGTCTTCCGTATCCACGATTCGAACGGCTCCCGGACGAACCAACCAGCTGATCAAGTGAGCCAGGTCCATTGCGAAAAACTCGCTGCCTGTCCGACCCTCTGCTCCTGTGTGTTCATGACATTCCAGATCCTGGCATTATCGACGAGAAAGCGCCGGCCGGTTGAGGTAATTCTTACCCCGCGATAGGTGTCGAGGTAGCCGTGGACTTTCGCCTGTTCCAACATCCATTCCCGTTCAGCTTGATTGATCGGTTCGGTAGTGAGCCGAGAGGGCGTTGACATGAATTGATCCCGGGACAACCCCCACAGGTCCAAAGCCATCTGGTTCCCATAATTGAGTAGAGGGTCCTCATCCACCCCGTGCGACACGACGACGAAGGGAGAGAGAAAGAGGGCATGGGCCTGGTACGCGGGATCGCCCACGCGTTCGAGTAGTTCACGCCCGGTCCAACGGCGAAAACTATTGAGTAGCAGTTGCGACCACTTAATCACGGCTGGGTCGGTCCAAACTTGAGATGTCACGGGGAATCCTCTGGTGTAGCTGAAGGGACGGGACCTCATGCCAGCTAACTTGGCGGTGGTACCACGTCCACCCGTTCAACGCAAGAATTGTGGCGCACGCTCTTGTGCAGACTAGGGGAGGACTCTGTATACTATGCACTCGGAGGTGCCATCCGGGGGAATCGATCATTGAGGAGTTACCATGGCCGCTCAAACCCTATTTGACAAAATCTGGAAATCTCACGTCGTCCGCGCAGAGCCGGACGGGACGACCCTGCTCTATATCGATCGCCAGTTGGTCCACGAAGTGACCTCACCACAGGCGTTCGAGGGGCTCAAGCTCTCAGGCCGCAAGCCTCGCCGTCCCGGTGCCACCTTGGCAGTGCCGGACCACAACGTTCCGACCACCGACCGGTCTGTGGGCATCGCTGATCCCCTCAGTGCGATACAGATCCGGACGCTGGAGGAAAATTGCCACGACTTCGGCATTACTCTCTTCGGCATGAACGATATCCGCCAAGGCGTGGTGCATGTGATCGGGCCGGAGCAGGGCTTTACCCTGCCGGGGACGACCATTGTCTGCGGCGACTCCCATACCTCGACGCATGGTGCGTTCGGCGCCTTGGCCTTCGGCATTGGTACCAGCGAAGTGGAGCATGTACTGGCCACCCAGTGCTTGATCCAGAAGCGGCCCAAAACCATGGAGGTGCGGGTCGACGGAGTCCTCTCTAGCCGCTGTTCAGCGAAGGACGTCACGCTCGCAATCATTGGTAAGATTGGGACAGCCGGCGGAACTGGCTATGTCATCGAATACACCGGCTCGGCGATCCGAGCCCTTAGCATGGAAGGGCGCATGACACTCTGCAATATGTCGATCGAAGCTGGCGCGCGAGCCGGCATGGTCGCGCCGGACGACAAGACCATCGCCTATGTGACAGACCGTCCCTTGGCTCCGAAGGGAAAATTGTTCGAACAGGCCGTAGAGGCCTGGCAGCATCTGAAGACCGATGCGAACGCCTCCTATGATATGACCATCACGATGAAGGCCGAGGACATCGCGCCGCAAGTGAGCTGGGGGACCAGTCCCGGCATGGTCACCGGCATCGATCAACGAGTCCCGGACCCCCAGACGATCACCGACGTGAATCAACGCCAGGCTACAGAGCGGGCTTTGGAATATATGGGTCTCATCCCGAATATGCCCATCATCGATATCAAAATTGATACGGTATTCATCGGATCCTGCACCAACTCACGCATCGAAGACCTCCGATTAGCGGCCACCTTGGCCAGAGGCAAACGCGTCGCCACTGGCGTGCGAGCGATGGTGGTCCCAGGCTCCGGACTGGTCAAGCAGCAAGCTGAACAGGAGGGACTTGACCGCCTCTTCAAGGACGCGGGATTCGAATGGCGAGAAGCCGGCTGCAGCATGTGCTTGGCCATGAATGCCGACGTGCTTCAACCGGGTGAGCGCTGCGCCTCGACCAGCAATCGAAATTTTGAAGGACGCCAGGGGGCTGGGGGCCGCACCCATCTCGTCTCTCCGGCTATGGCTGTGGCCGCCGCCGTCGAGGGGCACTTCGTCGATATCCGAACTTGGAAATAGAGGATCTATGCAAGCCTTTACCCTCCTAACAGGTCTGGTTGCCCCACTGGACCGCGTCAATGTCGATACCGATCAGATCATCCCAAAACAATTTTTAAAAACGATCAAACGGACCGGGCTTCGCGAAGGGCTATTCTACGATTGGCGCAAACAGAAGGATGGGTCACAAGACCCGATGTTCTTTTTGAATCAGCCGCGCTTTCAAGGTGCGACGATTCTCCTCACCCGTGATAACTTTGGATGCGGCTCGTCGCGTGAACATGCCCCCTGGGCCCTCCTCGACCAGGGCTTCCGCTGCGTCATCGCGTCGAGCTTTGCCGACATCTTCTACAACAACTGCTTTCAGAACGGCATTCTGCCTATCGTCCTAAAGGCCGACGAGGTACTGGCGACGATGAAAGATGTGCTCGCGACACCAGGCTACCAGCTGACAGTAAACCTGGAAAAGCAGACAGTGACGACCCCGAACGATACCAGCTATCGCTTTGAAATCGAGCCCTTCCGAAAAGATTGCCTCTACCGGGGCCTCGACTCCATCGGCTTAACCTTGCAGCATGAAGCCAGCATCGTGGCCTACGAAACCCAACGCAAGGTCGAGACGCCCTGGCTCTTCACGGACCTTCGCCCGTAACGGTGACGCACATGATGACGTGGCGCTGGGGTCCGAAGCTGCTTCTCCTCCTCCTCTTCGTCGGTGCTGCCTCTCTGCTCGTCGCTTTCAACTACAGCTACTCCGACGGGAACCGTGCCGGCTACATTCAAAAATTTTCCCACAAGGGCTGGATCTGCAAGACATACGAAGGAGAGCTGGCGATGACCACGATGCCAGGTGTCGCGCCAGTGCTCTGGGAGTTCAGCGTGGGGGATAAGGAAATCGCCACACAGCTCTCGCAGGTAATGGGGAAGCGGCTGGTGCTGCACTATAAAGAATACCGGTACCTGCCGACGAGCTGTTTCGGCGAAACCGCCTACTTCGTCGATCGCGTCGTGGTTCAGGAGTAACATTTCTTGCCGCACAACATAGAGCAAACACTCGCCACGTTGATCAACGGGGTCCAGCAAGCTGGCTTGCGCGTGCGCGAGCTGGTCCGAGACGGATTCGAGGTCCAGACGAAGGCGGACCATTCGCCGGTCACCACCGTGGACCATGAGGTTAACCGCATCCTCCACAACATGCAGCGCCTGGAGTTTCCATCCGATAGCTGGCTCTCGGAAGAGTCCCCCGATGACCTAGCGCGACTCGACAACGACCGGGTCTGGATTATCGACCCCATCGATGGCACTAGAGCCTTAATCAATCGGGTCCCGGACTTTTGCATCTCTGCTGCCTTGATCGAACGGGGTGTCCCAATCGCCGCCGCGATCCTCAACCCCTCCACCAATGAACTCTTCACGGCGGTACGCGGCGGGGGCCTCTTTGTAAACGGCACGCGCGTCACCCTCGCACCCCTTCACAACTTGAGTCCCATCATCATGGTCAGCGCCAAGGAATTCCGGATCGACCGCTGGTCAACACTCGCGAAAACCGGTCAATGCCGTCCTATGTATTCCATCGCCCATGCATTAGCCTTGGTCGCAACTGGCCGCGTCCAGGCCGCCTTGACCATCGACCCGGAGCATGAATGGGATGTAGCGGCCGGAGTCCTGCTCATTGAAGAAGGCGGTGGCACGGTCAGCGACGGAGCAGGGAAGCCCTTCCTCTTCAATCAGCCTCTACCAGCATTTTCAGGCGTTATCGCCGTGGCCGCTACGGCCAATCAGGATCTGCGCACCACACTTCGAGTCCATGCCGAACAGGCCCACTTGCATCCGGAAAGAAAGTGAGAAGCTCCATGACCATCGCCCTGTTGGGAACCGGTCTGTTGGGTCGAGCGATCGCCGAACGGCTCCAGTTAGCCGGCCACTGCGTCACGGTCTATAACCGCACCACCGCCAAGGCGATTCCTCTGCAGGCCTGCGGTATTACCGTCGTCACAAGGCCGGAACAGGCGATGGCCCATGCAGACTGTGTCGTCCTGATGCTAGCCGATGCGGCGGCGATCCACGCCGTCCTGCTAACCGAGGCTTCTTTAGCGATCCTGCGAGGCAAAACCGTGATCCAAATGGGCACTATCGCGCAGGAAGAAAGCCTAGCCATCCAAGCCGAAGTCGAGCGAGCTGGCGGATTTTATTGTGAGGCACCGGTACTGGGAAGCCTTACGGAAGCAAAAGCTGGAACCCTCTTGGTGATGGTCGGAGGAACAAAACGGCAATTTAATGAATGGAGCCCGCTGTTGCGTTCTCTGAGCCGGAAGCCGTGCCTAATCGGTCCTGTCGGAAAGGCCGCGTCTCTGAAGCTCGCGCTCAATCAATTGATCGCGGCGGAAATCTCGGCCTTTGCGCTGAGCCTTGGCCTAGTGCAACGAGCCGGCGTGCCCGTAGAGACCTTCATGGCTATCTTACGGGAAAGCGCCCTATTCGCCGAGGCCTTCGACAAGAAACTGCCAAGACTCCTGACGCGAGACTATCATCATCCGAACTTTTCCACTCGCCATCTCTTGAAAGACGTAGAGCTCTTCCTCAAAGAAGCCACTGGCTATAAACTGACGACGCGCAGCCTAGAAGGAATCAAGCCGGTGCTAGAGGAGACCATTGCGAGGGGATTAGGCGAAGACGATTATGCCGCACTGTATGAAACGGTCAATCCCAAAACCTAACAAGTTCTGCTACCAATTCTACCCGAGCTTCGCCAGTCGCCGACAAGCATCATCCACATCAGCATCACGCTTCGCATAGCTAAATCGGATGAACCGGGACCCTTCTGGTCCGGAAAAGAAGGCCTCGCCTGGGACGGAGGCCAATCCGATCCGTTCGAGCAGAAACATCGCCCGCTCTTTTCCTGTTGTGCCAGGCAGGCGCGATGCATCGGCCAACACATAGTAGGCACCCTGTGGAATTGACGGAGTCAGCCCGGCCTTTGTGAGCGCCGCGCAGAACTGGTCACGCTTCCGCTGAAAATCACGAGCCTTGTCCCGGTAGAACGAACTCGGGAGCTCCCGGATGCCCACGGCCACCCCGGCCTGCAACGGCGTTGGAGCACAGACATAGAGTAAATCGTTCATGGCGCCGATTGCCTTCGCCCATTGCGCCGACGCGATGCTGTAGCCGATGCGCCAGCCCGTGATGCTGAACGTCTTCGAGTAGCCGCCGAGAGTGATCGTCCGCTCCGCCATGCCAGGTAAGGTGGCGATGCTCACATGGGTCCGTCCGTCATAGAGGAAGTACTCGTAGATTTCATCGGCGAAGACGAATAGATCATGCTGCTGGGCGAGCGCGGCGAGCGTTTCCAGCTCCTGTAAGCTGAGCACTTTCCCGGAAGGATTCCCTGGGGAGTTCACGATGATCGCCTTGGTGCGGGGTGTAATCGCACGCTCGAGCTCAGCAACGGAAACACTCCAATCGGGAGCCTGCATCTTCACCCTAACCGGAACCGCTTCAACCGCCTGCAGCGCGTTGATGTGGTACGAATAATACGGTTCGAGAATGATCACCTCATCGCCAGGACTGAGCAACGCCATACAGGCGCAATGGAACGAGCCGGTGGCGCCGGCACTGACCGTGATGTCAGTCTCCGAATCCGCGGTGATCCCATTGTCCCGCAATAACTTCATGGCCAAGGCTTGCCTGAGCTCGAGTAGTCCGTCGAATCGTGAATAAACGTTCTTGCCCTGCTCCATTGCCTGCTCCGCAGCTCGCAACACCACAGGAGGAACCGGCGTATCGCAGACTCCCTGCGCCATATTGAGACCCTTCGCATTCACACAGGCTTGGGTCATGGCTCGAATCTCCGAATGGGCCATGTCTGCCATTCGCTGGTTGATGTGCCGTGTCACCGTGTATTTCTCCTAGATCAACGAGTCTCTCTTTTCGCAGTGCGATTGCCAGCAAGTCAGGCCGGCTGTCCGCGAAAACAAAAAAATAATTAGTCGGAAGTCTCAGAAGACACTAAAGCAACGGCTAGAGCAAATCGCCGATTAGTTTTACCGCTTCTTCCGGCGAGGCAGCGGCATGAACAAGCTTCGGTGCGAGATTTGTGAACAGACTCACTCCTGCCTTATCGGCTCCCAGTAGAATGACGATCTTCTTGGCCTTAAGCGCCAAGGCCACTTCCGAAACAGTCCCAGTCCCCCCGAGCCCGCAGGCAACGATGATATCGCTAGACATAACATTCACATTATTACGCGCCTGACCCAGGTCCGTGAGAATCGCTACATCCACATATCGGGACACGGAGGCCTTGCTGTCAGGCAGAACCCCGATCGTCAAACTGCCCGGCACAGACTTCGCCCCCTCGCTCACCGCATCCATCACACCGCTCGCACGCCCACCCGTCAGAAGCATCCAGCCTTGACGGGCAATGAGCTCTCCCAAAGTTTTAGCATCGGCTAATTCTTTGGCGCCTGCCTTGGCAGGACCCATCACGCCTATTATCGGTTTTCTAGTCGATCGTCTGGTCGAATGTTTCACAGGCAAACCTCACGGAAAACGTACTGACGCACTTGTCGCCTTTTAAAATATACACTGTGGATGAAAACTTGTCCTGTTATTCTTGCGAAGAGCCTCAGTTACGGCTTTCCCCATAACTCTTCTAATCGCTGAGCCCGGCCACAATTGTATTTATAGAATTTGTAGCGCACTGGATTCTTTTTGTAGAAGTCCTGGTGGTACTCCTCAGCTGGATAAAATTGAGCAGTCGGTACAATCTGCGTAACAATCGCCCCCTTCAATCGTTTCGATTGCTCGATAGTCTGTTTGAACGATTCCGCCGCGCGCTTTTCTTCGTCGCTCTGAAAAAAAATAGCAGCACGATATTGGCTACCGTGGTCGCAAAATTGCGCGTTCGGGGTGATTGGATCGACGTTACGCCAGAAGATTTCCAATAACGTCTGGTAGCGTACCTTGGTCTGGTCGTAGACCACTTCGACCGATTCCGCATGGCCTGTCTGTCCCCCCGAAACCTCTTCGTAGCTCGGATTAGCGGCCGTACCTCCCATATAGCCAGAGGTCACAGACAGAACTCCTTCGCCCTTCTCGAAGACTTCTTCCATGCACCAGAAACAGCCTCCCGCAAAGTAGGCCTTACTGGAAGTCGCCGCCGTCACCGGATCGGTCACGTAGAGGGTCCAAGCTCCAAGGGCCATCGCAACCCCGACACAAACGGAGAGCGACGCTTGTCTGTTCATAAAATCATCCTTCTCACTTGTTCGCTAGAATTTCGTGACGCTGGAAAAATTAAAATCACGAAGCCTCATTGCCGGCACTAGGAGCTTACTGGTCTCCGACGTGATTGTTTCAGCTGGACCAGTGAAGGACTCAATCCGGTTGAAGGCGTGCAGCGGGCTCTCATGAAACCGAAAATTCTTGACCGCCGATACGATCGCTCCATTCTCGACGAGAAACGTGCCGTCTCTCGTCATGCCGGTCAAGGTGAGATCAATCGGGTTCACCATTCTAATGTACCAGAAGTTTGTCACAAGAATGGCTCGTTCTGTCTGCTTAATCAACTCGTGCAAGTTCGGCAAGGGCGCTCCGGCGCCTGACAGGCAAGGAGCGTCAAGCGTGGGAATTCTCTCGATCCCTCGCTCCTTTGCCGTGAAACGGTCATATGCTAATTGGGTAAGCGCGCCCTCTGTAATCCAGTTTGATTCTAGAGTCGGCAACCCCTCAGTGGTAAAACCAACTCCCAGAAGATCCTCGTGCACCGGCAAATTGCGGAGCGTCAGCCGCCGATCGACGATTGGCTTACCTAATTTACCGGATAAGGCGCTTGTGCCTTTCTCGTAAGACTTCGCATCAAGCGCCCAGAGCAGCTGCGACCAAAGCCCTGCAACGGCGGCAGGCTCAAGGATCACGGTATAGCGCCCAGGAGGCAGTTCCCGCACTTCCCCGCCGCGCTTCGCTTTCGTGATCGCGGTGATGGTCCGCTCATAGATTTTCAGATGGTCGATGGACCGATGGGCCGATGCGCCCCAACCCGTCGCCTCGCCGGCCTGAACTGTGAGGCTGAACCGCGCATCGGTCCGTTGTTCATAGGCAAAGAGTCCGGTACTGGCAGCCACACCGACCGTGGCCACTGACGATGACACGATTCCGGCGGCGGCAAGATTTTCTATCCGGCATTGCCCGATCGCTTCATTCACATATTCCACCCGGCGGGCCGGCCCTGCCGCAGCCGTTTCGGGCCTCGCCGTCGGAGGCGTCAGATAGACTTGAGGTTCCATCGGTGGAAGATACTCAGGATCCTCCGGTGAAAGGCGCGCGAGCTGCGCGGCTCTAGCCACCGTCTCTTGCACCGATCCGGCGGTAAAATCCGTCGTGGCGGCTGTGCCCTGCCGTTTCCCAAAGGCTACCGTCACACTCAGCGAACCCCTCCTCGTATCGACGTTCTGGACGATTTGATTATTGGCAAACCGCGTTGTCCCTCCATGCCAATCCTCCAGCGAGACCCGCGTGTGATCGCCGGTTGACCGTTTCATGGCCAGCTCCGCAAGAAACTGGAATTCCTCTCGGCTTGTCAGCTTTGGCCAAGTCTTGTGGCTGGTCATACTCATGATCCAGCCTGCCCTCCGATGACACTCACGTTGCGGAACCGCGCATGAGAAGCCGGGTGGGTCATCCAGCCCGATTGGCCAGGCTGACCCTTACCGCAGGTGATGAACCCATACCGGCAGCGATGCGACCGGTCAGCGACTCCGTCGCAACTATTCCAGAACTCTGGTGTAATTCCATGATAGATGACGTCGCGGATCATGTGTGTCCGCTTCCCGTTCTCGATCAACCAGAAGGCATCGCCGCCAAACTGAAAGTTATAGCGGCGCTGATCGATGCTATAGGACCCATGGCCTTCGATGTAAATACCCCGCTTCACACCGGCCAGTAGCTCATTGAGGGTGGCCGTACCCGGCTCTAGGCCAATGTTGGCGATGCGTACCATCGGTACGCTCCCCCAGCCGTCTGCCCTGTTAGAACCACGCGAACGGATCTCACCGATGTTCGGGGCCACCTCGCGGTTTGTACAATAGCCAACGAAGATTCCCTCGCGTACAATGTCCCATTTCTGGCAGGCCACACCATCGTCATCGTAGCGGGTCGCAGCAAGGGTTTCCGGTTCACAGTTGTCGGCCACGAGACTCACATGTGGGGAACCATAGCGAAAGGTTCCTCGTTTATCGGTTGTCAGGAAGCTGGTGCCAGCGTAGTTCGCCTCGTAGCCCAGCGCTCGATCGAGCTCGCTTGGGTGGCCGCAGGATTCATGCATGGTAAGAGACAGATGTTCCGGGTCGAGCACCAAATCGTATCGGCCCGGCGCGATGGTGGGGGCCTGCACCTTCTCAACCGCCTGCGCAGCGATGCGCGGAGCCTTAGTCAGAAAATCAGCCTCCTCGATCAATTCATAGCCCATTCGAAGATATGGCGTATTAAACGTCCGCGACGCGAAACGCCCCTCGTGAACTGCTGTTGCATCGAAATTTCCGCCCACAGCTAGGAGATCAAACTCCAGACGCGACCCTTCGGTCGAGACGAACAATTTCTGGTCTCGGCGGGCCCAGAGACTCGCGCTGCTCCGCACGACTCCAGCTTGCCGGTGGACGAACTCCATCGTCTCAAGCAGCAACGAGGTTTTCTGTTCGAGTGGGACAGCAAATGGATCAATCCGATTCGGTGTGACGATCCGCTCGCGATGAACTGGCTCATCGGCAAGCGTCACTTTTTCGATCGCCAGAGAAGCCGAGCCCTTCGCAATTTCGATCGCCAAATCGGCCACACGTGGCGCTTCTTCCAGCGACACCACCGAACTGGCTGCGAAGCCCCAGGCTCCGTGATAGAGCACACGAATTCCGAACCCTCTGTCCTGTTGATCTCGAATGGAATCGATGCGGCGATCTTCACCGTTGACGGTCTGAATCGTGCTGTCAAGGAATCGGATATCGCCATACTCGGCGCCGGAAGCGGTGATACGCTTCAAGACCAATTCGGCCAATTCATCTTTATTGGGAGTGGGCATGGCACTACATCCTGCCAGAGGCAAGAATTCCGTTCAACTGACCAGCCAGGAACTTGGCTTTACCGGCCTCATTCCCTACAGTGGTCCGGCTCCATCCAGCTAGCACAGAAGCGGAAACGGCGCGAGCGTGGCTTGCCGCTCTTACCCCCGCTTAATAGGCCAGCGTTTCGGCCACCAGGGAATGAACCGGTTTGTCGTCTGCTGATAAATCCGATATTCCTCGCCACGGCTTCGCAGTGCCTGCACTTCTGCCAGGGGAATCCCCGTCGCTTTCAGCAAAGCCCAGCCCATCACCACGGGCCCGACCCAGGTGAGCAGCCAACCGGACGCACCAACTGCCATGACAACATAGGCCCACCAGTGCAGCCATTCGAAGAAATAATTGGGATGACGTGAATAAAACCAGAGCCCCTCTCGACAGACCCGGTCTCGATTCCAAGATTTGGAGCGAAACTGCGCAAGCTGCCAATCGGCAAATCCTTCGCCTATCACGGCAACGAACCAGAGAAGAAACCCCGCCAGCTCCCAGAGGCTGAAAGGAGGAATAACGTTTTGCATGAGCACAAGAAAAGGCAAAGAAAAAAGCGTCACCGCAACAGCCTGCAACTGAAAATACGCGAACAGCCTAATCGATTCTAACGAACCCCACTCATGGCGGAGCTGCTGGTAACGCGCATCCTCTTCCTTGCCGATCACACGATTCAGTAGGATGTAAAGCCCCAACCTCCCACCATAGAGAGCGGCCATCGAAAAAAGCAGGATCTTCCGTTCAAGATCGCCCGTCGTGCTCCAGCCATACCAAGCCACCGCGCCCACTAGGCCAGCGCACCAGCCCACATCTGCAATCGAAGCATTGTGTATCCAACGATCCACCAGCCACAGGACCAACATCACGCAAGCCATCACCCCATATACCAACACAAGCGCCGTAAGGGGATCGAGGGTGGTCATGGAGATTCGTAATCCCATAGATCGATAGCGCCACTCGTACGTCCAGCCAGCCATGGGCGAAATCCCAACAAGGGGAACGACAGAAGAGCCTGAAGCTTGTCGCAACGCATCGACAGGTCGGGAGGCCGAGGTGCACCGGTGGAGGACTTCACGGAGCCGGGCTGCATCTGCCCCGTCAGTTCCTGGTACCAGGGAATCAGAGCCTGTCCAATTTCCCAGCGCGAGAGCCGATCCGCCCCTCCGAGATGATAGAGACCGGGCCGATCCACCTCGATCAATTCCCAGATGGCTCGCGCCGTCATACCAGCAGGCATGGGACAACGGAACTCATCTGTGAACAGCGTGAGCGGTTTTCTGCTCTTTACCGAGATCCTCATATCTTCGACGAAACTGCGCGCCCCGATCGGCGAAAAGCCGGCGTTCAGCCCCACTCGAATCACGCCATGTTGCGGGTTTTGCAAGACAAGCCGCTCAGCTTCTGCCTTAGTCTCACCGTACACGTTCAGAGGATTCACCGGATCGGTTTCGACGTACCACCCCTTGGACCCGTCAAAAACCTGCTCACTGGATAAGAAAAGAAAGGGAATGTCCGACGAGAGTTCTGCGAGGAGAACTGTAGCCTCCACGTTGATGCGGCGCGCCAGGATCGGGTCCTGCTGACAAGATCCAGGCCGGCTCTGTGAAGCACAGTGGATGACAGCCTGGGGTTGCAGGTTTCGCCAGAAACTGCGCACCGCCGCTACATCGGTCAGCTCCACATCCTGCCTGGTGAGACCTCGCACCTCCCAACGAGGCGCCCAGCGAGGCGCCGTCTTGACGAGGTAATGACCGATGAGTCCTGCCGCACCGGTGATGAGGGCGAGCGGTGCCATAAAAAATATGCGGACTAGCGCGTCAGCTTGCGATAGCGAATACGGTGCGGTTGATCGGCCTCTTTGCCCAACCGCTTCTTCCGGTCCGTGTCGTATTCGCTATAGTTACCTTCAAACCATACTACTTTGCTGTCGCCTTCGAACGCCATAATATGGGTCGCGACGCGGTCGAGAAACCAGCGGTCGTGACTGCTGATGACGGCGCAGCCGGCAAAATTTTCCAACCCCTCTTCCAGCGCCCGTAACGTATTGATATCGAGATCATTGGTCGGCTCGTCGAGGATGATCAGATTCGCCCCCTCTTTCAACATGCGAGCCAGGTGCACCCGATTGCGCTCACCGCCGGAGATATCCTTCACCTTCTTCTGCTGGTCGGTGCCCGCGAAATTGAACCGGGCGCAATAGGCTCTGGCATTCACTTCTGCCTTGCCAAGCATGATGGTGTCTTGTCCCTCGGAGATCACGTCGTAGACGGACTTTTCAGGATGCAAGCTACGATCCTGGTCTACATAGCCCAGTTTGACCGTCTCGCCGATCTTGATTGTGCCCGTATCAGGCTTCTCGCTCCCGGTAATCATGCGGAACATCGTCGTTTTGCCGGCTCCGTTCGGACCGATCACTCCGACAATCCCGCCCTTCGGGAGGCTGAAGCTCACATTTTCGTAGAGAACCTTGTCCCCATAGGCCTTACTAAGGCCCTTAGCCTCGACGACCACGTCGCCCAGCCGCGGACCAGGCGGAATATAGATTTCCAGATCAGCGGCTTGCTCTTCCTGTTTCTGGTTGACCAATTCTTCATAGCGGTTAAGCCGCGCCTTGCCCTTCGACTGACGGCCCTTCGGCGACATACGGATCCATTCCAACTCATGCTCCAGGGACTTGCGGCGTTTCGATTCAGCTTTTTCTTCTTTTTCCAGCCGCACCTGCTTCTGCTCCAGCCAAGCGGTGTAGTTCCCCTGGAAAGGAATGCCATGACCGCGATCAAGCTCAAGAATCCAGCCTGCCACGTTGTCGAGGAAATAGCGGTCGTGGGTGACGGCGATAACCGTGCCTTTATATTGCTGTAGATGTTGTTCGAGCCATTGCACGGACTCGGCATCCAGATGGTTTGTCGGCTCGTCGAGCAAGAGGATGTCCGGCTCCTGAATCATCAGGCGGCAAAGAGCCACCCGGCGCTTTTCGCCTCCGGAGAGCACCCCAATCTTGGCGTCGGCTGGTGGACAACGGAGGGCGTCCATAGCCAACTCCAGCACATTATCCAATTCCCAGCCATTCTCCGCTTCGATTTTTTCCTGGAGCTGGGCCTGCTTTTCGATCAGTTTTTCCATTTCATCGGGCGTGGCGTCGCCCATCTTATTGCTGACCATGTCGTATTCCCGCAACATGGCCACGAGTTCTTTCTTTCCTTCTTCGACGATTTCTTTGACGGTCTTATCCGCGTCGAGCTGCGGTTCTTGCTCCAGCAAACCGACGCTGTAGCCCTTCGAGCGTGTAATCTCTCCTGTGTAGTTCGGATCGGTCCCGGCAATGATCCGAAGCAACGAACTCTTGCCCGAGCCGTTGAGGCCCAAGACGCCGATCTTCGCACCATAATAAAATCCCAGAAAAATCTCGCGCAACACCTGCTTTTTCGGCGGATAGATCTTGCCGACATTAACCAGAGAGAAAATGACTTGTTTATCGTTCGTGGTCGCCATGAGTCCTGCCACCCTCCTCATCATTACGGTTCAACGGCATGAAGCCGCCAGCTTATCAGACAACCATTTTCGACCACAACCGCGCTACAGCAGAGGTGGCGCGTGTGTTGCTACGCGGTGACTGACCGGCCAGCTTCTTCGTAGTTGCATCCCGCAAGGCCTGAGAGCACAATTACGCAAGTTGCGTAGAGCCTATCTAACTTATGAGGACCGACCATGGATTTCTTCGTACGGCGGATCGCTCCCCTGGCTCTCTCGCTTACGCTCTTCACCTTCCTGATCCTGGGGCAGCCCTCTATTTCCTCTGCCGAAGACACCGAAGAAAATGACCTAGTGGAAAAGTCTCGCATGACGCTAAATGCGTTCCTGGCCGACTCGAATATGGGCTGGTTCCGCGACTATATGCCGGAAGCGAGGGGAATATTTATTGTCCCGCAACTGCTCAAAGCTGCCTTCTTTATCGGAGGCGAAGGGGGCAGCGGCGTGTTCCTCGTGAAAGACAGCAAGACCGGTGAATGGAGCGATCCAGCCTTCTACTCTATGGGGGCTGGCAGTGTCGGATTTCAATTCGGCGCACAAGCTTCAGAGGTGGTTCTGCTCGTAATGTCACAACGTGGTGTTGAGTCTCTCTTGACCAGTACGCTTAAGCTAGGCGGCGACGTCTCCGTCGCCGTCGGACCACTCGGCGCTGGGATCGGAGGCGCTACCGCGATAAACTTAAGTGCGGACTTACTCACGTTCGCTAGGGCAAAAGGCTTATTCGGCGGGGTCTCGCTGGAAGGAGCCGTCATCGCCACGCGGGACGAGTGGAATCAGAACTACTACGGCAAAGAGGTCAGACCGACTGACATTCTCATAAAACAAGCTGTGAGAAATCCTCGGGCGGCGGGCTTGAAAGCCTTACTGGCTCGGGCGGCAGCGGGAAAGTCCGTGACCGACCAAGCCACAACTCCTGTTCTCAACTAGCAATCAGCTCTTGCCTATTCTTTTCTGCGAGCCGCGCAAAGAGGCGAGGCCGCCTACCGATCAGATGCCCATCTCCTGGGAGAATCGGACTTCCGATTCATCGTCGACTTCCTCGAGACAGCTAAAACAATGAAAAGGAAACTGATTGATGGGAATAGCGCAGATTTCACCGATTGACGAATCGTCAATCGCCGGTCCGCCACATTTTTTGTGAATTAATACCAGCATGCCACTCTCCTACCCAAGCGTCTTAGTGATGAAGAGCCCCAGCCGCTGAAGTACCACTCGTGGGATCTCATGGCCGCCACGAAAACTGTGCCACTCAACCAAAAGTCCCGCGTGGAGCAACGCGTCTCGCAACCCTTCCGCGCCTGTATAGGACAGAATTTCGTCTTGCTGCCCATGACTTTGAAAAACTGGCAGCCCTTTGCGCCCGGGAAGCAACGGCGCCCATTCCCGTTTCGCCAGAAGCGTACCGGACAGTTGGACCAGCCCCGCATAGGGCTGTGTCGTTCTGAGCATCAGATCACATGAAAGCATCGCACCTTGGGAAAATCCTCCAAGGATCGTCTTGTGCGGGCCCGCGTTAAACGCCCGCTCAACTTCCTTAAGGAAGGCCAGCAGGGACTCCCGCGCAGGGGCGAGGCCCTTGGGAATGTCTTGCGAAAGATCGCGCGGTCTGCCTGCTGCTCGATCAGCGGCAATACGAGCCATGTCGATGATCCACCAGGCCCGTGCATTCCCCGGCCCAAAACTCAATGCAAGCGGACCTTCCGGAAAGATAAACCTTGTGCCAGCCGGCACAGTTAAGACATCGACCAGCGACGTCAGATCGTCACCCGGCGCACCGAATCCATGCAGAAGCACAACGAGAGGGCCACGACCACCACCCTTACCGTCTGTGCCACCCATGACCCGTATCCGTAGACCGCCTAGATGTTCTTCTCGCATAGACATTACGACGAGCAACTGACCGAAAGATGTTTGCCCCAGTTGGGAGGCGCCGCCGCGTAGGTCTCCATGCCTGACTGCTCGCTATAGGGATTGCGCAACAGGGCGAGCACTCGGTCAACCTCTGAAAAATCTTTCTGCTGTGCCCTCTCAATGGCAGTCTGTGCCAGATAGTTGCGGAGCACATACTTGGGATTGACGCGATTCATGCGGACCGCGCGCTCCTCGTCCCGGCTCCCTTCTTCGCGCAACCGGGCCTCATACCGAACGGCCCATTGATCAAAGGCTCCACGGTCCAGGAAAAAATTGCGCAGCGGCTCGTTCAATGAGGCGCTTCCGGTTTGAAAGGTACTCAAGGTTCGAAAGAAAATGGTGTAATCCACATGGTGCTGATGCATGAGGGCCAAAAGATCTTGGATCAGCAATGCATCCTCTTCCTTCGTCTCAATCAGCCCGCACTTGGCTCTCATCAATTCTATATACCGGCCCTCGCACATAGGGGTATAGCGATCAAGCGCCCCTTTCAGCTCGTCCTTTTCGGCCAGCGGAAGCAGCGCCTGCGCCAGACAACTGAGATTCCAAAGCCCGATGTAGGGCTGTTGATTGAAGGCATAGCGGCCGCTGTGGTCGGAGTGGTTGCAGATGAAGCCGGGATCGTAGTCGTCCATGAAGCCGAACGGACCGTAGTCGAGGGTAATGCCAAGAATCGACATATTATCAGTATTCATAACCCCGTGGGACCAGCCGACAGCCTGCCATTGCGCGATGAGTCTGGCGGTTCGCGCCATCACCTCGGAAAAGAACCGTGCATACTTGTCTGCCGCCTCGACCAGATGAGGATAGTGCTGCCCTATCACATAGTCAGCCAATACTTTGAGCTGCTCATACTGCTTCCGGTAGTAGAAAATTTCGAACGAACCAAACCGTACGTGCGAGGGCGCCATACGTAGCACGATCGCACCCGTCTCCACCTGTTCGCGATATACTTGATCGTCGCTTCCGACAATGCAGAGCGCCCGCGTCGTCGGGATCCCAAGCCCGTGCATCGCCTCGCTGCAGAGATATTCCCGGATGGTTGAACGCAACACCGCGCGGCCGTCTCCTTCCCGCGAAAAGGGCGTACGGCCGGCTCCCTTGAGCTGCAAATCCCATTTCTCACCTCGTTCGTTCCGCGCTTCTCCCAAAAGAATAGCGCGGCCATCGCCGAGCTGCGACACATAGACTCCAAACTGATGACCAGAGTAGAGCATCGCCAGCGGCTCCATCCCCGGCGCAAGCATGCTCCCGCCGAAGACTCCGGCGAATTCCGGACGCGCCGCCTGCGCCGGATCGAGATCGATCAATTCGGCTGCTGCGGGATTGAAACTGATGAGATAGGTAGGCGATGAAAATGGAGTGGGTTGCAGCTTGGAGTAAAAGGCCTCCGGCAAGCGGGCATAGGTGTTGTCGAGCGACAACTCTTCAAGCGTACGCAAAGATCGCATCCCTCTTTTTAGCATGGTATGAACAAGAATCGCCATCGCCGGATCAGGAGATAGCTTCGCCGCAAGCCAGCACAGGGGATGCCTGGCAAGCTCGGTCACGAAGACAAGCGATCCTTCTTGACCAGCTAACATTCGGCCTAGGCCAGGATGCCTTTATGTCGAACGACCGCCATATCCCGGATGATGAACGCTCTCACATCCGTTGGTCGCCGTCCCATGAAACCCTACTCAAATTTGATGACTGCCTTCCTGATCGCGTTGTGCATAACCTCTCGTTCCATGGCTCATTTCACGGGGGCCATACCAGTACGCTGCGGCCTACTCCTGCAAGACGGATCATGGAAACCTTGAGACAAGCAGGGCTAATGAGACGAGCCAATTCTCAGCATAATCCCGCTGTTACTTTCCCCTGTTTTCCCATGCAAATGGGACAAAGGGCCCATGCGGGCGGCCCCAATGTTCTTGTGCCGCTAGACCCAAAAATTCTTTGCGTTTGTGTCCGGAATCCTGCTACATCTGACATTCGATGCGCGCCTACTGGCTTTTTTGATTCCGCATACTCGGTGATATCGATGAGGGTGCACGAAGACACCGCGGACTCTGTCGTGACCGACGCCCCGCACGAGGCGTCGTGTGTGCGTCGAAGAGTGAGAGGTACGGTATGTCGTTGGTGATTCTCGTGCCGTTGCTTCCGCTACTCGCGGCGCTCCTCGTCCTAGTGGGTGACAAACACTCACAACAGGAACGCGCCAAGATGGCGGCCTACCCCATCGGCGGAGCCTTTCTCGGCGCCATCGCCACACTCTGGTGGGTAGCCACACAAGGGCCCATCACTCTCCGGTTCTACGATCCTGCCTCCCCGGTCACCCTAGTATTCCCCATCGGATTCTATGTCGATCGCTTAAGCGCCGTCATGATGGTGCTGATCTCCGGTGTCGGAACAATCATCTACACCTACTCAATTGGCTACATGTACCAGGACCCTCACGATCGGCGATATTTGGCCCTCATCGGCTTCACGATCAGCGTGTTGCTGTGCATGGTGTCCAGCGCGAATTTGATGATGCTGTTCCTGTTCTGGCAGGTCGTGAGCTACATGCTCTATCTGCTCGCCCATAACCATGCCCATGCGGCAACGCTCGACGGCGCGTTTAAAACCTTTACCCTGTTACGAGTTGGCGATGTCGCGTTTCTCTCGGGCACCGTGCTCGCCTACCAGTTATATGGGACGCTCGAATTTCAAACCCTGTTCGACAGGGCCGCCGACATGCCCGTCGCGCTGTCACCCTGGCCGGGCCTCGAAATCAGTGGGCCGACAGCCGTCACGCTCTTATTGTTCATCGGTGGGATGAGCAAGTCCGCGCAATTTCCGCTACATGTTTGGCTGCCACGGTCGCTCTATGCGCCCACGCCGGTTACTGCATTGCTTCACGCTGGCATTATCAATGCGGGCGGCTTCCTGATCAACCGCCTGGCACCACTCTATGGTCTCAGCTCAACCACGCTGCATGTGGCGCTCGTGATCGGCGTTCTGACTACGATCCTGGGCGCCACCATGATGCTGGCCCAAAACGACATTAAAAAGACACTGGGATTCTCAACGATTGGCCAGATGGGTTACATGATTATGGAGTGCGGCCTAGGCGCCTTTTCGCTGGCCATCTTTCACCTGATCGCACACGGCCTCTTCAAAGCGACCATGTTCTTGAGTTGCGGAAACGTCATTCACAAGGCCCGTCAAGATCCGAAATCCCCCCATGCATCCCTTCAAGAAGAAGCAAAAGAATTTTCCTCCCTGACCTGGTCGACGGGATTCGTGACCACGCTTTTCATTCCGCTCCTTATTCTCTTGGTGACGCATGGAGTGCTCCACATTCCCTTGCTTGAATCTCAAGGGACCGTAATCTTTCTGTTCTTTATCTGGATCACCTCGTCTCAGGCGATCTTGACGCTCACGCGGTTACGCGCCATCGCCTCTTGGAAAGTTTCTACGGCGATGCTGTTCACCCTGCTCTTCGTCGTCTTCGTCTATCTCTTCGTTATCGAGTCCTTCACCACCTTCCTCTATCCGAATCCGGTAGAGGTCGCGTCGTACTTCCAGGCTGCAGCCCTACCGAACTGGCTCTTCGACAGCATGGTCATCATCGCCACCCTTCTGACGGTGCTCAGTTGGGGCTATCTGTACATGCGTGCCCATGACCAGACGATGTGGATGCCGAAATGGGTCGAGAGGCTGCGCATTCGCCTGTATGTCGTCGTCATGAACCAACTGTATATGGATGAGCTCTACCAGACGCTAGGGAAAGCGGCCATGCGTCTCATCCACCGCATCGACAAGCGCAATGCGAGATGGTCGGAATGATCAACTCGATGCTTACTCCCTGGCTCGTAGTCGCGGTTCCCCTGCTGGGCGCGCTGTTGGGCGTCGCGGTCTGGTCTCAGCCTGAGAAATTGAAGGCCTGGTCCGTCACCGTGACCTTGGGGAGTCTGCTCGCCGTCATTGTGAGCTTCTTGACGCTAACAGGGTCGACCGAGGGACTGCTCTTCGTCCTGCTCCTTCCACTGGCCGCCTCTGTCTCGCTCCTAGGACAGCCAGTGCACCAGGACCATCGCCTGGCATGGGTCGGGACCTTAGTGTTTCTAGGAATGGGCTTGGGCATTCTCACACTCCCGTCCCCTATCGGCGCAATTGCCCTCACGCTGCTCCTTGGCCTTATCACGTTCGTGCTCTATTGGCATCACGATCCCTTCTGGGGCCCCTCCTGGGTGGGTATTGGAACCTACGGGCTGGGAACGCTGTGCGCGGGAATTGCCGCCATGACAAACTCGGCCATCCCCTCGCTACTGGCCTGCATGATCCTGCTGCCGTTGATCCCTTTCCACTATGGCTACGTGGCGGCACTCACACGATTGCCCGGCAGCCTCTCCCCCTTCACCGTGTTATTGCTCCCCGCGATCGGGTTGCACAAGCTTGCTGCGCTAATCCCTGCCATATCGGAATTTGAAACCTTGCCGGTGATCGTCTTGGCTTTATCGGGCGCCCTCTATGGAGCGATCAAAGCGCTGGCGCAGTCGCGCGTGCGGCTGCTCCTCGCCTATGGCAGCCTGTCCTTCTTCTCGCTCCTCTGGTGGTTCGTAGCCACCTCGCGGAATGTCAGCCCTCAGAGCGCGGTCTTCCTGGGCAGCCTATCCCTCGTAACTGCTGGACTCCTCCTCGCCTGGCAGGTAATCCGGACACGCTACGGCGACGATGTGGATCCGCGAGCTATCAGCGGCCTAGCTGCGCAGATGCCGCAGTTTGCCGTGCTGATTTCTCTTCTGGCCTTGGCCGCGATGGGGCTGCCTCCCTTTGGGGTCTTCGCCGGCTTCATGGGGTTACTCTTCGCATTGCCGATGACCCTCTCGATCGCCCCCTTTGTTGTCGCCATCGCCTGGCTCGCGGCATCGTGGTACATCCTCGATCTGGTGCAAGGGCTGCTCTTCGGCCACAAACGTCTAGAGCTCCGCTATGAGGATGTGCGTCAGTCCGAATTCGCCGCCCTCCTGATCGTAGTGATAATCATGTTCGCTTTGGGTCTCGCACCAACCAATCTATTCGAAGGGGCGCCGCGAATCAGCGGCACCGGAGCCATCATGGAGCCAGTCTCGTGGAATCGCTAACCCCATTCGCCAACATCGAAACTAGACGCATGGGACTCCGAGGCGTGATTCACCTCGCCAGCGAAGTCGTCGCCCAATATTGGCCGATGCGAACCTTCGTGCATCACAATCCGCTCCATAACCTCGAATATCTTCCCTTCAAAGAAACTGTCATCCGAGGAAAACAATTTCTCGGTGGAAACGGCTATCTCCCCAGCGAGTTCTATCGCCACTATCTCCGTTCCGGCCGGATTCAATCTCGCCACATGGAAACGGCTGTGGCTCCGCTGGCGCGCGACGAATACACGACGATCGGATTGCATCGCGTGTCCCACGGCGAAGTCCTCTGCGCTTGTCTTGCCGAAGGCCTCTGTACGCCCGTCGAGGAACCGTTGGATGCGCGATGGGAGCACGATCCCTACTACCAGCTAGATGTCGCAATCGCCAATCGGTTGGAAGCGGTATTGCCCAGCCCCGATGTGGACGAGCGCGTGCGGGGCCTGGTCTCCTGCGCCCAAGCATCGCTCGGCCGATTGATGACGCTCTCACATTGGTGCGATCAGGTGCTGGGCTCCGCCATCGTCGACCGGATCAACCACGAACTGATTAAGTGGTGTGGAGGGTTCCTCGACGAAGGCCATGCCACCTGGGCCATGCCGGAACGGGAACAGGGTTTGTACCTAGCCTGGAAAGCCCTCGCGGCCCATGAATGGTCGCCCTGTGGGATTTCCGATAGCAAACGAAAAATTGCTAGCCTCCCCAACTATCCCGAAGATGCGGTGCTGGAAAGTCTGGACGCGCTCGGCATTCCCGAAGATCTGCGGCAGGATTATCTCTCGCTCCAGCTCACGGCGCTGCCGGGATGGACCGGTTTCATTAAATGGCGTTCGGAAAAGTGCGATTACGAATGGCAACAAGCCTATCCGGTTGAAGCCGTCGAGTATCTCGCGATCCGTCTCTGGTATGTGCGTGAGCTAGTTCAACAAACCTGCCAGCAGGAACTTGGTATCGCGGGTACGTACCAGTCCGTGACCGACTATATGCGGCAGCGCTCCAAAGAATATTTCCTGCGTCGGGAACGGGCTGCCAGCCGGCTTCCCGCAATCTATGCGGAAGAAGTCGACCGGCTGCAGCATCAACGCGCGCAAGGCTGGGACAAATTGTACGAGCGTTATCAGTTGGACGTCGCGCCCCGCCAGCTCCGCGTCGCACGCCATGGCGCCGCCAAGCAGTTGCGGTCCCTCGCGCTGGCGCTCCAACTCGATCCGGCCACGTTGATGACCACGGCACCGGACAAACTCGCCTGCCTCGTCGAGTGGATGAAAGCCTTCCCCGAATCGGACCATGGACCGGTCTGGCTCAAGGCCTTCGAATCCGGCTATCAGGAACAACTCCTCGGAGCGCTCGCCCGATCACCGGCCGCGCAGCCCCCATTGAACGTCGAACCGGGACTCGAACGGCTCCATTCGCAAACAGTGTTCTGCATGGATGTCCGCTCCGAACCCTTCCGGCGGCATCTCGAACTCAGTGGCGCGAACGGCACCTACGGGTTCGCCGGCTTCTTCGCCGCCTTCATCCGCTATCGCGCCTGGGGCAAGGAGCATGACACGGAACAGTTCCCCGTCATCATGCGCGCCAAGAACGAGGTGCGCGAAATCCCCCGCAGCTATCACGATCCTGTTGTTTCGAAGCATACGGCCCGGACCAGAATGGTCTATGCCGGGCATACACTACTGCATGATCTGAAAGAGAACGTTGTCACGCCCTACGTAATGGCGGAGTCGGTGGGCTGGTTCTATGGTTTCCCGATCATCGGGAAAACGTTCCTGCCTACGCTTCACGGCCGCTTGACCAGCTGGCTCCAGCGCCTCTTCGTTCCGTCGATTGCAACGACCCTCACCGTCGATAAGCTGGCGCCGACCGAAACCGCCGAAATGTTGATGGCCGAACAACAGACCACCATCAGGCAAGCGCTCCAGGAGTGCACCAGCTTGCGCAGTTCTCAAATCACGCTGGCACTGGTCGAGGCCTTGCGGCAATGGGCATTGAGCGATAAAAGTGCGCCGGATGCGGCGCTCCTCTCCGTTGCAACTCCGTCCAAGCTCTCAGGGGAAACCCTCAATAGGTTCGTGACCACCTTACGGCAACGGTATGCGATCACTCAACGCTCGGCGTCTCGGAAAAAGGAGCGGATCACACGCACCGGCCTTACGCTCGACGAACAGATCTTAACAGTGGGCACGGCCTTGCGGATGATGGGCCTCACGCGTCAGTTTGCCCGCCTTGTCCTATTCTGCGCACACGGCAGCACGTCAGAGAATAACCCCTTCGAATCCGCCTTGGACTGCGGGGCCTGCGGAGGCAACGAAGGCAAACCCAACGCGCGCCTGCTCGCCATGATGGCCAACAATCAAAAAGTACGAGAGCGCCTGGCGAAAACCGGCCTCGTGATTCCGTCCGACACGCACTTCCTGGCTGGCCAGGTCGACACCACCACCGATGAGGTCCAGCTGTTCGACTTGGAGGATGCACCGCCAGCACACTGCGCGGATATCGCGCGGCTAATCCACGACCTCAACGAAGCCTCTCGCCGCACGAGCCTGGAACGCTGCTCCCGCTTTCCCGATCTCACCGAACCGCTACCAATCCCTGAGTCGATCGCGCATGTGCACCGCCGAAGCGCGGACTGGAGCCAGGTGCGACCAGAATGGGGTCTGTCAAGCAACGCGTCCCTCGTAATCGGCCGACGAGACTTGACCAAAGGGGTCGATCTGGGTGGACGCGTCTTTCTACAATCGTACGACTATCGCGAAGATCCTGGCGGCCACTTACTTGAGGTGCTGATGATCGGGCCGCAAGTCGTGGCTCAGTGGATCAATATGGAACATTATTTTTCCACGGTGGATAATGAGGCCTATGGTAGCGGGAGCAAGATCTACCATAATGTCGTGGGACGGGTCGGCATTATGTCCGGTCCCTGGAGCGACCTCCGGCTCGGGCTCGCCCAGCAGACCGTTATGAACGGAGACGTGCCGTACCATGAGCCAATGCGGCTCCTGTCCGTGATTGAAGCGCCGCGCGAATGGATCGAAAAGCTCATCGCACGGCATGAAGTGTTGCGGCAGTTCTATCATAACGAGTGGGTCCACCTCGTCGTGCTGGAGCCAGAAGAGGGAATCCTCTATCAGTATCGCCCGACCGGCGAGTGGGCTAAAGTCGATTCCGGAAGCGGCTTTTGAGTGCGAGCGCTCTAAGCAGAATTATTCACCTAGGAAGGAGCTGAACCGTGGGCGGATTGATATTGCATCCGATGAAAGAGATCCGAGTGATCGTGGCGGGAGAACATCGGTCGTTTGTGACGGATCTGCTGGACCGGGTCAACGCGACCGGCTACACGATCATCGGCAATGTATCGGGCAAAGGGCATCATGGCGTACGCGAAGCTCACTTCATGTTCAGCGAGCAGGAAAGCCTCGAAATGATCATGACGGTCGTTCTGGAGGAAAAAGTGGAGCCCATCCTAGCAGGGCTGCGACCGCTATTTGATCGGCACTCCGGAGTCATGTTCGTGACCGACGTAGCCGTCAGCCGGCAAGAATATTTCGGGAAGGCCCCCACAAACTAGCGCAACAGATCCGAAACGGAAGCGGAACAGGCCCAATCGCTCCACCCTTGTCTTCCGAGACCTGCTTGTCTAGAATGTTTTTCTTCATTGCTAGGAGATGGGTATGAAGGGTTTACGGTTTGAGCGTATTGGAAAAGACCGCTACTACAATGTGGTGTTCCACATGGGGAGTAGCTACGTACCGGTTAGCGACGAGACCGTGGAAGAGCTCAAGGCCAAGAGCTCCCTCTCGGTCGAGCGGTTCCTCGCCCTCTTAGTCGATCGAGTGGGCTACTCCTCCTACCTCAAACATCAAATCCACGCCGAGCTCAAATCCTCCGGCGATCCATTAACGCAGATTACAGTTCTACAAAGTGCGATTAAGGAACTGTAGTGCTCGTCGGTCGTCAAGCGTACTTCGGTTAAGCCGATCTGCCCGTATTTCATTTCCCCCTGACACTCGCCCTCGACAAACCTTCGCACGCGCCACTCAGATGGCCAGGACGCCACTCTCGCTAGAGGTGGGCCAGCCAGACCTACTTTAGAGTCTTGCTGTACGTGTACCCCAACCGCTGCATACAATTTTTTTCGATGATTAGCCCCTTGAATGGTTCATCGGTCTTGTTGCGCTGCGAATCCAAATAGGCCGTTTTCTCGCAATGGGCAAGATCGTCATGAGTTTCCATCTCCGTTCGCCCAGCCTGCTCCCAATACCCGGAAGGGGCTGCTACACAGCCCGACAACATGCCCATCAGCACCACGGTATAAACTCTCTTCATGATGCCCCCTCCTATTACGAGCAATAGAGCCTGTAGCGAAGATAACCCAAGCTGTTCGATAATTCTTGTGGGCGCGCTCCGCGTGCGGTCGAACGAGAAAAGAGCCGACTCTAATCTGCCATTTGGCCTTCCTGGAACAACTGATTCAAAATCGCGTTTTTCCTTTCAGGCTCTTTATAGTACTTGAGGGCCTTAGCAAAGTTGTCCAGCGCGCTCTGGCGCTTTCCCTTTTGGGAATAGTATTCGGCAATACCATGATAGGCCCGTGGATCTTGATCGTTGGCCTTGAGGGCGCGGTTGAAGGCTTCGTAGGCGGCCTGCATATGCTGTCGGCCCAGGGCCAGCCAGCCGATCGCTGCGTGAGCCGGGCCGAAGTTCGGCTCGGCGACAAGGGCCGCCTCATATTCTTTTTGCGCCAGATCCAGACGGCCCCGCGTATCGTAGAAACCTCCCAAGGCGAAATGAACCGCAGCGTCCTTGGGGTTCAGGCGCAGGGCTTCCTTGTAGGACTGTAGGGCTGGCTCGAACTTGCCCTGCTCGGCAAGCGCGCAGGCGAGGTTGGCATGGGCCACCGCATCGGTAGGGTGCAGCTTGATCACTTCGCGATATTGAGGGATCGCCATTTCTAACCGGCCCTGTTCTTGATAGGCCACGCCCAAGTTGGTCCGCGCCGGCACATAGGAGGGGTCCAGTCTGACGGCTTCGCGATATTCCTTGATGGCCATTTCCAGATGGTCGGCCCGCTCATGGATTTGGGCAAGAAAGTAATGAGGATAAACGGATTGCGGTGCGAGTTTGATTGCGTCCTTGTAGGACGCGATCGACTGTTCGGACTGGCCTGACTGGGCCAGAAATAAACCCATTATAAGATGGGCATTGGCCTCTTCCGAATGGCCTGCGACGAATCCTTCGACCCATTCTTTGACCCTGACAATGTCGTCCGGCTCTTGTAGGCACTTAGAGTGCGTATTCCACGCGTCGGCAAACTCTCCGCGCAACAGATAGACGACGTTCAGCGCGAAATGGGGCCGCGGATCGCTGGCTGTACTCGTGGTGGAATGGCGGGCCCAGGCTAGCGCAGTAGACGAGGCTTCATCCCATTGACCTGCTAGCAGGGTCGCTTCACATTGTGCTTGATAATCGGTCATCGGAGTCGGCCTAGTCTATCTGGTGAGAGTGTCCTCGATGTCGGGCGAGGTGGCCTGCATGCGATCTCCGAGCAGGGGATAGCGGGTGGCGATTTTTTGTTTCATCAGCCAGGCGATAGTCCGGTAGGACCAGTGGCCCTTCACACCGGAACGGATTCGCGCAATGTACTCAGCTTCGGCATAGTCCATCTTGAAAAGGCAACGGACCTTGAAGCCGAAAGGCGTAGCGTAAAGCGATCCCTCTGCGCTAATCTTCTTAAGCTGCTCGATATCTGAACGGACCGCGTCCATTGCCTGCCGGTACTCCCGATCCAATCCCGCCTGCACCAGCAGTGGCGGGACATCATAGCCGTGCACCGTCGTAAAGTTCTGCTGGATCTGCTGACAGCGCCGGTGCCGATGCATATCGCGCCAGCCCCCGATATCCATTAACACGTCAAACGTGAAGGCGTAGCCGCTGCGGAATTCTTTAATGAGTTCATCGTAGGGGCCACGCGCGCTCATGGCGACGTCGAGGGTGTCCTGTTTCTGCTTCTCCGTCCAGGTGCGGACAACCGCTAGGATATTCCGATAGGGCGCGTGAGAGACGCGGTACAGCAGGGTCGTAACGATTTCGTCGATGGGGTCGTGGGACTCGATAAGGTCCACCGGTTCCGGTTCGCTCCAGGAGGCCGGCTGATCCAGTCCTGTTCCCATGAGCGCGGCCTTCGCATATTTAGCTAGATCCAGATAAACCGACGCTTGATAGCTGTTCGCCTTGGCATGGCGCGCCAGCGTCGGCGCAAGGGGCTCCTGCGCGCCAGGCTGACCACAGAGTTCGCCCCAGAGATTCTGGGGTGAACGTTGGCACGCATCCTTAAGATCGACTCCGGTCGCATGCAGTTCCGGCAATTGCGACGATAAGAGTCTGGTGATTTGTTTCTCCAAGGTCCTGATGCTCACGACTTGCCCGACGTTCGTCTTCGCTGCAAGGGGCAGAAGATAGCGCGTTACGTCAAACGCCCGCGCGGCGATCGTTCGTTGATAGTCAGCTGGTTTCATCGACTCAGGGCACGGTTCGCGTTCCGAAATAAATTGAATCAGGGGTTGGTGTAAGAGCTTGTAGACCTCGCCGAGGCTGCGGAGAATGCCCTGGTAGGTACCCTCCGTCTCAGTCCCTCGGATGGAATCAGGAACGAACCAGGCGCCGGATATGAAGTTCTGATACCGACTCGACTTCGCCTGGCCGTCCCACAGGGGCTCGTCTTCAAGCTTGATCGCCGCGAGTTCGGAGATCTCTTCGAAACAGATGATAACGTGACCCAGATCGGCAATAGAGGCATGGCCGTAATCGAAGTAGAACTGGTCCCAGAACTTTTCGGCCGAATGGCCATGGACCCAACGGAGGCTGCTCTCAATTGAATCCGGTGAGCGGCTGTACCGGGCCAGGGCATAGGCCGATTTTTCCGGAGGCATCGGCGCCAGTGCGATGACGCGACGGGTTGGTTGATCTGTGCTCATATGATTTCTACGGAGCTCCTGACAAGTCGGGAACTATACCTTAAATGTTGGTTCGGAACCAAATTGACACAGAACAAGTGACGTGTGAGCTGTTGCCCTGCATTGACTTGCCCTCATCCCATCGCTAAGGTGGCCGTCAGCAAAGCCATGGCAGATGGAAGCACTGGGGGTGTAGCCCCTAGCTACATTAAGAGTCCTTTCGAGGCGAGCGCAAAGAAGGCGAGCCTTTTCAGCATCCTGCTAAACGTTCCCTGAATATGGACACTATCAAAGGCATCAAGGGTGTTAAGGATACCCTACCGGAGGAGACGCCTCGGTGGCGTTTCATCGAGGAGACGGCCCGGCGCTGGGCGCTTTGCTATGGGTATCAGGAGATCCGAATCCCCATCTTCGAGCTGACCGCGCTCTTTGCCAGAAGTATCGGGGCGACGACGGACATCGTCGAAAAGGAAATGTATACCTTCCCGGACCGAGACGGAACCTCGCTAACTTTGCGCCCAGAAGGCACCGCTGGTACGGTCCGCGCCTTTATTGAACATAATCGGGCGGCCGATCCCCTTCCGCAGAAATATTTTTACATCGGGCCGATGTTCCGCCACGAGCGGCCCCAGGCCGGACGGCTCAGACAATTCCATCAATTCGGCATCGAGTCGTTCGGCACGGCGGATCCGCGCGTGGACGTCGAGGCTATCGCCCTGCTTTGGCACCTGCTCTCAGATTTGGGCTTGCCGGATCTGACGCTCGAGATCAATAGTTTGGGCAACACCGGCGACCGGGCAGCCTACAAACCGACTCTCCTCGCATTCCTCGCACAACAGGAAGCCAGTCTCTGCGCCAACTGTCGGCGCCGGATGGAAACAAATCCTCTACGCGTATTGGATTGCAAGATACTGGAATGCCGGACCGCGACCGAGTCGGCTCCCAGGCTGACCGACCATCTCGCGCCGGAAGCCCGCGCCCATTTCGATCTAGTTCTGGCTGGCCTCGAGGCGATCGGGGTGCCCTACACGCTGAATCCTCGTTTAGTGCGAGGGCTCGACTACTATTGCTTGACGAGCTTTGAAATTACCTCGACCCATTTAGGCGCGCAAAACGCGGTTGGCGCCGGTGGCCGCTATGACGGACTAGTGGAAACGCTCGGCGGACCCTCTGTTCCAGCTATTGGGTTTGCGGTCGGACTTGAACGTGTGTCGTTGATGCTCCCGGAGACAGCCTCGACCTCACTTAATGAATGTCTCTATTATGTCGCGGCCTTCGGCGAGAATGGTGCAAAGCTCGGACTCGTCCTGCTCGACGAGCTTCGCCGATTGGGCCTATCGACCCAGTGTGATTATCGCGCCACTACGCTCAAGGCCCATTTACGTCAAGCTGATCGATCGAAGTGCCGATATGCCATTCTTTTGGGCGATGATGAAGTAAATCGTGGCTCCGTCATCCTCCGTAATTTGGAGTCTAAAGCCCAGGAAGACCTCCCTTTAATTGGCCTTGCCTCCCTCCTGCAATCTCGCACTATCTCCTCGTAAAAACTCATATTTTTTGAATTGACTTTACCTATAAAACCCCGTACGATCGTAATTGCTAAAATCTATAAGTTATTGATTGTATTAATTTATTTGTTTTATTTTTATGGCAAATCGCAAACTCGGTCTTTTGTTATCCACAGCCCCTTCTCATCCCAGCGTTGAAACTGTTCTTCAGTTGGCTCATGCCGCACTTCGTTCTGGCGTTGAGGTTTATTTATACCTTCTTGATGAGGGGGTCCAGGTGGTCACGGACGCACGTTATGTTGGCTTAATCGATGCTGGGGTGAAACTGTCCGTCTGTGCCTATGGGTGTCAACAGCATGGTGTGGCAACCGCTACTGTCGACTCGAGGGTTTCATTGTCCGGATTGGTTGTGTTGTCTGGAATTATTGATCGCTGTGATCGTTTTCTTGCGTTTACGTAAGCGTTGTTTTTATAGTTTTTAGTTTTTATGTCGAAACGTATTGCTGTGGTGATTTCAGAAGACCCTTTTCTTACGGCTCGCCCCGTTGAAGCCCTTCGTGTTGCGCTGGGTCTTCGCGCTGGAGACCATGAAACGACCGTCTTCCTTTTAGGTTTAGCTTCCCGTCTTTTAATGAAAGACACTGAGGAGATTCTAGGTGTAGATGTCCTCGAAAAATACCTTCCTTCATTTAAACATCTATCCATTCCCTTTATTATTGAACCGGGAGTCGACATAAATAACTGGTCTGATAGTTTTTCGATAACAATTCGTACTGCTGATGAAATTCGGCAGTTAATTCGAACGATGGATAGAAGTCTCGTGTTTTAGAAGGGGTTATTCGTATGATGCTTTATCTCCTCCGACAACGACCAGGCCAGATCTCTTCTTCGCTTTTTCATGCACCTGAGTCAGATATGACCGTTATTTCGCTTGAGTCTATTGCAGCGATGAGTGGGTTTTCGTATGACGACCTGATTGAGAAAATATTCTCATCGGAACAGGTCATTGTTATATAAATATATTCACGGTTCTTATTCTAATTTATTATAAAGAAGAAAGAGTTAGTCATCGGAGTAAGAGTAAGAGTAAGGGTTGTGAATATTGTTGGTAGGAGTTAAGACCTTGAATTTATGGATAATCCCACGCACTGTCCATGTGAAGACAGTAGGGGGTTTGCTCTAGATAACCCTTGCATAAAGAGTAGGTAAATTGTGTGAATTGTGGTGGTAAATTATTAGCGCCCGCTCCTTTAAGGTGGAATAGTTTAGATTCAAGAAAGACAGACAATCCGAAAAACAGGTTATCCACAGGCATGAATAGGTCTGCGAGTAAAGAGTGGTGTGGCAATAATGACTAGTATGGCTATTTGGCAAGACGCGTTGGTTTATATCCAAAGCAAAGTGCCAAGGCAGGCTTACGATACATGGTTCACGCCAATTCATCTTGAAAGAATTGAGGGTTCCAAGGCTCACCTGGGGGTCCCAAATAAATTCTTCATGGACTGGCTCGGCGAGCATTATGGGCTTCTCTTGGTTGAAGCGATCTCTACCGCTAGGGGCGGTGAGGAAACTACAATTACGTTCGCCGTCTCTCTCAAGCAATCGACGGACCAGCCTGAGACGGGTGGAAAATCTACTATAGTGAGCCCCCGAGCCCCTGGAGCCCGGCTCAAACGGGGCAACCAGCTCAATCCTAAATATACCTTTGATAGCTTTGTGGTAGGCGCGGGAAACCAGTTTGCCCATGCGGCCTGTATGGCGGTTGCGGAGAAGCCGACGAAAGCCTATAACCCGCTCTTTATCTATGGGGAAACAGGGCTGGGAAAGACTCACCTCTTGAACGCTATTGGCAATTATGTGGCGGAACGGACAGATCTCCGCATTGCCTATTTGACGACCGAGCAGTTTACAAACGAGGTCATCAACTCTATTCGCTACGACAAGATGCCGGATCTGCGAAAACGGTACCGCCACATAGATATGTTAATGATCGATGACATTCAATTCTTGACCGGCAAGGAACGGACGCAGGAAGAATTTTTCCACACGTTTAATGCCCTCTATGAAGCGCACAAGCAGGTGGTCCTCTCGAGCGATCGCTTTCCCAAGAACATGCCAGATATTGAGGAGCGGCTGCGGTCACGGTTTGAGTGGGGCCTGATCGCGGACATCCAGACACCGGACGTGGAAACCCGCGTTGCCATCTTACGGAAAAAGTCTGAGGATGAAGGCGTTAGGTTGCCGGAAGATGTAGTCCAGTTTCTCGCGGTCACGATGAAAAGCAATATTCGCGAGCTCGAGGGGTCGCTGGTACGGCTTGGTGCCTATGCTTCCCTGATCGGCCAAACGATCACGCTGGAGATGGCCAAGAACGTGCTCCGAGATTTGATTGGCACCAAGAGAAAGATCGTGTCCATGGACGATATTCAGGAAACGGTGGGTGCGCGCTTCCAGGTAAAGATTTCCGACCTAAAGTCCCGTCGCCGGAGTAAAATGCTTGTGCATCCGAGACAGATTGCCATGTATCTCTGCCGGGAGCTTACAGACTCTTCCTATCCTGAAATTGGACGGCAGTTTGGGGGCAAAGATCACACGACCATCATCCATGCCTGTAAACAGATCATTAAAGCAAAAGATAGCGATAGCGCATTGAGTGCCACGTTGGACAGCTTAAAGGAGCAGATCTTGCGAGGGTGAACCACGCGCGAAGGGGAAAGATATTATGAAACTGCGTATGGGACGAGTTGAGCTCTTGACGGGCCTCCAGCGTGTTCAAGGTGTCGTGGAGAAACGCAACACGATGCCAATCCTCTCGAACATCTTGATCGAAGCCAAGCAGGAGGGGGTGGAAATCGTTGCCACGGACCTTGAGGTCGGTATGCGCGGTCTCTATAAGGCCACTGTGGAGAAGGCTGGAGGGGTCACGATCTCGGCCAGAAAGCTTTACGAGATCATTAAGGAACTGACGGTTAGTGAGATTGAGATCGCCTCGGGTGAGAATAACTGGACGACGATTCAAGCGGGCAAGAGCCAATTCAAGATCGTGGGGCTCCCTAGCACCGACTATCCCGCCTTGCCAGCGATCGAACGGGAAGGGCTCATTCCCCTCGCTGGGGCCGGATTTTTGGAACTGATTCGGAAGACTATTTTTGCAGCCGGGGACAATGACGCGCGTTATATTCTCAACGGGTTGCTGGTGACCCTGATTACCTCGGAGAAGAAAATGATCTTGCGGCTGGTCGGCACCGATGGACATCGGTTGGCGGTGGCTGAGCAGGAACTTGGAAAGGCCGGAGCCAAAGGTGCTCCGCAAGAGATCAAGGCTATCATTCCAAAGAAGGCGGCGCAGGAGATGCAGCGTCTGTTGGAAGAAGGCGGCGAGGGCGAGCCCTTGATCGGATTTACAAAAAACCTCATGATCTTCCGGAAGAGCGGCCTGCTGCTGACCTCGCGGTTGATGGAAGGAAACTATCCCAACTATCAGCAGGTGGTCCCGAAAGAAACCGGCAGGAAGATCGGGGTTAACCGTAACGAGTTGGAAAGCGCGCTCCGGCGTGTTTCCGTCCTGTCCCGTGACAAGGCAAGCGCGGTAAAAGTGTCGTTTACCACAGGACAGATGACCTTGTTCTCCAGCAGTCCTGATTTCGGGGAAGCGACGGAAGAGCTTGCGGCGCAGTACGAGGGGGAGGCCTTGAACACGGGGTTCAATGCCCGCTATTTGCTAGACGTTCTGGGCGTGATGGATGGAGAGACGATCTCTCTGCAGATGGACAACCCGTTAAGCCCCTGTTTGATTCAGGAATCAGAGAGTCCTGGGTTCAAGTGTGTCGTGATGCCAATTAAAATCTAGCTAGGTCCAGCGATTAGTGGTGAACCACTGAACGCTGAAACTTTAAGGCTTATTGAACGGGAGACTGATGGCCAGTAACGATAGCGAGACCACATCGAAAATCGAGAGTTACGGCGCGGATCAAATCAAAGTGCTGGAGGGCCTGGAGGCCGTGCGGAAACGCCCGGCGATGTACATCGGTAGCACCGGTGTGGATGGCCTCCATCACCTCGTCTATGAAGTCGTCGACAACAGTGTCGATGAACATATGGCGGGATTCGGCGAGGTAATCGAGGTCACAATCCACATTGATGACAGCGTCACAGTCGTGGATAACGGCCGTGGTATTCCCGCCGGGATGCATTCCACGCAAAAGAAATCCGCCGCTGAAGTGGCGCTCACGGTCTTGCATGCGGGCGGTAAGTTTGAGCAGGGGGCGTACACGGTCTCCGGTGGGCTCCACGGCGTCGGGATTTCGGTGGTCAACGCCCTGTCCGAATGGCTTGAGCTGGAGATTTGGCAGGACGGCCAGGTATTCGAACAGCGCTATGAACGGGGCAAGCCAACCGCCCCGCTTAAGATGACGGGCAAGACCAAACGCCGGGGCACGAAGGTCACCTACAAGTCCGATGGGCAGATTTTCGAGGTGCTGGAGCTCAGCTTTGATGTGCTGGCGCAGCGGCTGCGCGAGCTCGCCTTCCTGAACAAGGGACTCGAGATCACGCTCAAGGACGAGCGGAAAGAACCTGTTAAGGAACAAATCTTTAAGTACAAGGGCGGGATCGTCTCGTTTGTTGAGCATCTAAATGAAGCGAAGATGCCGTTGCACAAGCCGATTTATGTACAGGTTGAAAAGCCGGAGATGATCTTGGAGGTCGCGCTCCAATATAATGACAGTTACGCTGAGAACCTGTTTTCTTTTGCGAATAACATCAACACCAAGGAGGGCGGTACGCACTTGGTGGGGTTTAAGGCTGCGCTTACCCGCACGATCAATAGCTACGCGAACGCCAACGAACTGCTGAAGAAAGATACCGAATCGCTCACCGGCGACGATGTCCGCGAAGGACTCACCGCCGTGGTCAGCGTCAAGGTGCGGAATCCGCAGTTCGAGGGACAGACGAAGTC
>CAMBDY010000014.1 GCA_945865525.1 Nitrospira lenta | reverse complement strand
ATGGGCGTGAGGTAGGGGCAGTCGGTTTCAATGAGGAGCCGGTCCAGCGGCGCGGTCTTGGCGATGTCCCGGAGTGCCGCGGCGCTCTGAAAGGTGAGAATGCCGGAGAAGGAGAGATAGAATCCCAGCTCCAGCGCTTCTTTCGCCAGCCAGGCATCCCCTGAGAAACAGTGAAAGACCCCACCAACTTCTGAGGCGCGCTCCTCTTTCAAAATCGCAATCGTATCCTCTTGCGCTTCGCGCGTGTGAATGATGACGGGCAGACGGAGCGCGCGCGCAAGCTGAATCTGCTCACGGAATCGCTCACGTTGTGTCGTGGGTGATGAGTGGTTGTAGTGGTAGTCCAGGCCGATCTCGCCGTAGGCGACGACTTTCCTGTTCGTGGCCAGCTGGCGGAATTCGTCGTACCACGTGGCGTGAATGTGCTTTACCTCGTGCGGGTGCACCCCGATGGAGGCATAGACGAAGTCGTGCTGATCTGCCAGCGCGACGGCCGCGTGGCTCGTGGCAAGGTCGCAGCCGATGGTGACGAAGGCCTCGACGCCGGCTTCCCTGGCGCGGGCGATCATCGCCGCACGGTCCTCATTGTAGCGGGCATCGTCCAGATGGGTATGGGTGTCGATCAACATGATGGTGCCATCCTAGCATGAGTGTTCCGGCAGGACGAGTGCATTTCGGGGGGGGCGATAGTTGACAGCTTCGCAGGTAGGATGGTAAATGCATATGGCTTGCAACTTGGACGTACCCGATGGCCGAATCGATTCTCGAAATTCTGAAAGCCGGTGGGAAGAAGCTCACCAAACCTAGGAAGGCGCTCCTGCAAATTCTTGAAAGCAGCTCGTTGCCTATTACGGCGTCTGAGGTTCATGCACGTCTTCGGAAAGGGCGTCATGCCATCGATTTGGTGACGGTCTATCGGAATCTTGCCATGCTCCAAGAGCTAGGTCTGGTCAATCCAATTGGGCTTCATGAAGGACAAATGCGCTACGAAGTGCGGTATGGCCGAGAGCACCATCACCACATTCAATGCCGCAGCTGCGGTCTTATCGTCGACTTGTTGTTGTGCCCCTTGAAGAAGCTGACTGATCTCGTCGAGCGGCAAACGAAGTTTGCAGTCGAAGGCCATGCCTTGGAGTTTTTTGGTTGGTGTCCGCAATGCCGATGAAGCAGCTCGCCCTATGGGGAAGTCGCTGGGGGCTCATCGCCACCTACGTCCTACTGGTGCGGGCGCTTTAGCCACTGCTACTTGACCATGCCTTTGCTGCCGGTTCGTCGCACGAACACTGAGACTAGGACGTCTGTTCCTGGTTGGACCATGCCGCGAGCGCGGGGGTCTATTCCGTCGCACCGCTTGTGGTGCCGTTTCATGCGGTGCTCTCCTCTCTCAACAGTTTCACCACACTGCTCGTGTCCGTCGATTTCACCCACGACCCCGTCCGTTGTCCCCCTACACTCATCTAGCGTGCTCGTTTCTTTGCCGCTGATCACTCGTGCACGTCGTGTGCAAGGGAAGATCAGGTAGCTGCCTATTCGCCTCTTCTGTGGGGCAGGCGCTCAAGGGGTTGGGTTGTTCTCCTTCATGGCGAACAGTTCCCGATCTTCTCCTGCGGAAGATGTGTGGGTGGGCGGCATTTTATTCTGTCGAATTATTACTGGAGGGCGATATGGCTACAGACGTGACGGCGCTCGTGCCGGTAACGGTCCTCACCGGGTTTTTAGGGGCGGGGAAGACGACTCTGCTGAATCGTATCTTGACGACGGAGCACGGCAAACGAGTGGCCGTCATCGTCAACGAGTTCGGCGAAGTGGGGATCGATAATCAGCTGGTGATCGGCGCCGATGAAGAGATCTTCGAGATGAACAACCGGTGTATCTGCTGCACCGTTCGGGGCGACTTGATCCGTATCATCGGCAATCTGCTCAAGCGGAAAGACCGCTTCGGTTACATGGTTATTGAAACGACTGGCTTGGCCGATCCAGCGCTGGTCGCACTGGTGTGGCCGATGTTTGGACAGGAGTAATGCCCGCGGGTGAGTGCTATGCCGTTTTGGCCGTGATGGAGTCAGCCAGCTCGCTGAGTAGGGCTTCGGTCTCGTCCCAGCCGAGACAGGCGTCGGTGATGGAGACGCCGTGTGCGAGCGTGACGCCCTGCTTCCAGGACTGTTTGCCTGGGTTCAGATTGCTTTCGAGCATTATTCCAATGATGGATTGGCGGCCTTCACGGAATTGCTTAATCACATCTCGGGCGACGAGGCCTTGGCGCTTAGGATCTTTACCGGAATTGTCGTGCGAGCAATCGATCATGATCGAACGCGCGATGCCTTCACTGGCCACGGCTGCTTCGGCTTTGGCGACGTGCTCCGCGGTGTAATTGGTCTTGCCCCCCCCGCCACGGAGGACGATGTGTCGGTCTGGGTTCCCCGTGGTGCGAATCGAGGAAATTTGTCCCTCGGTATTGATGCCGATGAAGTGATGAGGCGCACGGGCTGAGGTCATGGCATTCACGGCGACTTCCAGGCTGCCCTCGGTCCCGTTCTTGAAGCCTACCGGCATCGACACGCCGCTGGCTAATTCCCGATGGGTTTGGCTTTCGGTGGTGCGGGCCCCGATGACGCTCCAGCTGATCAGATCGGCGACGTATTGGGGGCTGAAGGGATCGAGCAATTCTGTGGCGCAGGGCATGCTGGATTGGTTGATCGTGAGCAGGATGGTTCTGGCCAGTTCCATCCCGGTGGCGATATCGCAGGTGCCGTCTAGGTGGGGGTCGTTGATGAGCCCCTTCCAGCCGAGGGTTGTCCGGGGTTTCTCGAAGTAGGTGCGCATCACGATCAGAAACCGATCACGCAATGCATCGGCGACCGGTTTCAATTTGGCGGCATATTCGTAGGCAGCGTTTGGGTCATGGATTGAGCAGGGGCCGACAATGACGAGTAGGCGTTCGCGGTCGTGCCCATGGAGGATGTTCTGGATAGCCTTTCGGGTTTCCACCACGAGTGCCGCAGCTTGGTCGGTAATCGGGAGCTTGGTCCTGACCTCGCGTGGGGACGGCAACGGTTTAATTTCAATGATATGCTGGTTGTCGAGAGGTCGCTGCATAGTTCCGCCTTTTTACCTGAGATGCACCGTCGCTGGCCCGGAGTTCACGGCGTGATCAATAGGGGTGCTCAACAACGTCAATATAGCGAATTTCCCAAGAAAGATCCACAGGATGCAGCCTTTGATGCGGTCGAATCGAGAAAGATGACGGAAGCTGGTCGTTTGACACGCCGCAAATGCATATGATATGCAATATGTTTCTATGACCTTCTCTGCGTCCATACTATGGGTGTCGCGTATCCTTCGGGGTACGGTAGCGGTCGGCCTTGTCCTGCTGTTGCTGGCGATCGCGCCGTTTGCCGTCGCGCAGGAGGTGCATCATGACTTAGCTGCGGCTGATCATGATGGACACGAGCATTCGAGCACCGACATCTGCCAGTGGGTACAACACCATACGGCCGGCTCCCTAGATGCGTGGACGCCTTTCCTGACCGCCGGCGGACTCGCCACGCTGCTCCAACGTCCGGCTGATGCCGTCTTACTCTCCGTCGACCCATCGACGCTCGGGGCGTCTCGCGCTCCTCCCCTCCGCTAATCGTACCACTTCAATCGATGCGTGCTTCTCGGGGTTGTCTTAGGACTCCCTGCGGGGGCGGTCGCGCATTTGCAGACGGAATTTATTCATGGGGGAGATTTTTTGATGCGATCGGTCCGATACTATTTCTTTCTTTGTGCCATAGGTGTGTGTGCGGCTTTAAGTGGTGGATATGCGGGGCGTGCCGTGGCGGCTGAGTCCGTCCTGATCACCGGGTCAGTCCAGAATCAGGACCTTCGCCGAGTGGGGCAGGTCACCATCGAGATCAAGAATGCGGCCGGGGCCGCCGTGACGACTGGGGTGTCGAACGATGCGGGCGAGTTTAACCTGTCCGTTCCCGCCGGGGGCACCTATTCCATTAGCGCGGTGCAGGACACCTATCGGAGCGACTACGTGGTACTCACGATCGGATCTACGCCGCTTCCCCCGATCGCCTTGACCCTTTCGAAGACTCTGGATATTGCCCTTGAAGTGCGCTCGCCACTTGCGCCGATTCAATATAAGGCGTCGAGCGAGACCTATGCGATTAGCCGAAAGGAGATCGAAGAGTTGCCGCGCGGTAACAATGTCGAGTTGCACGATGTGTTGATGACGATCCCGAGCGCTGCCTATGGCTCACTTAAGCAAGTGCATATTCGGCAGGAGCATGCGAACATCCAGCTGCGTATCGACGGAGTCCCGATTCCGGATACCGTGTCCTCCACCTTCTCTGATGTGCTCACGCCGCGTGCCTGGGAACGGGCAGATATCATTCTCGGTGGTATGGAGGCCCAGTATGGCAATAGGACCGCCGCGGTCATCGATATCACAACGAAGAGCGGGACCACGCCGGGATTTGGGTCGACGCAAATGTTCGGCGGGTCGAATCAGACGGTCAATCCCTCGTTTGAATATGGCGGCACAATCGGCCAGAAGTTTCGCTACTACATCCTGAACAGTCATACCGCGACGAATCGGGGCATTGACCCGCCGACGCTGGGCCATTCCATTTTTCACGGGCAAAGCGAGCGGAACCAGACGTTCATTCGTGGCGACTATCAGCAGGATAACTCGAACAACTTCTCATGGGTGCTGCTAAATTCAGTCGCGAAATATCAAATCCCCACGCAACCGGGTCAAAGTACTGATCCCACCATGGTGGGGCTGCTCGGAGGCACGGCGGTGCAGTCTCAGGATCTCAATGAAAACCAAAAAGAGCATAACCAATACGGGCACATGGTTTGGCGACACGATGTGAACAGTAGCAATTTTTTCAGCCTCTCCGGCTATGGTCGGCAAACGCGGGCGCATTTTAAAACGGACCCCCGCAATCTGCTAGCGTATGCTGATCCGGCAAAGGGTTTGTCCGCGTCGGACCAGGATCGGATGGCGTATTCAGGCGGCATCCGTTTGGATCACACCTATACGCCAAATACAGAGCATCTGATCAAGGGCGGATTTCAGGTCGAGCGGAATCAGGCCATCAATAAGACCCGGCTCAACACCTTTGCCGATGACGGTAACGGTGCTCCAACGGGCGGCCTGCTCCATCGCAGCGCGGACAACCGGTTGATTGGTGTTCGCCAGGAGGTCTGGATTCAAGATCAGTGGAGCCCGAACGACGACTGGACGTTCAACCTGGGGCTACGCGGCGATGTTGTGCAGTATCAACGCAACGAAGGGCAGGTCAGTCCGAGGGTCGGCGTTACCTACAAGGCGAATCAGTCCAACGTCCTGCACGCCTTCTACGGACGGCAGTTTACGCCACCGAATCTCGAAGCGCTTTCGGTGAGCAAGCTCAACCTGACCGGCACTAGAGCCGCACCGGAAGATACCACGAATAATACTTCGCGCGCCGAACGGGCACATTACTTTGAGGTGGGGAGCTATCATGCCCTGGCGCAATGGGCGACGTTGGAATTGACGGGGTACTACAAGCTGGCCCGTTTTATGGCCGATGCGGGCCAGTTCGGAAATACGCCGTTATTAAATTACTTTGCTTTTGAGCGGGGGTGGACTCGCGGCATCGATGCCGCTGTGAAGCTGCAAGTGACGGACGATCTGACGGCTCGAGGCAATGTGGCGTGGGGGCAATGTAAAGGGTACGGACTGCAGTCCGGGCACAACTTGCTCGAAGCTCAGGAGATCACTGACATCAACTCGAGAGGGGGCGTCCACTGTGACCATCAGCAGATCATCACGAGTTCGGCTGTGGTGGCCTATCGCTTCCTGGAGCGGACGACGTTTACAGGGCAGATGCTGTTCACGTCAGGGTTGCGGACAGCGGACAAGGGGGCCAAGGTCAATTCGACCCATACCCCCTCGAACACGACCTATAATGTGTCTCTCACGCACGTGATTCCACTGCCGTGGCACGAACAGAAGCTCCTGCTTGGATTTGATGTGGTGAATCTTTTGGATCAGAAATACTTCATCAATTCGGGTGAGGGGAGCATTGGCTTGGGAGTCTCACATGCAGGGATGCCCCGGTCGTTTTTCTTTCGCGGCCAGGTGTTCTTTTAGTCGCAGGCTGAATCAAGTCAGTCAGCCGGTTCGCATTTCGTACTAATCCTCATCGCCCGCGAGAAGGGGCGGTGAGGATTTGTCCATTTTGTGTGGCCGCGCTGTCTTGTCCGCTTGAGCATCGGGTAGGACATCGGATAGGATTGGGGAAATGATGAGACTCTCTCTTGCCCTTTATGTTGCGGTCATGGTGGCCTCGCCCGTCGCGGCGTTGGCAGTGGCTGGCGACGCAAACACGCATGCGGACGACCATCGAGAGGATGCACTCGAGTTGCCGGAGGTGCATGTCCATGGTCTGCCGCTCAATAAGAATCAACAGCGTGGACCGGTTCCTAAATTCATGCCGTGGCCGGCAATTCCCCCTGCGCTGGAGGGGAAACAACTCGATGATTGGATGAAAGTGCGCATGTTGGTCTCGAAGGATGTGCTGGTGACACTCGTCGTCCTGGAGCCAGCAAAACACGGAGAGCTCAACTCTGTTGGGTTGACCACGCTGAAGCAATGGACCTTCGATCCACAGTTGAACGGCGATGTGCCGATCGACGGAGAGCTGACCGTGCGCATTCATTTCCGAACGAGATAACCATGGGCCGACTAGAGGCAGGAGGGGCACAGTGAGGGGCAATTGGCGTGGTCAGGCCCTATTGTGCGCCGCGTATCGTACACTTTTTTGCGCCGGCACCAGATGAGCATGGAAGACTGGCTTGTACGGACCCTCAACGACTTGGCCGGGCAGATGGCCTGGCTGGACCGATGGGCACTCAATTTCTCTGACCCAGACCTCATGTGGGGACCCTGCCTCCTGCTGACCGCCTACTGGCTCTGGCGGTCGTGGCGGGAAGCGCTGCTGGCGGCTCCCGTGTTGGCTGCACTAATCGGTCTGGTGGATTTCATTGGGGCCCGCATCAAGGATTTTGTCGCGCGCCCGCGGCCCTGCCTAGCGCTTCCTGATCTCCATCAGATTCAAGCCTGTGGTAAGACTTTTGGCTTTCCGTCGAACCATGCGGTGAATAGCGCGGCGGCGGCCGCCTTTCTCCAGATGCTCTATCCGAGATCTGCCTGGGTGAGTTGGCCGTTAGTCGGACTGATCGGTTGCTCGCGTGTCTATCTTGGCGCCCACTATGTCACGGACGTGCTGGCCGGCTGGATGATCGGTGGATTACTCGGGGCTGGCGCAGCGTGGGTACTGCTGCGGTACGCGCCGCGACGTGGTCTCTCTCACCGTCCGATCGGCTAGCGGGGTGGCTCCCTCTGCGCCTCCAGACAGTTCAATAATTCCGCTTGGCATCGTTCCTGATCGTAGCCTCGGCCAATCAAGACGATCGCGTGATTCGGTTCGTCGAGCAGGGTGATCGGCGCAATGGTTGCGTGGCCCGGTGGCGCATATTGAAATTCCTGCAGCTCCGGTCCTGTGGCGAAGCGGAAGAAGCCTTTCGCCCGTTCAAGCGCAGGCGGTAGGGTCTCCATCCAGTGTTGAAATCGCTCAAAATTTAACGGGCCTGGCAGCAACACTGTCGTGGCGATCGGGTGGTACGCGGCGCGAGTTTTGGTCGCGGTCGATCGTGGGCGCCCGAATTCCACATTGACCACAGCCGTTGGGGTGCGTCGGGCGATCGGGGCAAGCAGCGAGACGGGATCGATTCTAGCCTGGCTGGTTTCCCAGACCCTGGCGTAGGGATTCTGTTTGGTGATCGAGCCCATGAATTCCTCCCAATGGCCGGCGACATAGAGATCTTTTTTATTAAGGATCAACTCGTCCGCGCAGCGAATCGCCTGTGTCGTCACGAAGCCCGCGAGGCTCTCCCGATCGGTCGGGATCGGATGCAGCACGGCAATGACTTTCTCCAGCCGCGCGAGCTGCGCGGTATAGAGGTCGGTGACGGCATCGATCACTTCGGCGGGGTCTGCCATGCCGGAACATTCGAGGATGATGACATCCGACTGATAGTCCCGCACCAGTTGGGCGATCCCCCAGGACAGGTCTTCCTTTGTATCGCAGCAGACGCAGCCGCCCGCGAGGTTCATGACCTGCTCGGCGATGGTGCCGGCGCGGGGGCCGTCGATACTGATTTCGCCTGCCTCGTTCATCAAGACGCCGGCGCGCGTGCCCTGGTCTTTCCAATGTGCAAGGAGCCTCATGAGGAGGGTGGTTTTACCGGCGCCGAGCGCGCCGCAGAGGACATAAAAGGGAATCGGCGTCATGGGGTTAACCGATAGTATTTGTGCATTGTCGTGCTGTCATCACCGAGACGAGACTGACGCGAGCGGGGCGAGAGTGGGACGACCGGCACGACCGGCACGACCGGACGTTCACGGGTGCTGGTTCGAAGTTTTGGAGACCTCGACCGCCGGACCTCGAACTCGCCCCAGTCTCGTTCGTTCCGTTTTTCGCTCACGTCTTGCGCGCTCAGTGGTGTATGAGCCCTTCATCTGGGTGGCGTGTCAGCAGCGTGGTAAGATCGCAATGGATATCGTGTGGCTCGCAACAGGCAGTGCCTATCTGTATCGTCACATGGTTGATACCGAATTCGGCGCTGATCGTGGTTCGGATGGTCTGGAGCAGGTCATTCGTCATGGCCGAATCGTCTCCGTCGACGAGGATATGACAGGTCAGCATGATCAGGCGGGGCTCTACGGCCCAGATATGGAGGTCGTGGACGTTTTTGACGCCAGGAATGGCGCCGATCGTGGTTGCCACCTGTGTGGCGCTGAGATGGGCTGGCGTTGATTCCATCAAGATCTCCAGCGATTCTTTGAAGGGAAGCCAAGCCCCTTTCGCAATGGCCATGACGACCAGCAAGCTGATTAGCGGATCGAAAATAGTCCATCCGGCGAAGAGGATGGCGGCGCCGCTGATCACGACTCCCAGCGATACCCAGGCATCGCCCAGCATGTGCCAGAAGGCGCTGCGGATATTAAGGTTGTCCTTGGCTCCCTGCTGCAAGAGTAAGGCGATGCTCAGATTGGCGGCAAAGCTGAGCGCCGCGATGGCCATGATCCAGGCGCCGTCCACCGGGACTGGGTGCAGCAGCCGCTGGAATCCAACGAAGGTAATGCCGACGGCGGTGAGCAACAGGATGAACGAATTCAGTAAGGCCGCAATGATGCCAGCCCTGTGATAGCCGAACGTTCTCGCGGCGGTGGCAGGCCTCGCCGTGAGGAGATGGGTATAGAGGGCAAGAAAGAGCGCGCCCTGGTCCACGAGGTTATGGCCTGCGTCGCTCATGAGGCCGATGCTGTTGAGAATCCACCCGCCGCTGAACTCCGCGATGATGATCGTGGCGTTTAGCGCTAGGGCGAGCGTCAGTCGGGAGCGGAGATGTTCGTAGGAGGCGAGCGTCGACATTGCTACTTTACTTTCGTGCCAGGGTCCACTTCTTCGAGGATGGTGACGAGGCCGCGTACTTCGCTGTCCCCTGCGGCTAGGACCATGCCTTGCGATTCGATGCCCATGAGCTTCGCGGGCTTGAGGTTCGCGACAATGATGATCGTCTTGCCCACTAAGGCCTCCGGTACGTACTTCTTGCCGATCCCTGCGACGATCTGCCGTGGCTCGCCGCCTTCACCAAGACTGACGTGCAGCTTGAGGAGCTTCTCCGATTTAGGGACGCGTTCCGCGCTGATGACCTTCGCGGTCTTGAGCTGAATTTTCATGAAGTCGTCGATGGTGATCTGGGCGATGGCGGCGGCTTGCGGCGTCGGGCTTGGGGCGCTGGGCATTGCAGCCGAGGGTTCCATCGTGGGGAGCGCGGCTGTCGGTTGTGGGGGCGGTGCTGTGTCGCTCACGGTCTTCGCTCCTTGTGAGTGTGGTTCAATGCGAGGGAACAGGCTGGGACCTTTGCAAATCTTTGTTTCGGGAAACGGCGCGTTCCATTCGTAAGCCGTCTGCGGCAGCGGTGCGGAAAAGTTGAACGCGAGGCCGAGTTGCTGGGCCAATTGCCCGGCCGTCTGTGGCATGTAGGGATAAAGCAGGACGGCGATCAACCGGAGGGCTTTCGCGGTGGTATGCAGGACCGTGTGGATGCGTGGCTGGTCTTCAGGATTCTTCGCCAGCTTCCACGGCGCCGCCTTGTCGATGTATGCGTCGCAGAGGCCGATGAGCTCCCAGATGGCCTGGAGATTTTCGCGGAAGGCGAGGGAGCGGAATCCCTGTTCGATTTTTCCCGGGAGGCTAATCGCGACGGCAGCGATCGTGGCTTCCAATGCCGGGAGAGCCGGCGTGCTCGCAGCCGGAATCGTGTGGTTGGCAAACCGCTCGATCATCGTCAAGGTGCGGCTCAGGAGATTGCCGACCCCGTTGGCCAAGTCGCTGTTGATGAGGGTGATCATGGTGGCGTGCGAAAAGTCTCCATCCTGTCCGAACGGGACTTCCCGAAATAAGAAATGCCGGAACGCATCGGCGCCGAGGGCATCGAGGATCGTGTGCGGGTCTACGACATTGCCACGACTCTTCGACATCTTTTCTCCATCGACGGTCCACCAGCCATGCGCGAAGATGGTGTGCGGCAGCGGCCGGTTCAGGGCCATGAGCATCGTGGACCAATAGACCGCGTGGGTCGTCAGGATATCCTTCCCCACCAGATGGACCGAGGCGGGCCAGAACTGATCGACGGAGGGCTGCTGCGGGAGGTATTCCAAGGCGGAGACATAGTTCACCAGCGCATCGAACCAGACGTAGGTGACGCAGTCTTTGTCGAAGGGAAGCTCGATGCCCCACTTGAGGCGCGACTTGGGCCGAGAGATCGAGAGGTCGCCGAGCGTCTGGGTGGTCAGGAATCCCAGGACTTCGTTGCGGCGTGATTCGGGGCGAATGAAGTCTGGGTGGTGTTTGATGTGGTCGACCAGGCGCGCCTGATACTGCCCCATTTTGAAGAAGTAATTGTGTTCGCTGAGCTGCTCCACCGGGCGTGCGCAGTCCGGGCAAAGGCCACCGAGGACATCCTTTTCCGTCCAGAATCGTTCGTCAAATGTGCAGTACCAACCAGTATATTTCGCCTTATAAATCAAGCCTAAATCGAACAGTTCTTGAATATATTGTTGAACTATTGATTTGTGCGGGAGATCAGTCGTTCGGATGAAGGCATCGTGTGAGATGTTCAGCCGTTTCCAGAGTGCCTGAAACTGAGGGGCCAACTTGTCGCAATGGGCTTGCGGGTCGATGCCGGATTTGGCGGCTGCCTGCTGCACCTTTTGCCCATGCTCATCGAGTCCAGTCAGGAAGAATACGTCACGTCCACGCAGGCGCCAGTAGCGTGCCAGGACGTCGGCTGCCACGGTGGTATAGGCATGCCCAATATGGGGCACGTCATTCACGTAATAGATCGGCGTCGTGATGTAGAAGGTGTTGGGATTACTCATGGGACTTCGCAAACGATAGCAGGTAGTAAACGGCGAAAGCTAGGCGGGGAGGGGGGTGGATGCAACGGCCAGTGCATCGCGTAGGCGGAGCAGGATCATTTCCAGTGCCATTTGCAGATTCAGGTGCCGCGTGGCTCGCTGCTCGGTCAGTTCGATTTCACGGAGCAGCCCCAGCAACGCATCGGTATCAGCCTGTTGCGCGTAGGTTTCCAGCGTGGGGAGGTCGTCGAGGTTGAGTATCTGGTCGCGATCGCCTCCGACCTGTATCAAGACGAGGTCGCGGATCCAACGAGCTAACCAAGCGAGGATGTGCTGGGCGCGGTCTGCCTTGGCAATCGCTTCCGCCGATGACAGGATAGATCCGATCGAGTGCAAGGATTGGGGCCGGACCAAGTCCACAAGTGCCTGTTGGCGTTGGCGAGTGTCTTGCACGTCGGCAGTCAGGGCCTCTCCGATGCGGCCGTCGCTGATGATGGCGAGAAATCGGGCGTCTGCCAAGGGAATTTCTCGTTTCAGGATGAGGGCCGCTTCCACTTGGGTGCGGGTTGGTGCCGTGAAGCGGAGAGCCTGACAGCGCGATCGGATGGTTGCCGTGAGGGCTGCAGGACGGCTGGAGATCAGGAGGAAGAGACTGTGGCCCGGCGGCTCTTCCAAGGTTTTCAGCAACGCGTTGGCCGCCCCAATCGTCATGCGGTCTGCATCGTTGATCAGGCAGATTTTCCGTTCGCCGATGAGTGGACGATACAGGATCTGATGCTCGATCTCCCGAACCTGTTCGATTTTGATTTGCGGGGTAGCCTGTTCCGGATCCGGTTCGATAACGAAAAAGTCAGGATGGGTGCGGGCTTCAATTTGTTGGCAGGACCGACAGGCACCACAACTGTCGAGGCCTTCCGATTCGGGCGGCTGTTCGCAGTTGAGGGCTTGCGCGAAACGAATCGCCGCCAATCGTTTCCCGATCGCTTCCTCGCCATGAAACAGGTAGGCGTGAGCCAATCGCTCATGGGCGACAGCGGCTTGTAGGCGCATAATGGATGGCTGATGGCCGATACAGTCGCCAAAAGGCATGTTAGCTCGGTCTGCGTGAGGAGCGACGCGGTTTCTTGAGCCACCCTAGCACGATCGCTGTGAGCTCGTCCCGGACTTTTTGTGGAGGCCGATTCGCATCCACGATCTTGATGCGGCCCGGTTCTTTTGCCGCGAGGGCGAGAAATCCGCGGCGGACGTTGCGATGGAAACGCTCGGTCTCCCGGTCCAGCCGATTCTGCTGGCTAGGATCGGTTCGCCTCCTGGCCAAGCCTACGGCAATTGGGAGGTCGAGGACGAGAGTGAGGTCCGGCCGCAGTCCGTTCGCCGCGACGTCGTTGGCGTCCCGCAGCCAGGCTAGATCAAGGCCCCGCGCGAATCCTTGATAGGCCAAAGTGGAGTCAGAAAACCGGTCGCAGAGGACGACGGTGCCGTGTTGCAATGCCGGTTCGATGAGATGTGTGACGTGCTGGCTTCTCGCGGCGAGGATCAGCAGAGCTTCCGCTTGAGGGGTGACTCGTTCTTTTGACGAGGCCGTGAGGAGGATGTGGCGGATGGCTTCGGCTGTTGCCGTGCCGCCCGGCTCTCTCGTGTGGAGGACGCGATAGCCCGCCGTGGTCAGCACCTTGGCGAGGTGGCTGATCTGGGTGCTTTTCCCGCTACCCTCGACTCCCTCCAGGGTAATGAAAAGGCCGCGAGTCCGCTGTTTGTGTGTACCCATTTGAGCTGGTTTTCTCATCGATGAAGAAAACGGGCGGGATGGTATTCCAAGTTGTTGAAAATAGCAAGAAAATGCTTGCGGGGCCTGTAGAATTCTCTGTATGATAGTGTGGCCGCGCACAGGCCCCTATTTATGCTGAAAACCTTGCTAAAACGCTACTTTCTGACAGGCCTGCTCGTGATTATCCCCCTGTGGGGAACTGCCCTTATTTTGAAGACTCTTTTCGTGGCGGTGGATGGAATTTTGGGCGACCTTCTAGTCCAGGTGGTGCCGCGTCATTATGTGCCGGGAGTGGGGATTCTGTCGTTGATTCTGTTGGTGCTGGTGACCGGGCTTTTTGCCACGAACTTCATCGGCAAGCAAATCGTGAAGTGGTGGGAGGGCTGCTTGAATCGTGTGCCGCTTGTGCGGGGGATTTACTCCACCTTGAAATCCATGATGGACATTTTGTCCTTCTCCGACCACCCCTCCTACAGCCGCGTCGTGCTGATTCAGTTTCCGAAGAATGGCTACTATTGTTTTGCCTTTGTGACCGGTACGACAAAAGGAGCGGTGCAGGATCTCGCACGGGAGCCCTTGATCCATGTCTATGTGCCGACGTCGCCGAATCCGACGTCCGGCTATTTCCTTCTGGTGCCGGAGCATGAAGTTGCTGCTATCGATATGAGTGTCGAAGAGGCGATGAAGCTCATTGTCTCGGGCGGGCTTTGTTCACCCTCGACGGCCCTCTCCTCGGCCGTGATGGCCGCAACGAAGCAGCGCATGGTCCAACAGCCTGAAGCCGGAGTGCCGATTGGATGAGCCGCTCACGCACGACTGCAGTTACAACGGTGAAGAAGCCGGCCGGGTCAGACCGACGGGGGAAGATTACCGGTCTTGCGGTGGTCGTGATGGCGGCAGGCTTGGGCAAACGGATGCATTCAAGGCAGGCGAAGATGCTGCATCCGGTGGCAGGGCAGGCGATGGTGCTCTATGCGGTTGAGCTTGGATTGCGCGTCGCAGGAGCGCCTGTGGCGGTGGTGGTCGGCCATCAGGCAGAGCAGGTTCGAGCGGCAATCGATCGGGCGGTGTCGGGTCCGCGCGGCGCGCGCGTGTTGATCGTCGAGCAGCGCAAGCAACTGGGCACGGGCCATGCGGTGTTGCAGAGCCGCCCAGTGTTTGGAGTGGGCAAGCGCGGCGCGCCATCCCGCTATTTGATTCTAAACGGCGATACGCCGCTGCTCCAGGAAAAAACCGTCCGTGAACTTCTGCGCGTACATGAAACAGCGCGTGCGACCGTGACCTTGCTGACTGCCGAGCTGGATGACGCGAGTGGCTATGGGCGGGTTGTTCGTGCGCCGTCAGCCGACCGGAGTGTCGTTCGCATCGTCGAGGATCGTGACGCTACTGAAGCGGAGCGCGCGATCCACGAAATGAACGTGGGCACCTATGTGGTTGACGGAGAGTTTCTCTTTAGTGCGCTGGCAAAACTCGCCCCCAGTAATGCGCAGGGGGAATATTATTTGACGGATATCGTGAGGCTCGCGGCCCGGGCCGGCGGGCGTATCGCAGCGGTCGTGCTCGACGATCCTGATGAGGGACTGGGTGTGAACACGAGACGGCAGCTTGCCGAGGCGGAACAGGTGGTGCGATGGCAGATCCGAGATCGGTGGCTGGATGCGGGGGTGACAATGCTCGATCCTGCCTCAACCTGGATTGACGCGACCGTCAGGATCGGGAAAGACACGGTGCTCTATCCTAACGTGACGCTCGAAGGGACGACGGTCATCGGAGAAGAGTGCCGGCTACGTTCCCATACGCGATTAACGGATTGCACCGTCGGCAACAGAGTGGAGATTTTGGATCACTGTGTGTGTACTGACTCGCAGGTTGAAGCCGAGGCGCGCCTCGGCCCCTTCGTGCATCTGCGGCCCGGTGTGGTGGTGCGGAAGAAAGCGAAGGTCGGGAACTTTGTCGAGATGAAGAACGCCGAGTTGGGCGAAGGCTCGCAGGCGAACCACCTGAGCTATCTGGGGGATGCGAAGATCGGGAACGGGGTCAATATCGGCGCCGGCACCATCACCTGTAATTACGATGGGTCGCGGAAGTTTCAGACGGTCATTGGCGATGGGGTTTTTCTCGGGAGCGATACCCAGTTGATTGCGCCGGTCACGGTGGGCGAAGGCGCTGTCATCGCAGCTGGCACCACGGTGACAGAGGATGTGCCAGCGCATGCATTAGCGATTGCGCGGGTGATGCAAGTGAATCGTGCTGGATGGGCCTCGCGCCGTCGCGCCTTAGCGACTGCAGTACCGGGCAAGGCGGCGAAGAAGCTCGCGACAAGCCAATCGAAAAAGCGGAGATAGGCAGCGCGTATGTGTGGAATCGTTGGTTATGTGGGGGATCAGGAGGCGGTGCCGATTCTTATCGGCGGCCTGGCCAAGTTGGAGTATCGCGGGTACGACTCCGCCGGCGTCGCGGTGCTGCACGGCGTGACGATTGAGGTCCGACGCAGCGTCGGTAAGCTAGCTAATCTGCAGAAGTCGCTTAAGGAGAAAGTGCTCAGCGGTACCGTGGGGATTGGTCACACGCGCTGGGCGACGCACGGGAAGCCGTCGGAGCAAAACGCTCACCCTCACCGCTCCAAAGGCTGCGTGCTCGTGCACAACGGCATTATCGAAAACTACCAGCCGTTGAAGCAGCAATTAGAGCGTGAGGGGTATAAATTTGATTCAGAAACGGATACGGAAGTGGTCGCGCACCTGATCGACAAATATTTTCAGCCTGGCGTGAAGCTGGCCGAGGCGGTGCGCGTGGCGACCAAGGACGTGCGCGGCAGTTATGCGCTGGTCGTCATGTCGGAACGGGAACCAGGAACGATGATCGCCGCACGCGCTGGGTGTCCGCTGGTCGTGGGGCGAACGGCTACAGCGTCGTTCGTTGCTTCCGACGTCATGGCGATGCTTGCCCATACCCGTGAGGTGACCTATCTGGAAGAGGGGGATGTGGCGGTCGTCACGGGGGCCAGCCTTCACGTCACCGATAGCGAGGGCCATGCGGTGAAACGGAAATTAACGAAGATCACCTGGGATGCCTCCGCAGTAGAAAAGGGTGGGTTTCCACACTTCATGTTGAAGGAGATTCACGAGCAGCCACAGACGATTCTCGATACGATGCGCGGGCGGTATTCGTATGAGCTCGGCGAGGCAGACCTTCCAGACATCGGCTTGACACCAAAAGAGTTTGCGGCAGTTGGACGGATCTGGATCGTGGCCTGTGGGACCTCGTGGCATGCGGGGCTCGTGGGAAAATATCTGTTGGAGGAAATGGTGCGCACGCCGGTGCAGGTGGATATCGCCAGCGAGTTCCGCTACCGCGATCCGCTGGTCGAGAAAGATGATCTCGTGATCACGATTTCGCAGTCAGGCGAGACGGCGGACACGTTGGCTGCCGCGCGTGAAGCGAAGGAGAAGGGCGCGCGGGTCGTCTCGATTGTGAACGTGGTGGGCAGTACGCTCGCCCGCGAATCGGACGGAGTTTTCTATACGCATTGCGGACCGGAGATCGGCGTCGCCTCGACCAAGGCCTTCACGGCGCAGCTCACCGCACTCTACATGTTGGCGCTGCATTTAGGGCGTGTGCGCAGAACCCTGACTGTTGCGGACGGGAAGGCCTGGCTTGATCGTCTCGTCCGGCTCCCAGTGTTGGTCGAGCAGGTGCTCGGTCGCGAGGCGGAGATTGTGGCGATTGCGAAGCGCTATTATAAGAAACGGAATTTCTTGTTCCTCGGGCGCGGGATCAACTATCCGATCGCGCTCGAAGGCGCGTTGAAGTTGAAAGAAGTATCCTATATCCATGCCGAAGGGTATGCCGCGGGGGAAATGAAGCATGGTCCAATTGCGCTGATCGATAAAGACATGCCGGTAGTCGTGTTGGCGCCCAAGGACCGGTTGTACGAAAAAACCGTGAGTAATCTGATGGAAGTGAAGGCGCGGTATGCACCAGTCGTGGCGTTCGTGGCGGAAGGCGAACGGGAGCTGGGGAAGATCGCTGATGCGGTGTTCACGATTCCTGATACCCATCCCTTGCTGTCGCCGATTTTATTTACGATTCCATTGCAGCTCTTTGCTTATCATGTCGCGGTGTTGCGCAGTACGGATGTGGATCAGCCACGAAATTTGGCAAAAAGCGTAACCGTCGAATGAGCACCCGTGGATGAAGATTTTTCAAGATCGAGAGGAAGGCGACGCGTGGAAATTACAAAACAGGACGTGGAAAAGGTTGCGAAGTTGGCGCGGCTGGAGTTGACGGAGAACGAGAAGGCAGCCTTTGCGACGCAGCTGAGCCAGATCCTTACGCATGTGGAGACGTTGAGGGAGTACGACACGACCGGTGTTGAGCTCACAGCCACGGTATTGGGGCAAGTTAATGTGTTCCGCCCTGATGAGCCGAGGCCGTCTCTACCCGTGGAGCGGGCGGTGGCCAATGCGCCGGAGTCAGCGGACGGGTTTTTTGTGGTACCCAAAATTATTGAAGATCGCCAACCCCTTTAAGTCAGTAAGCGAGGTGTGAATGCTCAGGCAAATGTTGCGTTCGAAAATTCATCGGGCCACGGTCACAGATTCCTGTCTCGATTATGAAGGTAGCCTCACGATCGATGAAAACCTGATGGAAGCAGCGGGAATTTTGCCCTATGAAGCAATCGTCTGTTCCAATCTGAATAACGGCGAGCGATTTATGACCTATGCGATGGCGGGCAAGCGTGGCGCGGGCGAAATCATTCTCAATGGGCCGACGGCGCGGAAGGGCGCGGTACGCGATCAGATTATCATTTTCTGTTACGAGTATTACTCGGAAGAAGAAATCACCCGGCATGCGCCCAAGATCATCCAAGTGAATGAGAAGAACCAGATGGTGCTAGGGAAGACGAAGCGCTGATGTCGATTCATAAACTCACGCTCTATGAGCTCCATACGAAATTCACCGCCGGGGAAGTCACGGCGACGGAGATTGTGCGCGCCTACGGGTTGCGGATTGGTCAGGTGGAGTCCAAGGTGAAGGCCTACATCACGCAGGATAAAGACGCGGTAACGGCACAGGCGAGCGCGCTTGATGCGTCTCTAAAAGGCTGGCGGAAGACGGCGCCGATGATGGGCATGCCCCTAGCGATCAAAGATAATATCTGCACCGAGGGCGTGACCACGACTTGTGCCTCACGGATGCTCGGCAACTTTGTGCCGCCCTACGATGCGACCGTCATTGCGAAGTTGCGCGAGCAGGGATACTTGCTTCTTGGTAAGACCAACCTTGATGAATTCGCAATGGGCTCATCCACCGAGAACTCTGCCTTTGGACCCAGTCGCAACCCCTGGAATCTGCAGTGTGTGCCAGGAGGGTCCAGCGGAGGTTCTGCCGCTGCGGTGGCGGCAGATGAATGTGCGGCGGCCTTGGGGTCTGATACGGGCGGGTCGATCCGCCAGCCCGCAGCATTTTGTGGAGTAGTCGGACTTAAGCCGACCTATGGGCGGGTCTCCCGGTATGGGCTCATCGCGTTTGCGTCTTCGCTCGATCAAATCGGGCCGATCACGAAAGATGTGACGGACGCGGCCTTTCTTCTCGGTGCCATTGCCGGCCAAGATCCGTTGGATTCGACGTCCGCCGATGTTCCGGTCTCGGACTATATGAAGGCTTTGAAAAAGAAAGATCTCAAGAAGCTCAAGGTCGGGGTGCCGGCCGAGTTTTTTGCTGAGGGGTTGGACCCGGACGTGGAACAGGCCGTGCGGGCGGCAATCGAGGAGCTGAAAGCGCTAGGAGGGACGATTAAAGAAATCCAGTTGCCGCGGACGGCGGCAGCAGTCGCGACCTACTATGTCATTGCGACGGCTGAAGCCAGCTCAAATCTCGCCCGGTACGACGGTGTGAAGTTCGGACTGCGCGCCAAAGAAACAAAGGACCTGCTTGATCTGTATATGAAGACGAGGCAGGAAGGGTTTGGGCCAGAAGTGAAGCGCCGGATCATGCTGGGGACCTATGTGCTTAGCGCTGGGTATTACGATGCCTATTACGGGAAGGCACAGGCAGTGCGTACTTTGATTCGGCAGGATTTCGATGAAGCCTTTCATGAGGTCGATCTGATTGTAACGCCTGTGACGCCCACACCGGCATTTCAGTTCGGCACGAAGAGCCAAGATCCACTGGAGATGTATTTGTCCGATATTTTCACCATTTCGGTGAACTTGGCCGGGGTGCCAGCGATTTCGCTACCGTGTGGCTTTAGTCAGACAGGCCTGCCGATTGGATTGCAGCTGATCGGGCGACCTTTCGAGGAGGACACGCTTTTACGGGCGGCCTATGCCTACGAACAGAGCACGCAATGGCGGACGAAGAAGCCGATGATACGGTAGCAGTAGTGAAAGGCACAAGGTGAAGAGTGAAAAGTAGGATCGTGCAGAGGTCGTGGGCCAGCTCCTCTACGTTTGACGTATCACGTCTGACGTTTCACGTGCTGGGGAGGCGCTGATGACGATCATTGAAATGACTGTCCTGCTCGCGGTGCTCGCGTTTGCGGTGTTGGTGAGCTATCTCGTGTCGGTGCTGATTCAGATTCGTAAGACCATGGCGGAGTCCGAACAGCTGCTGGCGACCATGAATCAGGAGTTGCCATCCTTGATCAGCGAGCTTCGGGCAATGAGTCACAACCTCAATGGCCTAGCGGAGCAGACCCGCGAGGGAGTCGAGCATGCAGCCGTCCTTTTGCAGGCCGGACGCGAGTCGCGTGAGCAGCTGCGGGGCTATGCCCGTCGTGCAGAAGACAATTTGCGAGATCTGGCAAGCCGCGCAGGTGACGCGGTGGGAGAGGTTGTGGAAGAAGGAAAGGAATTTGCGGACTCGAAGAAAACGGTCTTACGCGAGGTGTTCGACGCCGGGCGTGAGGCGATGCGTCGTAAGCGGGATCGATTCCGTGGAGAGGAACGCAGCTAAATGATGACCTACGAAGTCGTCATCGGAGTGGAAGTGCATGCACAGTTGCGGGCGAAGTCCAAACTGTTTTGCGGATGCGGGACGCAATTCGGACTGACGGCCAATAGTCAGACCTGTCCCCTCTGTCTAGGACTTCCCGGCACATTGCCGGTGATCAATCGGGCCGCGGTCGAGATGGCGGTGCGGGCCGGGCTGGCACTCAATTGCACCATTGCGGCCAACAATCTTTTTGCGCGCAAGAACTACTTCTATCCGGACCTGCCTAAGGGCTATCAGATTTCGCAATATGAAGAGCCGATCTGCGAACATGGCTGGGTCGAGACTACCCCAGCTGACGGCAAGCTCAGACGCGTTCGGATTCGGCGCGCCCATCTGGAAGAAGATGCCGGGAAGAGCGTTCATGTGGCCGGCGCCAATGGCAGCCTCGTTGATTTCAATCGGGCTGGCACGCCGCTGCTGGAAATTGTGACAGAGCCAGATCTCCGGTCGGCTGATGAAGTCGTAGCCTACTTGAAGAGTCTTCGTGATGTGCTTATGTATCTCGAAGTCTGTGACGGCAATATGGATGAGGGGAGCTTCCGCTGCGAGCCGAACCTTTCGCTCCGCCCAGTGGGCCAGAAGGAATTCGGCACCAAGGTCGAGCTGAAAAACATCAATTCGTTCAAGTTCGTCAAAGATGCCATTGAGTACGAGATTAAGCGCCAGACAAAGGTGTTGAGCGAGGGGGGAAAGATCAATCAGGAGACCAGGCTCTGGAATCTCGATCGCGGCGAGACGGCGGTGATGCGCTCGAAGGAAGAGGCGCACGACTATCGCTACTTTCCCGACCCCGATCTGGTACCGCTTAAGCTGGATCGGGACTGGATTGAGAGCTGCCGCAAGCAGGTGACGGAACTGCCTGCCGCCAGGCTTCAGCGATTCATCAGCGAATTTGCCCTATCTGAGTACGATGCGGGTGTGTTGACGGTGTCGAGGGGGGTGGCTGATTACTTTGAGGCAGCGGTGAAGCTCTTCAGTCAGCCCAAGACCGTGAGCAATTGGGTGATGGGGGAGCTCACTAGGGAGTTAAATAACTCAGGAATCGATGCAAGTGTCTCGCCGGTTTCGCCGGAACGGCTGGTGAGTTTGTTGCAGTTGGTTGAGCAAGGGACGATCAGTTTGAAGGTCGCGCGCGAGATTTTCCCTGAAGTTTATCGCAGCGGGAAGACGCCCGAACAGATTGTTCAGGAGAAGGGTCTCGTGCAAGTCTCTGACGAAGGGGCGCTTGATCAGATCATTGTAGCGGTACTGGCCAAGTATCCGTCGCAGGTGGCGCAGTTTAAAGAGGGCAAACAGCAGGTGCTGGGATTTCTGGTCGGGCAGGTGATGAAGTCGTCCAGCGGTACGGCGAATCCTGGGAAGGTGAATGAGCTATTAAAGAAGAAGTTGGTGGGATGAGGCAGCGGTGCTTGTCTTGCTCGTGTAACGCATGGTCGCCGAAGGCCCTCGTGGGATGCACGCAGCCGAAGACAGCCCCGCCCATCCCTGAGAGTGACCAGTCATAAGAGGGAGTAGAAGGCATGAGCGCGATTCGAGAGATCAAGGGCCGGCAGATATTGGATTCACGTGGGAATCCGACGATCGAGGCGGAAGTCACGCTGGACAGCGGGGCCTGTGGGCGGGCGGCGGTGCCTTCCGGAGCGTCGACTGGTGAGAAGGAAGCAATCGAACTGCGTGATGGCGACAAAAAGCGCTGGATGGGGAAAGGCGTGTCGAAGGCTGTGGCCAATATCAGCAAGCTGATCGCCCCAGAGTTGCTAGGGATGGAAGCGCTCGATCAGGTGGCGATCGACCAGACGATGATCGATCTGGATGGTACGAAAACGAAGAGCCGGCTCGGTGCCAATGCCATTCTCGGTGTGTCCTTGGCCGTGGCCAAGGCAGCGGCCTCTGAAACAGGTCAGCCGCTCTATCGCTATCTTGGTGGGACGAACGCATGTGTATTGCCGGTACCGCTCATGAATATCATCAACGGCGGAGCCCATGCCGACAACCGGCTGGACCTGCAAGAGTTCATGATCATGCCGGTGGGGGCGTCCAGTTTTAGCGAGGCGCTTCGGATGGCGACCGAGGTGTTCCATACACTCAAGGTGCTGTTGAAGAAAAAGGGATTGAATACGGCGGTTGGCGACGAAGGCGGGTTTGCGCCAGATCTCCAGTCGAATGAAGAGGCGCTCGGCCTGATCATGGAGGCGATTGAGGGGGCCGGCTATAAGCCTGGGCGTGACATCGCGCTCGCGCTCGACTGCGCCGCTAGCGAACTCTATAAGAAGAACCGGTACTATCTGGAAGCAGAAAAGAATCCTGAGCGCTCCGCTGAGGAGATGATTCTCTACTACACGAAGCTCGTGGATCGCTATCCAATTTTCTCCATTGAAGATGGCTTGAGCGAGTTGGATTGGAAGGGCTGGAAACTGATGACAGAGAAGCTGGGCAAGAAGGTGCAGCTGGTTGGTGACGATATCTTCGTGACTAATGTGGAGATTTTTGCTAAAGGAATCAAAGAAGGAATTGCGAATTCGATTCTGATCAAGCTGAACCAGATCGGTACCTTAACGGAAACACTCGAAGCGATTGAGTTGGCGAAACGGTCAGGCTATACCGCAATCATCTCGCACCGATCTGGGGAAACAGAGGATACGACAATCGCGGACGTAGCGGTTGCAACCAACAGCGGGCTTATCAAGACCGGATCGCTGTCCAGAACGGATCGCGTAGCTAAGTATAATCAGCTGCTCAGGATTGAGGAAGAGCTCGGTTCGAGCGCAGTCTATCGGGGGCGTGCGGCTGTGCCGGGGCGATAGTAGATGAGGCGCGAACGACGATGATCATTAAGCAGAACAGAGGCAGGCATTGGCTTGACTGGCAGCGCCGCATGGTGACGGGCGTGCATTATGCCGGAGCCGCCGCCTGCCTGTTGCTGCTGGTCGCGTTGGTGTTTGGGGATATGGGCCTGCCGCGGTATTTCTCCATGCGTGATCACGCGCAACAGTTGGGCCTTGATCTTCAAGAGCTGCAACAGACGATTCGCACGCTACGGGGGGAGATCGATCGCTTAGAACGCGACCCCACCAAGATCGAAAAGTTAGCACGAGAGCAACTCGGCTATGTTCGCAAAGGTGAAACCGTCTATCAATTGATTCCTGCACCATCACAGGAGCGGCCTCGTCCGTAGTTGCATCATGAAGTTTGGTACAGTCGCACTCATTGGCCGACCGAACGTCGGCAAGTCAACCTTGCTCAATCAGCTGCTCAAGCAGAAAGTGGCCATCGTCTCGGACAAGCCGCAAACAACGAGGACGAGAATCCTGGGGGTCGTGCATACGCCTGGTGCACAGATTGCTTTGCTCGATACGCCGGGGCTGCACAAGCCGCAACATCTGCTGAATCGCCGTATGGTTCGCACTACGGTTGAGACGCTGGAGGAGGCGGATGTCTTGTATGTGTTGATGGACACGACAAGCTCGCCCGGTCCGGGTGATCTGTTGGTGCTCGATCATGTGAAGGGAGCAATTCGAAAGCGTCCGCGCCCGGTGATTCTCGTATTGAATAAGGTGGACTTGGTCAATAAGCTCAAGTTGCTGCCGGTGATGGAGAACTACGCGCGGCTTTTCGCCTGGACGGAGGTGGTACCGGTGTCGGCTGAAATCGGCGACAATGTCGATCGTCTCTTGTCCGTCACTGTGGCTCATCTCCCGGAAGGGGATGCAGGCTATGGAGAAGACACCGTGACCGATCAGTCGATGCGGACCTTGGCCGCCGAGATGATTCGCGAGAAGATTTTGCTCCAGACCTATGAAGAAGTGCCCTATTCCGTGGCCGTAGAGATCGATGCCTTTGTGGAGGAGGGGAAGCTGGCTCGCATTAGTGCGACGATACTGGTCGAGCGCGAGTCGCACAAGATGATTCTGATCGGGAAGCACGGAGAGCGACTCAAGGAGATTGGGACTGAGGCGCGGAAGGAACTCGAAGCGATCTTTGAGATGAAAGTGTTTCTTCAGTTGTGGGTGAAAGTGCGGGAAGCGTGGCGTGAAGATGAGCACGCCCTCATGGAGTTGGGGTATTAGATGGCCAGTAGGGTGATCACGTCATCATGCCTCGGCTTAAGACGTGCTGATGTTCGACGGTTAGATTTCCAGGTTTGCTATGGTAATGCAGTCGACAGATCATATGATTGAACCGACTCCAGTGGATCCACGCCATCGTCCGGGAGAGAAGGATCTTCTCCTCGACGCGGTGCGCCCGCCCGCTGATCAAGGCCGGACGAAGTCCGATATCGTCTTGTTGTCGGTACAGCGGCTGTTGCGGCGTGGGGCACTCACGAATCTCGCTAAGATGCTGGGCCGGATGCACCAGGCCGATGTGGCCAAAGTAATCGTGCATCTGTCGTCATCCAAAGAAAAACGTGAAGTATTTGAGTTGGTACGAGGCGAGTCGAAGCGCGGCCAGGTGTTGAGCGAACTCGACACTGACAGCATCACTCAGGTCCTGACGGACTTGGTGCCCTCCGATATTGCATCACTGATCAACGACCTCGGTCCTGACGACGTGGCCTATATTCTCGGGGTGTTGTCGGAGGAGCGCGCCACGGAGATTCTCTCGCTGATGCGGACGGAGGACTCCACGGAGGTCGCCGACCTGCTCAAGTACCCAAAGGATACGGCCGGCGGTATCATGACTACCGAGTTCTTCGCGCTCCCCGAAGAGGCAACGGCGCAGGATGCCATACGCCGCCTCCAGCTGGCGACGGATGCAGAAATGGTATTCTACATTTATGTGACTGACCAGGATGAGCGTCTAGTTGGAGTGCTTTCGCTGCGTCAGTTGTTGACGGTCCCTCCCCCGACGCCGTTGAAAAACATCGCCACGCATGACGTGATCAGCGTGACGGTCGATATGGACCAAGAGGAAGTTGCTCGCCAGGTGGCAAGGTATAACTTGCTTGCGATTCCGGTCATCGACAAAGACAATAAATTGGTTGGCATCATCACGGTCGATGACGTCGTGGACGTGATCCGGGAAGAAGCGACCGAAGACATGCTCAAGATGGCTGGCGCTATTGAAGAGGATTCGGTTTCAAAATCTTCCAGCGTGGCCTCGGCGAAGCACCGGCTCCCCTGGCTCTTTACGAATCTGGTCGGTAGTCTTTTTTCCGGTGCGATTTTGTGGGAGTTCCGCTATACGATTCAGGAGGTGGTGGCCATTGTCAGCTTTATTCCGGTCATCGCCGCCATGGGGGGAAACGTGGGCCTCCAATCCTCGACGCTCATTATTCGCGGACTGGCGACTGGGCTGATCGCGTTGACGGATGTGTGGACCGTGTTTATCAGGGAAATTAAGGTCGGGCTCCTGATGGGGCTCGCCTGCGGCCTGATTCTCACCCTCGTTGGCTGGCTGTGGCATCAAGCGTTTCTGGGTATGATCGTAGGGGTATCGCTGATTAGAGCCTTCATGGTCTCAACCAGTATGGCGACGTTCATGCCCATTTTGCTAAAGCGCCTGGGGGTGGATCCTGCTGTCGCGGCCGGACCCTTTGTGACGACGGCCAACGACATCACGGGTATTACTATCTATCTCGCGCTGGCCACGCTATTTATGGAGCATCTGCGCTAACAAGAACCGCGAAACGTGCAAGGTATAACGTGACATGTGAGCAAGCCACGCAAGACCCGCGCGACTCGAAGTTCGGGGGGCGAAGTTTTCAAAGCGTTGCCCTTCAGCCTTCGGTCTTCAGCCCTCAAACTCTCGTCTCGCGCCAGTCGCGCTTTTCATGCCAGCCTAGCTGGTACCTCCGATGCCACTGATTAAGACGGCGGCGATCACCCTCAAAAGCCGGAAATGGGGGGACGCAGATCGTATCGTCACGTTCTATACCAAGGAGATGGGAAAGGTTCGTGGTGTGGCGCGGGGGGCGCGCCGGATGAAGAGCCGGCTTGGCGCCTCACTTGAGCCCCTCACAATCTGCCATCTCAATCTGTTCGAAAAGTCAGGTGACTCGCTCTACCGTATCTCGCAGGTCGATCTCGTGGAGCCCTTCATAAAATTTCGGGAAGATTTGACGTTAATGACAGCTGCTGCGCGGATGGTCAACGTGGTGGGGGCGGTGACGCCGGATGGAGATCCAGACCCGCAGCTCTTCGACACCCTTGAACAGGGTTTGCGCGCATTGATCACGAGCCATGACCCAGCGATGACGGCACTGTTATTTCAGATCAGGCTACTGGGATTTCTCGGGTTTCGCCCCCAGACCGATCATTGCGCGGCCTGTGGTAAGGGGCGGTTGGTGGGCGCGCCACAGTTCTCGCCTCTGTCCGGAGGCCTGGTTTGCACGGCGTGTGCGGCGCGTCAATCGCTCCGCTGTTTGCCGCTCTCACCAGGGAGCTTGGCCTTCCTGCATCAAGCGCTGCAGTTGTCCTCCTCGATGGTCGAGCGTTTGAAGGCTGCCGGGCAGGTCCGGTATGAGGTGGAAAATGCGATTGAGGGTTATGTTACGGTGGTGGCGGGTAGGCAATTGCCTCCAGTGAATTTTCTGTCGTATCCCTCCTGAGCAGGAGCAGTAGGTTCGCAGTGGAAGGAAGTGTTAAGGATGGCCGAGACCCTGTATGAGCCGAAAGATATGTCCTGGGTGGACAAGGGTGTGCTGGGTATTGAATGGAACGATGGACACAAGTCCGTCTATCCCGTTCGGTACCTCCGTCAGCAATGTCCTTGCGCCGCCTGCGTCGACGAGTGGTCGGGAGTTCGGCGTTTACAGCCGGACGATGTACCGATCGTGATTATGTTGCAGGATATGCAGTCGGTTGGCCGCTATGCTTTGCAATTTACTTGGAGCGATGGCCACGACACGGGGATTTACTCCTATGGCCTCCTCCGGCGGATCTGCCAATGTGATCTTTGTCAGCCGGTCAAACCGATTGAGCTAAGAAGCCGGCGTCTCTTGTGAGGATATTTGTGGGGTAGTTCAGCGTCAATGTGGAGCGCAGGTCCACATCGATGCGCATGTCGTGAGAGGGCAGCGAGAGGAGAATCGACTAGGGAAGGTTGAGGGTGACCTCAAAGATGTTGGCCTCAAGCTGAGAAAGCAACGCATTCGCTCGTAGCGTGTAGTAGGCGTACTCGGATTGGGGTTGGTAGCTGAGGACGCTCCTGAGTAAGTTCTTGGCCGTGTCGAAGTCCCCTGTCTCTACGGCAACGGAGCCGGCCCGCAAGGAGCAGGCTGCTGCCATTGCCGTTATATCCACTGCAAGTCTAGCCGCAGGAGTCGAGACGAGCTTTCCGCTGTTACTTGGGAGCGGGAGAATGAACGTGTTCGCGCGAAGCGCGTGCTTGGCCGCCTTGGTTAGGGTCACCGCATCGTTGTTCAGATGATCAATGTCGCTGGTGGCTTGGCAATGGGAATAGGTGTTCCAGAGGCCCATGAAGCTTCCGTTGTCAATGGCGGCCGTTGGTGTCGGTTGGCCGGTTTGACAGCCCGCTACCGAAACTAGAATGCCGGCTAATATTAATTGAAGGTTCTTCATGCTATTCCAGCCGTCTACTGTCCATTTTTTAGCGTCCGCACTGTGAGTACTATAATTAACATGCAGGAATTAGGCCAAAGCGTGCCACGATAAGCTGTTGATTGTAAATGGTAAAATTAGTTGTTCTGGGGTAATCGATGTGTTGCAGGTACGGCACCGTGGTATTTTTGATACAAGCACTGTGCAAATTACGAATTGAAGATTGGAACGAGGATTTCGGTTCTGGCGCTGGTGTTGGTTGCGCGCATGCTGTGCTCTCTGGTCGGTTCCTTAGTAATCTGCAGGGTTGTTGGCGATCTCTTGATTCGTCTATTCGTTTGGGGTGTGGGACGAGGGAATTGCCATTCGGCAATAATGACAAGACTGCATCGTATTTAGTCAGACCCAAGCGTATGTTTTAAGTCGAACGTTGCGATGTGAGGAGCCAGGGCGAGGACGTTGATCTTAATAAATTATTGATATTTGCGGTGAAAGAAGCGTAAAACACAAAACCGTATATGCGTATCCTCATTACAGGCGGAGCCGGATTTCTCGGGAGTCATCTCTCCGATATGCTCGTGCAGGGCGGCCATTCCGTGATCTGCATGGACAATCTTCTCACTGGGCGCATGGACAACCTGGTTCATCTGCTCGGGCATGAGCGGTTTTCCTTCATTAAATACGACGTCTGCGATTACCTCCATGTCGACGGTCCTCTCGATGCGGTGATGCACTTTGCGTCACCGGCCAGCCCTCAGGATTATATGGAGTTCCCGATTGCGACGATGAAGGTCGGGGCCATGGGGACGCATAAAGTGCTAGGGTTGGCTCGGGCAAAGGGTGCGCGGTTTATTTTGGCCAGTACGTCGGAGGTCTATGGTGATCCGCTCGTCAATCCCCAAACTGAAACTTACTGGGGGAATGTGAACCCAATTAGTCCTCGTGGGGTCTACGATGAAGCCAAGCGGTTCGCTGAAGCCATGACTATGGCCTTTCATCGCTACCATGGAGTTGATACCAGGATCGTGCGGATCTTTAATACGTTCGGTCCACGCATGCGCCCGCATGATGGCCGAGTTGTCTCCAATTTTATCGTGCAGGCGCTTCAGGGAAAGTCGTTGAGTGTGTTTGGCGACGGGCTCCAGACCAGGAGTTTTTGTTACGTTGACGATCTGGCCCGCGGCATTATTTCCTTGCTTATGCTGGATTCAGATAAGACCCCTGAGCAGCGGACGGATCGCAAGTTTCTCGTCTCGGGGGCTGCAGCGGGAGACATGGATAGCATGCATGGTCCAGTGAATATTGGAAACCCGCGCGAGCTTACAGTGCTGGAGATTGCGAAACTGGTGTTGAAGCTGACCCTTTCATCAAGCCAGATCAGCTATCATCCCTTGCCGGCCGATGACCCGAAAGTCAGACGGCCAGATATTTCGCGCGCGCGCGCGCTGCTCAACTGGGAACCCCAAGTGCCGCTTGAAGACGCCCTCCTGCGTACGATCGACTATTTTAAGAAAGTCCTCTAGCCTCGGCGTGGTGTGCGTGGGCGTGGTCTTGCGTCTATTGCAGGGAAAACGGCTTGCAATGGCTGCCTTGACCGAATCGAAACTCCCGCTGTATCCTGCTCAGGTCTTACCAATACGAGGAACAAGTTTTATGTTATCTGACCAAAGTCACCAGGGAGAAACGTCGGTTGAACCTATCGACGTGACGGGCGTGGAAGAGGTCGTTGCCCTCATCCCTATTCCAGAATATGTCAATGAATTGGTCGTCCGAGCCAAGCAGGCCGCGGTTCGACTCGCCACGCTTTCAACTGCCGTAAAGAACCGGGCTCTCCTGGCAATGGCCGAGGCCTTGGAAGCGCATAAGGACGCATTGCTTGCGGCCAATGAGCGGGATCTGGAGGCGTTTGGGACTGCGCCGGAGAAGAAAGCGATAGCGGAGCGGCTGCGTTTGACGGAGGAGCGAATCGCTGAGATGGCGGTCGGCTTGCGTGAAGTGGCAGCACTCCCTGACCCGCTCGGTATTATGTCGAAGATGTGGACGAGGCCGAATGGCATGCAGGTCGGGCGAGTACGAGTCCCGATCGGTGTCATCGGCATTATTTACGAGTCCCGTCCGAACGTCACAGCGGATTCTGCTGCCCTTTGTTTAAAGTCTGGGAATGTCTGTATCCTCCGTGGTGGGAGCGAGGCGATCCATTCTAATACGGCGATTGCGACGGTCCTCTCGGACGCGGCGGAAAAAGCTGGTGTCCCGGCTGGGGCGATCACTTTTGTCGCGCGGCCTGAGCGTGAGCTGGTGCCTCTTTTGCTCAAACAGGACTGTTACATCGACTTGATTATCCCACGTGGCGGTGAATCGTTAATGAAGGTCGTCACCGAGCATGCCACGATCCCCGTCATGAAGCACGATGCCGGCGTCTGTCACATCTATGTCGATGGCGATGCCGATCCTGCCATGGCCGAGCGGGTCTGTTTCAACTCCAAGGTACAGCGACCCTCAACCTGCAATGCGGTGGAGACTCTCTTGGTACATCAGGGCATTGCCAGGAACTGGCTTGCGCCCTTTGTGGAGAAGTTGGTAGAGGCCAAGGTCGAGGTTCGCGGTTGCCCAAAGACCTGTCAGTTGTCATCCTTGGCTAAGCCGGCGCGCGACGATGATTTTGGGAAGGAATTCCTTGAGCTCATTGTGGCAGTCAAAGTGGTCAAGAACCTCGATGAGGCGATGGAGCATATTGCCAAGTATGGCTCCCGTCACACGGAAGCCATCGTGACCTCCGACTATCCCAAGGCCATGCGGTTCTTGCGGGAGGTTGATGCCAGCGCGGTGTTGGTGAACGCCTCGACTAGGCTGAATGATGGCTACCAATTCGGGCTGGGCGCAGAAATCGGGATCAGCACGTCTCGCATTCATGCGCGGGGCCCGATGGGGCTGGAAGAATTAACCTGCTTCAAGTTTATCGTCTTGGGGAGCGGGCAAGTCCGCGAGTAGATGTCTGCTGATCCACTCTTGGCTGCATTGTACACAGCCGGCCATCTTCGGTTTCTCACGAATCGTTCCTTTGCACAGGATTTCGAACAGGCGGGCGGGCGAGTCGTCCGTCAGGCCACCGGTCACCTAGTCTTCTATCGCCAGGACGGGCGCCGGTTTCTGGCTACCGACCCGGCAGGCAATCCGTTACATGAATGTGAGTGGGGAGCCGATGCTGCAGGCCAGGTGATTCTTCGTCGCGCCAGAATCCGGTTGGATTGGGGGGAATGGGTTGGATTAAAACCAGCTGGGTTGGTGAATGAAATCAGCCTCAATCTCGCCAGCAAGTTCGGCTGGCAACGGCTCACGGCTGACGATCTGCGGGCGATGGCCGCGCAGGCGCTTCGCGTTCCGATCGAAGCCGTGAAATTTTTCTATCGCGATGAGGATCTCGTGATTGGACCGACTGGCAGGGCCACGATCCGCCAGCGGAAAGACGCCCTTTATGTGTTGCAGGATGGGGATTTCGAGCGGGCCAGATTTATGTCCTGTATGGGGGCGATGAGTTGGGCCTCGATCGACTTTCTGCCGGTTGTCGAACTCTTTAAGTCGCTCTTACCGGGAACTGGGTCTGCCGTCTTTGAACTGATTCGAGGGCTCTACGACGATCAGAATGAGGGGGTCCAGAGCCCCAGGCCCTTGTGCTACCGTGGGATTCCCGCCTATCCGTCCGAAGCAGCCTTTCGTTTGTTCAGTAATTTCTTTACTCCTCAGGCCCCCAAGGGGACTAACCCTTTCATGCTCTTTATGGATCAGGAACGGTCCAATCAAGTTACTTGGCTGCCGGCTAGGACGACACCGGTTCGATATTTTGACCAGCGTGCGGGGGCCTGTTTGACCCTCCATGGAGGCCTGCTCCATAAGGTGACGCTGGCATCTGATGTCTCCGGGCTCTCCTACATGAGCCCGAAAGGCCGTCGCGTGCTGCCCTGCGATCGGAGCGCGGAGATTGTCGGAGGCCAGGTTGTCCTGAAGGAGCGAGCACGTCAGACTCCCTTGCCTGTGGTTTTGCCGCAAGAGAGCAGGGAACAGCCCGGTGCATCAGTCGTTATGAGTCCGGTTGATTGGCGATCGGTCTTTGTGCGGGGGATTCCAGCAATTGCTCCTCTCGAGGCCTATGGTGCGGTACTGCTCTATCCGGAAGACGAATCTGAAATCAATGAACACGCGGCGCAACCCTTTGTGGCGGATTATCTGCAGGATCTTGGGGAGCAGGATCGGGACATCGGGGGGGGCCTGTCTCATGCCGAGCATGTCCTCATTGATAATGGCGACGCGGTGATTGCGACCTGTGTTCTCTTCGATCGACCGAGAGACTATACGGTGCTCATTTATGAGGCGGCTCTGGCACAAAAGCAAGCGCAACAACTTTGGACAATCTGCGCCGAGGTGCAGCGGTGGGATGCGCTTTCACGTATTCGATTTCTTCCGGCGAACGCGTCGCATGACCCAGTGGCCACTCCTCTCTATGATTTGATCTATTGTTGGATACCGTATGGCGAAGGGGAGCAACCGGCCAGGTTGGTTGAACGGATGAAGGAGATGGCTCGAACTCTTCGGGGCGGAGGCAACGCCTTCGTTGTCGGACCGGTACAACTGGGCAGACAGTGCACGTTCGCGGGACTCCACGTCTGCAGGGAGGAACCGGTCGAACAGCTCCCCACGTTCCGGATACATCGCACGATCCTACCCAAAGCGAAGTTGAGGGCGGGGCTCACGTTATTTCACCTAAAGAAGGTCTAGTCGGCTTGCACTCGGTGTCATGGATCGATTACGGTTGCCGCTATGAGCACCCCCACGTCAGAACAGATCGTAGGCGAGGAGCCTGGCGAGAAGATCGTCATCTATTGGGAACGCGAATATTCGACGGCCATTGCACCAGAGCGATTGAAGCTCGACTTCATGCCGCATCGGCCGTTGCTGTCCGGAATGTCGTTGAATGAGCAGCGGGCGGTGGCGGGCGAGGGCTATAAAGTGATTCCTGACGATTGCGGTCCGGTGCGAACAGTGGGCCAGTATGGCTGGCTCATTCGGTCTCCGGCTGACTGTAAGATCCGCCGTACGACCGAGGGAGTGAAATGGCAAGCGCCGCCGATTCTCCCGGAGGAGCGGATCCTGGGCTACAAGTCCTTTTCCGGGACCTATGTCGATTTGATCTTGACCAGTGGCTATCCCAAGCTTTGTTGCGGGATTCGGTTCTACTATCCCAAACAGGTAGGCTTGATGATGAAGGACGTGCCGAATCACTTCTATCACTATCCCGATCGAACGTTTTTTGTATGGGAGGGGATTAAGACACAGGACTACAAACGTACTCCGAACATGTACGAATGGCTCCCAGACTACGATGCGTTCACGGCGAATTTTCTGTTGCAACTCACCAAGCCGACGACCATCAAACGGGGCGACCCCATCGGGATCGTGATGCCAGTGATGCTGCCCAAGCAGTTTGCGCTCGAAGAGCTCAAGCGTCCCTAGAGCCCGTTAGCCGTCTGGCGCGTGCAACTCTGTTTTGTCGCTTGACAGACCTCTTGGGCCTCGGTAGGATAGCGTGACCTTTAATGCTCATCCTGCGAGGTGAGTAAGGAGTGCACATGGGCGGATTCAGGCTTGTGTCTGACAACACATCTCAACCTTCTCACCGAACGTCGGTGAGAAGGTTTTTTTATGCCAGAAAGCTGAATGAATCATGGTGATGACCCCGAACCAGCGATCCCAAGAAAGGCTAATTATGGATGCGGGCGACATCGCCAGAGCGGTGACCCGTATCGCGCACGAGATTCTCGAACGGAATAAGGGCATTCAGAACCTGGCGTTGGTTGGGATCAGGACCGGCGGTGTCCATTTAGCCCATCGGCTGGTGAAGCGGATACAGGAGATCGAATCCGCCTCCGTACCGATCGGCGAGCTGGACATTACCCTCTACCGAGACGACTTATCGTTGCGCAAAGAACAGCCGATTCTCCGCATGACATCGGTTCCATTCGACATTGCCGATAAGGTGATCGTGCTGGTGGACGATGTGCTGTTCACGGGGCGAACCATCCGCGCAGCGATGGATGGGTTGATCGATTTGGGGCGGCCAGCGGAGATCCAGCTAGCGGTGCTAGTCGACCGGGGCCATCGTCAGTTGCCGATTAAGGCGACCTATGTCGGAAAAAATATTCCGACGTCTCGTGAAGAGGACATTCAAGTATTGTTGGAAGAACAAGGTGAGGATGATCGGGTGGTCATCCTCAAGGACTAAGGTGAAGGGAACGATGAGCCTTAAATCCAAAGACCTCTTGAGCCTAGCACCCTTGTCGGTGGACGAGATTAAGCTGATCTTGGAGACAGCCGATTCCTTCAAGGAAGTGACCGGGCGAGAAATTAAAAAAGTTCCGGTGCTCAGGGGCCGCACGGTGGTCAATCTATTTTTCGAGCCTAGCACGAGGACGCGCACCTCGTTCGAGTTGGCGGCAAAACGGCTGAGCGCCGACGTAATCAACTTTTCCCCTTCGTCGAGCAGTGTCGTCAAAGGGGAAACACTGCTTGATACTGCGCGCAACATCGAAGCGATGCAGGCCGATATTATCGTCCTGCGGCATCCCTCAGCCGGTGCCGCCGAGGCCCTCGCCCTTGGAGTGAAGTCCTCCGTGATCAATGCGGGAGACGGATGGCATGAGCATCCGACGCAAGGACTTTTAGATCTTTACACGATTCGTGAGCGGGGCATGTCATTTGAAGGGCTCAAGGTCGCGATCGTCGGAGATGTAGCTCATAGCCGGGTGGCGCGTTCGAACATTCACGCCTTGGTTAAGTTGGGGGCAGAAGTTCGGGTGGTGGGGCCTCCGACCATGATACCCGCCGGGATCGAGAAGTTGGGTGTGCGCGTCTATTATCATCTCGATGAGGCGCTACGTGGCGTGCAGGTCATCATGATGTTGCGTTTGCAGTTGGAGCGGCAGGGGAAGGCTTTATTCCCGACTATTCGCGAATATGCGCGGCTCTACGGGCTGACGTCTGAGCGGGTGCAGCTGGCCGACCCCAAGGTGATCGTGATGCATCCAGGACCGATCAATCGGGGCGTCGAGATCGCCCCGGAGGTAGTGGATAGTTTGTCGTCGGTGATCTTGGACCAGGTGGCGAACGGCGTGGCCGTTCGTATGAGCATTCTCTACCTTATGTCAGGAGCAAGCTGAATCGTGGCTATTCACATTACAGGCGGGCACGTGATCGATCCGGGGCGGTTCAATGGTATGGCCGATGTGCTGATCGATGAGGGGCGCATTGTGGCGGTGGGGCCCAACCTCAAAGTTCCGGCTGGCGCCACGAAGATCGATGCCAAGGGGCGGCTGGTCCTTCCAGGGTTTGTCGATCTCCATGTCCATTTCCGCGAGCCGGGCTTCGAATATAAAGAATCAATTCAGAGCGGCGCGGCGGCGGCGGTGGCAGGTGGGTTCACCTCGGTTTGTTGCATGCCCAATACGAACCCCGTGAACGACAATCAGGCGATTACGGAATTCATGCTGGGGCGGGCGAAGGCGGCTGGGTTGGCGAACGTGTTCCCGATCGGCGCGATCACTAAAGGCTCGGAAGGCAAAGAGCTGGCCGAGATCGGCGACCTGCGGCGTGCCGGTTGTGTGGCGATTTCGGATGATGGGAAACCGGTGATGAACAGTCTTGTGATGCGGCGTGCGATGGAATATGCCCTAGCCTTCGACGTACCGGTGGTCGATCATTGCGAAGATCTACACCTTGCCGAAGGGGGTTGCATGAATGAAGGGGTCGTCTCGACCGAGTTGGGACTCCCTGGGATGCCGTCTGCTGCGGAAGATGTGATGGTGGGGCGGAATATTGCATTGGCGGAACTGACCGGAGCTAGGCTGCACCTGGCCCACATCAGCACCGAGGGATCGGCCAGAATGGTGCGGGAAGCCAAGTCCCGAGGACTCCAAGTCACAGCCGAGGCCTGTCCCCATCATTTTACCATCACAGAGGAAACGGTCCGAGGCTACAACACCTATGCCAAAATGAATCCTCCACTCCGGACCGGGAGAGACGTGCAGGCGATTAAAGACGGTCTCCGTGACGGCACCATCGATGTGATCGCCACGGACCATGCGCCTCATGCCACACAGGAAAAACATCTGGGGTTTGCGGAAGCGCCCTTCGGCATCGTCGGATTGGAAACAGCGCTGCCTTTGACCTTTGCCTTGGTTGAGGAGGGGGTCCTATCTCTGGAGGCGGCAGTTGATAAATTGAGCACGGCTCCGGCAAAGGTGTTTGGATTGGCCAAGGGCACCTTGGCAGTCGGGGCCGATGCTGATGTGACGATTGTGGATCAGCATGAACAGTGGGAAGTGGATCCGACCAAGTTCTTCTCAAAGAGCCGCAACACGCCCTTTGCTGGATGGAAGGTGAAGGGGCGGGTCCGGGTGACCATCGTAGGGGGTAAAGTGGTGTTCGAGGCCGACCGGATGGAGGGCTAGTGTTACGCCAATCCCGTTGGGGGCTGATCTGCTGTCTCACGCTTGAATGGCTAGCGCTTGGCGTTTGGGTCGGCGGGTTGCTGGTGCTCATCGGAGCGGTTATTCCCGCCGTCTTTAATACGTTCGGCGGGCAGGACTCAGGCGGATTTTTTCTGACGAAAGCCTTTGAGGGTTATAATCGATTCGTGGTCGGGGCGCTGGAGGTCTTGTGCGCCGGCACCTGGTATCGCTGGTGGAGTGGCCATCAGGACGTGGCAGTCAGGCGTGGTGAGATGGCCCTGTTGGTGGGGATGACGGTCATCGCTGGTATCATTATTCTCTGGCTCCATCCGATGGTTGCTTCGCTCCAGGCGCAGGCTTTTGCGGTGAAAGAGGAGGCGGCGCGGAAGGCGGCGTTCGAGGCATTCTTCCGTGTCCATATGCCGGTCCGGTCGCTCTATATAGTCAATCTTGTACTGGGCATTATACTGACAGGAATCAAGGCCAAACAATTGCTACAGCGAGATGGAGTGGTGACGTGAAGCAAGCATTGTTGGCATTGGCGGATGGCACGCTCTTCGAGGGGTGCGCGTTGGGATACGAAGGGGAGACGGTCGGTGAGGTCGTATTTAATACAGCCATGACTGGCTATCAGGAAATTCTGACCGATCCCTCCTATAAAGGACAGATCATTACGATGACCTGTCCCCACATCGGCAACTACGGGGTGACGCCAGAGGATATCGAGTCGCGGAAGATCTGGGCTGAAGGGTTTATCGTGAAAGAGGCCAGCACGCTCGCCAGCAACTGGCGCAGCAAGCAGCAGTTACACGCCTATCTTCAAGAGGCGAAGATCGTCGGCATTGAGGGGCTGGATACCAGAGCCCTCACGCGCCATCTGCGCGAACAAGGTTCGCAGCAGGGCCTTATTACCCATGTCGAAACAGACGCCCGTCGTGCGGTGGCCAAGGCCAAGGCGGCTCCCAGCATCATTGGCCGCGATCTCGCAGCCACGGTGACTTGTGAGACCGCCTATCAATGGACGGACGGATCAGGCGAATGGATTTCTTTTCTCGGCGAGAAGCCCCGTGCTGCTGTGACCAAGCGTTGGCATGTCGTTGCCTATGATTTCGGAGTAAAGCAGAATATTCTTCGTCAACTGGTCGATGTGGGGTGTACTGTGACTGTCGTGCCGGCTTCGACGACAGCGAAACAGGTGGGAGCGCTCAGGCCGGACGGAATTTTCCTGTCGAATGGCCCGGGGGATCCGGAGGGCTTGCCCTATGCGATTGAATCGGTGCGGCAACTGATCGGCCAGTATCCGCTTTTTGGGATTTGCTTGGGCCATCAGATCCTTGGCCTTGCGTTGGGGCTCAAGACCTACAAGTTGAAGTTCGGTCATCATGGGGCGAACCATCCTGTCATGAATCTACGCACGCGGCAGGTCGAGATCACCTCGCAGAACCATAATTTTGCAGTGCAGATCCCGCAGCCGATTAGAGCCGTGCCGGCTTGTCCGCCCGTCATCGAGACAGTATTCGGGAAGGTCGCGGTGACCCATGTGAGCCTGAACGACCATTCAATCGAAGGATTGGCTTGTGTGGATCGTCCGGTGATCTCGGTCCAGTATCACCCGGAGGCCTCCCCCGGGCCTCATGACTCTGGCTACTTATTTACCGAGTTTATTCAGCTGATGGAGAAACATCATGTATAGGAGAATGCTGAAAAAGTCCGCCAGTTTCTTCCACGCATCGTTCAGTCCCTCAACGTACCGCGATGGGTACGCCGTGGTCCTTCACTCGCTACGGCCTTGCTGGACAAGCTTTTTGAGCACCCTGCAGGCGGGTTCTCCTGTTGCGCCCGTGTACCGACTCTCGAAGTCTTCGCGCGTCAACGTCGTTGTGCCGCAGCCTGCTAGGGGCCGTATAATTATTGGGCAATTCTGCCTCTTCATGGTTATTGGTCTGCAAACAGGATGTATCACGATTAATCTCATCGAGCCGTCCGGGCCGGTGCAGGAAGTACGGCTGAGTGGTACGGGCGAGGGAAAAGTGTTAGTGCTCGATCTCTCCGGGGTCATTAGCGCGCAAGACAAAGAAGGCTTCATCCCGCACCCCAACATGGTAGCCCTGTTCAAGGAAGAACTGACAAGAGCCGCGAAGGACGACAAGGTTAAGGCTCTCGTGCTGCGCATTAACAGTCCCGGTGGTACTGTGACTGCATCGGACATCCTCTATCATGAGTTGCGGGAGTTCAAGCTTAAGAAGAAGGTGCCTGTAATCGCCTCGATGATGGATGTGGCGGCCTCAGGGGGCTATTACCTAGCCATGGCGGCGGACAGTATTTGGGTCCATCCCTCGACGGTGACGGGGAGTATCGGCGTGATCATGCTGACCGTCAATGCACGAGGCCTGTTGGAAAAAGTGGGACTTGAAGCTAACGCTATTACGTCCGGCCCCCGCAAGGATATGGGCTCACCATTTCGGGTGATGACAGTTGAGGAACGAGCCATTTTCCAAAGCGTGATCGATTCGTTTTATCACCAGTTCCTAGCGGTGGTGCAGGAAGGGCGGCCTCATCTGTCGTCCGATCAGATCAAAAAATTAGCCGACGGGCGTATCTACTCAGGTGGTCAGGCCAAGGAGGCGGGCTTGATTGACGAGATTGGATATCTCGAAGACGCGATCGCGATGGCCAAGAAAAAAGCTGGTCTGACGGAGGCGCAGGTTGTGACCTATGGGCATAGGGGCGAGTATCAGAATAATATCTATTCGCGTTTGTTCGGGGCGAGCGCTGGCATGGTCAGCTTTACTAATTTAGATTTACTGTCGATGGTGCGAGGTGGAACGCCACAGTTCATGTATCTCTGGATGCCATAGGTCGTCATGGCACATGCTGCTGACCCCATTGATCGAGCGTTAGCCACGCCTATCGGGCGTCGACTGATGTTAGTACTGGGCGCCAAGGGGGCGATGGGCCTCTGCGCTGCGCTCGGAGTGGGGACTCTCATGAGTCTGCTCGGCAGTTTGACGAGCTGTTACCGCGCGCCTGGCACAGGTCGCGATCAGGTGATTTTCTTCTCCGAAGAGAAGGAGCTGCAGTTCGGCTTGAGCGCCTACCGCGATGTTTTGCGGTCTGCCCCTCTCAGCGACAATGCAGAAATCAATGAGATGGTGCAGCGGGTGGGACGGAGAATCGCGGCTGCCGCTAACAAGCCGGAGTATCAGTGGGAATTTGCCGTCATTCAAGACGACAACATGGTCAATGCTTTCGCGCTGCCTGGCGGGAAGGTAGCGATTTTCACCGGAATTCTCAAACATACGAAAGACGATGTTGGATTGGCGACGGTAATGGGGCACGAAGTCGCCCATGCGTTGCAGCGGCACGGGGTGGAGCGGATGAGCAGGAGTATCCTGGATCAAATCGCGCAATTAGGTGCTTTGGGTGCAGCAGTAGGCGGCGCTGTTAATCCCGGCGCGATGCAGGGCCTTTTGGGCGCCTATGGAGCCAATGTGTCTATGCCCTTTAACCGGAAACAGGAATCAGAAGCCGATTATGTTGGGCTCCGCTTGATGGCACAGGCTGGATACGATCCGCGCGCGGCGGTCCCCTTTTGGGAACGTATGAGCGGCTGCCCGAGGCAGATGATCGGCAAGCTCTGTTTTCGGTCGTCGCAGGCGATCCCGGAATTTCTGTCCACCCATCCGTCCGATTTAACGCGTATTAACCAGATCGAAGCCTGGCTTCCTGAGGCGCTTCATCATTATCATGGGCCTGGGGGTGGGGTGGTTCCTCCGCCTGCTCCGCCATACCAGCCGGCCATCGGGCCGATGCCACAGTCGAGCTAGCTGACTCTGCAACGAGGTTTTTGTGCCAAGGCGAACAGATATCAAGTCTATTTTATTGATCGGATCCGGCCCGATCGTGATCGGTCAGGCCTGCGAGTTCGACTATTCCGGGACACAGGCCTGCAAAGCACTGAAAGAGGAAGGCTATAGAGTCATTCTCATCAACAGCAATCCTGCCACGATCATGACTGATCCTGAATTAGCCGATCGGACCTATGTGGAACCGATCACAGTCGAGGTGGTGGAGAAAGTAATTGAACGAGAACGGCCCGATGCCCTGCTTCCCACTATGGGAGGGCAGACCGCTTTGAATGCCACGATGGCGTTGGTCGCACGGGGGACGCTCGAAAAATACGGCGTGAAGCTGATCGGTGCCTCCGCCGAGGCGATCCAAAAAGCTGAGGATCGCGCAGCCTTCAAGCATGCGATGCAGCGAATCGGCTTACGGGTACCGGCCAGCGGTACGGCCCATAACCGTGACGAAGCCATTAAGATTCTTGAACAGACTGGATTCCCCTCCATCATCCGTCCCTCTTTCACCATGGGCGGAACCGGCGGCAACATCGCCTACAACCGCGAAGAGTTCGAGAAACTGATCGATTGGGCTTTGGTCATGAGTCCGGTCAGTCAAGTGCTGATTGAGGAATCGCTCATTGGGTGGAAAGAATATGAACTCGAGGTGATGCGGGATCTTAAGGACAATGTTGTCATCATCTGTCCCATCGAGAACCTGGACCCGATGGGTGTCCATACGGGGGACAGCATCACGGTCGCGCCGGCCATGACCCTCTCGGACAAAGAGTATCAGCGGATGAGAGATGCCGCAGTCCGGATCATGCGTGAGATTGGCGTCGACACGGGTGGGTCGAACGTGCAGTTCGGCGTGGACCCTAAGAACGGCGACATGGTAGTCATTGAGATGAACCCGCGCGTGTCGCGAAGTTCCGCGCTTGCCTCGAAGGCGACGGGGTTCCCCATTGCAAAGATTGCCGCGAAGCTCGCTGTGGGCTACACACTGGACGAAATTACCAACGACATTACCGGGGTGACCAAAGCCTCCTTTGAACCCACCATCGACTATGTGGTGGTGAAGATCCCTCGCTTTGCCTTCCAGAAGTTCCGCGGGGCCGATCCGACCCTCACGACGCAGATGAAGTCGGTGGGAGAGGTTATGGCGATTGGCCGAACCTTTAAAGAGGCTTTGCAAAAGGCGATTCGTTCGTTGGAATTGAACATAAGCGGACTTTCCTCGCGGGAGGGCTTGGATCGAGGTATCCCAGAAGAGTTCGACCGGACGCAGGGGCTTGAGCGGGTGCGGCAACATCTGCGGACTCCAATTGCAGAGCGGTTGTGGCATGTGGCAGATGGTATAAGGCTTGGCTTGTCGAATGAGGACATCTTTGCCTTGACGATGATCGATCCTTGGTTTCTGGAACAGGTCCGGGCGCTGATTCAATTTGAAGCGGTGCTGGTCGGCCAGGCGGGTAAGAAGCTTGTAGTGATGGAGGAATCGCTTTTATGGCAGGCCAAGGAACTGGGGTTCTCGGATGATCGTATCGCGCAACTCATTGGCACTACTGCTGCCTCGGTCCGGAAGCAGCGGACCAGAGCCGAAAGCAAACGAGGCGTGACCTATAAGCGCGTGGACACCTGCGCCGCAGAGTTTGAGGCCCATACCCCCTATTTTTATTCGACCTATGGCAGTGAATGTGAGGCGCGCCCGACGGACCGGAAGAAAGTCATTATTCTCGGCGGCGGGCCGAACCGCATTGGGCAGGGGATCGAATTTGATTACTGTTGCGTTCATGCCGTTATGGCCCTACGCGAAGAGGGTATCGAGTCTATTATGGTGAATTGCAACCCGGAAACGGTGAGCACGGACTACGACACGTCGGATCGGCTCTATTTCGAGCCGCTGACTGAGGAGGATGTCCTCAATATCGTGGAGCGCGAACGGCCGCTGGGTGTGGTATTACAGTTCGGCGGGCAAACGCCCCTTAAGCTTGCCTTACCGCTCTCCAAGGCCGGGGTGAAAATTTTAGGCACGAGCCCCGAGGCGATCGACCGGGCTGAAGACCGAGAGCAGTTCCGCGACTGCCTGGATAAACTCGGGCTCCGCCAAGCAGAGAGCGGCATGGCCAGGTCCGTGGACGAGGCCCTGGAGATTGCGTTACGGATTAGCTATCCGGTGATGGTGCGGCCTTCCTATGTATTAGGCGGGCGGTCTATGCAGATCGTCTACGACGAAGCAGGGTTGCTGGAATATATGACCGCGGCGGTCAAGGCCTCGCCGAAACATCCGGTGCTGATTGATCGGTATCTTTCCGATGCGATTGAAGTCGATGCCGACGCCATTTCAGACGGGACGAACGTTGTGGTGGCCGGCATTATGGAACATATCGAAGAAGCCGGAGTCCATTCGGGGGACTCGGCCTGTTCCTTGCCGCCCTATTCGCTGAAGCAGAGCGTAGTGGAGGAAATTCGCCGGCAAATGAAGGTCCTGGCCCTGGAGCTGGGTGTGATCGGCTTAATGAACGCGCAGTTTGCGGTGAAAGAAGATACGATTTACGTGTTGGAGGTCAATCCTCGAGGTTCGCGCACCGTGCCCTTTGTCAGCAAGGCCATCGGGGTGCCATTGGCCAAGCTGGCGATGAAGGTGATGGTGGGCAAGACCTTACCGGAGTTGGGATTGATCGAGACCCCTGTACCGAGGCATTTGTCCGTGAAGGAATCCGTCTTCCCCTTTAATAAATTTCCAGGGGTGGATGTCCTTTTGGGGCCGGAGATGAAGTCTACCGGCGAAGTAATGGGTATCGATCAGGATTTCGGTTGGGCGTTTGCTAAATCTCAGGCAGGAGTTGGCGCGCCACTGCCCAAGGGAGGCACGGCCTTCATCAGTGTGAAAGAAAGCGATCGCTTGGCCGCATTGGACGTCGTGCAACAGCTTCATAAGCTAGGGTTCAGCATCCAAGCGACGAGTGGTACGGCGGGGTATTTGCGCGATCATGGGGTGCCGGTCCAAACCGTGAACAAGGTCAAAGAAGGCCGTCCCCATGTCGTGGACCATATCAAGAACGGGCAAGTGGCTTTGGTCGTGAATACCGTGAGTACCGCGGCGTCCCATACCGATTCCTTATCGATTCGCCGGGAGGCCTTGAATAAAGGGCTGGCCTATTATACGACTATCCGGGGCGCTCGGGCGGCGGTCATGGGGATTGAAGCAATTCTCATGACCGAACTCACGATTCGGTCGTTGCAGGAATATCATCACCACTCATAGAGGACGTTACGCTATGCCAACACCAATCACGCGAAAGGGGCACGAGGCACTTCAGGCAGAGCTTGATCGGCTTCGTAAAGTTGAGCGTGCAAAAAATATTGAAGCCATTGCTGAAGCGCGCGCCCATGGCGATTTGAGCGAGAATGCGGAGTATGATGCTGCTAAGGAACGGCAGGGATTTATCGAGTCGCGTATCATTGAGCTTGGGGCGAAGTTGGCCGATGCCCGCATCGTCGAAACAGCCGGACGGGTCTCCGAGACCATCGTGTTCGGTGCGACGGTGATCGTGATTGAGCAGGAGTCGCAGTCAAAGCGTCAGTATACGCTGGTGGGGCAGGATGAAGCCGATATGAAAGTGAACCGCATCTCGATTCAGTCTCCGGTCGGGAAGGCGCTGATTGGAAAACGCGTCGGTGATTTTGTGGAAGTGAAGACGCCGGTGAAAATGGTCGAGTACGAGGTAGTGGAGATTCGTTTCGAGGAATTATAAGGTGCCGCCTGCGCGTTCCCTGATTACCCTCCTGACTGATTTTGGTGACCTCGATTGGTTTGTCGCTACGATGAAGGGAGTGATTCTGTCGATTCACCCCGATGTCCACATCGTCGATCTCTCGCACCAGATTGCTCCGCACCAGATCAACGAAGCCAGTTACTTCCTCAAGTCCTGCTATCGCGAGTTCCCTGAAGGCACCATTCATGTCGTGGTCGTCGATCCTGGTGTCGGCAGCGCCAGGCGGGCGATTGCCGCCAACAGTGGGCGGTACTTTTTCCTGGCGCCGGACAACGGTGTGCTTACCCACATTTTCAACGACGAACAGCTGGTCGAAGTACGCGAGATCGATCAGCGGAAGTTTCGGCGAGAGTCGCTTGGCCATACTTTCGATGGGCGGGATCTCTTTGCGCCGGCTGCTGCCAGGCTTGCCCAGCACGAACCTTTTGAGTCGTACGGGCCAGTTATCAAAAGCTACCGGACGTTTTCCATCCCTCAACCACGTTGGGAACACACGTCCGTGGTCGGCGAAATCGTCTACGTGGATCGGTTCGGAAATCTGATTTCAAACCTCATGTCCCACCATGTGAGGGAAGTTCAAGACCTAACGAAGCGGCCCAACTGGCAGATCCGTATTGCCGGCCACACAATTGATGAGGTTGTAGGGAGCTATGCTGAAGGATCGAGAGTCGAGCCGTCGGCGCTGATCAACAGCAATGGCGCCATAGAAGTCTTCATCAATGAAGGCAATGCGGCACAACGGCTGAAGGCGGGGTGTGGAGCGGAGATAATTCTGTCAAAGGATTCTGAACACTGACTAGGAAATCCCCAACAGTCTCGATAAGTCTTGAAGCCGACCGATCAGTGCTACAGCCGGTGCTCAGTGAAAGGCAGGTTGGAAAGACTATGTCGAATCCAATGGCCCTATTCATCGGTGTGTTGTCTATTAAACTGTAGGTTAACTGTTGCCTTCCATTTCTGATTCTCATGGCGTGATTGGAGTGGTCCGGTCCGTTTGAATCTCCGTGAGAGTCAGCACACGGTTGTAGACCCGGAATTCGTCGAGCAGGCCGCTGAACGGATTACTGTTGTGCAGATTGCCGAGGGTCACGACGTGGGTCGCCGCATCCGCTTCCAGGGCCTTCGTGGCCGTGGTGATCAGCGCGCCATCTACATACATCCGGAGTGTGTTGGTGCTGTCGGTGAACGTCACGGCAATATGGTGCCAGTTCGTGTCGGCGATCGTGTTGGCGAAGGTGTCGCCGGTGCTAAAGGAGCCGAAGGTCAACTGGTTGTTTCCATCGAAGTAGAGTTCTTTGCACCCAGCCGCCCAGGTCGTGGCTGCGCACTTGCTGACGAGATGGCGTTGGCCCCCGCCCAGCACATTGCGCTTGGCCCACAGTGCGATCGTAAAGTCTGCGGTGCCGAAGTTGTAGGTGCCCGGATTGGCGACGGAGACGGCATCGTTGACGCCATCGAAGGACAGGGCTTGGCCATAGGTGGCCTGGCTCGCGACCCAGAGGGGGCCGTTGACCAACGTGCCGGTGTGTCCGGCCCCTGACGCGTCCACCAGCGTGGTCCCGCTCCCTTCGTTCATCCCATAGGCCGTCACGAGGCTTGTTCCGCCTCCGCCTCCACCCGTAATTAAAGAAGCGCTCGTGTAATTCAGACTCAGATTCCCACTGCTATCCGCTGCGCGGATGCGATAGCTGTAGCTGGTGCCCCCTGCCAAGCCGGTGTCGCTGTAACTGTTTGTGCTGGTGGTGGCAATTTGGACAAAGTTGGTACAGCCTACGCCTTGACAGCGATCAACCCGATAGCCCGTGGAGCCTGAATTATCGGTGGAGGCGGTCCAGGCCAGATTAATCTGCGATGAGCCGATGGCCGTGGCAACCAATCCGGTCGGGTCTGACGGTGGTGTGGTATCGCTGAGGACCGGCAGAGTTACACTCGTGGTGTGTGTCAAACCGCTGGAATCTGTCGCGGTCAATCGAAACTCATAAGAGTAGGTTCCGATGCCGTGGTATGCAATGGTGACCGATCCTGTGTCAAGCCCAAGTAGAAATGTCCTCTTCCTCCCCAAATAGAAATGTCCGGTTTAGGTTCCCGCCCCCGTCGCCTGTGTTCGTCGCTCCGGTCGTAGGCGTTGACGCCACGGATGATCCGGCCTCGGCGTGACCGGGCGCCGGGGTGGGTACATCGTCTTGGCCTCAACTGCCTTCACGGGCCGCGACGTGATCGCGTGAAAGTCGAGCGGCCGACCCTGGTGCGTGATCCGCAGAGTCCCATCCACGCGCTCTTCCACCAGCACGTCGGTCGCCCGGACATTGGTCCGCACCTGGTAGAGATGCCCGTGATGGGCTACCGTCCAGTCCCGACGCAGGCCTCGTGGGGTTTTGATGCACAGGCTCCTGTCCAAATCACGGCGCGCCGGACGGGGGCGATGCAGATCGGCGGCCTGCGCGGGCTGAACGGTGAAGCGCTGATTGTAGATCGGCAGATAGCGCTCCAGAAACCGATTCGCCGTCTCCAGCGTGGAGACCTCCGCGAGCCGCATCTCCTTGATCACCCGATCTTGAAAGGTCTGAAAGAGCCGCTCCACCCGCCCCTTGGCCTGTGGCGAATGGGCCGGGATCAGCTCGACCCCCAGCTCACCCACCGCGCGCCCAAATTGACTCGTGGACTTCACGCCCGCGAGTTGCTCCTCCACGGTGGGCGAGGCCAGCGATTGATAGGTCGAATGCTTGTCCGCGTAGAGGGCCAGCGGAATCCCATACTGCTGCCCATACCGTATGAAGCTGTCCATCGCCGGGATCGTCCCTTCGTACGCATAGAATCGGGCATACACCCGACTGGACGCATCATCAATGTAGGCCATCAGCACGCACCGGGGTCCGCGTCCCTCGAACCAGTCATGGTGTGAGCCATCCAGCTGGACCAGTTCCCCCACCTGAGCTCTCCGCTCCCGCCACGCCCGGTGCGGGCGCTTCCGCCGCGTGAAGTGGTCGATGCCGGCGTCCCGTAACCAGCCCCGCACGGTCTCGGCGCTGATCGTGATCCCATGGCGCTCGGTCAGCTTCTCCGCCGCCAACGTTGGGCCAAAGTCCTCGTACTGCTTCTCGTACAGCGTCAGCACCGTGGCCTTGACCGTCTCCGGGATCCGCCGGTTCGAGGGTTTGCCCCGTCCCCGATGCGCCAACCCCTGGTCGCCCGCCTGCTCCATCCGCGCGAGGAGGCGCCGGATATGGCGGGGCGTCAGCCCCAGGAGGGTGCCCGCCTGCACCTGCGTCAGCTTCTTCTCCATCGTCTGTCGAATCACATGCACCCGCTTGAGTTCTTTCACACTCATGATGACCCTGTCCTCTCTGACCATCTGACCCTCCTTGTGAGGGCCGATCGTCTCGCAACAAAGAGGACATTTCTACTTGGGCCAAAGCGGACATTATCATTTTGTGATTACAGACAGGAAGTGAGACCGCTGCGATTCGAAGCGTTGTATGAGCGGCGACAACGACGGACACTCACGATGGCAGAAGCCGCAGAGCTCTTAGAGATTACCGAGCGGACCGTTCGCCGCTGGAGTGGCCGCTATGCCACCGAGGGGGCGGAGGGCTTGCAGGATCGGCGACGCGGCCGAGCTTCGGCCCGCGCGGTGCCCGTGGAGGAGGCGCTCCGCAGGGTGAGCGGTATGAGACCCGGTACACCGGCTGGACCGTCAAGCATGTCCACGAGCGTTGGCACCCCGAGCATGGCGGGCACCGCTCTTATCGTTGGACCAAGAAGACCTTGCAGGCCAGGACATGGGGTGCGGGTGCCCCGGCGCGGGGCGCATCGCACGAAGCGGCCGAGGAAACCGCTGCCAGGCATGAAGCGGCACCAAGACGGCTCCACCCATGAGTGGGGGCCCGGCTGCCAGTGGGATTTGATTGTGATGGTGGACGATGCGACGACGGAGATCTCTTTGGCCTTCTTCGTCGAGGAAGCAGGAACCCTGAGCAGCTTCCGGGGCCTGCAGGAGGTGATGGAGAGGACGGGGCTCTTCAGTTCCCTCTATGCCGGTCGGGGGCGCACTATTGGTACACCGAGGGGCGGAGGGCACGGTCGATACGACCCGGATGACCCAGGGGCATCACGCTGCTTCCGGCCTATTCACCGGACGCGCGGGGCCGGTCGGAACGCGCCTTCCGCACCCTACAGGACCGATTGCCCACAGAGTTCGCTGGCCGGGATCACCGAGCTGGCGGCGGCGAACCGGTATCTCCCCGAGCGGTTTCTCCCAGCCTACAACCCGCACGGTGCGGTGTCGGCCCCCAAAGTCGAGACGGCCTTCATCCCGTGGGTCGGCCCGCCCCTCGCCGAGATTCTCTGTGTGCAAGACGAACGCGTCGTCGCCAACGACAATACCCGGCACAATACCGCCCGCGCTTGCAGATCCCGCAAGCCCCACACCGGTTCCACGATGTGACGGTCACGGTGCGAGGCCACGCCTATCCGGATGGGACCGTGGCCGTGTTCCATGGACCCCGGTGCGTGGCTCGCTACCATGCGGATGGCTGACTGATCGAGACCGGTCGAGCCCACCTCGCCCGTAATGGACCGACCCATGGGTCGAACGGCCCGCCAATCGTTCATCCTAGGCCCACGATGCGCACCATCATATCGACGCGCGGCAGAAAGACTCGGAAGGAAGAACTAGACAGATCATGGGCAATATACACCGGACAAGGTAACTTGCTATCTACAGGAAAAACTGTTGGACTAGGTAAACAGAAGAGAATGAAACTCGTTCATGAATCCGTAATAGAGCGGGGCGAAATCTTTAAGGCTCTCGGGGCTAGTTTCTTTAAGACGTTTGAAGAAGAGAACCTGCGTGCGAGAGTCGATCTGTTCAAGGAGCTGGCCCAAATTAGCCATGGTATAGCTGCCTGTTGGAACACTGAGCACATAGTGCACGAGGCGTTCGACAAATTGTTGAGCGAGATATTCGCTAGCGAGGTAGCCATCCGGGAGTTTTCCTGAAACCAAAAACTCGTCGAAGGGTATGGCTTGCGCAGCAAATGGGACAGATGGTTGCTGACTAGAGGTCACGCCGATGATACCCCAGCTTTGATAGAGGAATCCTGTTTGCTCCGCAACTCTACTGGACCTCTTGAGACGCGTCAAGTGCGCAGAAGGAGCAGCCAAGGCCTGAGCCGAAAGACCGGTGAAGCACCAAGAAGCTGGTTCAAACACAAGGGGCGGAGTCCCTGACGGAACTCCGCCCCCTGTCCTGCGCTGGTCGCGATGAATCCTACAACCAGTTGACCCGCTCGGCCGGCCGAATGTAGATCGGCTCTTCGACCTGAATCCGCGCCACTTCCTTGCCAGACTTGTTGAACCCCAGCACGGTATCGTTGTACATCTCGAACCGTTTCCCGTGGATCTGCGTCTCAAACACTTTCGGGCCGGGAATGACATCGTAGCGGAAGACGATCTGCTGACTCGCGCGCCAGAGCTGGAGCACCGCCAAGAGTTCCCGGCTGGGCACCAGATACTTCTCGATGGCGTTATCGACCCCGGGACCAAACATCTGCCGCGCATAGCCGCGTGGGCTATGCCGCGGGGGGATGTAGAAGCCATTGGGCTCCGTGCCCCACTGCGGATATAGGGGCAACGCCACCTGCTCCACGCGAATCGTGTAATAGAGCGGATGCCACCGATCTTCCGCCCACAGGCCATCGTCCCCGATGCGCATCAAGCTCTGCATCCGGATCTTGCCGACACAGGCCGCCATACAGCGCGTTTCCATCGGCTCACCCCCCGTCAGCGGGTCCTTCCCTTCGATACGCGGATAGCAGGCGATGCACTTCTCCGACACGCGCGTCGTGCCCCGATACATCGGCTTCTTGTAGGGGCATTGTTCCACACACTTCTTGTACCCCCGGCAGCGATTCTGGTCGATCAACACGATGCCGTCTTCCGGGCGCTTGTAGATCGCCTTCCGGGGACAGGCCGCCAAGCAGCCGGGATAGGTGCAGTGGTTACAGATCCGCTGGAGATAGAAGAAGAACGTCTCGTGCTCCGGCAGACTGCTCCCCGTCATCTTCCAGGGTTCATCGCGGGAGAACCCCGTCTTGTCGATGCCTTCCACCAGGGCGCGCATGGAGGTGGCTGTATCCTCATAGATATTCACGAACCGCCACTCTTGGTCGGTCGGAATGTACCCAATCGCCGCCTGGCCCACCTTCGCCCCCGCGTCGAAAATGGTCATCCCTTCAAACACCCCGTAGGGAGCATGGTGCTTCCGTCCCACCCGGACGTTCCACACCTGGCCGCCCGGGTTCACCTGTTCGATGAGCTGGGTGATCTTCACGTCGTAGAACTGGGGGTACCCGCCGTAGGGCTTGGTCTCCACATTGTTCCACCACATGTATTCCTGCCCCTTGGAGAACAGCCAGGTCGACTTATCCGCCATCGAGCAGGTCTGACAGGCGAGACACCGGTTGATGTTGAACACAAAGGCAAACTGCCACTTCGGATGCCGCTCCTCGTAGGGATACAGCATCTTCCGTCCCAGTTGCCAGTTATAGACTTCAGGCATGGTGATTCCTCCTCGTTACTCGTTATTTCGTGACACGCCAATCATTGCATTCGATTCACGTGTCACGTCCTTAGACTTTAATCTTGATGTGTTCGCCTTTGAGCCACTTGATCATGAACTCATTCTCTTGGCCTGGGGTGAACCCCGTCCGTACCGGCTCCCAGGGTCCACGGGCTCCGATGCCCCCGTCTTCGGCCTTGGTGATACGGATGAGACATTCTTTCGGCACCGTGTTGATGGCATGGTGATCGACCTGATAGCCCCACTTGAATTTCCAGGCAATCGCATGCTTGCCTGGCAAGGAGTCGACCTGGTGCATCGGCATCAACCAGTTCCGGGTAAAGGACTGCTGCGCCCCGTACCGGAAGTTGGACTGATAGCCGGTATCCACCGCGATCGCGCGTCCGTCTGGGCGCGTCTCATGGCCTTTGACCGATTTCGGTGTGGACACGAATGGGGCGTGCTTCGACATGGTGACGTGGTACGGATAGGCCGGATTGTATTTGGCCCGGATCATCAAGCGCGCCACCTTGTAGTACGGATCTGACGGCTTCCAGCCGCGATAGGGCCGGTCCACCGGATTGCCGTCCACATAGACATAGTCGCCGTCGTTGATCCCACGGTCTTTCGCCGCCTGCGGATTGATGTGCAGCTGGTGTTCGCCGACCCCCGGGGTCCGTTTGTCCATGCGGTACGGATCGCCGAAGTTCGACTCGTAAATCTGCACCCAGTCGTTCACCGACCATTGACTGTGCACCCGATGCCGAGTCTTGGGCGTGACACAATAGAACTGGTAGCCCTTCTCCCACAAGGGGTTGGCATGCCGTTTGATTTCCTGCCAGGGCAGCTTGATGTTCCGCACCGTTTTGTCGTCATGGTGCTGGGCGGTGATCGGAATCCCGTAATCATCCGGTCGGACATAGGGATTCGTGGTCAGGATCGCGTTCGGCAGATATGGGGTTGCTTCCGGCCCTTCACGATGCGAAATGAAGTTTTCGCCATATTCGATCGCTTCTGGTTCGGTTCGGTAATTCTCATACCGCCCCGTCCGCGTCCACATGGGTTTCGACTCGTTCGTCTCTTCCCAAAAAGGCACGCGCGGATAGGTTCGCACCATCACCATCCAGCCCTTTTCCGACTTCAGCATGACGTCGGCGCTATAGCCATAGAAGGTGCTGGACGCATCCAGCAACCGCTGGGCATAGACGTCGACGCGGTTGTCGTAGACGAACTTGAAGTAGTCGCGCATCCGCGTGTCGCCGGTCATGTCTGCCAACTTGGCCGCGACGCCGGCAAAGGTGTCGAGGTCGTTCCGAGTGTCGTACAGCGGCCGGATCCCGCCCTTCCAGATCTGCACCCAGGGATTCGACACGGTCACCGTCATTTCCGGATAGGTGAACTCCATCCAGGTGTTGCAGGCGAAGGCAATATCGTTGTGGTTGATGTCCGACGTCATTTCGACATCCTGCGTGATCAAGGTCTCGATGTTCGGATCGACATTCTTGACCATGTCATAGTGATGTTTGGCGTTGTTGAGTACGTTCACGTTGCACACCCAGCGGAACTTGCTCGGGGTCGGCATATGCGTCTTCCCCGTGAAGACTTTGCGCCCGTATTTCGGAGTGTTGACGATCAAGGCGGTGTCGCCATGATTCCAGTAGCCGACCTCTTCGCCGTAGTAATAGGAGGCGGTCTTGATTTCCTTCCCGTGGGCATTCGGATCCAGCGTGATGTTGAAGGGGTCCTCCCCGGTGTGCACCGCGAGACCGGCACCAGACCAGGGCGTCGCCGTCCATGTTCCGGCTTTGTAGTTGCCGGCCCAGGTATGTTGCCCGGTGCCGAACTTGCCCACGTTGCCGGTGGCAATGAGCACCATCGCGGCGCCGCGGGAGTTGATGGTCATGTGGAAATAATGGTTCGTGCCTTCGCCGTTATGAATGGCGGCGGGCTTAATCGACCCGGAATCTCGCGCCCACCGGACCAACAGATCCTTCGGTGTTCGGCAAATCTGATGGACGGTGTCCAAATCGTAATCCTGGAAGTGCACCATGTACATTTGCCAAACCGGCATCGCATCGACTTCACGCCCATTGAGCAGTTTCACGCGGTAGGTCCCGGTGAGGGCGGCATCGATACCGCTGTTCAGATAATGCCAGCCGACCTGCTCCCGGTGGAGCGGGACCGCCTGCTTCTTGTTCAGATCCCAGACCATCATTCCCCCCAGCCGCGCAACCTGCGCTGGGTTCAGAGACTGCACGCGGCCCGAGTAACTATTAGAAAAGTCCGGGAACTTGTACTCGGCCACCACGTCACGCGGATCCAAGAACTGCAAGGTATCGGTGCGGACGAGTATGGGCGAATCAGTAAAGCCCTTCAGGAAGTCGGTGTCATGCATGTTCTCATCGACGATGATCTTTAGGGCGCCCAAGAAAATCGCGCCGTCCGACGCAGGGCGTAATGGCATCCAGTAATCGGCTCGATAGGCGGTGGGGTTATACTCCGGCGTGATGACCACGATCCGCGCGCCCCGCTCGATACACTCCAACTTCCAGTGGGCTTCCGGCATCTTGTTCTCAACGAAGTTCTTGCCCCAGCTCGTGTTCATTTTGCAGAAACGCATGTCGGAGAGGTCGCAGTCAGACCCCTGGACGCCGAATATCCATGGATGCGACGGGTTCTGGTCCCCGTGCCAGGTATAGTTCGACCAATAGCGGCCACCCTGGGCCTGTTCCGGGCCGACCTTCCGGATCCAGGTGTCCAGAAGTGCGTTGACACCACCATTCATTCGGGAGTTGCCCATCTTGCCGATGATGCCGAGAACCGGCATGCCGGCGCGATGCTTGAACGTGCGCACGCCCGCCCCCTTCATCATCTCAATCATTTCAGGCGCATAGCCCTGCTCACGGAGCCGACGGGCACCGGCTTCCCCACTGTACCGCGTGGCAATCACAATCATGGCCTTAGCCGCATAGGTGAAGGCCGTATCCCAGGACACGCGGAGCATGTCATCCAGAAAGCGGCTGTCGAACTTATACTTGCGCTTGGTCTCTGACGTCAGCTCCGGGGAACCGGCATCCATCCACTCCTTCCACCCCTTCCGCATCAAAGGCCCTTTCAACCGATAGGGGCCATAGACCCGGCGGTGGAAGGTAAACCCCTTCAAGCACATGCGTGGGTTGTGGGCAAAGGTGCCGCGGTTGCCATAGAGGTCTTCATAGGTCTGGTGGTCGTAATTCTGCTCGACCCGCATGACGATGCCGTTGCGGACGAAGGCCCGGACGCGGCAGGCATGCGTGTCATTCGGAGAACAGACCCAGGTAAACGAGGAATCGTAGCGGTACTGGTCATGATAGACCCGTTCCCAGGATCGATCCGGATAGTCTCCCAACGGGTTCCCAACTTCGATGACCGGCTGGAGCGCGGTTAATGCCAGGACGTTGTCCGCGACTGCCACTGCGGCGACCGTTCCTGCTGTGACTTTTAAAAACTGCCTCCGTGACAAAAACATGGGACACACCTCCTATGAGTTGAGAGCTTTTAGCAAGCCCACGCGACTTCACTCGCACAGCGAAAGCTTAGATCTCGTTTCTCCCCAGAGCGCTACCGTAAAAAAAGAAGAAACGAACAAACGATTAGCTAACAGATGATATCCATACCGTCTCTGATATTGTATTTCTAACATTTCCATCGACCCTCTTGCATCGCAATACGCACACCACGCTCGTCAGTATGTATTGCATTTAGGTTGAGCGTGTTAAGTAATTGAATAATAAGCTATAAAATATTCATGAGAGGATTGCCGGAGAAGATCAAGGTAAGTGATGTTGAGTATTTGCCGTATCACTCAATCAATATTAATTCTGATTTAATTATATTATATTATAAATCAATGATTTGTCCGTACTGTTCCAATGTTACCATTTGGTAGCATTGCTTGGTCGATGTAACGAAAGTAACAGAAAAGTATTAACAAAGAGCGGCGTGGTAGACACGATTGATTGCTGTAGATAGCAAGTTAACTTGTCCGGTTTATGTAGCACATGATCTGTCCGGTTCTTCTCTTCGAGTCTTTCAGCCGCGCGCCGACATTTGCTCGCGCACCGTTGCCCTAGGATCGACGATCGGCGGGACGTTCGATCCGTGGGTC